>DATNPL010000040.1:0-34093 GCA_036703255.1 Coleofasciculaceae cyanobacterium
CCAAAATGGGGCATTTAGCAAACCACAGCAAAAGTTTTTGCTGAGCTTGATTCCCACGATTCTGCTGCTGTGTGGCAACGTCAACTTTACAAATTTGAGTCGCTATGGCGAATATTCTGAGAAGACGCATCGGCGACACTACAGTCAACCCTTTAGCTTCATGAGCTTGAATGAGCAGTTGATTGGCGAGGCGATGCCTGTGCGAGGCGATCAGATTGGGGGAATGGACTGTTCATTTATCCCCAAAAGTGGCAAAAAGACCTACGGGCTGGACTGGTACTACAACGGCAGTGCCAGTCGGACGGAAAAGGGATTAGAGATTTCAGTCATCGCTATCATTGATGTAGAGAGCCATCAGTGCTACACCCTCTCAGTGCAACAGACCCCTGCGACCCCAGCCCACACTAGCAAACTTAAGCGTAAAGGCAAATCTGCGCAGCAACAGCATCCCGGGCACCCCTCGATTTCTAAATCAGCGATCGAGCAAGCGCGAATCATGCTGGGACAACTCCCACCCAAACCCAACTCTACGGGTGACGGCGAACCTGTTGCTGCCGAAGTCACTCGGATTGACCATTACCTCCACCAAATCAAAACTACCTATCCTCATCTGCCAGAAGGGCTGAAATATTGGGTCGTTGATGGGTTTTACAGCAAGAAAAAGTTTATCGATGGTGTGATTGCAAAATTGCACAAAGTTCGGCACCCTATTCTCACTGAACTTCGGCGGGTGATTCTCACAAACCTCGGCACCTGATTCTCAACAAAGTTCGGCAGGTAATTCTCACAAACTTCGGCCCCCCTTTACACTCGCTGTCAACGACAAGCAGAGGTAGCAGGGGTATGAAACGGAAGCAACAAGGAGGATTACTGCCTGTGGCAAAATTTCGAGAGATCTTGCGATTACACGATCTGGGTTATAGCCAGTGCCAGATCGCGCAAAGCTGTGCAGTCGCCCGTTCAACCGTGCAGGATTACATCCGTCGCGCTACTGCTAAGAACCTGAGCTATGCCCAGTTGACACAGTTGAGTGACAGTGAGGCACAAGCGGCACTGGGCAAAGGGAGACAGAACCGCGAACAGCGGACCGAACCGATTGACTTTGCAAGGTTGGATGCCCAATTGCAGCACAAAGGGGTAACGTTAGCGCTGCTGTGGCAAGAGGGACTGGACAAAGGAGAATGGAACTGTAGCTACGCCACTTTTTGCCGCTGGTACAACCAGTGGCGGGTGCGGCACCAGTTGTCGATGCGGCAGGTGTACAAGGGCGGCGAAAAGTTGTTCGTGGACTACTGTGGGCTGACGGTGCCCGTGCAGGACAAGGAAACCGGGCAAGTGACAGCAGCGCAAATCTTTGTGGCTTGCTTAGGGGCAAGTAACTACACCTACGCCGAAGCCACGCCCTCGCAGGCGTTACCACACTGGATTGGGTCGCACCAGCGGGCACTGGCATTTTTGGGCGGTGTGCCGGAGTGCATTGTGCCAGACAACCTCAAGTCCGGCGTCACCGACCCCTGCCGGTATGAACCGGGCATCAATGAGAGCTACCAAGAGTTCGCCGAACATTACGGGGTTGCCATTATTCCGGCTCGACCGTACAAACCGCGTGACAAAGCCAAAGTCGAAAAGGCAGTGCAAGAGGTAGAACGACAAGTGCTGGCACCGTTGCGGCACGAGCAATTCAGTACGCTTACAGATCTCAACGCTGCGATTACCCAAAGGCTGAAGGCGTTAAATGAGCGGACGATGCACGGTTATGGCGTGTCGCGGCGCATCTTGTTTGAGCAGGTAGACCAACCTGCCTTATCTCCCTTGCCCGTTCAACCGTTTGTGTTTGCCCAGTGGAAGACGGCAAAGGTGAACCTGGACTATCACATTGAAGTCGAAAAGCACTACTACTCTGTCCCCTACTGGTTTGTGCAGCACGAGGTGCGGGTCAAGGTGTCCGAGCAGATGGTCGAAATCTTTCACGATGGCAAGCGGATTGCTGGGCATGAGCGCTGCCGCTTGCCCCACCGCCACACGACGCTGCCTGACCACATGCCGCCGGAACATTGGGCATATAAGCGGCAGTCGAAGGAACGCTTTGTGGCTTGGGCGCAACAGGTCGGACTCCACACGACAAGTCAGGTAGAGGCAATGTTTGAACGCAAAGACCATGAAGAGCAGGCGTTCCGCACCGTGCGAGGTTTGCAGTCTCTAGCGACGCAGTATGGCACGGCACGGCTGGAAGCGGCTTGTCATCGGGCAAATGTGTTTGGCATCGTCAGTTTGCGTCGCATCCGCTCGATGCTGCAAACCCAGTTGGACAAAGAACCCTTAGTTGATGACAATCCAGGCGTTCCGGTGGTTGAACATGCAAATGTCCGGGGTGCTCAGTACTATTCCTAATTGGATCAATTCTCATGATGAACCCGTCTACGATTGAACAACTCAAAGCCTTGCGTCTGGTCGGAATGCTCGAAGCTTGGAGCGAGCAGCACACCAGCAGCACCTATCACGATCTCAGCTTCGATGAACGACTGACACTTTTGGTGGAACGTGAGCATTTGCGACGTGCCCAGCAACGGTTGCAACGCCGGATCAAGCAAGCTCAACTAACGACCACTGCCAGTTTGAATGACATTGACTTTAACGTCGCTCGCGGCTTGAGCAAAATGAAGTTTCTGGAGTTAGCACAGGGACAATGGTTACATCAACACCTTCAGTTGATCATTGTCGGACCCACAGGCGTTGGCAAAACCTTCCTCGCTTCTGTTTTGGCAGATGCCTTCTGCCAGCAGGGACAGAGCGTGCGCTACTTCAGAACTGCAGACCTGCTGCTGGAACTCAAGCTCGCTAAAGCTGATGGCTCATTTCCCAGGTGGAAACGACAATTAGCCACCTTCAACCTGCTCATCCTCGACGACTGGTTGCGCGATCCTCTCTCCCAGGAGCAGGCACGCGATCTACTGGATTTATTAGACGAACGCTACCGCAAAGCCGCTTGTCTGTTTGCCACCCAACTTCCCATTGCTCAATGGCATCAGCAGATTCAAGACCCCACCCTCGCTGATGCCCTGCTCGACCGCATTGTTCATGATGCCCTGAGACTATCCCTCAAAGGGGAGTCGATGCGAAAGTTAACCAGCCCGGTTCAACATGATACGGCTGAATATGCCACCGTCGAATGAAGCCAGGAAGAGATCATGTTATTGTTTGGAGCAAAGGTGATCTCACATGCGATCTGATTCTGACAAAGATGACCTGCCGAAGGGGATGAAATTAACCCTGCCGAAGTTGGCTGAGAATCTGGTGCCGAAGTCACTGAGTTGACCCTGCCGAAGTCGTGAGAATATGCAGTGATTGCACTCCAGTTGCACTTGATTGGTAAACTGCGCAGTGATGCTGATATGCGCTACCTCTACACAGGAGAGCAAAAATCTCGCGGGGCTAAACGTAAATATGACGCTAAAGTTGACCTGGCTGATTTATCACGCTTCACCCACCTGGAGCCACTGGAGCCTCAACTCAACCTTTACAGTGCCGTCGTCTGGCATGTTTCCCTCAAGCGGCAGATTCGAATCGCTTGCCTCGTTGATACCCGTAAAGTGGGCAAAACAGGATTTGTTCTCTTGTTTTCTACCGATGTCGATTTGGATGCTAAGCAAATCATCAAGTCTTACAAAGCCAGGTTTCAAATTGAGTTTATTTTTAGAGATGCTAAGCAATTTACTGGACTCTGTGATGCCCAAACCCGTAACTCTAAAAGGTTAGATTTTCACTTCAATGCTTGTCTTACTGCTTTAAATCTCGCCAAATATGAGGTTCAACTCCGTCATCGCCAAGGTGAAGCGCAATCGCCACCGATTCCTTTTTCCATGTCCAGCTACAAACGTCTAGCTTTCAATGACCATCTGCTTTCGCGCTTTATTTCGATGTTAGACTTGAACCCGACTTTGATTAAATCCCATCCTAACTACCCAAACCTACGCTCCTACGGCATCATAGCTCCCTAATTCTGTCCAGAGTATTGGTAGAGAAAACATCTAATGAATCTCTAAAATGAAGTACAGATATTGTTTTTGACTCTAGTTGCATTCCTAACTGGTCTTGTAGCTGCCGGATGCGCTCTTGATATTGAGCCAGGAGCCTCTCAGCGCGATCGCTCTTTCCCAGTAATTGACCAAAATATCGCAACCTTTCTTTGAAATCATACAGGCTATAATAGTCAACCACTACTGTAGGAGCAATCTTAGAAAGAAGCGAATAAGAACCCTTTTACCATTCTCTTGCCACAATTAAGTCTGGCTTGAAACTAAGAATTTTCTCTAAAGAAGGTTCGCTTGCAGTACCTACGTCTAAAACATGAGTAACTAAGTTGCTGGGTATTCCTCTAAAGTCTTCTCCACAACCAGAGCAAGAAAGGGCACCCACTGGCTCTATGCCCAGTGCCAATACCGGATCAAGAAGCACTTGATCATCTAATACAACAACTCTCTGCGGATTAACTGGAATTTCAACCTTCCCTAAAGCATGACTCACCACTTTCATTTCTGCTGGCGATCGCAGAGCAATTGCACTTGTCTGCCTTGCTGCTATTTCTGTTGGGCTGTTATTACAGGATGCGATCGCAAAAACAATTGTGATTAGAAAGATAGATGAAAACTTGTAACTGTTCCAAATCTTTCGAGGTTGCCATACTATAAGTAAGTTTAAGCAGATGGCACGAACAATCCAAACCAATTCATCTAGAGCCAAAAGACAAAGGGCTTTGATGGCAAGTAGAAACGAAATCATTGCATGAGCAGCTTTCCTGATCATTAGGTGATTAAAACTCCCAACTGACAGACCCGACAATGGTAAAAGGAGCACCTCTTCGTAAAAATGTGCTTCCACCATCGGAAGTTCGGATATAGTCCGTATCAAATAGGTTACGGATATTAATAGCAGTGTTCAAACGACCTCTGCGGTAGTAAATTGCTGCATCAGTACGCAAGTAATCGGGGAGTTGAAACGAGTTATCCAAATCTCCTTGGCGCTCACCCACATAAAACAGCCCTAGACCAACTCCCAGACCTCTCAAATCTCCCTGCTGGATTTCGTAGGTTGTCCAGAGACTGGCTTGATTCTCTGGCACGCTAGTTAATCGATTGCCTTCCTCGATCGCATTATCTTTAGTCGTTTTTGCATCGGTGTAAGCATAGGAAGCAATGAGATTCCAACCTGGCAAAATCTCGCCTCCAATGTCTAGCTCAATCCCTTGACTCCGTTGTTCTCCCACTTGAATAGAGAAATCAGGATTGTCAGGATCAGGCGTTTCGACATTCGATCGAGTCAGATGATAGGCTGCCAAAGTCGTGGCAAGGTTGCCGTCTAGGAAGTCAGCTTTAATTCCCACTTCATACTGAGTTCCTCTAGTCGGTTCAAACGGTTGATTATCCTGGCTAAACCCAGAGGTAGGCTGGAATGATCGACTGTAGCTGGCATAGAGAGAAACCGTATCGCTAGGCTGATACACTAACCCAATCCGGGGACTGAATGCATTATCGTTTTGTTCTGGTGAATCGGCTCCATTACTTGTTTCATTGACTGTAACCCAATCAAACCGACCGCCGATCAGTAACTTCAGATTATCTAGAAGAGCAACTTGATCTTGAAGGTAAACCCCATAAGATTGTGTAGCAGTATAGGTGCTAGAGGTTGGCCCATAATTGAAGTCTGGAATGTCGTAGTCTGGGTTGAAGATATCCAAATTAGGAACATCGATGCCAATTGCCCTTTGGAAAATCTCGACATTGCGATTAAAATCAAAGCCCACCAGAAGCTGATGTGAAATTGCTCCTGTGTTAAATTCTCCAAGCAAATCAATCTGCCCAAAGTAATTGTCCTGCGGGAATTCCCGCTCTTGGGCGAATTGCGTTAAAGAACGATCATTGACTACGCTCGTTGCCAAGGTGTATTGTTCATCGTTCCTGCTGGCAGTTATAGAAAAATTGTTGCGAAGCTGCCAATTATCACTAAACTCATGGTTCAGCACGTAACCAAATTTCTGAGTCGTATTATCTATAGAAGCATCATCGGGATAGGCTTGATAAAAACTCCGAGGTAGAAGCGTATTATCACTCAAAATCGAGGCGTATTGCTCAAAAACACCGCTGAAGTTAATGTACTCATAGTAGAGATTCAGGTTTGTACGATCGCCAAAATTCAGCGTAATCGAAGGGGCGATCGTTACGAGATCAGTGTTGACAAAATCTTGAAACCCGCCTGAACTTTGATAGCTGGCAATGAAGCGATAGAGTATGGTTTCATCTGGGGTCAAGGGACCTGATAAATCGATGCTGGGCTGATACAGATCACGATTGCCTGCGTCAAATGTCAGGTTGTAATAAGGCTCACTCAGAGGTTGTCTAGTGATAACGTTGATAATTCCGCCCGGTTCTACAGCGCCAAATAGAACAGAGGCAGGCCCTCTCAAGACTTCTACTTGCTCGATCGTCCCTACTCCTGTCAGAGCATAAGAATTAGCATCTCGATAGCCATTTCGGAAATTCCCACCCTGGTCAAATCCTCTGATGATGAAATCTTGTGCAGGTGAACCATTATAGTCAGCACCATCAATCACGCCGCTAACTGTTTCTACCGCCTCAAACAGACTTCTGACATTGCGGTCTTCCAACACCTCTCGTGGCACAACTTGAATGGATTGAGGAATATCCCGCAATGGCGTATCTGTCCGTGTGGCAGTCGAGGCACTCGACGGGTTATAGCCTTCATCCTGCTCCCCCGTCACCACGACTTGAATGGCATCTTCTTCTGTGGCTGCATCCGCACTCCCTAACGTTACCGCCAGCACCAAACTTTGCCCCTGCAATCGCACCTCAGCCGCAGGCGGCGCATTCGTCCCGGTAATAGCAATCCGCACCCTACCGTCCGGTAAGCTCGTCACACTCACCAGCGCAATCCCTTCGATCGGATCGACTTGAGAAAACTCTTCCGCAAGGGTGGCATTGGCAATATCCGCAATCAGGGCATTGCCGACGGTACGAGTTTCCGAAACCGAGAGTTCACCCTCTGCTGTTTCCAGAATCATCTGCAATCCAGCGTCCGTCGCTTCTACCCGCACATCAATAATTTGGATCAAGGAGGTTTCAATTTGAGCCACCCCATCTTCGATCGTCACAGGCAGCTGCAATTGATGCAGTTGAGCAGGCTTGGTACTGGCGATCGGCACTTCTGGACTCAACTCATCCGGCTGAGCAGAGAAGTCATTACGCAAACCGCTCTGCTGAGGGCTGACCTCTAAGCCTGAAACCTCATCCCTGACTGGCTCTTGAGCATAGGCTGAGGGTGCTAGGGTCAATCCCCAACCGCTTGTCAAAATCACAACCAACGCCAACTGCACCGAACTAGAAAACTGCCACACGCGCATTTCAACTCCTCACACCAAAGTCAAGACTTATTGCAAATTAATCTTGATAGCTAATGAAAAGAGTGTAGGGAATGCGATCTGGGAGTGTCTGCTCAAAAATCGACAATTAAGATTTTGAGGTAGCCTTCCTCCCCGTCAAGCACTGGCTAGGAGTAATGCCAAAGCGGCGCTTAAACGCCACTGCAAAGTGCCCCATGTTGCCGTAGCCTACCTGGACTGCGGCCTCGGCCACGGTGCAGTTGCCCTGACGCAGCAGCTGTTCTGCCGACTCCAGCCGCTGCTGAATCAAAGAGCCAACGACTGTGGTGCCAAACACATCTCGAAAACCCCTTTGCAAGGTGCGATCGCTCACCCCCACATGCTGAGCTAGGTCAAACAATCCCGGCGGGTTCTCTAGCCGAGAGGCCAATACCTCTTTGGCATGGTAGATGCGGGCGATCGTATCCGGTTTGCGCCCCGGTGGCGGCTGGAGCAGGGTTTGATCAGACACAATGGGTTGAAGCTGCAAGGCCAGCAGTTCAAACACCTTGGCTTGCAGATAGATCCGCCGGGTGGAGCCGCAGTAGGGCATCGCCCAAATTTGTTCTGCCACCCGCCGCATTGCTGCGGTCACAGTAGGGAAAAAAGATACTTTCCAGTCATTGCGCTTGATCAACAGCTTCAGCAAGGTCGCGTCACCCTCCTCCATCCCTGCCCAAAACGTCTCCAGCACGCTGGGCAGCAGGTGAATATTGATTTGAGTGACGCGCTGCGATCGCTCGTGTCGCACGGCATAGGAGGGCGAAATACCGCTGCCAGAGAAGTAGCTCCGCTGGCCGCCAAAGGCTGGATAGATGTCTTCACTCTGCACTAGCCCCGACAGCACAACCGCACATTGCACCAGATGGTCATGGGCAGGGACTTTGAGCACCCAACTCTGATGCATCTGCTGATCTGACAGGCTCAGCCAGACCCCTGAACATAGCTCCATATGGCGACAGTAGCCCCGTCCCAGCCGTTCTGGAACAGCTTCAAGCTCCTCAAAATCATCCAAAATCAGATTGGGATAACGTGGTTCAGGGGCTTGCTGATGCAGTTCGTCCCAGTCGGATTCGTTGAGAGTGAGCGTCATGGCGGGGCGATAAATAGACTCGTGGACTTATCTAATGATAATAAGTTTCAATAAGCCTACCACGCTTTCCCTGGCCGCTCAAACCAGTATTTCTTCGAGCAGATATCATTCCAAAAACGGGGAATATCCCCACTGCATCTGAATGTAGGAAAGTTAAGGCTGGGGGCGGGCGATCCGGCCTTTGCGTCCGATGGGGATGCACATCGGCGTTTGCGCTACAGGGTCTGTCACGATCTGGCTTTCTAAGCCAAACACCTCTCGCACCATCGCTGCCGTCATCACCTCTGTAACGGTACCTTGCCCAAACACAGCTCCATTGCGTAGAGCAACTAAATGATCGGCATAGCGACTGGCTAAGTTTAGATCGTGCAACACCATGACGATCGTGCGGTTGTGCTGACGATTGAGGTCATAGAGCAAATCTAGCACCTCAATTTGGTGCGCCAGATCGAGAAACGTGGTGGGTTCATCCAGCAGCAAAATTTCCGTGTTTTGAGCCAGGGTCATGGCAATCCAAGCCCGCTGGCGCTGTCCGCCCGACAGGGTATCTAGGGGGCGATCGGCAAAGGCTTCTAGATGGGTTAGGGCGATCGCCTGTTGCAGCATTTGCTCATCAGCTTGTGACCACTGCTGTAGCCAGGTTTGGTGCGGATAGCGTCCTTGGGCAATCAGCTCGGCAACGGTCAAGCCTTCAGGAGCGGCTGGGTTTTGCGGCAAAATACCGATGCGCTGGGCAACCACTTTGGTCGGCAATCGAGCGATCGCTTTGCCATCCAGATAGACCGTGCCGCTCTGGGGCTTGAGCAGCCGCGCCAATCCGCGCAGCAGGGTCGATTTGCCGCAGCCGTTGGACCCCACCAAGGCGGTAATTTGTCCGGCTGGAATCGCCAAATCAAGATTAGAAACAATCGAGGTTTGGTCGTAAGCCAACGTCAATTTGCGAGTCGTAAGGCTGTAGGAGCGATCGATTTCAGATAGCACAACTCATCTCCTGGATATCATTTCTCGGGTCATCGATGGTTCAGGCATTGCGGTTGCGGTAAAGCAGATAGAGAAAATAGGGCGCGCCCACCGCAGCCGTAACAATGCCGCAGGGTAGCTCGATCGGAGCAAACAGCGATCGCCCTAAGAAGTCAGCCAGCAAGACAATAAGACCGCCCAGAAGCGCTGCCGTTGGCAACAGCCCTTGATAGCTGGCTCCAACCAACTGACGCGCCAGATGAGGAGCTACCAATCCGACAAAGCCGATCGTGCCTGCGGTGGCAACACTGGCTCCTGCAAGCGCCACGCTGGTGAGCAAAAGCAGGCCGCGCTGCCACTCAACGCGATTGCCTAACCCCCGAGCAATGTCGTCTCCTAGATGCAGCAGGCTCAACTCGCGAGCCAGGATCAACGCCAGCGGCACAAACACCAGCAGCCAAGGCAGCAGCGCCTGAATTTGTTCCCAGCCTCGCCCATAAACGCTGCCAGCTAGCCACACCAACGCCTGACTGACATCATAAATTTCACCAAAGGTGATCATCAATGTGGTGAGGGCAGAGGCGATCGCCCCCACCCCCACCCCCACCAAAATCAGCCGCATAGGTGAACTGCCGCCCTCCCAAGACAAGGCATAAACTAGCAGAGCCGCCACAAATGCCCCGGCAAACGCAGCAACGGGCAGCAGAAACGCAGGCACAGCAGGAAACAGAACAATCAACGTCACGGCTGCCAGCCCTGCTCCCGCCTCGACGCCGACAATTTCGGGTGCAGCTAAGGGATTGCGGGTTAAACCTTGCAAAATCGCCCCTGCGATCGCCAAACCCACTCCCACTAAGAAAGCCGCGATCGCTCTGGGTAAGCGCAAGGTGTAAATCACAAAGCTGTAGTCGCTAGTATTCGCAGTCGGTATTCTCAAGAGGGTTTTGATCACATCTAGTAAAGCGATCGGATACTCTCCGTAGCTAACGCTGAGGACTAGCACTATGAAGCAAAGCAGGATTAATCCGAGCAGAACAAAAGGGACATACTGATTCAGTTGAAAGGAAAGAGCGGCAGAACGAAAAACGACTGGAGATTTTGTCACCGTTGTACCTTCAATCGCGCTAAATAGATAAAAAATGGCGCACCGACGATCGCCATCATTACGCCGACAGGTAATTCTTGAGGCTTGATCACCAGCCGCGCTGCCAAATCTGCAAACAGCAGCAGCATTGCACCCCAAACGGCAGAATAGGGCAGAATCCAGCGATAATCTACGCCGACCCAGAAACGCACGAGATGGGGAATCACTAGCCCGACAAAGCCGATCGGCCCTGCTAGAGCTACGGCACTGCCTGCTAAAAGCACAACGACCACAGCCGTGATTGCCTTAATCCATTCCGTCCGCAACCCTAGCCCTTTAGCGACATCTTCTCCTAGGGTTAAAGCCGTGATTGATTTGCCTAAGCTGAAGGCGATCGCCAGCCCAACTCCGACGTAGGGCAGAACTTGCCAAAATACCTCCAGGTCTTTGCCCGCGACCGATCCGGCTAGCCAAAACCGTACTTCATCTAGAGTGCGCTGATTCAGAATCAGAAGGCCGCTGGTCAGCGCTGAGAGTAAATAGGAAAGCACCGCACCTGCCAGCACCAGCTTCAGGGGAGTCATACCGCTCCGACCGATCGAACCCAAAAAATAGACGATAAGGGCAGCGATCGCAGCTCCAGCAAACGCCATCCAGATATAGGCTGTTTCAGAAATGCTGAAAAAAGTAGCACCTACCACTGCCAAAGCTCCGCCTGCGCTGATGCCCAAAATGCCAGGGTCTGCCAGCGAATTGCGCATTAACCCCTGCATCAGCGCTCCGGCAACTGCCAGAGCCGCCCCCACCAACAGTGCAATCAGCGACCTTGGCAAGCGCACGGTTGTGATAATCAAATGTTCGGTGGAACCATTAAAGGCAAATAGCGCTGCCCAAACCGCCTTCGGCGCAATCTCTGCGGCACCCAGAGTAACGCTAAACAGCAAACAGATCAGGAGCAGCAGCGCGCCCAGCAGCAAGCCAACAAATCGTCCGGTGAGCGATCGCTGAATGGTTGCCGTTTGAATGCTGGCTTTAGTCATGGCTGCGCCCCCTGTCAGAACATTGTTGCGGTTGCGCTCCGTGCGGCCACAACAATGCCCTAAGAGTCATGGCTACGACTATAGAAGCAGACTGCCGTACTGGCCTTTTATTGTTAATTACTCTCAAGATTATAGGAAAGCTCATGACCAACTATTTAAAAATACTGTTGCCAATCCTATGGGCAGAAGGGCGATCGCAAAATCGTTCGGACTCTTTTCTGACAGCTTGTTTGGCTATAAGCGGACAGGAGAACTGCTCCGACTTAACTCACAAGAGGTACAAAAAACTAATCTTAACTATTGAGAACTAATAGTAATAAGAGGGTCGCTAATAAGATTACAGCATTTTGCAGCGTATCTACGCACCCAATGAACAATTTCACGGATTCCCCTCTGTGGCTCAGATTTGGCTCAGATTTGTCAAGCGGCGATCGCGTGGAGTATGGAGACAGACATTTCCCAGGTGTTGTGGAGATAGAATCACAAGAGAGTTCCCTAGCTGATTGCCTCAGACAGGTCGGGCTAGACAGTGCGAAACCCGATGCATGGATTCTGTTGGGTGCAAAACCTGATGCATGGATTCTGTTGAGTGGCAGGAATATAATTCTAGTGGCCGATTAATTCAGCAAACAATGCGAATTCTGCTAGTAGAAGACGATCGCCAATTGGCAGAATCTCTGACTGAAGCCCTCGAAGCGCAGCGGTATAATGTGGACTTGTCTAGAGATGGTGAGTCAGCCTGGGATAAAACCCAAGCCTGTGTTTACGACCTCATTGTGTTGGATGTCACTCTGCCGAAACTAGATGGCCTTCGCCTCTGTGAGCGGTTGCGCGATCGCGGCTATTCTTCCCCCATCTTAATGCTGACCGCTCGGGATACCAGCCTGGATAAGGTGATAGGGCTGGATGCTGGAGCAGATGCCTATATGGTCAAGCCGTTTAATTTACAGGAGTTACTGGCACAGATTCGAGCTTTGTTGCGGCGTGGCCAGTCGGGTGCAAGCCCAATTTTAAGCTGGGGAGAACTGTCGCTCGATCCTGCCAGCTATGAAGTCATGTATGGGCGATCGCCCATACGCCTGACGCCTAAAGAATTTGCTCTGATGGAGGCTCTATTGCGCTATGGCAAGCGAGTCCTGAGCCGGACTGCCATTATGGAACAGATCTGGACATGGCAAGAATCTCCCGAAGAAGATACGATCAAGACCTATATTAAAAATCTGCGGGCAAAGCTAAGAGATGCGGGCGCACCCAAAGATTTAATCGAAACAGTACATGGCGTAGGCTATCGATTAAAACCTTTAGATCTGAAATAGAGACAGGATAGACTATTGATCCTTTAAAGAGATGGGATTTTTGGGAAGATTCATTCATACAGCAAAAGATTTATACAGATACCGAAAATTAGATATTAAAGAAACTCATTTACTTGAAGCTTGTGATCCGCCTGAGTATCATATCAAATTCGCTTGAAAACCCATGTCTGGTTTTGGCTCTTGATGTCGACGTTTCGCTTACGCCCGAGTAGCAAACATCATGTTGCCGCTGAAAAATGTAGAGAAACCCTGACATTCTCCACGATTTCTCCACAAAAACTTCCCCAAAGTTTCCACGCTCACTCTATACGCTGAGTCCATTAGTTTCGATGCGGGTCACTCAGCAGAGTACGGAACAGAGATAGCTAGCAGTACAGAATAGAGTACATCGAAGTTCTGTATCTTATGATGCAATTTTAAGCCCAACCCAACTCATTTGTAAAGGGGGATTTATGAGAATTCGGAGAAGACAGTTTCTTCACCTGAGCGCCAGTGCCGCAGTCGCGATCGCCGCCCACGGCTGTACTCAGCCTCAAGCTTCTAGCTCATCTGCGGCGACTGGCGCAGAAAATCCGGGCAAAATTTCTATTGGATTTTGGCCTGTTGCAGCGGGACTGCCTCTGTTTATTGCCGAAAAGAAAGGGTATTTCAAAGAGGCCGGATTGGATGTAGAGGTCGTGAAATTTGCCTCGGCTAACCAGGTGGCAGAGTCGCTGATTGCAGGACGGCTTCAGGGCACCGGAAACGGGGTTGCTAGCGGGGCGTTGGGACTCTCGGAAATTGCGTCTCCCGGATTGTTCAAAATCATTGCGGCGAATCCCAGCAATGCCGATTACAAGCTAGAGCAAATCATTGTGGCAAAAGACAGCCCAATTCAGTCGATCACCGATCTGAAAGGTAAGAAAGTCGCGTCCGGGCCAGGGGCACAGAACCTGGCGATCGCCCAAGCCATTTTGTCCAAAGCTGGGATCAGCGATCCGCAGGTACAGCAGCTCGAAATTCGGCAGCATGTCGCCGCGCTGGAATCCGGTCAAATTGATGCGGCCTACACGCTAGAGCCGACGGGAACAGTAGGTGAAATGAAAGGAATTGCTCGCGTGCTGGAATATGGCGTGGTTTCCAAATACATTTTGGACAATCCTAAAGCGCCCTGGTTTGGCGGTGCCGCAGCCCTCAGCAGTAAATTCATTCAGCAGTTTCCAGAAGCCACCAAAACCTATGTAGAAGCCTACCGTCGCGCCATCGAAGATATCCGCGCCAATCCCGATCAGGTGAGGCAATATCTGGTGGGCTATACGGCGATCGAAGGGGAACTGGTTCAGAAGGTTCCTTTGGTGGGCTACACGCTGTACGACGAGTTTAAGCCAGATGATGTGGCCTATTTCCAGAAATTCTTTGACTTCATGACAGATAAACAGGTGTTTGCCAAACAGGTTGATGTTGCCAGCCTCTTGTACAAGCCTGCGTAGGATTTTGGCTGTTGCTGATCGCTGCGATGCCGGATTTTGATGAATACTGGGAGAACCTCTGATGATGATCAACTCTGTAACCACCCCCACGATCGCCCCGCCAGAACACTTTATTTCTGTCCAGGGGTTGTGCAAGTCGTTTGCAGGACTACCGCTCTACGAAGACTTTAACCTCGATTTGCCCAACAACCAGCTCGTTTCGGTTTTTGGCCCCAACGGATGCGGCAAGTCTACCCTAATCAACATGATTAGCGGACTGATTCCCATCGATCGCGGTGAGATTCGCATTCACGGCAAACCCATTCGCCGCGCCAAGATCGGCTATGTGTTTCAAAACTACCGAGATTCCATGTTTCCCTGGATGAGCGCCTACGACAACATTGCCTATCCGCTGCGGGTTAAAGGCATGGCCGAGTCAGAATGTCGCGATCGCGTCGAACGGCTGATCAGCACCTTCAACATCCGGCTGGATCTGAAACGCTACCCCTACAGTTTTTCTGGAGGCCAGCAGCAGTTGGTTTCCATCCTGCGGGCGCTGGTGGCCGATCCAGAAGTCCTGTTTTTGGATGAACCCTTTTCGGCACTGGACTTTGAAACCACCCTGTTTGTGCGCGATAAGCTTCAGGAAATTTTCATGGCGACCTCTATTCCCATGTTAATGGTGGTTCATAATCTAGAAGAGGCGGTGTTTCTGGCCGATACGGTGCTGCTGCTCAGCAAACGCCCCACCCATCTTGTCGAGGCGGTTCCCTTCACGGTGCCTCGGCCTCGCACCCCCGATACGCTTACCTCTCCAGAATTTATTGAGGTTAGCCGTCACTGTTTAGAAATCTTTCGTCAGGAGATGCGGAAATGACTGCTTCTAGCGTTCGTTCATCCCAAAATCAAGTTCGACGGTTTCCGTTTGCTCAAGTGGCCGATCGCCTGTTGCCCCTTGTGGGAGTCTTGGTGCTGTTTGGTGTCTGGTGGCTGATCGCGGTTTCTGGGCTGATCAACCCCGTGCTGCTGCCTACGCCGATCGCCACCTTGGGCACCCTGATCACAGGAATGCTGACAGGGACGATGTTGCCCGATTTCTTCGCCACTGTGTTACGCACCTTTAGCGCCTTTTTGATGGCGGCTGTTGTTGGTGTTCCGGTAGGGGTGGCTTTGGGCAGTTCCGAAAAACTCTATCGCAGCATGGAGTTTTTAATTGATTTCTTCCGTTCCACCCCCGCGAGCGCCTTGATTCCCCTGTTCATTCTCTTTTTTGGGGTCAGCGACTTCTCCAAGATTGTGATTGCGGCCTTCAGTGCATTCCTGCTAATTGTGTTTAACAGCGCCTATGGCGTAATCAACGCCAAGCAATCGCGTATTCTGGCAGCAAAGGTGATGGGAGCCAATCGCTGGCGCGTCTTCAAAGATGTTTTGCTCTTAGAAAGCTTGCCTCAAACCTTTATTGGCCTACGGAGCGGCATCAGTATCTCGCTGGTGATCGTGATTGTGGCCGAGATGTTCATTGGTACCGATCAAGGATTGGGGAAACGCATTATTGATGCCCAGCAGGTGCTTAACGTCAGCGATATGTACGCCTCGATTCTCGTAACCGGAATTTTGGGATATGTCTTGAATATGCTATTTCTGATCCTTGAGAAACGGTTTGTTCACTGGAGCGGTAAATAAGCCTTACTCCAATGGTAATTGCACCGTTACCGTTGTGCCTTCTCCGACCTGACTCTCGATCGCCCAATGCCCCTGATGCAGCTCAACGCAAGCTTTTACCACGGCTAAGCCCAAGCCTGTTCCGGCCACTTCTCCGACATTGCTGCCGCGATAGAAAGGCTCACACAGGCGGGATTGTTCAGCGATGGGAATGCCCAAGCCGCGATCGCTAACTTGGAAAATGGCGAGATGGGAATCGCAACGTAAGCCGAACTGAATTGGGGCATCGGGCGGTGAATACTTGGCGGCATTCGAGAGCAGGTTGGTGAGGAGCGATCGCAGCAGATTTTTGTCTAGAAAGGCTTTCGTTGAACCTGTGCTGGTAAACTGAATCGGTTGGCTGACTTCTAGCTGTATCTCTTCTAAAATCTGTTGGCAGAGGCTTTCTAGCTCTAGGAGTTCCGGGTGAAATTCTAGCTTCCCCACTTCTGCTCGGGTCAAGGTTAATAAGTCTGCGATCTGCTGACTCATGCGCTTAGCCGTCAGATGAATCCGCTGAACGTTGGTTTGTTTTTGAGCTTCTGTCAGCCGATCATGGTTGAGTTGCAGAGACTCACTGGAGAGCAAGATGGTGCTGAGGGGCGTTCGCAATTCATGGGATGCCATTGAGAAAAAGCGAAACCTTAAGTTGCTTAAACTTTGGGTTTGTTCTAACTCACGATTTAACTGATGCAATACCATGACTAAACCGCTGGTCAGCAACAGTCCCGTGACCAAAGTAGCGATCGCGCCATATTGGTTATCAACGGCATATTGGCTAGAGGGCGAAAAGGCGATCGACCACTGCCGCTGCCCCACGCTCAAGGTCTGATGGCAATCTTCAGGGGAGGGACAGACCGTTGATTTAATCCAAATAGGGGGCAATTTACTTTTGAGCGTTGTCACCTGTTTGCGCTCGGCATCATAGCGTCCCAAAAACTGCTCTGTTCGGTCGGCACTGCGATCGTAAAGGGTGAAATCGATCTCATATTGCAGCCCCTGCAAGGATTCCTCTACGACATCTGAGACGCGAAACACGCCCAGCAGTACCCCATTAAACCGCTGACGCCGCAGAGTGGGTAAGGCAGGCGTTTGGTGATTTTGATAAACCGGGAGGAACATTAAAAACCCAAACTGATCGCGGTTTTCCTGCACCAGCCGAATTCGCCCAGTCGCGGTAATGTCGCCTGTGTCTCTCGCCTGAGCGATCGCAGTGGCGCGGGTGACATTAGAGTGCAGATCGTATCCCAACGCCGATTCGTTCCTCAAGAATGGCTCTACATAAGTCACCGGAATATAGTAGGGGCGCTGAGCCGCACTGATTAAGCTGCCATCACCCCCTAGCTCGGTGATTTTGAAGCCGGAATAGCCTTCAGACTGCACTTTTTGCTCATAGGCCAGCCGATCGATTTGTTGCACTAACGGTGCCCATTCCAGCGCCTGAATGCCAGAGTAGGTCTGAAGCGATCGCCCCACAAAGCTTGCAAAGGTGGGGCGGTTGACCGCAGATCGCTCCGCAACATAATAATCGCCCAAGAAGGCCAGCAGATCGCTGTATCGGTTAAGACTCCGCTGGAGGGCAGTGGCTAAATTCTCAATCTGCCGTTGAAAGCGGTATTGCCGATTAGAGGTTTCCCACCGACTCACCAGTGCGGTCGCCAAAACCGTTAATCCGATGCCTAAACTGAGGGTCAACTCCAAGGCCGCTCGACGATGTAGAAAAGCTTTTGGCATACTGCTTTTGGCATCCTGCTTTTGGGCTAGCGCTTCAGATCCAGTAGCCGCATAATACACTGCCTGAGCCATGCCTGAGCCATATCTGAGCCAGACAATCCGCTTCTATTTCATCCGATCGTTTAAGTGGTCGCTTACCCGTAACGCATTGGCGATAATGGTTAGCGTTGGGTTGACACCAGAATTGGACGGAAAGAAGCCGCCATCCACGACGTAGAGGTTATCGATATCATGGGTGCGGCAGTTCAAATCGAGGACTGACGTGGTTGGGTCTTCGCCAAAGCGACAGGTGCCACATTGATGCCCTACAGCCTGCAAAGGAATGCTGTTACGGGGGTAGATCCCCATCGGAATAATGTGAGTCTGCGTCGAGTGATCGATCGCTTTCAGAACCTGCATCCATCGCTGAATTAAGCGATCGTGGGGCTTTGTATTGTTCGGTTTGTATTCCAGGCAGACCTTGTCACCCATCACGCGAACCCGATTGTTGGCATCAGGTAAATCTTCCGATTGCAGCCACCATCCCGTTGAATGGCTGGCAATTTGATCGAGTCCAAATCCCGGAACCAGCTTGACGAGCGGCGCTAAGACAGCGGGTGCTTCAGCTGGAATCATCTCACCTAAAACATTGCCCGTATTTTGTACTTGCCCCATCGGATAGGGAAAGTCTGGCTCTCCCCAGTAGAAATCATTGATGGCGATCGTCTTTTGGTAGACCGCAGGATTGGGCTGAGCATTGATCGCCAGGATCGCCGTTGCCAGGTGCTTCATAAAGTTACGCCCGACCTGATCTGAGCGATTGGCCAGACCGTTAGGATGCTGATCATTGGCAGATCGCAGCAGCAGCAGGGCAGAGTTAATCGCGCCACAGGCCACCACGACAATATCGCTGGTGAAAAGGTGCGATCGTCCCTCCATTTCCACCGCGACCGCCGTTATTTCTCGCCCTGATGGGCTGGTCTGTAGCCCCACCACCTGAGCCGCAGTGGTTAACGTCACGTTGGGGTATTGTTGTGCCAGCCGCACAGCACTGACCTCAGCATCGGCTTTGGCTTGAACCAGGCAAGGAAAGCCGTCGCAGGTGTTGCAGCGAATGCAGGGGCTGGCTGGATTAGATTCATCCAGCTTGATTCCCAGCGGCAAATGAAACGGCCGCAGTCCGTGATGCTGGAAACCCTCACAAAACTCTTGCATCCGGGGTTCGTGGCTGACAGGCGGATGGGGATAGCCTTGGCTGCGGGGCGGTTCGATCGGGTCTTCGCCCTGTAACCCATGCACGCTATAAAGGCTCTCGGCTTCGGTGTAATAAGGCTCAAAATCCGCATACTTGAGCGGCCAAGCTGGAGAAACGCCATCCTGATGAGAGACAGCCTCAAAGTCCTGTTGCCGCAGCCGCAGCAGCGCCGCCCCATAGACCTTCGTATTGCCTCCGACCCAGTAGCCTGTACCCGGACGAAAAGGCCGTCCCTCGCGATCGTACCAAGACTCATGAGTGTGATAGCGCTCCTTTTGATAAACCTCCTTGGCATCCCAATTTGCTTTCTCACGCGGCAAGAAACCGCCCCGCTCCAAAATTAGGATCTGCTTGCCTGTCGCAGCTAGTTTGTAGGCCAGCGTGCCGCCGCCCGCTCCTGTTCCAATGATGATGACATCGTAATGCTGTGGGGTCATAGATAAATTCCTGGGGTATGAACTTTATTGCATTTATTGCAGCAGGCGATCGCTCAAATCAAATTCACCCTGGCGCTGATAGTCGCAGTGAAAAATACAGCGCCTGTGAGTGTGATGATTGAGCTTGGCGCATTTGACGGCATGCCGACCCAATCGCGATTGATAAAAGGCAGCAGCGAAAAACATGCCCGTCAGCGGAGCCACGACATAGAGCGGAAAAGCTGTCCAGGTTTGGGCGGGCAAGGCAGAGGCCAAACTCCGGGCAGGATTCATGCCAAACCCTGAAAGGGGCGCTTCTAGAAAGACATAAAGCATCACCAAACCTCCGGCAAACCCACCCGTGTAGGGACTGAGTTTCCGGCTGTTGCTGGTTAGCAAAACCATCATCATCATGATGAAGGCAATCGTTAACTCACCCAGTAGAGCCGCAATCCAGCCGAGTTGCCCCGGCACTGTGACAATGTAATTAATGGGAGGTTGCGTAAAGGTATTACCCAAGAGCAGCATGACCAAGACAACGCCTGTCAACCCTCCTAAACACTGAAACAGAACATAAAAAATTGCATCTTGACGATCGATCTTGCCCAAACGATAGAAAGTTAGCGTAACTGCCGGATTGAGATGGGCACCAGACTGCTTGCCCCAGGGCGAATAAATCAGAGATGATGCCGTTACTCCCATTGCAATACCAATCAAGAGTCGGCGGAGATCTGCATTGGGAATGGCTTGATGAACGGGCGAACCCGGATATTCAAACAGACAGGTAAACATGCCTGCTGAAACCATGAATAGACCCAGCTCGGCAGCCTCCATCAGGTATTCCGGCCAATGCTGCTTAAAGGTTTCCACGCTGACCTCCCTTTGCCCGATGTTCGACATTTTGCAGAATCAGAGCGGCCACCAATCCCGTCCACCCGGTTTGATGGCTAGCTCCCAACCCTGTGCCGTTATCGCCGTGAAAATACTCGTGAAATAGAACATAGTCCCGCCAGTAGGGATCAGACTGAAACACCTCTAGTCCGGTATAGACCGGACGCTGACCTGCCTCATCTTGCTTAAAGATGCTGACAAGGCGATGCGAGAGGGCGATCGCCACTTCCCGTAGCGTCATTTCTTGCCCAGAACCCGTCGGACATTCCACCCGAAATTCATCGCCAAAGTAATGATAAAACTGCCACAGGGCTTCAATGATCAGGTAATTTACTGGAAACCAAATTGGCCCACGCCAGTTGGAATTGCCGCCAAACAGCCCTGTTGTTGACTCCGCTGGCTCATAGTCTACAGAGTAATTCTCTCCCGGACATTGCAGCGTGTAGGGATGCGCCTGATGGTACTTGGAGAGGGCGCGAATTCCGTGAGGGCTAAGAAACTCGCCTTCATCCAGCAGGCGCTGCAAAATGCGCCGCAGTTTCGTCCCATAGACGATCGCCAACAGGCGTCTTGCGCCCATGCCGGGAGTCTCCATGCAGGCTACTTTGTTTTTTAGCTCTGGGCGATTGTGGATAAACCACTGCATCCGTTTTTTAAAGCCTGGAAACTGCTCTAAAGTCTTCACCTCCAGGACGGCAACGGCAAACAGAGGAATTAACCCAACCATCGATCGCACCCTCAACGGCAACTGCTGGCCATTGGGCAGGCGCAGGGCATCATAGTAGAATCCGTCTTCCTCATCCCAGAGGGCAATCTCTGCGTCGCCAATGCCGTCGATCGCATCGGCAATGTAGAGAAAATGTTCAAAGAATTTACTGGCAATATCCTCATAGGAATCATCTTCTTTAGCCAACTCAAGCGCGATCGCCAGCATGTTCAAGCAATACATTCCCATCCAGCTCGTGCCATCGGCCTGATTCAGATAGCCGCCTGTGGGCAGCTCCTTACTGCGATCGAACACTCCAATGTTGTCTAGCCCCAAAAAACCGCCCTGAAAGACATTCTTGCCCTCCATATCTTTGCGGTTCACCCACCAGGTAAAGTTGAGCAGCAGCTTGTGAAAGACCCGCTGGAGAAACTGGCGATCGCTGCGTCCGTAAATCTTTTGCTCGATCTGGTACACGCGCAGCGCCGCCCAAGCCTGCACAGGCGGATTGACATCCCCAAACGCCCATTCATAGGCAGGCAATTGACCGTTAGGCTGCATGTACCATTCGCGGGTGAGGCGATCGAGTTGCAGTTTGGCAAAGTCTGGGTCAATTACCACGAGCGGAATCAAGTGAAAGGCCAGATCCCAGGCGGCAAACCAGGGATATTCCCACTTGTCTGGCATGGACAAAATATCTTCACTAAACAAATTAGTCCATTCAGCGTTGCGTCCCGTTTTCCGTTCGGACGCTGGGGCAGGCTGCTCCGGATCTCCGTTCAACCAATCCTGCACAACATAGTGATAGTACTGCTTGCTCCAGAGCAACCCTGCAAAAGCCTGCCGTTGAATGTTGCGTTCATCCTCTGACATAGGGTAGGGACAAATGCGCTGATAAAACTCATCTGCCTCCTGTTGGCGCTGCTGAAACACCCGATCAAATTCTGCGCCCAAGGGTGCAGCCAGATCGGGCTGATCGCTTAAGCGAAGACAAATAACCTGCGTTTCTCCTGGCGCAAACGTCAGTGAATAATCAGCTGCAAACTTGGTGCCCAGGCGATCGGGATTGACCTTATCCTGCTGCCCCAGCACGACATAATCGTTGATGCCATCTTTGACGTAAGGAGATTCATTGTCGGTATTAAACAGCCGCTTATAGTTTGTCTCATTGTTCGTGAAGAGCAGCTCTGCATCACCTTGACCATACAGCCAGCGTTTTCCGAGCGTGGGATGAGAAGTTTCAATGACGCTGCTCTCGCCAGCTACTTTCATCCAAGGCTTTTCATCCCCATTCCAATCCCAGGTATTGCGAAACCAAAGCGTCGGCAGCAGGTGCAGCAGATGAGCTTCCGATCCGCGATTGGCGATCGTGATTCGAATTAAGATATCCTCAGGTGATGCTTTGGCGTACTCGACGAAGACATCAAAATAGCGATTTTCAGTAAAAATTCCGGTATCGAGCAGCTCAAATTCTGGTTCAGATTTACCTCTACGGCGATTCTCTTCAATCAGCTCCGTATAGGGGAAAGCCTTCTGAGGATACTTATACAGACATTTCATGTAGGAATGGGTGGGTGTGCTGTCGAGATAGAAGTAGCATTCTTTGACATCCTCGCCATGATTGCCTTCTGTGCCTGTTAAGCCAAACAGCCGCTCTTTTAAGATGGGATCATGTCCATTCCACAGGGCGATCGCAAAACACAGCCGCTGACGGCTATCCGAAATTCCGGCAATGCCATCTTCGCCCCAGCGATAAGCGCGCGATCGAGACTGGTCATGCGAGAAATAATCCCAGGCCGAGCCATAAGGACTGTAATCTTCCCGTACCGTTCCCCACTGCCGTTCGCTCAGGTAAGGCCCCCAGCGTTTCCAGTAGGCGGTACGTTCTCGGTCTTGCTGCAATCGGAGTTCTTCGGGTGTCATGATTCCTGATTTCTAATTCCTGATTCCTACTGTTCCTGATAATTCCAGAGCAAACCCCCATCCACAAAAAAGGTTGTGCCTGTAACGTAATCGGACTCAGCAGAAGCCAAAAACGCCACGATCGAGGCCACATCACTGGGCTTACCCAATCGCCCCAAAGGAATATTTTTGAGTAGCGCCCCTAGCTTCTCAGAATCGTTGAGCAGCTTGGTATTGATGGGCGTTTCGATCGCCCCCGGAGCCACATTGTTAATCGTGATTCCAAAGGGAGCCAGTTCCACAGACAGATTGCGGGTGAGCATTTTCAGTCCTCCTTTACTAGCACAGTAGGCCGAAAAGTGCGGAAAGGGCAGCTCTTCATGCACCGAACTGATGTTGATCACCTTCCCAGGCTGCTGCGTCTCCCGCAAATGTTTGACTAAAGCCTGAGTCGCAAAGAATACCCCCTTGAGGTTCACATTCATCACCGCATCGTAATCGGCTTCGGTTACATCCCAAAAGTCAGCATTTTTCTCAATTCCAGCATTATTCACCAAAATATCTAGCTTACCGAAGTGTTCAATGCTATCCGCAACTATGCGCTGCACATCGTTCACCATTCCGGTATCGGCTTGAATGGTAAACCCTTCGACCATGTGGCATTGCCCCCCCGCTGCTTTCACCTTTGACAGCGTTTCCTCTGCCCCCTCTGGGTGAGAGCGATAGTTGATCACCACATCGGCTCCCTCTTGAGCAAGCCGTATGGCGATCGCTTGTCCAATGCCTTGGCTGCTGCCTGTAACCAGCGCAACTTTTCCGGACAGTTTCATAATTTGCTCCAATTCGAGTTGAGAAATACTGTGATCGCGTAGGCTATCTACTCAACAAAACCACATCATCCAACAAAATCAATTTCGGTATCAATTTTGATATTGCCGAATGCAAGTCTGAGAGAATGCTTGAAAAGTAGTCGGCTGTAATTTTAGGCACCTGTTGATCCCTCTGCCCCCTTCAAAAGGGGGAAAATGAACTTAAAGACCGCTTTTTTAAGGGGGATTTAGAGGGGGATCTGAAACGTTTCGCTACCCCCTAGTTGGACTTTTCAAACACCCTCTGAAATTGGGGAACTTTGCAGGAGTTGAAAGACCCTCAGAATTGGGGCTTAGCGCCTGCGATGAGCCTAAAAAGGGGGCAAATCCTCCGATTTCTAAGCGGGAAGCGTCGAAAATTGTAGAAATTGCGAAATCCAGCCGATTCTTCTAGATAGAGTTCTGTATGTCGCGGCTTTCTGTAAGACTTCAGGTAACTGGTTGATTTCTGAAAAATCCATAGCTTCTGGAAAGAATAGCGATCGCGTTTCACTAGAGTACTGATGCGGTACTGATATGGCTCAGATAGGGTGCTGATGTCTATTCTAAAAATACTTAAATGAACGAGATATCCTCACAATCCTGCCTGATTCGCTCATGATTCAGGTCTATTTTTTGATTAAAGATAAGGAGAACTTTAAGCTTGAACTTAATAAAGTTATGCCTTTATCGACTCACATGATTATCAGCTTGGCAATGATTGAAAGTACATTGATTCAGAGTTTTTGTTGTAAAGTACGCCCCACAACAAAAAACTGAATTGCTGGATTAACAGGTGAACAGAGAAGCTCGAGTTTGCCAAAAGCACTGACGACTCGACCAAAGTGCCCGACTCAAGACACGTTTGCGCTAGCGTTGCGAAGCATTTGTATCGTTCTGAAACTGAGGCTCATGCTGCATTCCCATCCTCCATAAAATGGTACTGACGGTGCGTTTGCCGGGTGCTACAATGACACCCACAAGCAGTACAAGCACTGATTCCCAAACGGGTTTGGAAAATAGCGGAGCAAACGCCAGAATCCAGAGTATTAGCTCTTCTGGTAGCAGGCTCATCAGGAGAAATCAAATAACAACTTCCTGATTTTGCTACTTTTCCTTCCTTTTAACATCGATGAAGTCGAGCTAAGGCTGTCACTAAGGAGAACGAGTTTTGATATTGTCTTCCCAGCCTATTCGCCGGAGTAAGTCGCTGCATGAGCAAACCTATCAAGCCTTACGAGCCAGCATCTTATCTGGAAACTTAGCTCCTGGCGATCGCCTGGTCGAAACTCATCTAGCCCAAGAGCTTCAGGTAAGCCGTACTCCCATCCGCGAAGCCATGCGCCAGCTTCAGCGAGAGGGGCTAATCACGGGCGATGCTAACGAAGGATTGCGTGTCACCTCTATCTCTGCCACAGACGCCATGCATCTGTATGACTGCCGGATCGGGCTAGAACAGGTTTCTATTGCGGGAGCCTGTGAACAGGCTAGCACTGATCAGCTACAGGCTATTGAGCATTATGTACTGCAAGCCGAAAAGCTCATGCAGCACCCTAGCTCAGAGTTAAACAGTATCCAACTCTTGGAGCTGGACTATCAGTTTCATCACGGAATTGCGGTTAGCTCTGGAAATCCTTGGCTGGTGACGCTGCTAGATCAAGTCTTCGACAAGATGACGTTGCTCAGAATGCAAACCACTCGGCAAAATCCTCAAGTTTTAGAAATTCGGGTAGAGCATCGAGAAATTTATCAGGCGATCGCTGCACGGAATGTCGAAGCGGCAACGACCGCGATGCAAAAGCATTTAATCATCAGCAAAACCCGCGTTGTGCAAGAGGTTGAGCGATTCTATGAAACTCAATAACCTTACATCGAAATTCAAGGAGGCACAACGATGGCTGGCAAACTTACAACTCATGTGCTTGATACGGCTCAAGGATGTCCTGGAGAGGGAATTGCGATCGCCCTTTTTTCTATTGGCTCCTCGGGTGAAAAAACGCTAATAAAGACGGTGTACACCAACGCTGACGGACGAACGGACACCCCTTTATTGTCTGAAAGTGAGATGCAGTCAGGCGTATATGAACTAACTTTCACCCTGGGCGAGTACTTTGCCAGACAGGCGGTTAAGCAGGATACTGCTCTTCCTAATCCCCCTTTTCTCGATCGCATCCCTTTGCAATTTGGCATTGCCGATATCAACACCCATTACCATGTGCCGCTGTTGGTGTCTCCCTGGTCGTACAGCACGTATCGCGGCAGTTAGCGTTAACCCGTCTTTCTGTAGTTCTTTAGATTTTTGTGGCGCGTGAAGCGCCACAAAACCTCAATTTTCAAGCTACTGAGGTTTTACGGGTGGTCTTGCAACGCATTTGTAAAGAAGTGTAACGATATTGCCGTCATAGCGTCTTGCTGGCTTGACAGCTTCCTGGGAAAGGCACTATTCTCTAATTCATACCCGGGTATTAACCATGTAGTCGTTATGCAAGACAAGCACAAAGTTACTCTCTATCTCCCTCCAGACCTGCATCGTCAGCTAAAGATCCGCTCAGCGGTGGAACTGGAACCGATGTCTGCGATCGCAGAACGTGCGATCGAGTTCTATCTAACTCACTCAGACGTCGTCAACGAGATCGAAACGTTTCATGGGCAGTCTCACCGAATTTACAGCTGTCCTGAGTGCGTAAGTTCTTTGGTGCTGCGTGATGGTGAGATGGTCGCCCTTCGGGAACGTTCAGGTCTTTTGTCCGATGCTGAGGCGTCAGCGGCAGAAATCATTCATGATTGCGCCGATGTGGGTCAGCAAGGCGAAGGGGAGCTAGTTACTTGCCGAGCTTAGGGCAGTGGGTAGCCATATGGTGGGTAGCCATATGGTCTGTAGGTTTAGGTGTCAGGTAGGGTGTTGAGTGACACGTTTCGCAGTTTAGCTACACAGCGTCTGCATCGTTTCTAGGTAGGTCTGATGGTCATGAAAGAAGAGCTTAGTGTTCTAGTTCAGGCTCAATATCCTTTGATATACCTCGTTACATCTGAGGAAGAGCGAGCTGAACAGACAATTGCGGTCATCGCTCAGATGAAGCCCACGAGACGCGTCTTTATTTGGACAGTCACCCACGGGATTGTTGAGTATGGGCAACCCCGAAACGTCACACAGCACAATACGGTTTCGCCCGAAGCCGCTATAGAGTGGGTTATTCGTCAGCGTGAGCCGGGGCTTTTCGTCTTCAAAGACATGCATCCCTTTATTGATTCGCCTGCCGTAACCCGGTGGCTTAGGGATGCGATCGCCAGCTTTAAGGAAACGAACAAGACCGTGATTCTCATGTCTCCTGTTCAGACTATCCCAATTGAGCTAGAGAAAGAAGTTGCGGTTCTAGACTACCCCCTTCCCGATCTGCCTGAGCTTAATCAGGTTTTGACTCAGCAGCTTGAGTTGACTCGCAACAAGCGGCCAACCACGGAAACGCGTGAGAAGCTTTTGAAAGCGGCTCTTGGCTTGACTAAAGATGAAGCTGAAAAAGTCTATCGCAAGGCACAGGTCACAACGGGGCGTTTGACGGAAGCTGAAGTAGACATCGTTCTTTCTGAGAAGAAGCAGCTCATCCGACGCAATGGCATTCTTGAATACATTGAAGAGGATGAAACCTTAGACTCGGTCGGGGGTTTGGAGGAGCTGAAGCACTGGCTGAGGCAAAGATCCAACGCTTTTACTGAGCGGGCACGAGAGTACGGATTGCCCCAGCCGAAAGGAATGCTGATTCTAGGCGTACCTGGCTGCGGTAAGTCGCTAATTGCCAAAACCACATCGCGCCTGTGGGGGCTACCCCTTCTACGCCTAGATATGGGTAGAGTCTACGATGGCTCTATGGTGGGGCGATCGGAGGCAAATCTCCGGAATGCCTTAAAAACGGCAGAGTCTATTTCTCCAGTCATCCTATTTATAGATGAGATAGACAAAGCCTTTGCGGGCAGCACGGGTTCAGCAGACTCAGACGGCGGTACTTCGAGTCGTATCTTTGGTTCGTTCCTGACCTGGATGCAGGAAAAATCTTCTCCTGTATTTGTCATGGCAACTGCCAACCGAGTTGAACGATTGCCGGGTGAGTTTCTCAGAAAGGGTCGCTTTGACGAGATATTTTTCGTTGATTTGCCGACGCCAGACGAGCGCAAAGAGATTTTCAGAATTCACATCTCGAAGCGCCACCGCGAGCTAGAGCGCTTTGATATCGACCAACTGGTCAAGGTTTGTGAAGGTTTCTCGGGAGCGGAGATCGAGCAGGCGCTAATCGCTGCAATGTACGAAGCATTTGCCCAGGAGCGGGAATTTACCCAGCTGGACATTATTGCAGCCATGCGTGCCACTCTGCCGCTTTCCAAGACGATGAGCGAACAGGTCACTGCCCTGAGAGATTGGGCCAGACAGCGTGCCAGACCTGCCGCCGCCTCTGTCGCTGAATATCAGCGATTAGAGTTCTAAAAGCTTTCTCCTCTGCTCCCAACAGGGGGAAAGGCTAGCCTATGGCTAGCAGTTTGACAAAGCCGTATTTGTTGTTGGCATTCCAACCGCTGAACCGTGCGGCACTACCTACTCTGTTACCGTTGTTGTTTCTCTCAACTTCTCTACTGGAGGAAATCCCAAATGTCTCACTTTAGCACTCTGCGTACCAAGATCACCGACGCTGAAATTCTGAAGTCTTCACTGCGTGATCTGGGCATCTCTGTAAAGACTGAAGCAGATGTTCGTGGTTACAATGGTCAGCGCGTTCGTTCCGACATCGTTGCTGTTCTTGAAGGCGAATACGATCTGGGTTGGTCTCGCAATGCTGATGGTTCCTTTGACTTGATCGCTGACCTCTGGGGTGTTGCTAAGAAGCACAACCAGACCGAGCTGATCAACTCGATCAACCAGAAGTATGCTGTCAACAAGACTTTGACTGAAGTTAAGCGTCCTGGATTGCAAAACGCTAACGTCAAGTTGGTTCTGCAAAAGTAGTTCCTTTCAGCGTTCCCAAATTCGGCGGGTTGATCTAGATTGGGTCAGCCCGTTTTTTCATAATCAAAACAATAACGAGAGGTAAAGCCTCTCGTTATTGTTTTGATTATGTTAATCTCGTTTTTTACGCTATCCGCTTTTCCAAGTACTGCCCAATCATTTGCTGTTCTCCAGCTCGAGAGATGATGGTTTGCCGAGTCCGATACTGTTGCCCAATTAGCTTTAGCTCTTCTTCAAACACTGAGCCTTTGTACTCCGTACGCAGACAAAGCGCTTCAGCTTGAGTGAAATAAAACTCAGCCGTGACAGGGTTGGGCGTTGCAAAGCCGCGATCGCGGTACAAAATATTTGCCTTTGCCCCAAACAGAGTAGAACCCAAAGATTGCTTTTTCCCAGAAACTGAATCAGCGCTATCCCAAGTCACTTCAGCACCACAGGTCATCAACGCTTCGTCTTCTAACTGATGCATCCGAGCCAGCGATCGTAGCTCTTCACAGCCTTGTACCAAAAACCGAATCGCAATCAGGCTGACGATTTCTTTGGTGTCTCCATCGGGGAGCGTGTAATATCGGCGCTCAGAACGCCACTTTCCTACCGACCGACGAAAGAATTCTGCAATGAGAGCGTCATTAGTCGGAGCTAGAGATTGGAAAAGTTGACCTGTCTGATCAGATGGGGCGGGCAGAATCACTGACTACTCCTCTCGAATAGATTGAAGGACTTGGAGCATGAAACGCGATCGATGTTTTAGATCTGTTACGAGTCTTAATAAACCACACGCTAAGGTTAACATAGTCCACTCAGCTCTGACCGTATGTATGCAATGCTACGGGGATAGGTCGCTGGAGAGATTTTAAGACAGGTTGGCAGGCCAGATTGCTTGGGAGAGATATGTCCGCACAGCTATATTCACGCCTCAAAGTCATTCAACGCCTCAAAGTCATTCATCAGTATGTGGAGGTCTAGCCCAAGCTGGCGGCGCGATCGCTCAGATATTCTTTAACCCTGACTAGAAGCTGTCGCGCTTGACCAAAGGTGATTTTTTGATTCGCCTCATCAAAGGTCGCCCAAGCATATGCCTTTATTTCCTGTTCTTGGCAAGTAACCACTGAAGTGTGAACAAAGGCAGGGAAGTAGGTAACTGTCTTTTCAATGATTTGTCCTTCGCGGCTGAAGCTATATTTCTCGGTGAAAGAAACTGCGTCTATGACTTCATAGGCTGTGATGCCTGTCTCTTCCTCAAATTCTCGGCAGGCTGTAACGATCGCCGTCTCGTCGGACTCAGCATGCCCTTTGGGAAATCCCCAGTGCCCTGCCCAATGCTGAATCAACAGAAACCGATCGCAGTCTGGCTGCCGCCAGATTGGTACAATCCCAAATGCTTCGTCTTTTTTTTTCATGCTCAATTTGCCAAATCATTCGCTTAAGTCTCCAAGCCTTGCAACTCAGGCTATTTCACCGATTTGGAGCTTATCTATAGAAAGGTCATAAAATAGTCGATAGAGATGTCAATTCTATACCAGTTTTCTCTGTTCCAGGTTCTTATCTGAACACCTTCTCCAGATTCTTACCTCACCTTCATCGCCTGCTGCATGACTTTTACTACGCCTGAACAATCCACTCCTGAACCCTCTCCATCTGAGTTTATTTCAAGCAAAACTCAGTCTATTCAGTACGCACGCTCTACAATCGCTCGAGCTGACCGAGCCTTACGCTGCACTCCATTCAAGCTGGCACTTTTTATGACGATGCGGCAGCGGAGCGTAGAGCTAAAAGCGATCGCTGGAATTACAGGAGCTCGCAATGGCTATACCGATCGCCCTGTGGCGGAACTGGCGGCTGAGAGCGATTTGGTCTGGCTGATTCAGGTGGGTCTGCTACGACGAGAAGTGGATGGACAAGGCCTAACGGACAGTTTTCGCATCACGCCTTTAGGCCAACAGATGCTAGAACGCTGGCAGATACGAGGTGATGCCCGCTCTACGCCCTCTTTGAGCGATCGCCTATATAATGCGTTGAGTCGGTGGGCGCGTTTGCCCAGCTGGATGCAGTTTTAGACGGTTTTTTGTGACAAATGTGGCGAATGTGATGACCTTTCTGGAACCCTCATTTCATCGTATCCAGAAGCGGTTGCTCTGCTTAAAATATCATCCCCCCCTAGCCCTCGGAGGTTCTCATTGATGAAAGCCATCATGGTTGTTGGAACTACGTCCCATGCTGGGAAGTCAATGGTGACAACTGCACTGTGCCGCATCTTAAGCCGGCGGGGGTGGCGAGTAGCCCCCTTTAAGGGACAAAATATGGCGCTGAATGCCTATGTCACCAACACAGGCGGTGAGATTGGTCATGCTCAGGCGGTACAGGCTTGGGCGGCTGGTATCATTCCCAGCGTCGAGATGAACCCAATTTTGCTGAAGCCGCAGGGGGACATGACTTCTCAGGTGATTCTCAAAGGTCGGGCGGCGGGACGCGTTAGCGCGGTAGAGTACTATGATCGCTTTTTCGAGGTGGGTTGGCAAGCGATCGAAGAATCTCTGCAACGGCTAGGAGAAGAGTACGACCTGATCATTTGCGAAGGAGCCGGGAGTCCGGCAGAAATCAACCTGAAGCACCGAGATTTGACCAATATGCGGGTCGCCCGCTATCTAAATGCGCCGACGCTGTTGGTGGTTGATATCGATCGCGGGGGTGCCTTTGCCCACATCATCGGGACGCTGGAATTGCTCGATCCCGAAGAGCGAGCGCTGGTGCGCGGCATCATTATTAACAAGTTCAGAGGCCAGAAGGCGCTACTGCAATCGGGAATTGACTGGGTGCAACAGCGCACGGGGATTCCGGTTGTGGGCGTTATTCCCATGTTTGATCAAGTCTTTCCAGCAGAAGATTCACTCTCCTTGGCCGATCGCGTTCCGGGTAATGTCAACAGCGACCTGACGATCGCCGTGATTCGGCTGCCTCGCATCTCCAATTTCACAGACTTTGATCCCTTAGAGTCAGAGCCAACGGTGAGTGTCAAGTATGTCAGCATTAAGGACTCGCTGGGCTACCCGGATGCAGTGATTTTGCCAGGTTCCAAAACGACGATCGCCGATCTGGTTGCCATGCAGCGGACTGGGATGGCAGAAGCCATTCAAAATTACGCAGCCGCAGGAGGTACAGTGTTAGGCATCTGCGGTGGATACCAGATGATGGGCAAGCTGTTGGCTGATCCCGAAGGGCTAGAAGGGCAGGAAGGGCGATACAAAGGACTGGGGCTATTGCCGCTAAAAACCGTGATCACGGGTCAAAAAGTAGCGCGGCAGCGGCTAGTTACCTCCAATTTTCCGCAGGTCGGTCTGCCTGTTGCAGGTTACGAAATTCATCAGGGGCGGAGCCATCTGGTGGATGCCGAGGCTGAGAGTGGCGGTACTCCAGGCTACAAAGCCCTGTTTGATGATGCCAACATTGGCGTGGTAGATATTACTCAGTCGATTTGGGGCACTTATCTGCATGGACTGTTTGATAATGGCCCTTGGCGGCGAGCCTGGCTAAATCGCTTGCGTCAGCAGCGCGGCTTGAAGTCTTTGCCGACAGGTATCTCTAACTACCGAGAGCAGAGAGAAGCCATGCTGGATGAGCTAGCTGATGCTGTGGGTAGCCACCTTGACCTGTCACCCATTTTGCAGCAGCTCGGCCAGTAGATTTTTGCCTATTCTGATAGGCTAGGATTTCTTCTGTTTGTTTATCCTAAAAAAGTTTGTCCTGAAAAATTTAATCTGTTTTCGAGCAGAGGTTCTTTGTGAGAGTAAGTTCTTTGTGAGAGTAGGTTGATGGGCGTCGAGGTGCGTTTTTTACCGGATGATGTGACAGTGACGGCTGAGGTTGGAGAACCCCTGTTGCGGGTGGCCGATCGCGCAGGTTTGTGCATTCCAACGGGCTGCATGATGGGTTCTTGCCATGCTTGCGAGGTTGAATTAGAGGATGGTAGCAGCCTTTGCGCTTGCATTACCGCCATTCCACCAGGGCAAAAGACGCTGGTAGTTAATCTCTATGTTGATCCCACTTGGTAGGCGCTTTGTAAATGGTGAACCCTACTATTGGGGCAATGGGATGGCATCGGGTGGCGATCGCTCTAGGCAGCAACATGGGCGACTCTGCCGCTATTTTGCAATCGGCTTTGCAAACGTTGGCTGATTATCCAGGCATTGTGCTTCAGGCGCAATCCCCTTTTTACCTAACCGTGGCGATCGGCCCCCCTCAGCCAGATGTTCTCAACGCTTGCGCCACGCTATCGACCCTGTTGTCGCCTGTGCAGCTCCTGGATGTGTTGCTCAAAACTGAAACGCAGTTTGGGCGAGTGCGACAAGAGTGCTGGGGGGCGCGTTCTCTAGATCTGGATTTGTTACTGTTTGATGACTTGGTGATCCGGCAGCCCAATCTGCAAATTCCCCATCCCCGCATGGGCGATCGCGCTTTTGTGTTAGCGCCTTTAGCTGACATTGCAGCAGATTGGGTGGAGCCAATTTCGGGGCAAGCGATCGCAGACCTCTTGAAGCAGGTAGACTGTTCTGAAATCAGAAAAGTTGGCAATTTAGCAAACCACTAAATCGTTCTGAAAGTAGAAAATTAAGAACGTAAATAGATAAGTAGTCTCTCAAGCTCATTCATCCTTTACCCTCTCTTATTGACACTATGCCCATCGGTTTTGAACCTCCCCAACTGCTCAGGCAAAAGCTGTTTTATCGCGGGCGCAAGTTCAACTTTGAGGTCAACCGTCTACGTTTGCCCAACAAAGCCGAAGGCGACTGGGAATGCGTTCGTCATCCGGGGGGCGCACTGGCGGTACCCGTGACGGCCGATGGCCGCTTGGTGCTGGTGCGACAATATCGTTTTGCAGCGCAGGGTCGTTTGTTAGAATTCCCGGCTGGGACAGTCGAACCTGATGAAGATCCGGCAACCACCATTCGGCGCGAAATTGAAGAAGAAACAGGATATCGCGCCCACAAATGGCAAACGTTAGGCAGATTTTTTCTGGCTCCAGGCTATTCAGATGAGGTGATTTACGCTTTTCTAGCGCTCGATTTGGAAAAGTTGGAAATGCCGCCCCAGCAAGACGAAGACGAAGATATTGAAACCGTTTTGATGACGCCGCAAGAGCTAGAGCGGGCCATTTTGGCAGGAGAACCGATCGACGCCAAATCTATCTCTAGCTTTATGTTGGCGCGTTCTTTCCTATCGACACTTTAAGGCGCTTAGGATCGCCCACACAATAAAACCGAATAGTTTTTTGGAAGTGCCGCGCTCCGCGCGGCACTT
>DATNPL010000055.1:0-41399 GCA_036703255.1 Coleofasciculaceae cyanobacterium
TCGAACACAGCCCGTCGATATTTTGCTGGAAAAACTAAGTGGTAAAGCAAAACTGTAACGTTATGTCGTTTGTGGATATACTCGCTCATTCCTGCATTTTACGCCGCAGAGCGGCGAGGAATTGACCCGCCAGGGATTAAATTTTCGATCCTGACGGCTCTATGGTTCGCCTGAGAAATGTCAAGGTTTCTAGCCATTTGCAAGTGCTGATTTACGCGTCCTTCCCCTATGTTTGTTTACTTCTCGAAACTGCTGCCTTTATTCATCTATCCTTTGGGTCTAGCGTGCCTGTTGCTAGTGATGGCGCTCATCCTTTTATGGAAACGGCCGAGGCTTTCGGCCTTAAGCATTGTGTTGGCGTTGGGGCTGCTGCTGGTGGGCGGCAATAGCTGGGTGGCTAATCAGCTAACCCGATCGCTAGAGTGGCAACATATTCCGTTGGCAGAGCTACCCCGAGCAGAGGCGATCGTTGTTTTGGGCGGTGCCACCCGGCCTCAGATTTATCCTCGCCCTGCGGTGGATGTCATGGAGGAGGGCGATCGCGTGATTTATGGCGCACAGCTTTACCGTCAGGGCAAAGCGCCGATTGTGGTGTTGAGCGGTGGTCGCACACTTGATCTAGAGGGCGTTAGCGCTTCAGAAGCATCAGACATGGCGGCTCTTATAGAACTGATGGGAGTGCCTAAATCGGCAATTTTGCAGGATGCCACCTCGCTAAACACCTATGAGAATGCCGTCAATGTCAAGAAGATTTTGCAGGCGCAAAACATTAAAAGAGTGCTGCTCGTCACTTCTGCGCTGCATATGCCGCGATCGCTCAAAATCTTTCGCAAGCAGGGGATTGATGCGATCGCCGCCCCAACGGACTTTCTGGTTTCTAGAGAAGAGTTAAACGCCTCTGACGATACGCTAGGCATTAAGCTGCTGAACGCCTTACCCGACGCCAGAAACCTGAATCAGATGACGCGATCGCTTAAGGAATATGTGGGATTGTTCGTTTACCGTCTGCGCGGCTGGCTGTAATTCGTTAGGCTAAGGAGAGCCATTGCCAATACTCTGTAGCAGCGCTGAGGATGCTTTCATGTCGAACGGTTTCGCCTATCTGATTCCACTGCCGCCTGCCGCGATCGATCCTCAGTTTGAAACCTATCAGAACACCCATGCTTTTTATGAAGAAGTGCGGATGCGGCAAGCCCACGCCGATCACTGCCGCTGGTATGCAAAAATTGCGGCTCAACACCAGCAGGAGCTGGCGCAGATGCGGGGAGAGCTAAATCCTCTGCAATGGTTTTATGCAGCCAACTCTCGGTAGGTCTGACAGCGTTCTCGCAGCATGGAACCGCAAAAAATTGGGTTTGAGAGTCGCTCTTTTGAACCCAATTTTTTGTCAACCCAGTATTTGCAGATGACTGGTTGTGGGACGCGCCTTACAACTGCGTCTCTGGCTCTCGGCCTGGGCTAAATAATCTCTAGCTCCGGCTCCCGCAGGTGCGCCTTAAATTTGTTTTCAAACTTGACCAGTATGGGGAAATTGGCACTAATCGGTTTGCCCCGATATTCATTGGCAAACGCAGAAATTTCACCCTCTAGCCCTTGAATGTCAAAAGCTTGATTACGGTGGCTAGGGTGATGGTAAATCACTACAGACTCTTTAACACGAACGCGATCGCCAACTTTCATAAACGCTTCAGATTTTATCCTAATTAGGCAGAGCCAGTGCTCAAGCCAATATTGACTTTGATTTAATTCCCTTGCTTATCTTACAGCCTAAGAAAACCGCAATAGACAGTGAGGCTGTGTTTCCCATCTGCTGATTTTTTACGGCTTCATCGCTGCTGGTCTAGAACGTAGGAGATTTTTGGGAGTGCAATGCCCGCAAAAATCTTTCAACCCAGAGCTATTGAGGAGCAGGACTGGAAGACGGCGACAAGGAGGGTGAAGCCGATCGCTCCATCTGTTGCCAAATGGCCATGCCCAAAATGCCTGCAATGACGGCCAGCACCAGCAGACCCAGCAGCCTGACCCCCAATGTCAAAGGCTTCCAAGTCGAGGAGGGTACGGAGGCATCTGCGGGTCTGAGCTGCTCTTCATCGTAGAGCAGCGCCCGCGATGAATCTGCTAGCTCAGTATCGAGGGCAGGTAGGGCGATCGCCTGGGGTTCTGCCACGGGGTCTGGGAGGGGTGACGGGGAAACAGGCTGCGGCGGCTGGCTTACCAAACAGCGCATCAGCACCACAGAAGTATTGTCATGTCCGTTTTTTTGGTTGGCAATGCCGATCCATTCCTGAACGGCTTCTCGCAGCGATATCTTGCTCTCTAGCACAGCTTGGGCGATCGGCTGCCAGCATTGCTCAACGCGATCGTAGTCGCTCAGCCCATCCGAACACAGCAGCAGCAAGCCATCTTCTTCAAGCACAAATCGCTGCACATTCACCTCTACCAGATCTGCCTTGCGCGTTCCCAGGGCTTGCGTCAAGGCTCCGCTATCGGGACGACGCAGCGACTCTTGGTAGGGACTGCGCCCCATCAGGACTTCTCGCGTTGCTACATCATCATCCAGGGTGAGCTGATGTACATAGTTTGAAGTCAGCCAGTAGGCTCGGCTATCGCCCACATGTACCAGGTACAGCTCATGGCTCTGGCCTGTTTGCGTTGGCTCTGGCCCTAGCGGAATTTTTTGGGGAAACTGGAGTGCCATCACGAGCGTAGTGCCCATGCGCTGGCGCAACTCTCGCTTCTGAGTGTCGTTTTGGTTGGCAATCAGATTATTGACCACTCGAACTGTTTCGGTGAGCTGCTGTTTGACCACTGCTGGAGTCAAAGGCTCAGTCATTCCTGACAGCTCTGCCAGCAAAACGCGAATCTGTAACTGGAGCGATCGCAGCGCTAGCTGGCTGGCGACTTCGCCGCCCTCATGTCCCCCGATGCCATCGCAAATGATGCCTACGTAAGGAGCCAGAGTTTCGTCGGCTGGAGAAGCGATCGGGAAGCAAGCATCTTCATTGTGGTTGCGTTGAGGGCCTGTGGTGGTGGCTCCAGCAATGTCGAGATAGAGCGGCATCTGTGCGGTTTGCTCTAGCAGTAATGTGTCTAACCGAGTGGCGATCGCTTCAAAGTCTTTCTCTTCGGCCGTTTGCATCTGCTGGCAAATTTCTTCTAGCAGGTTCTGCACCGCTGAGTCTTGTGGTGCTGACTCTGGTGATGCAGAGTCTGGTGCCGCTGTCACCCAAGTTTGCCAGAGCGCCCCCAAACCTTTGAGGGATGGCGTAACCAGTTCGGGAGACTCTGTAGAGGAGTCTGGCTGGGATAATTCAGGCCGATCGCTCAATAGCTCACGCAGCCGCACGCGCCAGCCTTCTACATGCAGATTGTCTGGCACTAGCAGACTGGTGGCTACGCCTTGCTGTCTCAGCGGTCGCCATAGCTGTAAGATCTGCCACAGCCAGTAGATCTGCCGTATCGAAGATACCGTCTTCCAGGCTGTTACAAGTGAGGAAAACAATTGCCCGGTTGCGTCGAGGGGGGCGTTGTCTAATAAGGCGATCGCAGGAGTCTCTTCAGCTTCAGCGCAAAAGCCGTACAATCCTGGCAGGTGTAACCGATGGGAATATAGATAGAGATAGGCCAATGCCGCTTCTGGCATCAAGTTCGGAACATCTGCGGCTCTGGCGGGCTGGGTATCCAGCCAAATTTGAGGACGAATCACCCAGTAGCGATCGGCAACCTTTGTATCGACTGGAATATTCGCAGGGTTGACTACCCCGCAGCTTGCCCCACTGCTAGCCCAAAGGTAACGATGCACGAGGGGGGTTTGACAGCGATCGCATACGGCCTGGTCTGCGGCATTGTCTGGGTGCAAACAGTCTAAGTTGACACATTGAATTCGCAATGAAGGATGACTCATGAAGGAGAGGGGGCAAGATTCCCTAACTATATATTCGATATATTCGATCTGAAAATCAGCAGATCATAAGAGCTGCCGAACGACTTCGTCGGCTTTAATGGAATGGTCAGCTCAGTCGAATTGTATAGCCTCATGGGGTTTTCGAGCCGCAGAGGCTTTCAAGACGCCTGTATTTCAAAGCACAAGGATTTTGTGAGCCTAAGCAGTATCCTGAATTATTGGGAGCATTAGCGCTCCCTTCCCAAGCCAGAAGCGTTTGGCTATAGGGCTTGAAGCATATCTTCCAGCAGTAGGCTGCTTTTTCCCTCTCTTTCGCTTTACTGCATATCTAGATATCTGAATTCATGGCTAGGTCGCTTCCTTTCAAAAATTCGCAGCCCCATCGATGGCAAACCGTTTGGCGAGTCATCCGCCCGATGCTGCTGCTGTCGGTGGGTGTTCATGCTTTGGCACTGCTGCTCCCCTTGCCCCAAGCCAGCCATTCCGAGGCAACGGCGGCAGATCAAGCCATTACCATTACCCAACTGCCCCCGGTTGAGCGATCGCTCAAGCAGCCTGCTGTGGCTCAGGGGACTCCCAAGCCTGCTGTGACAGCCGTGCCTGTGCGTCCTGCTGCTGTACCTACTGTAGGAGCCGTTGTAGGAACAGCAGCTTCTCCACCCGCCCCGGTTGTTCGCGCCGCCCCCAGCCCTGTCAGCCCAACTCCAGCCGCCGTACCGCAAGAGGTTGTCGCTTCACCCCCCGCTGTCGTCGATGCCTTCCCTCAAGATTTTCCGCAATACCCGGAGGCGCAACCTGGCTCTTTTGGATTGCCCACGGCCTATGAGCCATTTAGCCGCAAAACCCCAAAGGCGATCGCTGAAGTCGATGAATGGTTTCAACAACAGCTGAGCCGCCAGAACTATACCGTTGAGCCTGTAGAGCAATCTTCTCAACGCCTGGTCTATAGGGTTGCAAAGGGGGGAGTCACTGAGTTTTTGACCCTGATTCCCAATGCAGCAGGCGGAACCAATATTCTGGTGATTCCTGACCCACTGTTGCAAAGCAACGATCAGGCTTTACTCCCCAATGGCGACTCGAAGTTTTTGGCTGACTTGGCTGAGATCTTGCCTACTGCAACCAGTAGCGGTTGGCAAGCGGTTAGCAATGCCAATGCGCTAGTGGCTGAGCCTACAGCGTTTTTTGACAGTGCGCCAGATAGCGCGTCAGGCAGCACGACAGAAGCTTCTCCTGCGCTCAAGGCGATCGCCCAAAGTGCGGTCTATGCCGAGAATCAGGGCGTAGATGCCGTGTTTGAGGATCTCAGACCCAAGTTTCAGGCGGCCGAGATTGATCTGATTCGAGTAGGAGACTATAGCGGCGGCGGACTGTATCAAGCCATTCGCAGCGGCACGAGTCGGTTCTTTAGCCTCATTCCTTCTCAAGAGGGTCAATCAACGCTGTTAGTCCTATGGAGTCAGTCTCCACTCTAGGCTTTCTCAATCGCCAGAAAAACGCGATCGCCCCCCATATCTCTCAAAATTCTGAGTAGCCCCAGCACGTTTTCATACTTCAGCCCTTTGTCGGCTTTCAAAGTCACAACGCCTTCAGGATTTTCAGACAGAAATTTTTGCACCCGCTGAACCACCTCTGGCTCGGTAGCAGGCTGATTGTCCATTACGGTTTTCCCATCTTTGTCCAGCCCAATGGTCAGCTTCACATTTTCTGATGCGGTCTTTTTGCCACTTTCAGCTTCACCCGTCGGCAGATTGAGGTTGAATAGCTGCTCTCCCGTCAATGACATCGAAACAATGATGAAAAAGGTCAAAACCGTCATCAACACATCCAGCATCGGGATCAGGTTGATTTCTGGCATTTGCGAGTGAGAGCGGTTATTTCGGGTACGCATGGGTAAGAGGCGATCGGGGGGGATAGATTGTCACCCCACAATCACAATGTGAAATCTATGGGTAATCTGTTAGAACTATACTCTAGCGCTTTGATAACGCGAGGTGTAGGTGGCGACAAGGCTTCTGCCCTACAGAGATTATCCTGCAACCCAGAATACATTTGACGACCGTAATTTAGCGTTAGAGTACAGGCGTTGAAATACAGCCGATCGCCTCCAGCTGAAGGATAACAACCCACCCATGCGACCTGCTCGCGGCATACTCATCGGCGCTGTCTTTTCTGCTCTCACATTAGGGGGCGGAGTCCTTGGTTACGCTCTGCTGGGCTGCACGTTTTTTGATGCGGTCTATATGGTGATCATCACCATTTTTGGAATTGGCTTTGGTGAATTTTGCCCTGTCTCTTGGGAAAGTCGCGTCTTCACCATTTTTGTCATTGTCGCAGGGGTGACCTCAGCCGCTTTTATCGTAGGAGGATTTGTGCAAATGGTGACTGAAGGAGAAATCCATCGGGCTTTAGATACCCGCCGCAAGACACAAGATCTCGCCAGACTAGAGAACCATGCGATCGTCTGTGGATATGGCCGCATTGGTCAGGTTTTAGCGCGCAAGTTGGTCGATGCTCACCATCCGTTTGTGATAGTGGATAACAATGGCGATCGCATTGCCAGCGCCGAAGCTATGGGATACCGAGTCTGCCAGGGTAATGCTAGCGATGAGCTAGTGCTGCAATCTGCCGGAATCGAGCGGGCCAAGGTATTGGCAACCGTACTGCCTGATGACGCAATTAACGTCTTTATCACCCTAACGGCGAGGGAGCTGAACTCCAATTTGATGATTGTGGCGCGGGGCGAAATGCCCAGTACCGAAAAAAAGCTGCGGTTGGCGGGAGCCAATCATGTTATCTCTCCGGCCAGCATTAGCGGACTCCGGATGGCGAACTTGATTACCCACCCCAACACCATCGAATTTTTAGATCAAAGCGAAGAGCGGACTCGCCTAAATGAACTGTTAGCCCAAATTGATATCCAGGTAGATGAGTTGACTGTGCCGCCAAATTCCCACCTGGTCGGTCGCACGATCGCAGATTTAGAAGTGCGGGGCAAAGGAACTTTCATCGTCGTCGCCCTGCGCCGTCGTGAGGGTACCTTGCTGACCCATCCCAAACATGAAGAGGTTCTGCAAAACGGAGATACCGTCATTGTCTTAGGCCATCATGGCGACATCCCACAATTCGCCCGGATGTATGAAATTAAGCAGCAGTTGCGCTATCGGGGTGGGCGGGCTTAAGGATGTAGGTTGCCATCTGGCATCGTCGTGCCCTGTAGGTTTGCCTGGGTCAGATTGGCAGCGAACAGATCAGCTCTATACAGATCGGCACCTGCCAGGTTCGCTTTGCTAAGGTTGGCACTGCGTAGGTTTACGTCTTGCAGATCGGCTTGCCGCAAATCGGCGCGGCTGAGGTCAGCGCCATGCAGATTTGCGCCAGAACAGTAAGCGCCCGACAAGTTGGCTCTGCTCAGGTTGGCCCAGCTTAAATTCGATCGCTCAAAATTCGCTTCTACGAGCACGGCTCCCACCAAAAAAGCCCGCACAAGGTACGCCTCTCGAAACAGGGTGCGATAGAGGCTGGCTTTAGGAAAATAGGCAGCCACCAGCCCAGCTTGAGAAAAATTAGCGCAGCTCAGGTTAGCTCCCGTAAAAATGGCTCCATCGAGCCAAGACTCTGTGAAGTCAGCTTTCATCAGCTTGGCATCGCTAAAGTCAGCGAGTCGCAAATTGGCCTGACGAAAGTCAGCGGCCATCAGGTCAGCGAGGCTGAGATTGGCGCTGTAGAGGTTAGCAGCTCGCAGGTCTGCCCCGCGCAAGTTTGCGCCCTGAAGTTCAGCGAGGCTAAAGTTGGCTCCAATCAGGTGAGCATCTGTGAGATCGGCTCCGGTGAGATCGGCTCCTGTCAGATTTGCCTCATACAAATTCGCACGGCTGAGATTGGCGTCTTTGAGATTAGCTCGTGCCAGGTTAGCTTCTACTAAGCAAGCTCTCTTCAGATTGGCTTTGCTCAGGTCTACCCGGCTCAAGTCCATTTCTCGCAGATCGGCCGCACTCAAGTCTGGCTCAGCCTGGGGATGGCGCGATCGCCAATCTACCCAGCCGATGGCTCCCCACTTCAGTAATGCCAGTAATTCTCCACTCGCCATTTTTGTCCTCAAATCCTCCGGCCTGACTCTCGCTACTCCGGAGTGTTTTACTCGTTTCGTGCTGCGGATGGACTTTCTCGTCCGGCGATATTTTCGATCGCACCCAAGGCCGCCTGAGAGCCAGCCATAATGTCTCTTTCTTCACCGCCCAAATAAAGCCGTCCAAAACTGCCTACTGCCGAGACATGCAAAATATTGATCAAAGCCGCTTTTTCGGCTTCATTGGCTGCTAGTGCTGCATAGGCAGCAGGCTCGACCTCCAACACATATAGCGTTTGCCCTGCCAAGATCATATTGCCCCTGCGGGTGCGATTAATCAGCTGTGTGTGGTGGGCATCAATATTACGAATAATTTGGCTCGAGATGACGCGTGGCTTGAGGCAGTCTCGCTCTCTCGCTCCGATCGCATCCAAAATAGCCCGCCCTGCTGCCTTAGTGTCACTCTGCATGCTGGAGTGAACCTCTAGCAGCCCATACAACCGCTCAATCACCAATACACCTGGGCGAACCGATGCCGACTTCAGGGCAATGTCGAGAAGTCGATTAATTTCGATGCCTGGAGAAATTTCTACCCAAAGCGAAGAATCTCCCGGTAAAGGAAGAAACCCCAGTGCCTGAGTTCCTAAGTATGCAGCGTGCTGACGCTGCAAGCTGTCCAAATAAACGTAGCTGCGAAGGTCAATGCCCAAGGTGAAGATAATGTGCGTAAGGTAAGCGGCTCAGTCTCTTATTATCCCTGAGTTTGTTAACAAGCTTTAAGAGGTTTTGAGCAATATGGATTGAATCCGTGAAATCAACATCGCGCGGATGCTCTTTTTCACCTATTCGCACTGTAAAATGCCCGCATTACGTTGAATTCTGCCCTGGGGTTGAGTTTGCCTGCATAGCACACCGCTAAGTCGGGTGTCCAGGATCACAGAATTACAGCCGAAAGTGAGGAATTCTTATGTGAAGCAGTGATTAGCTATCAGAGAAAAGTTACAACAGAACGTCACTTCCTTAGCCTTAGGGTTCCTGCCTGTATGACTCATTCTAACCTGAGCATTCTGCCCGCCTCCGATCGTCCCTCCGATAATCGCTCCTCTGTTCGTCGCCCTACCACCGCATTCCAATCTGAGTCTGCCCTATCGCCTGCTGAAACAGAACAATCTTTAAACCCAGAGAGCGTTTTGGAGTTTGATTGGCACAAACTCACAGCCTTGGGTCTTTCGACAGAAGATGCCCAAAAGGTAGCCCAGACCCTGGTGATCAAGAAGGTCATGTTCCTCTATTGGCGACGGTTGCTTAGGTCTGGCGCACCCTTAGATGATGCCCGCCGTATTGCTAGAGCGATCGCCAAGTACGATACCGCCAAAATCTTACCCACCGCCCAACAGCAGCAGCTGATTGTTCGCTATTGTCCTTTTGTCTGTCGATCGGGGCTTTGGCGGACAGAACTGCTGCTCAATGCCTCTCGATAAGGTGTTTGTTTGAGCACTTGAGCAAGCCGTTATTTTGCTGCGGCTTGATGGCGTAGCTGAGTTTCAAGCCATTCAGGTTTCAAGATCCCTCCCACAGGTGAATTAAGCTGTGAATTTTTTAGATCACCCAAAAAATTCACAGCGACAGTCTGCAATACCCAAAACCTCACCTTTGAGTGACCTGAGACGATCGCCCATACGGTACTGTATTAGTGGACTCCACTTAAACCCTGTCCACCCGCTGAATCGCTTGGTCTGAAATTTGCTGGTTTGAAGTCTGAAGTGTCTCTCTCCCCATGTTGCAGTCCCTTGCCAAATTGCCGCGTCTCTTCACTATTGGGCTAACCTTCCCGCTCATTTTCTTGAACGGTTGGCTGCTTTCGCTGCTGGCGCAAGAGCTACAGCCCCTGCTAACCATCTTGATTACGGCAACCCTGCTGGCCTTCCTGCTGGACTATCCCATTCGCTTTCTCAAAGACCGGGGGGTCAACCGAGGGATTGCGGTTGGGATTGTTCTGCTGCTGTTTTTGTTTATTCTGGGAGTCTTGGCGGTCTTCTTGGTGCCGTTGATCCTGCGGCAAGCCAATGAGCTGCTCATCCGTCTGCCTGACTGGATCAAGTCAGGCCAGCAACAGCTAAAAACCATAGAAGATTGGGCGATCGCACAGCAGCTACCCATCGACATCAGCACCACCTTTAATCAGACGATCGCTCGGTTCACAACCGGATTGCGATCGTTTACCAGTCAGGCGTTTAGCATTGTGTTTGGGGCGATCGGCAGTGTCGTCAATGTGTTTTTGACGCTGGTATTTACCATCTTTTTGGTGCTGCGGGGCGAGAGCCTATGGAGCGGTATTTTGGGATGGTTGCCTCAGGGCTGGAATAACCAAATCCGTCAGGCGCTGCCGCTCAATTTTGAGCGCTATATTGCAGGCCAAGCGACGATGGCAGCGATTGTTAGCCTAGTGCAAACGACGGCTCTGCTGATTTTAAGAATTCCCTTAGCCCAGCTCTTTGGCGTAGGAATTGGTGTGGCTAGCCTTGTTCCTTTTGGCGGCACAACTACGATTTTGATTGTGAGCTTGCTGTTGGCTCTGCAAAATTTTTGGCTGGGGGTGAAGGTGCTGGTGGTCGCAGTCATCATCAACCAAATTATCGAAAATATTTTGGCTCCCCGGATTTTGGGAGAAATCACAGGGTTGAATCCAGTTTGGATGCTGGTTTCACTCGACTTAGGCATTAAGTTAGGCGGTTTTTTGGGGCTGGTGGTCGCCGTGCCGATCGCTAGCTTTATCAAAGGTTCATTTGATGCCATCCGCACAAGCCGACCCGACTTGCAGATGGAGCTGGTTTCAACCATTACCGCAACAGAAACTAAAGCTTCAGAGCCGCCTGTGAATGCCTCACCCGTTGCCACTGAGGGCGAGTAGCGGCTAGGTTGGGTACGTTATTCCCTTCACCCCCTGCCCAGGATGATTTCTAAGTTTGTCGATCGCTTCAAAGATCTGTTCAGTAGCGATGAGTTTGCTATTGGCACTATCCCTTCTGGAGAATTTGTTAAAGGCATTAATTTGGGCGGAGAAGCCGTTACCCTCGAAGGGCAACGCTGGGCGGCTTATGAATCTGCCCTCGCTGATGGCTTAACCGTCCCAGAGGCAAATGTCTCTGCCACCCAAGTAAAACTCAACCCTACGGGCAACCGTGATTTGCGTAAGATGCTGAATACGGTGGTCTACCGATCGCAAAGATTAGAAATTAGCCAGACCTTGCCCAATGGTCGCTATGACCTCTACCTGTGGATTATGGAAAACTACCAGACAGATTGGCATTCTTTGGAGGTGCTTGTAGCAGGGCAAACGATCGCCACAGGGGTTGGCAAGCTAGCTTTGGGAAACTGGCAGCGCTATGGTGGCTATCCTGTGACGGTTAATCAGGGCTTGTTGGAGATCGCGCTGATCACCCACAGTCCTGATGTTGATGCCCACCTCATGGGTATCAGCATTTTTAGACCCGTTAGTTGAGGGTCACAAATTTTGGGTGGTGCGCTCCGTGCACCATCCAAAATGTCCCTAGTTAAAGTGATTAGCTCTAGTTAGGCTGAAGCCGTACTATCGACTTCGGCCAAGATTTGCGCGATCGTAGTGCAAAGCTGATCATGACAAACGCCGTGGCTAGCCACTAAACAGCCCCATTGACTGACATCACCCTGGTTGTAGCGCAGAGGTGAGCCGTCAGCATGGCTAAAACATCCACCTGCTTCCGTCAAAATTAGCTCTGGCGCGGCCATATCCCAATCTTTGGGGGCAGACTTACCTGAGAGAGAAATATAGATTTCTGCCCGACGATCAACGATCGCCGCAATCTTGCCGCCCACGCTGCCAACAAAAAGCTGGTTTTGGCAGGGCAGCTTTTCCAGGAGTTGATTGAAGCGAGCATCCCGATGGGTGCGGCTTGCCACTAACGTCAGGTTAGCTATCTCGGACTGATCAGAGACCCGCACAGACTGACTTTTGCCATCGGGCGTTTCCAAAAATGTCCCGCCGCCTAAGCTAGCGTAGTAAAGCTTCTCTAGCTCTGGACAAGCCACAACCGTTAGCATGGGGCGGCCTCGGTAGGTCAGCGCTAAATGAAACGCATATTCCCCGGTTTTGTCGATAAAATCTCGGGTGCCATCTAGCGGATCTAAGATCCAAACCCAGTCATAGGGCAGAGGCGCAGGCACTTCTTGAGCTTTGTAGGTTTCTTCGCTGAGATAGCCAAAATTCTCTGTGCCAAAAATAGATTCCAGTTTGCCCAAAACATAGAGATTCACGGCCAAATCGGCGGCTGTGACCGGGCCTTCTTTTTTGTCTTGAATCTCAAGCGATCGCGCCATGCCTGCCGCATCTGGTTCGCCTCGGTAGTAAGACCGCAAAATTGCTGCTGCCCCCCATCCGATTGAGCGCATAGCAGACAAAATTTCTTCTACCGACTGACCCGTCATCGTTTCGAGTTCTTTCACGATCGCCTCTCTGATGCTTTTCTGCCTATTATCTCTGAAAGGGTTGAAGCCGTGACGCCAAGACCGCCTAAACCTTATAAAAACAGCTTGCTTGATTCCATCCATCGCCGAGTGCCAAAAAATTGGCAGCTATAGGAGGCGACCTGAACGGCCTGCGCTAAAGCATCAATAAAACCACTCTGAGCGGGAGTATGGTGCAGCAAAAAGTGACAGAACGCGCCATGAAAAATGTCTCCTGCCCCCAAGGTGTCTACGACTGCAACGGTCGGTACCGGAATCTCTCCAAATTGCCCCAAGCTGAGATATTGAATGGATTGATCTCCGCCCGTAATCGCCACATGGGGAACCGCTAAGGCTTCTAGATAAGCCAAGACCTCAGCCGCAGTTTGGCATTGAGGAGGATAAAAATTAGCTGAGCAGATGGCATGGCTAACGTAGGGCAAGACTTCCTCAAATCCTGGCTTCCAACTGCCACAGTCTGCCACTACTGGAATAGCCAAGGCATGAGCCTGCTGCGCGATCGCTCTGCTTAGATCCATTTGGTGCCCGTCGATTAAGACAATTTCTACGCCATCCAAACTGCTCAATGCTGGGGGATTGGGGGATTGGGGATTGGGGGAGAATGAGGCATGAGGCGCAGCCAAGGAGACAACGGCTCGATCGCCTGTCGCCTGAGTGACGAGAATGGAAGCCGTAGGCACGGGGTCACGTCGTTGAGGATCGAGATCGGCAATTTCTACCTGCCACTGCTGCAAGTCTGCCCGAATAATCTGGCTGAGGGGATGCGCTCCTACAATCCCCATGAGCATAGCCGAGTTGCCTAAATAGCTAAAGGTAACGGCTGCATTGGTGGCTGGGCCTCCGGCTGAGGTTGTAAAGTCGATCGCCACTATTTTTTGATTGCGATCGGGCAGTCGCTCAACCAGATAGATCATATCCAGTGCCACCATGCCCACGAACAATCCGCGCCTGCTCATAGACTGCTAACTTTGACTGATAACTTTCGCAATTTCGTTAGTGTCACGAATTTTTCGCCACGGCTTTACGGTCATGTTTAGCATGATCTCGCTCAATCACCAGGAAAAACACGGTTAAGCAACTGGTTTCATGCGGGAAAGCCCCAATTTCATCGGATTTGATCCGAAACTCCCGAAACAAACGCTCTAGATGATTGGTCGTGCGAATATGACGGTGCAACGAGCGGTCAAATTGATAGAACGTCAACGTCAGCTCGAAATCCCGTTGAACGACTTGCATAGCTTTGGGTTCTAGCAGTTGCCAGTCAATCATAAATTGTTGGAGTCTGTGCTGGGCTTGTTCAATGCTGTCTGCTTCGTAAATCTGGTATGCCTCAGATGTGATCTCAAAGCGTCGTTGCCGTTTTGCTTGCTCCGCTTTGAGCGGTTGGTCATTGGCATCGCACTAAGGCAACTGAGCATAGCTCAAATAGTGCTCAATCCCTCGGACTTTGTGGGTGACACAGCGTTGTTGTTGCGCGTTGGACAAATGGGTCTGGAGTGCTTTAGGGAGTCCTAATGTGCCATCACTGATGACTAATTGCACCGTTTGCGGGTTAACCCCTCGCTCAAGTAGATTGTCCAGAACGGTCTTCCTTAAATTCGTCACGGGTGTATTGAATCTCCACCCAAACCCCATCAATGATTAAAATCGCAGGGGTTTTGTCAATCACCGCTAAACGGTGGGTATCTAGTTGCTTTTGAACCGCAAGAGTGACGTGATTCACAGCACTGCGTGAGAGAACATGTGCTATCAGAAAATATAACGCTTCTTGCAAATCCCGCAGCGACAATCCCATCACATACAGGCAACATAACCAATAGACACTACCACTTGTACAAGTACCTATAATAATTAGACTTCTTGCATCTTGGTGGAAGTGACTTGGTGGAAGTGAGGAGAATGAGCGAGAGTTTTGCTTCTGCCTGCACAGATTAAAAGCTACAGGATCACAAAGTCCCGAAAGGCCAAGAGATATAACTTTTACATAGCCTATCGTTTACAAAATCTATTGCTCAAACGGCATTAACAGGATGCAATCCAGCTATGGCAAAGCGCAAGAAACATAATCTCCAATGGGTTAAGGAAACGCTAGAGCTGAAAGATGATCACCGCTGGCAGTCCAACTCAGGCTATAAGATTTTTGTCGCCGATCGCGGAGCCGTGCGGTTTGATGTGCCCCAGGATTGGTTTTTTGAGGCAGATGCCCAGTCTTTTAGATTTCTCGATCGCCAGCCTCCCAATGATGATTGCCGTCTAGAAATGTCGTTTAATCGTTTGCCTGAGGGCGATTGGGCAGGATTTCCGCTTCAGTCTACCCTGCGGAAAATTGTGGATGACGACAAACGCCAAGTAATTGCTAAAACAGACATTACAACAGTCAAGCGCCAAACCGCCCGCATCGTCTGGACGGAAATTAAATTTATCGATGCTCAAGAAAATCGAGAGGCATTTTCACGCATTTGCATTGGCCTCGGCTCAAATGTACAGTGCCTGATTACCTTTGACTATTGGGCAGATGATGCCGATCGCCTCATTCCGGTTTGGGACGAAGTGTTGCGATCGCTGACGTTAGGGCTATACATCCGCGACCCCAGGCTTGGCACCGCCGTGCCAGATTGAAGCCACAGCTTCCCAGAGCACGGATCACTCCCTAGCGAATAGATACACTGGAGCGAATGGAGACGCTAGCAGATTTTATCTCTACAGAAACTTGTCGGCGTGTTCTGACGTCTAAGCTAAAAACTCTAATATTGGGTGCTGGATTGTGCCCAGCAGAAAATTTGCTTAGCAGAAAATTCTCCTAGCTCGAAATTCTCAGGGGCTAGTTTTCAAAAGTCATAGGAAAACTTTATAATCTCCGTGAAAATATTTGCTTATGAAATCACTTCTGTAGAAATGTGAAAACCTTTAGCTTGCATCCAAAGTTCTCTACACAGAGGGGACTGAGAGCGCTATGCTGAATTACTTAAGTCTGGTTCATATGATTTATTAACGAAGCTTTAATTCACTTGCGATCGATGATTTTTCTAAAATCAACCTATTGAGGGATGAGTCAAGCTTCAAGAAAACAAATAACTACAGTAGAGCCTGATTCAATTGTGCTTGAGAGCAAAGCTGTCCTAGACAAGTCTGGTTCATGCGTTTTGCATAAATTCTAATGATGGGCAGCATCTACCGAATTAAAGCTTGAAAATCTAAGTTTTGTAAAAGAATAAATAAGGTGAATTTATGATACTCAAACCCCATTTAACCAGAACGCTATCAGCCACGCTAATGGGTGTAGCTGTTACGGCCGCTATCGTCGTAGTACAACCTGCTTTTGCTGATACAGTTCGCGGCAGCGGCACATTTCTACTAGAAGGGCGATCGGCTGTACGTATCACCAGTATTTCTTACCAGTACGGTAGCGAGTCTAAGCGAACGCTGGTTTTGCTTCTAGAGGATGGACGGAATATCTCTTTGGGCGGACAGCTCTTAGGGGGGAAAAATGAAAGGCTTCAGGTAGAAAGCTCTGGCAATGCCAATGCCTCTGGAATTTTGAGCATTACCTATGTGGATGGTAATCCAGACACCATTAATGGCCGAGGTTTGTTAGATGGACAGCCCTATTTTCTTGAATTTACGCGCGGCAATGCTTCGTAAGATTGCCAGTTTTTAAGATTGCCAATTTAACCTAAAAAAAGGAGGCTTAGCCTCCTTTTTTCAATCTTGCAGTGAAGGTTTTTGGTGACGTACGCGCTACCAAAAACCTGTCAGATAAAATAGCGAATGTCAGAAAAATCGGTTAAGAGCGATCGCCCCTAACCGACTTTTAACGTTCGTCAAACAAGACAAACTTGGCGACAGATTACCGCTATGCTCCACCTGTCAGAACGTCTAGCTCTTTCTGAAGCTGATGCGTTAGATGACGATCGCCCTTAGCTCTGGCAATAGCCATCCGGCGCTGCAAAGATTGCAACAGGCTGCGACGGTGCATTTGGTTGGCACCCCGAGAAGTAGAAAGCGCAGATAGCTTTGTCTGTACTGGTACAGGCTTAGCAACTTGAGCGCTCGTCTGCACAGTTTCGGGAGTGTCGTTCGGCGTTGTGCGGTACGCTACACCTCGATACACCAGGCTTCTCACAGGCTGAATAGCAGCTTCTGCATTCGCTTCATAAGCTTGCCCGCGATAGTTCAGGGTGCGATCGCTTTGAGGCTCTGGAGCAGCAGAAGGCTCAAGACTGTACTCAGCACCGCGATATTTGAAAGTAGTCATTGCATTAGGCTCCTGAAATCGTCACTCGTAGAGTAAGCGCGTTCCTTCGGGAGTTTCCCCCTAATTCCGTCCCTACAAGAGCTTTTCTGAAGGCTTTTCAGCAAAGTTTTCTTAGAAGAGATGAACGATTCGTTTATATTCTGTATTTTAAGCTACTTTTTTGAGAAGAGAAACCCATATTTACGAAATTTAGTAATCCTTTCGACGGAATTTTTGAAACAAAAATAAGCGCGTACCCGGTACGCGCTTACTTCTCTCAGTTTTAAGCTAGCCAACCGCCTGTTAGCAGTCGTAATACAGCTCAAACTCGTAAGGGTGAGGCAGTTTGCTCAGAGGCCGCACCTCATCATCCATCTTCATTTTGACCCAGTTGTAGATGAAGTCCTCAGGGAAAACACCCCCTGCGGTCAAGAAGTCATGATCGTTTTCCAGGTTTGCCAAAGCTTCACCTAGATTGGCTGGAGCCTTAGGCACCTTCGCCAGCTCGGCGGGAGACATTTCATAAATGTCTACATCTAAGGGTTCGCCAGGATCGATCTGATTCTTGATGCCATCTAAACCTGCACAAAGCATAGAAGCAAAGGTGAGGTAAGGGTTGCTAGAAGCATCAGGGCAACGGAACTCTAGCCGCTTTGCTTTTGGGTTAGTGCCAGATAGCGGAATTCGGATAGAGGCAGAGCGGTTTCCGGCAGAGTAGGCCAGGTTAACCGGAGCCTCAAAACCTGGAACCAGGCGCTTGTAAGAGTTGACCGTAGGGTTGGTAAACGCCAGCAGCGACTTGGCATGTTTGATCAAACCCCCAATAAACCAGAGAGCCGTTTGGCTCAAGCCAGCGTATTTGTCGCCTGCAAACAAAGGCTGTCCGTCTTTCCAGATAGACATGTGGGAATGCATTCCTGTGCCGTTGTCATCATGAATCGGCTTGGGCATGAAGGTTGCCGTTTTGCCGTACTTGCGGGCCACGTTCTTGACCACATACTTATAGGTCATCACATAATCTGCCGCATGAACTAGGTCAGAGAAGCGAATCCCTAGCTCACACTGGCCACCGCCAGCAACTTCATGGTGGTGCTTCTCGATCGGTACACCACACTTCGCCATCGTCAGCAGCATCTCGGTGCGAATGTCTTGCAGCATGTCTGACGGGGCAACGGGAAAGTAGCCACGCTTCTTACCAATCTTGTAGCCAAGGCTGCCCTCTTTGCCTGAGTTCCAATGTCCTTCATCAGAATCAATGAAGAAATAGCTCTCATGGCCTGACTGCCCGTACTCAATGCTGTCAAAGATAAAGAACTCTGGCTCAGGGCCACAGTAAACCTTGTCGCCAATTCCGGTAGAGATGAGATAGTCGATCGCCTTTTGAGCAATCGATCGCGGATCTCGCTCATAGAGCTGACCTGTGCGGGGATCAACGATCGTACACACCATGCTGAGGGTGGGTTCCGACATGAAGGGGTCCATCCAGGCAGTGGTGGGGTCAGGCACCATCGCCATGTCTGAGTTCTGAATAGATTTCCAGCCCTTGATGCTGGAACCATCGAAAGCGACACCGCCAGAATTGATGAAAGAATCTGCCTCAATTAGGCTCTTGTGAAATGTGCAGTGCTGCCAGATACCCAGCAGGTCAACGAACTTTAAATCAATTAGTTCAATGCCCTGCTCGTCAATCATCGTGAGGATTTCTTGTGCAGTCTCAGGCATTCGTTACTCCTTAACTAGTTGCGGCACTTCTCGAACGGGGAACTTGAACAGAACAAGAGACGGTGGCGGATCTAATGACAACTGCAATCTGAGGCCAGATTTCTAAGAGCTAGATCTCTAGGGCTAGAGCGCGCGATCACTATAAGCAACTCAACTCTTGCAAAAGCCTTTCCTGAAAAGGGTTATCGAATCAATTAACGCCTTTATAAGGCCAAGGCATAAGTAGAGCTGAATAATAATATGTATAGCGTTGATCTGTATTTTGTATCCATTGACACCAAATCTTAGGCGATCGCAACAAACTTCAATTCTAGATTTGAGCAAACCCCTGCTTTCCTGTGATCGATCGCACCCTCTGCTTAATAAATCCTGACAAGGAGAGCCATTTACTCGGGTCAAATTGGGTAAGGGCATCGTGATAAACTGAAGAGCAACGCTGTAAGACAGAAAATACTTAGAATTCACACATTAGTAAGGCTGTTGGGAGATTAGATTTCATGCGGGATGCGGTGACCAGTCTGATTAAGAACTACGACAGTACAGGTCGATACCTCGATCGGAACGCTTTGGATGACCTGAAATCCTACTTTAATTCCGGTCTGGCGAGGGTACAGGCGGCAGGTGTAATCAATGGTAACGCGGCGGCGATCGTCAAGCAGGCAGGTCTTCAGCTATTTGAGCAGGTGCCAGAGCTGATTCGTCCGGGCGGCAATGCCTACACGACTCGCCGCTATGCAGCTTGTCTGCGAGATATGGACTATTACCTCCGCTATGCCAGCTATGCTCTTGTGGCGGGCAATATGGATGTCCTGAACGAGCGCGTGCTACAGGGGCTGCGAGAAACCTACAACTCCTTGGGTGTGCCCATTGGCCCCACGGTCGTAGGGATTCAGATCATGAAGGATATTGTTAAAGAACAGGTTGCAGCCGCAGGCATCACGGATACCGCTATGGTTGACCAGCCTTTTGACTACATCACGCGAGAACTGAGTGAGCAGGATATCTAAGCTTTAATCTGTTAAGCTTTGAGCATCAAAAAAGGGACATCTAGGATGTCCCTTTTTTGATGCTTTTTAGCTAAATCAGCTGAGGCGAAATCGCTTGGACAAGCCAGACTAGTGGACTATAGGTAATAGCGCACTGTCGTCACGACCCGACTTCTCTTCGATCGCAGCCCCAGCCGCAAAAAGACTGAGGTTTGGTTGTGTAACAAGCCCTCCCACCAGTTTTGAGTCACAAAACCTGGAATGATAATGGTCGAAAAAATGCCAGGATGCCGTGCCTCATAGTCCTGAATAAATTCCAGCAGTGGCTTAGCCAGCGATCGATAGGGCGAGTCTAGAATGACTAGCGGAATATCAGGTTCAAGCTGTTGCCAGCGTTGCTGAAGGCTGGCATGATCGGTTGAGCCAGTATCGACATGAACCGCTACAATCTCATCGGCAATGAGTCGCGCATAGTCCAGTGCTTCGATCGTGCCTTGATGCAGTTGGCCAACCAAAACCACCGCTGGATGGGTGACAACTTCAACCTTAGGGCGAGGAATATAGCTACGCGGCGGTAGCCCTTCAATGCTGAGCCGCCTTGCCACATAGCGGTAGTGCCTGCGAATTGAGAGAAACAAATAGACCACCAGTGGAATGGCAATGACCACCATCCAGGCCCCCAGCAAAAACTTCGTGAGTACGATCGTGATCAGCACGACGGTTGTCACCACGGCTCCCAGCCCATTAATCATGGCGCTCGATCGCCAACCCGCAGTCCTTTCATTGAGCCAGCGGCGCACCATACCCGCCTGAGACAGCGTAAATGAGGTAAAGACGCCCACTGCATAGAGCGGAATGACGGCATTTGTTTGCCCCTGAAACAAAATAATCAGGAAGCCTGCACAGAGGCTCAGCAAAATAATGCCGTTGGAGTAAACCAAGCGATCGCCCAGCAACGAAAGCTGGCGGGGCAAAAAACCATCGCGCGCTATGAAGTAACACAGCCGGGGAAAGTCTGCAAAGCTAGTATTGGCAGCCAGCAGCAAAATCAGCAGGGTTGCGATCTGGATAAAGTAGTAGGCGGGATTGCTGTCACCCAAAATTTCCCGACCGAGCTGCGACACTACCGTCTGCCCTTCCTTTGGCATGATGTGATAGCTATGCGCTAAATACGTGATCCCCAGAAACATCGTGCCTAGAATTGCACCTAGCGCCAAGAGCGTGCTGCGGGCGTTCTTCCATTCAGGAGGCTTAAAGGCCATGACTCCATCAGAAATAGCCTCTACTCCAGTCAAGGCAGTACATCCCGCCGAGAACGCCTTCAGCACAAAAAATAGCCCCAGCGATTCTGTCACGGGCGCTTGAGGATAGTCAGGTGGGACATATCCCGTTGCCTGTTTCAAGAAGCCCAGACCGATGAGGATAAAAACGCTAACAACAAAGGTATAGGTTGGGAGCATGAACAAATTCCCTGACTCCCGCAACCCGCGCAGGTTGGCTAGCATCACCAGGAAAATGAACAGGAGACACAGCTCAACGGTATAGGGTTGCAGAGAAGGAACAGCAGAAGTGAGTGCCGCTGTTCCGGCTGAGATGCTGACTGTAACGGTGAGGATATAGTCAATCATTAGGGACGCCCCAGCCACCAGACCCGGCACCAGACCCAAATTCTCACGCGCTACGATATAGGAACCGCCGCCTTGCGGGTAGGCTTTAATCGTCTGCCGATAGGATAAAATCACGATCGCCAGCAGAGCGATAATAGCGATAGCGATCGGCTGAGACAGCGTTAGGGCACCGCTTCCGGCCATCACCAGCACCAGCAAAATTTCTTCGGTCGCATAGGCAACTGAGGATAGCGCGTCAGAGGAAAGGACTGCTAGCCCTGCCGCTCGACTCAGGCGTTCTTCAGCGTGAGCCGAAGTGGGGAGCGATCGCCCGATCAGAAGATTCTTTAGCCCAGAATAAAGGGACATTGACAATGCACCTAGTGTAGGTTGTGTTTCAAAATCATTTATTTTTTGAAAGGGGCATGCAGCTTAGCTTTCAAAAGAATAAACAGCAGCTCCAGAGCAATGCTGGGTTGTCAACAGTAGGGTAAGACCCCCAACATGCTTTCACGATCATAAAGGGATATGGTTCACACGCTGGGAGTTGCGCTAGAGCAATTCGCCTGAGCTAAAGGATTCTCATCTCTTCCGCACTTGCATAAAAGACCGATATGATCCCAAGCATCACGACTCTACCGCTACTCCAGATGGCTTCTGGCGATCGCCTCTTCTTACAGGTCTATAAATTCATAGGCACAAAGCCAGGGCGTAAAGTCTACCTGCAATCCAATTTGCATGGTGCCGAGCTAACAGGAAATGCGGTGATTCATCAGCTTATGCAGTGGTTAGGCAGCTTAGAACCCACCCAGCTTGCTGGAGAAATCTGGCTGGTGCCGCTCTGCAATCCTCTAGGAACCAACACACGCAGCCATCACTTTTCGCCAGGACGGTTTGATGCCTACAGCGGCGAAAACTGGAACCGCATCTTTTGGGAATATCAGCCCAATGTCGAAGATCTGACGGCTTTTGCCCAATCGCAAATGGAGTGCGATCGCCCAACGATTGAGCAAAACTACCGCGATCGGATGCGGGCAAGCTTTGAGAAACTTTCTGCACCCTCAAAGGCTCCTAGCGGCCAGCCCTTTTGCGATCACTATCGCTTTTTGCTCCAGTCCCTCTGTCTAGATGCCCATTACGTGATTGACCTGCACACTTCGTCCGATCAGGGTCTGACCTACCTCTACTACTTTCGCAATCGTCAAACCAGCGCCCGTCTGTTTATGCTGCCCATTGGCATTTTGCTAGATGAATATGCAGGCGGAGCTTTTGACGAAGCCTTTATCAAACCCTGGCTGGCGCTGGAAGACTGCTTTGCCCAACTGGGGCGCAAAATTCAGTTTGAGATTGAAGCTTGGACGTTAGAGCTAGGCTCAGCGATGCAGATAGATGCCGGAAGTGTCGATCGCGGAGTTCAGGCGGTGAAAAATTATTTGTTGCAAAAGGGAGTCCTGCGGGTTCCGGCTGCGCCAACACCCATGCCCTCGATCGCCACCATGAAGCTAGTCGCCAGTAGCCAAATGAAAAAATACTATGCGCCTGTGGGCGGCATGGTGCAAGCTAGAGTGGCCTTGGGGAAAACTGTAGAAGCGGGGCAGCGGCTCTATCAAATTCTCAGCTTCAATAAAAGCTTGAATCAGGGCAGCGAAACAGAGCAGATGCCCACCGTTTTGGACATCTGTGCTGAGCAATCTGGCATCGTTTACGACGTATCGATTAATCATGCAGTCAACCAGGGAGAATATGTGTTGGGTATCCTGTAGAGGCTGATGATTAAAGATTGGCGATCGCATCGTAAGATTGACATCCAAGCTAGATTCCTATTGCATCTGTAGTTCATGAATTTCGACTACGCAGAAAACACGCTGATTCCGATCGCCCCACCGGGCTTCAAATCCGGCTTTGTGGGCATTATCGGTCGTCCCAATGTCGGCAAATCCACGCTGATGAATTACTTGGTAGGTCAAAAGATCGCCATTACCTCACCTGTAGCTCAAACGACGCGGAATCGACTACGGGGAATTCTGACGACGCCAGAGGCCCAAATTATCTTTGTCGATACACCCGGAATTCATAAGCCGCATCATCAGTTGGGGCAGGTGCTCGTCAAAAATGCTCGCATTGCCATTAGCTCTGTTGATGTGCTGCTGTTTGTGGTGGACGGCACTGTAGAGGCGGGTGGCGGCGATCGCTTCATTGTGGAGCTGCTGACCCGCGCTGAAGCTCCTATTATTTTGGGCATTAATAAAGCCGATCAACAGCCCGGTAATGCGCCCTGGATAGACGAAAGCTACTCCCAGCTTGCCCAAGAGCAAAACTGGCTGACTGCAAAATTTTCGGCTCTGACCGGAGATGGGCTAGAAAACTTGCAAACTCAGCTGATCGATCGCCTCGATCCGGGTCCCTACTACTACCCGCCTGACTTGGTGACCGATCAACCTGAGCGGTTCATCATGGGTGAGCTGATTCGAGAACAGATTCTGCTGCTGACCCACGAAGAAGTGCCTCATTCGGTGGCGATCGCCATTGACCAAGTTGAAGAAGATCCAGACATTACCCGCATCCTTGCCACAATTCACGTGGAGCGAGATTCTCAGAAAGGCATTGTAATTGGCAAAGGGGGCAGCATGTTGAAGGCGATCGGTACCGCAGCCCGCCAGCAAATTGCCAAGCTGGTGATGGGCAAGGTCTATCTTGAGCTTTTTGTCAAAGTCCAACCCAAATGGCGGCAGTCTCGCACAAGACTGGCTGAGCTAGGCTACCGCGTAGAAGAGTAGGCGGCTTAGGTCACGGATCGCGGTTAGGAACTATTCCGCAGCCGCACAGCCAAACAGCACATCAGCACGATCGCGAATGGCAGACAGGTTAGTGACTAGGCCGCTCTTCAGGCGTTTCTCAATCATGCCAATCGGCATTGTCCGAGGCGGCAGCACCACAATCATGTAGCAAAGCTCTGTCCAAGCGTCTGTCCTCGTCTCGGCTGCACCCAAGGCTGCCACAGGCTGAAGCGTCCAGCTGCCTGAAAACTGTTTGAAGTCGCCTTCTATCATGCAGAAATCGATCTGATGGGGAAATTGCTCCACCATATCCAGGACGACGCGAGCGCAAAACTTCAGCTTTAGCAGCGACTGCGTGCCGACCTGTTCGATGCGGATGCCGCCTTGAGGATGGGCGATTTTGCAGCTCTTGGTCAAATTGGGAATGAAATCTGCCAAGCGATCGTAGTCTGTCAGAATTTGCCAAACTTGCTCGATCGAATAAGGAATCCGAATCTTGGCACAGATCTGGCGCTGTCTGCCCTCAGCACAAACGGTTTGAACCTCCACATCTGGCGCTGACTCAGACAGCGACTCCGGCAAACCCCAAGCTGCGGCGAGTCCCTCGTCGATTTCAGTCCTTTCGCCTTCGGTTGTCCACTGAGAGTTAAGTTCGGTATTCATACTCACCTAGCCTACAAATCTTCAAGCAAGTCAGTCAAGTAGCTGTACGGGGCTTTTATAGCGCTACGCGCTTAGATCCAAATGAGTTATTTTTTGAAAGCCTCGCTACGCGAGGCTTTCAAAAAATAACCTGCCCTAACCTAATTGCGTAGTGCCATAGCCAATCAGTTAGGCAAATATTCCAGGGGACTGGGGCAGCGTCAGGGTAAAACAGGTTTCCCAGACAGAGCTAGCCGCATGAGGCTGGCTGGTGACAGCGATCGTTCCGTTCAAATGCTCCACCAATCCTTTGACGAGTGCTAGCCCCAATCCCGTTCCCTGAATGGCACGTTGCGTCACCCCATCGCCCCGCCGAAACTTATCAAAAATATAGGGCAATACCTCGGGGGCAATGCCGTCTCCCAAGTTGCGTAGGCTCAAGATCACCTGGCGCGAGTGGCTTTCACAGACCAGTTTTAGCTCAACGGTACTCCCCGGCTCAGAGTATTTCCTAGCATTGCTCAGCAACTCTAGTAAAATTCGATTGAGGCTATCCGGATCGGTATAGATCATGCTCGCCTCTTCAGGCAAATCGAGATTGAGGCTTAAATTGCGATCGGCCCAACTGGACTCAATAGACTGCACCGCCCCCTGAATCAAATAGCGAACATCTATCTTCTGAAGCGGATTGTGAGTCGGGTTGGACTCTAGCTTCCGCAAAGCCAGCAGATCGTTAATCAAGTTCGTTTCTTGAGTGCATTGCTGCTCTAAGATATCTAAATATTTACTCTGGCGATCGGGCGGCAAACTAGCCTGCCGCAGCATCCGGATTGCCAGCGTCATGCTGGTCAGAGGGGTACGCAACTCATGGCTGACTGTGCTGAGGAATTCTTCCCGCTCTTCGTTAAGCCGACGCAGTTGCTCAACCTGCTGCCGACTTTTTTCATAAAGTTTTGCCTGAACTTCTAGGCTTCGCTGAAGTTGGGATGTGCGCTCCTGCACAATGGACTGAATCTGCTTCAGAGTGCGGGTTTGAATGATGGCTGTACTCAACTGAGCCGCCGCCAGCTTGACAAAGGATAGCTCTTGAGCCGACCATTGGCGCGGCCGATCCTGCTGTAGTACCAAACAGCCTAGCACCGTACCCTGGTTTTCTAGGGGCATGAGCAGCAGCGCATCAGAGGGCTGTAGCTTAAAAATAGGCGCGATCGCTTGGCTAGCATCCGAGGCTTCTGAATTTGCCGTCACTAACGCATCACTGGCAGGAACAATCACCGGATTGGGTTTGCCAGTCAGCACCTGCTGACAAATGTAGCAATCCGAAGCCCAGAACGGAGAGCTGCTCAGAGTGGTCACAACTTCTTCGGCCTGCTCTAACCGAGACCACTCAGCCGAGACATTGGCTTTCGTCTTAGGAATGCCCTCTAGCTTACGGCTCTTGTGCAAAGGGTCAGAATATTTGAACAGCAGCAACATGCCCCGATTCACCTCTAGGGCAGAGGCCGTCCCTTCAACCGCTAGCCGAAAAATTTCTTCCAGATCCCATTCGTTGCGGATAGCTGTGGTGAGTTGGTCAATCAGCGCCTGATAGCTCACCTGTTGCTGAAGCTGCCGCTCAAGATGCGCTTGGGAAATTGCGATCGCCACTTGGGGAGAGATAGATTGAATCATCGCGATATCTGATTCTTTCCAAACATAGGGCTGAGAATGCACCAGAGCAATGACGCCATTAACCTGACCTTTACATTGAGTGCTGACAATCAGGATAGATTTTGATCGAAGGTCAGGCTGAATATCATAGTCTTGAGCAATGGCTTGTAAATTAGCGATCGCCAGAAACTCTTGATCCATCCAGTTGGTTTCGTTCACCAGATGCGCCAGCAAGTCCAGTAATTGATCACGCAGTTGCCCATCCTTAAACCCACTCGCCAGCCAGTGAGGGCAGGTAATGGAACTGCTAGGCTGAGGCAAAATCACGCATCCTTCCGCCTCGACGGTTTTACCGATCGCTTCCGACAAGTCCACTAAAGCTGCTTGAGCACTCGTGCTGGTTGAGAGAGCCTGAGTTAAGTGTTGCTTCAAATTGAGTGTAATTTGAGCCACTTTTGGGTGCATTGGAGAAGCTTCCGGAGAGAAGGGAGGTGGGGATTTTGAGGGACAACCCAGAGGCGAGGTTCCTAGGTTCAGCCGTCTTATGCGTAGACCTACAGGCTTGGCATTTCCTAGAGGCTTCAGTTGGGCTGGGTAACTTGCTTCCATTTCTCGTGACATGGCCGATCGGCGCGTAGAAATTCGATATAGAAATCCTGTGACGAATTGGGGATTAATCCCTATGATGATGGGATTAGTGCATTCGTTCTGTTGAGCTGAACCTTCTGCCTTTAGATTACTCGCTCTGCAAATCAACGGTATCCGTGAATTCTCTACGTTTAACCCAGACTTCACTTTGCCTGAGGTGGGTTTTCAGTAGTGTCAACATCGTTCGCAAGACAGACTGAATCAGTTCGTTAGATCAGCCCTTGTGGAAATCCTGAAAGGTCTATCTGTAGCCATTTTTTTAAATATTTTTTTTAGATTTAGATAAACTTTTCAGACATAACTTAAGCACCCAGATACACTTGAGCACCCAGATACACTTGAGCACTATGACATTAGCCCCCAGTTCTCCAGCTTCTCTCTATACGATCGGCACGGTGAAGGGGCCAGGAGAGAATGGCAACCAGTATGTGTTCATTACGTCTGACAATCGACATGTCAAGATTGGCGAGTTTGTCTACTACGAAATCCGAGGCAGCGAGACGCTGAGGATTTTGGGCAAGATTTCAGCGCGTTGCCTGATTGAACATTTACCCGATCGCATCTTTGCTGACACTGAAATTAGCCCAGAGACGATCGCCGCCCTGGTGGGGTTTGCCCATCCCAATCCAGAGATCTACGAGGTCGCGGTGGATGTGATTGGTCACTTTGACCCAGGGTTGGGATTTATGAACCCTCGTAAAACTCCCGATCCCGGTGCAAAAGTTTACCTCGCAGATGATGCCATGCTGCGACAGATTCTTAACAAAAAGCAGCCCGGTCAGATAGGTTCTGCCCATATTGGCGCTCTGCTGCTGCGGGATGCCGGAGCCGTGCCGATCGCTCTGGATGTAAAGGAGCTAGTCAGCACCCACATGGCAATTTTGGCCGGGACAGGGTCTGGCAAATCTTACACGGCTGGGGTGTTGGTAGAAGAGCTGATGCTGCCCCACAATCGAGCCGCCGTGCTGATCTTTGACCCGCATGGAGAGTACGGCACCTTGACCGATATGCGAGGGCATCCAGATTTCAAGGCAGCCGACGGCTATGCTCCTAAGGTGAAAATTCTGACGCCAGAGGATATTCGGATTCGCGTCTCGTCGTTAGATTATGCCGATATTTTGACGCTGCTGCCCGACATGAGCGATCGCCAACAGTCCATTCTCAACAAAGCCTATCGCTTGCTTCAGCGCCACAAGCGCGGCTCGTACCGCTGGGGAATTCAGGATTTGATTTCGGCGGTGCGTGAAGCCGACACCCAAAGCGATGATGATGGCAACGAGAAGTTAGGCTCCTCTGCTCCGGCATTGGAGTGGAAGCTAGAACGGCTGGAGCGATCGGACTACTTCCACCAAATTGAACATACGGTTTCTCCTCGCGACCTGTTTGAGCCAGGGCAGGTGACGGTGCTGCAAATGAACGAAATCAGTCAGGAAGAGCAGCAAGTAATCTGCGCGGCAGTACTGCGACAGTCGAATCAGGCACGGATGAATACCCATCGAGAATTGGTAGATGCGGGAGATAGCGAGAACTATCTGCCCTATCCCGTGTTTATTTTGCTGGAAGAAGCCCATCGGTTTGCCCCGGCTCACGAACCCTCTCGCTGTAAGGCAGTCATTCGAACCATCTTGAGCGAGGGACGTAAGTTTGGTCTGGGCATGGGGCTAATTACGCAGCGACCCGGCAAGATTGACTCAGATGTGCTGTCGCAGTGCATGAGCCAGTTCATTATGAGAATCGTCAACCCAGTTGATCAAGATAGTCTTAAATATGGCGTAGAGGCGGCAGGCCGAGATCTATTAAAGGAGCTGCCTGCCCTGACCAAAGGCCAAATTATTGTGGCGGGAGTCTGTGTCAACACGCCTGTTCTCTGCAAAGTTCGCAAGCGGCTAACCCAACATGGCGGCGAAACGCTGGACGCACCCGCACTGTGGCAAAAACATTTTCAAGCCCATCAGGTTGCAGCTCGAAAAATTGAGGAAGCGCCTCTGGTAGGGCGATCCCGACCTAAAACGGTGCGTGGCGTGAGTATTGAGTGAAGCAACATCTTTGAAATTGAGTTTATTGAACTTAAAGAGCTATTCCTCAACCCTAACCCCGTAATCCCAAGCTAAAATCGAATCTATTCTCTGAATTCAGATTTCTCTTCAACCATGGGCAACCCACTCCAGCGGCTTTCTAGACTGCCTTGGACATCCCTGGCTATCACGGCTGTTCTAACCAGCATCTGGATTTTTGTCATGGAGTTTTTCCTGGGGTTTGGCATAGCCCGCAGTTCGTTAGTGCAGGATACTCTGGTTTTGCTGCTCTCACCGCCCCTCGGACTCATTGTTACCCTGGCGATCGGCGTGGGCGCAGGTATGTTAGGGCTTTACCTGCTGGAAATTGTCTACCCAAGCTTGCGGATTGATACAGGGGTGATGTGGGCGCTCGTACTGTGCTTGATCGTGGCGATCGCACTCAAGGCAACCCTTCTGTCAGAAGCGATACCTTTGACCTTAGTGAGTCCTAACCAGACGCAGCTCATTGGCGTAGTTCTAGGAGTATTCTTGAAAGGCAAACCCTACTGGCGCTAGAGGGTAAAGCATTCTTCAGCACATATTGTTGCCAAAGTCTTTAGCTTTTACGATCTGAGACAGAACGTTACCTTCTGTAAGGAAAGATAAATCTTAGTTATCGAGAAGACAAGAAGATTCAAAGTTAGACTTATCGGTTTCCTGATATATTTTGATGTAACCCAACGAAACAGGGGACAGTCTTAAGATAAGCTAAAGAATGCCAGTCAGATTGTTGCCCTGGCTCCTACGGACTTAAATGCCAGTTGTAAGTTGCCGTCCAAAGCGGCTCTCTTCTGTCTAGCCATTTTTGGCTATGGGCAGAGCTGAGTCACTATGCGCGGATCTCGCTGATTCACAGGAAGGGAAATCCATGTCTTATTCGCAAACAAAGACCCAGAGCAAAACTGGGTATCAGGCTGGGGTTAAAGATTATCGCCTCACCTATTACACGCCCGATTACACGCCCAAGGACACCGACATTCTGGCAGCCTTTCGGGTCACTCCCCAGCCTGGAGTTCCCCCCGAAGAAGCGGGCGCAGCCGTTGCCGCTGAGTCCTCAACCGGAACCTGGACAACCGTTTGGACAGACTTGCTGACGGATCTCGATCGCTACAAGGGTCGCTGTTACGACATCGAACCCGTTCCCGGCGAAGACAACCAGTTCATCTGCTTCATTGCTTATCCTTTGGATTTGTTTGAAGAAGGTTCTGTCACCAACATGCTGACCTCGATCGTCGGCAACGTGTTTGGTTTCAAAGCCCTAAAAGCACTGCGTTTGGAAGACTTGCGGATTCCTGTAGCTTATTTGAAGACCTTCCAAGGGCCTCCTCACGGGATTCAGGTTGAGCGCGACAAAATCAACAAGTATGGTCGTCCTCTGTTGGGCTGCACCATCAAACCCAAGCTGGGTCTGTCTGCGAAGAACTATGGACGTGCAGTTTATGAGTGCCTACGCGGCGGTCTAGACTTCACCAAAGACGACGAAAACATCAACTCCCAGCCATTCCAGCGCTGGCGCGATCGCTTCACCTTTGTGGCAGATGCGATTCACAAGTCTCAGGCTGAAACGGGCGAAGTCAAAGGCCACTACCTCAACTGTACGGCTGCGACCTGCGAAGAGATGATCAAGCGGGCTGAGTATGCGAAAGAACTCAACATGCCAATCATCATGCATGACTTCTTGACCGCAGGCTTCACCGCTAACACCACCCTGTCTCACTGGTGCCGCGATAACGGCGTTCTGTTGCACATTCACCGCGCAATGCACGCTGTGATTGACCGTCAGAAGAACCACGGGATGCACTTCCGCGTTTTGGCAAAGTGTTTGCGGATGTCGGGCGGCGACCATATTCACACGGGCACCGTTGTGGGTAAGTTGGAAGGTGACAAGGCTGTTACCTTGGGCTTCGTCGATCTGCTACGCGAAAACTACGTTGAGCAAGATCGCTCTAAGGGCATCTACTTCACCCAGGACTGGGCATCTATGCCGGGCGTGATGGCGGTTGCTTCGGGTGGTATCCACGTATGGCACATGCCTGCTCTGGTGGAAATCTTTGGGGATGATTCCGTGCTGCAATTTGGTGGTGGCACCCTGGGTCACCCTTGGGGTAATGCTCCGGGTGCAACAGCTAACCGTGTGGCTTTGGAAGCTTGCGTTCAAGCTCGGAACGAAGGCCGTGACCTGATGCGTGAAGGTGGCGATATCATTCGTGAGGCTTGCCGCTGGTCTCCTGAACTGGCGACGGCTTGTGAACTGTGGAAAGAAATCAAGTTTGAGTTTGAGGCACAGGACACAATCTAATCGCAATTTTGCCCATAGCTTTGGATTTTGGATTTTGGATTTCCACAGATCTAAGATCCAAAATCCAAAATCTAAAATCCAAAATTGCTCATGGATCTGAAGCAGATTGCGAAAGATACGTCCAAGACGCTGATTAGCTACCTGACATATCAAGCCCTACGGGTTGTGATGGCGCAGTTAGACGAAACCGAGCCGAAGCGAGCTTATTGGCTAAGGCAGTTTACAGAACGGGAAAGCATTCAGAACGGCGAAGCGTATTTGCAGGCTCTCTTTAAAGAGGAGCAGCGCCTTGCCTTTCGGATTCTCACCGTGCGTGAACATATTGCTGAGCAGGTGGCAGATTATTTGCCGGAGATGCTTCGCACGGGGGTTCAACAAGCGAATATGCAGCAGCGAACTCAGCAGTTGGAGCGAATGACGCAACTCGATCCGTCTAATCCTGGGTTACATCCAGATGGTTCACATCCAGAGCAGGAGCCAAACTCTGAGTTAGAAGGGTAGGGGCGATCGCCCTCTCTTTTCAAAGCTCAAGGCTTACGGACTCTGCAACCCTTTCAACTTTTGTAACGACTGAGGAACCCATGAAGACTTTACCTAAAGAGCGGCGGTACGAGACTTTTTCATACTTGCCTCCTCTAACCGATGCGCAAATCGCGCGTCAGATTCAGTACACCATCGATCAAGGCTATTTCCCTTGCATCGAGTTCAACGAAGATGCAGCAGCTGAAATCTACTATTGGACGATGTGGAAGCTGCCCATGTTCAACTGTAAGGCACCTCAAGAAGTCCTGAGTGAAGTACAGCAGTGCCGCACTGAGTACCCAACTTCCTACATTCGCGTGGTCGCTTTTGACAACGTTAAGCAATGCCAAGTCATGAGCTTTATCGTTCACAAACCCGGCACCAACAGTGGCTACCGCTACTAAGGATCATGGATTGAATAAAACCCAATAGTTTTTTGGAAGAATTGCGCGAAGCGCAATTCTTCCAAAAAACTATTACAGGTTAATTCCTTGGCGATCCTCAGCTAGAGCCATTCACTTAACCCAGCAGATGATATTTTTGTTGTGGGGCATGCTCAGCGCTCCTCCCAACAAAATATCAGGGCTATTTTCTAAATATTGCCAGGTTAATAGAACTAGGAGGTAGGCGTGCCTGCCTCCTAGTTCTGATTTAAGAGCTTACGATCGCTCTTTTAGGCTTCTACGCGATCTTTTAGGCGCGCTTTGCAGCACCATTGAGCAAACTGCTATTGAGCAAATGGCTGCTATTGAACCTCAATTCTATTCGCGTAGTTTGCTTCGTAGTAGTTGCCACCCAGCATTTGAGGATTTTGATCCACTTCAACCAATAGGGGGCGGCTGCCACCAAACTGGCGGCTCACGGCAAGCATACTGCCGATCGCCGAAGGAACATTGAAAATAACCAGAGCTTGACCTGGTTTGTAGTTGTCGAAGGCAATATTGCTGAAATCAGGATTGCTCTTAAATTCGACTTTAGCAATTTGACTGGTCTTGAGATTCGTGATTTGAAATGCCATGAGTTACACCTTAATTTAGGTAGAGTGGACTGACTTGATTCCTATTGTGAGAAATTAGGTCGGCGGATGCAGCACCCGTATGGGTACTTGTTGAGAGATTCAGAAGATAATTTCGTCTGTGCGAAAAATTGCTTTTTGTTGTTCACAGGGCTAGCTACATCAGCCCTCAATCAGAGTCTGATTTTTTACTATGAGTTTCTACATTTCCCCTCGCTTCCTGAACAAGCTGGCGATTCACATTACAAAAAACTATCTAGATTTGCCTAACGTGAAAGTTCCTCTGCTCTTGGGCGTGCATGGTCGCAAGGGAGAGGGCAAAACCTTTCAATGCCAGTTGGCCTTCGATCGCATGGGCGTTGAAGTGGTGCATATGTCCGCTGGAGAGCTAGAGAGTCCTGATGCAGGTGATCCAGCGCGGCTCGTGCGATTACGCTACCGAGAGGCAGCCGACTTGGTAAAGGTGCGGGGCAGAATGGCCGTTTTGATGATTAATGATATTGATGCTGGGGCGGGCAGAGTCGATCAGTACACGCAGTACACCATCAACACCCAGTTGGTTAACGGCACGCTGATGAATATTGCCGATAATCCCACCAACGTCCAACTTCCGGGCAGCTATGACTCTTCACCGATTCAGCGCATTCCTATCATCGTGACAGGCAACGATCTCTCGACGCTATACGCGCCGCTCATCCGAGATGGCCGGATGGATAAATTCTTCTGGGAACCCAATCGAGAGGATCGGATTGGCATTGTTAGCGGCATTTTTCAGCTCGATGAAGTGGCTCATGCCGACGTTGAAAAACTAGTAGATACTTTTCCCAATCAGTCTATTGACTTTTATGGAGCGCTGCGATCGCGTCTCTATGATGAACAGGTGCAGCGGTTGGTGGATGAGGTGGGACTTGATCGCATCTCTCTAAGAGTGGTCAATAGCTCTGAAGCACCCCCTGAGTTTCGATCGCCTGATTTTAGCCTGCCGCACTTGATCGAAGTGGGGCAACAAATGGTGCAAGAGCAGAAGCGTGTGCAGGAGATGCGCCTTGGAGAGGAGTATAACAAAGCGCTCTATTTCAACCGCAAGCTAGGAGAGATCGCCAGTCCTGCCGCGCCTCCTCAGCCGCATGAAAACGGTTCTTCCCGTCCTGCCACATCACCACCCGGACAGCCCTCTAGCACTTCACTAACAGCCGACATGGTGACGCAGATTAATCAAATCCTGGGGCAGGGGCATCGTCTGGGTATTGAGTATGTTGATCAGCGACGGTTTCGCACCAACTCCTGGAACTGCTATGGCATGTTTGAGGGCAATGGGGCTGAAGCCATAGCAGCCTTAGAAGTCTGCTTGAGCGAGCATCCCGAGGAGTATATTCGAGTCGTGGGGATCAACCTGAGCGATCGCCGTCGGGTATTGGAGCAAATAGTTCAGCGTCCTAGCAGCAAGGGATAAAAAACAGAAAGCCCCTGGTTTGAGCCAGGGGCAAGTAATCAGGGTGCATCTACCACTCTGTTATACAAAGACAAATTTGTTACAGCCGGAGAGTTTTTGGGCAGTTAGGATATTTCATCAAAGCTTAAAAAATATCTGTACTCGCCTGCATCATCGTCTGCGGGCGTTTTTTTTTAGGCATTTGGCTTTTGCCCCCCCTATAAAGACCTCTCGAATACAAACTCTTCCAAAAAATTCACATCTTACCTGAAAGCTTGGCTGAAAAAGGCTTTCAGGTAAATCTTGCTTGGTTTAAGTCCATAGCACTATCTCATGGTTGCGTCATATTCAGCTTGCTTGGCAGCGATCGTAGGTGTCATAGCATAAAGTTCTATCGTGCGGGAAGCCAGCCATAGCGCCCTGGAAAAGCAATTTTTTGGGACAGGAGAAAAAGCTGCCTAGCCTTTCTTGCTTGGTGTCGAAGAGATAGATCTGGGTATTCTAAGCGCAGTTGGGAAATGTTGCTGTCCATTCACCTGATCAGAGTTGCCCTTTCTAGTTTTCATGCCAATGGCACCCGTAAGCCATGTCTCCGATTAATTTTAAGAAATTCTCTAATAAAAAGGAGTTGCGATCGCTTCTTCAGGAGTTAGTGAATGCTTTAGAGATTGCGATCGATATTGAGGAAGCGAGTGGCACACGGCTATTTAGCATTGGGGAACAAACTGCAAACCATCGATATCCCATCAAAGTATCTGAAGAAGTCGTCGGCTGGGTGGTTGGCGAACAAAAAGCAGCGATCGCAGCGACTTTTCTTTCTTTCTTAGCAAAACAGGAATCTGAGAAGAAAGATCTGGCTAAAGAACTCCTGGAGCGATATCAGGAAATCGATCTATTTGAGGATATTTCAACTCAGCTCACGACAAGTTTAGATACTCAGCAGATCGCCCAGCTCGTTCTGCAAGAGATTCATCAGCTGATTGAATCCTCAGTTGGGATCATCATTCTGCTTAAACCCAATTCCATAGATGCAAATGCAGCAGTCTTTGAAACCATTGCTGAGTTTGGCCAGTTTCGAGAGCACTACCCACCAGAATTGGGGCAGGGAATTATTGGCAGCGTCGTACAATGTGGCCGAGCAGAATTAGTTAATGATATTTATTCAGGTCAAGCCTATGCTGATCAATCCAGAGAGCAAGACATAGGGCAAGACATAGGGCAAGACATAGGGCAAGGAAATGTTAGAGCCTTAATCTGTGCGCCGCTCAGAGCCAAGGAACGCATCTTAGGGGCGATCGCCATTGGCACATGGCGATCCGATCTCTACACGGCAGAGCACCTCAAACTCGTTAACATTTTTGCTTCTCAAACAGCAGTTGCCATTGAGAAAGCCTTACTGTATGAGCAAAGCTGTCAGGCAGCAATCCAGGCCAAAGCGCAAGCCAATCGACTGCAACAAGCCATAAAAGACTTACAGATAGCCCAAACGCAGCTGATTCAGAGTGAGAAAATGTCTAGCTTAGGGCAACTCATTGCTGGAGTCGCCCACGAAATTAATAATCCAGTTAACTTCATTTGCGGCAACGTTAAATATGTTTCAAAGTACGCCACAGAACTAATTCAGTTACTTCAGCATTATCAAAATAGTTTTCCAGTTGCTCCGCCAGAACTCAAATCCCAAATAGAAAATGTTGATCTAGAATTTCTGATGCAGGATCTGCCCAAACTGCTGACTTCCATGAGATTGGGTACAGATCGCATTGTTGAAATAGTCAAATCTCTAAAGAACTTTTCTCGCCTAGATGAAGCAGAGATGAAAGTCGTGAATATTCATGAAGGAATTGACGTAACGCTGATGATTCTTCGTCATCGCCTTAAAGCTTCTAGCGATCGTCCTGAAATTCAAATCATCAAAGAGTATGGTGAACTTCCCTTAGTGGAATGCTATCCGGGGCAGCTCAATCAGGTGTTGATGAATATTTTAGTTAACGCAATTGAAGCGCTTGAAGAAAGTATTGAAAAAAGAAAATATTCAGAATCTTCCGATCTAGGATGTCTTTTATGTTCGATACCCACCATTCAAATTGACACGGAATCTATCAACAACGAGTTGATTGTCATTCGCATCACTGACAATGGTTTAGGGATGCCAGAAGAGATAATTCAGCGCATTTACGATCCTTTCTTTACAACAAAAGAGATTGGCAAGGGAACTGGATTAGGAATGGCTATCAGCTATCAGTTGATTGTAGATAAACATCGGGGAATGCTCAAATGCCATTCCTATCCGGGGAAAGGAACAGAGTTCTGGATTCAGATTCCAGTAAAGTGTCCAACGGGGAATGGGGCGGAAGGGCAAAGCTCTCAGATTGTTAGCTCGCATGAAGCGATCGCTTCACAGTCTGACTCCTCTGAGCTAATAATTTCCCCTATCAACGATTCAATTTTGTCTAAGGCTTTAGCACCGCAGCCCTATGATCTGCTGCTTCAGCATATTCATCTTATCCAGCGACTGGCACAGCAGTATCCAGAAGTTGAAAACATGTCTTCCGCCCAGATCTACCAAATGTTTCAACACAATCCCATTTCATTGAAGCTCTACGCCACGTTGCTATCGCAGTTTTACTGTCCTAATCCCGTTCATTCATTCCATTGACATAATCCTTCACAAGAACAACCCTTCACAAGAGCAATCCTTCACAAAAGCCATGCCAAATCAAACCATTACGCTAGATGCTGCAATTTATGAAGCAACGACACAAGAACTAGCCGCTCTCCGTCAACGAGTTCTTGAGTTAGAAGCCGCCCCGCATGAGCCAGTTTCCAAACAACCTGACGAACAATCGGCTGCTTTTCTAGAAGTAGAGAACTTCTTCAAGCTGTCATTGAATATGCTTTGTATTGTGGCGATCGATGACTCCTTTAAGTTACTCAATCCAGCGTGGGAAAGTACGCTAGGGTTTACCTTAGAAGAACTCTACGCGAAACCCTTCATAGAGTTTGTGCATCCAGAAGACCGTGAAGCAACACTTGCTGTCGTAGAGCAGCTAAAAGATCAAACCACGTTAGTGAACTTTGAAAATCGCTATTGCTGTAAAGATGGCTCCCATAAATGGTTGAGTTGGGCTTGTGTATTTTTTGATGACCGCCAGTTGATTTACGCGGTGGCACGAGACATCACAGACTATAAGCGATCGCAAGCAGCCCTGCACCAAAGCGAACAATATAACCGCCAGCTATTTGAAGAAAGCCCTATCGGCCTCCTATTATGCCGAATGGATGGAACACTAGTAGATGCCAATCCATCTCTTGCCAGCATTCTAGGTTGGACTGTCCCAGAAATATTGCAATTAAATTATTGGGAAATTACGCCAGACTCGTATGTCGCTTCTGAGCAAGCAGTACTTCAGGAACTGGAGCAGACAGGCCGCTACAAATCCTACGAAAAAGAATACATCCATAAAAATGGTCACTGGGTTCAAGTCCGGCTTTCCAGATTACTCATTCAGCGAGAGGGTGAGTCCCTGATCTGGTCAAGTGTCGAAGATATTAGTGACCTAAAGCTCGCTCAGCAAAAGCGCCAACAAACAGAACAAACCCTGAAGCAGAGCGAAGAACGCTATCGCTCTCTGGTGAAGACGACTTCGCAAATTGTCTGGGTTAGCACGCCCCAAGGAGAGTGCTTTGACGTCACAGACTGGATCGCTTACACAGGGCAAACCGAAGCAGAAGCAAAGGGATTTGGTTGGCTTGATGCGGTTCATCCAGATGATTGCCTCCATGCCAGCGAGGTTTGGAATGCCGCGACAACAAGCCATAACCTTTATGAAGTTGAATATCGGATTCGATCCAAGGAGGGGGCTTACCGCGACTTTTTTGTCTGTGGTGCTCCTGTAGTGGAAGAGGACGGCAACATTCGCGAATGGGTCGGAACCTGTACTGACATTACCGATCGCAAGGTAGCAGAACAAACGCTGCAACGGAGCGAAGAACGATTTCGAACCTTGATTTCTGCAATGGCTCAAATCATCTGGGATACCAAGTCAGAAGGCGAGTTTGTTACAGAACAGCCAAGTTGGAGTGAGTTCACCGGACAGAGCTTTGAGCAGTTCAAAGGCTGGGGATGGCTAGATGCCATCCATCCTGACGATCAAGCTCACACCGCAGAAGTTTGGCTAGCTGCCTTTAACGCTAAATCGCTCTACGCAGTAGAACACCGTCTCCGCCGTCATGACGGTCAATACCGCTATATGAGTGCTCGGGCAGTGCCTGTCCTAGAATTGGGCGGTAGCACGCGGGAATGGATTGGAGCACATACCGACATCCACGATCGCAAGATAGCAGAGGCCGAGAATCAAAGGCTGGTTGATATGCTAAATCATTCCAGTGATGCTGTAATTGTCCGAGATGTGGCTGACTGCATTACACACTGGAGTCAGGGGGCTGAACGGCTCTATGGCTGGACCTGTGAAGAAGTCAAGAACCAAGCGCTGATTCATGAACTGCTGCATACCGTCTTTCCACAACCGCTCGACCACATTCAGGCAGAATGTCTACGACAGGGCAGTTGGGAAGGAGAATTGCAACATCTCACTCATGAGGGAAAGATTGTAATTGTTCAGAGCCGTTGGACTTTGCAGCGAGACTCTTACGGTCAACCCTGCGCCATGCTAGAAATCAATACCGATATCACGGCTCGTAAGCAGGCTGAAATGGCTTTGCGCCAGCTCAATCAAGAGCTAGAGGCTAGAGTAGTGGAGCGGACAGCAGCCCTACAAAACACGCTGGCAGAAGCTCATGGACTCAATGCCATTCTCGACAACCTAGCGGATGGCTTGTTAGTCACAGATACAGAAGGCGTGATTACCCACTTCAATCCGGCCTTTTTAGCGATGTATGGGCTAATAAACTCCAACTTAAATGGACAACCCTGCCGAGAGCTACCCGTATCTAAACTGGCAGACCTAGTAGAACAAACCCAGTTTCATCCTAAAGAAGTGTTTACTGCTGAAGTAGAGCTAGCCAAGGGTTGCATTGGTCAAGCGGTTGCTACAACCATCTTCAAAAAAACATCTACCGATCGATCTTCTACCTGCTTTGGCTCTGCGCTCCTCATTCGCGATGTGACAGCAGAAAAAGAAATCGACAAGATGAAAACTGACTTTATCTCTACCGTTTCCCACGAGCTGCGAACACCGCTTACATCCGTGTTGGGCTTCGCGTCCATTATTCAGGAAAAGCTGGAAAACGATATTTTTCCCGTTCTCACAACGGACGATCGCAAGCTTCAGAAAACCATCAAGCGCGTTAACGATAACCTCAACATCATTGTGTCTGAAGCAGAACGACTTACGTCTCTGATCAACGATGTGTTGGATATTGCCAAGATGGAGGCAGGTAAGGTGGAATGGCAGATGCAGCCGCTTGATCCTGTCGAGTTGGTCGAGTGGGCAGCGAATTCCACCGCAGCACTGTTTGCGACAAATGGCTTACGGCTCGTGAACGAAGCAGCGGCTGAGCTGCCGCAAATCATGGGCGATCGCAACCGTTTGCTCCAGGTTCTGATCAATCTCATTTCCAATGCCGTGAAGTTTACAGAAGCAGGTACCGTGACCTGTCAGCTCAAACCCGCGAAAAACGGCGTCTGTATCAGCATCATGGATACGGGAGTCGGCATCGCACCCGAAGACCAGCCCAAGGTCTTCGAGAAATTCCGCCAGGTCGGAGATACGCTTACCGATAAACCGAAAGGCACCGGATTGGGACTACCCATCTGCAAACAAATTGTTGACCATCATGGTGGCAAAATCTGGGTTGAAAGCGAACTGGGTAAAGGGAGTACTTTCTCTTTTATTATTCCGACTTGCACTGCCGACAATAAGACAACTTCCAACCTCAATCTAGATGCATTGGTTAAACAACTCAAAGAGCATGTCACTACCACAGCAACAACTTTAGACGAAAGCCGTAAAACAATTTTGGTCGTTGATGACGATACCAATATTCGAGAACTCTTGCGTCAACAGCTAGAGAGTGAAGGCTACAAAGTTCGTGAAGCCAAAGACGGCATGGATGCAATTCACCAGATCAAATCAGTCCGACCTGACTTGATTCTTCTAGATGTAATGATGCCTCAAATCAATGGCTTTGATGTGGCAGCCGTTCTTAAGAATGATCCTGAAACCGCAGATATTCCGATTATCATCCTGTCGATCGTAGAGAATAAAGAGCGAGGGTATCACATTGGCATCGATCGCTATCTCACTAAACCGATCAATACTGAAAAACTGTTGAATGAAATTGGTTCCCTGCTGTCTCAAGGGGCTTCTAGTAAAAAGGTTCTGGTTCTGGATAAAAATGCATCAACCTTAAAAGTCCTGTCAGATGTCTTGCAAACCCAGGGTTACAGCGTGCTAGAAGCATCTAACCCGCAAGAATGCATTAACAAAGCCCTAGCGGCCAAACCCGACATGATCATCATTGACTCTATTCTCTCGCAGGAAGCAGATTTGATGAAAACGCTCCGGTTTGAGAAGGGGCTAGAGAATGTCTTCTTTGTGATGTTGTCCGATCGCTAATCTTTGCTCATGTTGTACTCAAGTGGCGCTTGGGGACAACAGAGCTGCGCAAATCTTTAAACTCAACTTGAAATTATCATGTCTCAGAAAATTTTGATCGTCGACGATGAGCCTAATATTTTAATCTTGATGGAACAAGCTCTAGAAGCTCTAGAAGATGAAGGCGTTGAATTATTAACTGCCAGAAATGGGGAAGAAGCCCTAACGGCTATTAAAACTGAAAGACCAAACCTGGTGTTTCTCGATGTCATGATGCCTAAAATGAGTGGCCTAGAGGTTTGCCATACCGTTAAGCATGATTTACAGATGACAGATGTCTACATCGTCATGTTGACTGCTAAAGGTCAAGAATTTGATAAGCAAAAAGGGATTGATGTCGGAGCTGATCTTTATCTGACTAAGCCCTTTCGCCCTAAAGAAGTGCTTGAGAAGTCAATGCAGGTTCTAGGATTTTAAAAGGGCAGACGCTGTTCATCCTCTGTTGCTCAATGGCTCAATAAGGAGCGTATTTCTTTCAGGCGATCGGCAGGATCGCTCGAACACAAATTAACAAAAAAGCCTGATCTTCAAAGACGCTCTGTGCATCTGAAAAGCAAGCTTTTTTTAAATAAAGCAGCATTAGACTTGTCCGAAATATAAATAGAGGCAAAAAAAGATGGTAGAACGGGATTTTACCGCTCTACCAAAGATGAAAAATCCACTCGATTATATCCAAAAATATCCCCAACGGACTCAAGGAATCTTGGGAATTAACAAC
>DATNPL010000069.1:0-5690 GCA_036703255.1 Coleofasciculaceae cyanobacterium
AGCCAAGACTTTTGAGACCGAGATCGCACCAACGACACTCACTTTACTGCCTCGATAAAAGGGTCTGAAGTCGTAAGCTCGTGCTCCAGGCACCGCACGGGCATGCGTTCTCATGAGTCCCAGTAAAACTCCCCTCTCATCGAGGTGATGTTCTAGACATGTTGTTGATTTTTTTGAAAGGGGCGCTCAGCGCCCCTTTCAAAAAAATCAACAACACATTTGAAACACTACCCTCATCGAGAAACACTAAGTTCTTGAAGTCTATTTCCTTCACTTGTGTCCAATACTCTGCTCTCAAGCGCTGCACTCGTTCGCTTGTCGCTTGGCTGGCGCGGAGCGTTTTTTTTTGCGTGGTAAATCTAGTCGCTGGAATGTCCGACACATGGTACTTTGGCTCACCCATAGTCCAGTCTCATCAAACAGTAACTCACAATATTCTGCCAAGGTCGCATCGGTCTGCTTCTCGAAGATCGCCATCAACTGGTCTTGATGCTCCATCACTGAACTCACCGACCCACCCTGCTTGCGGGGAATCACATGACCATTGAGATCTCGGAGGCTATTTTGCCAGGTCGATCGCGCAGGGTGAAAGCCGTTAACTCTAGAAGCTGGACTTTGCGATCGGCTGGGAGCTAAGGTTGAAAGTCACAGGTTCTTCGGTGCTCTCCCGCCATGACCATCTACTTTTCAGGAGGCGCTCACCATGCAAATCACCAAACGTAACGTCAGCCTAGTAGTCGATGACAGCTTGATGCGGGTTTATATCGCGGCTCCCCAGCCTGCCGGACGCTATCCTGCTATTTTGTTCTACTCAGATATTTATCAGCTGGGTAGCCCGATCGCCCGCCTTGCCGATCATTTGGCTGGCTATGGCTATGTCGTTGCGGCTCCAGAGATTTTTCACCGCATTGAGCCGATCGGCACCGTGATTGAGCCTAACGACTTGGGGCGGATGCAGGGCAATGATGCCGCCCGACGGACGGCGATCGCCCACTATGATGCCGATGCCCAAGCCCTCATCGAGTTTTTTAAGCAAGAAGGTCTGAAGCCGGAGAGCAACATTGATCCGCAGAAGATTGGCACGATGGGCTTTTGTATTGGCGGTCATCTGGCGTTTCGTGCCGCCTTCCTCAGCGAGGTCAAAGCGGCAGTTTGCTGCTATCCCACCGGAATTCACAATGGCAAGCTAGGGCGCGGCATCGCAGATACGCTATCCCGCATGGGTGAAATGAGAGGCGAATTGCTTTTGGTGTTTGGCTCGATCGATCCCCATGTTCCTGTAGAAGCCCGTGAAACGATCGTTCAGGGATTGCAGAACGCCGGAGTCTCCTATGCGCTCTCGCTTTATGAAGGCGCTAATCACACCTTTATGCGAGATGATGGTGATCGGTTTGACCCCGTGGCAACCGATCGCGTCTGGGCAGAAGTCACTGCGTTTTTGAGCCGCGTTTTCCAAAACGCCAGCGAGTAGGCGATGAAAAGAAATTTGCCCGTAGGCTGGGGCAGTGCCAACGCCGCATCAAACCGATCCAAGAGTCGCGCTAACCTGCCTTTAGTGATTAATGCCAGCCATGATTGCTGCCGGATAGCGATCGATTCTGTTTCATCTGCCGCTCCGTAGGCGTAGGACAGGCCGCCCAACGCCGAAACAGGTCAGCCCTTAATTTCCAGCCATGGCCTATGGCGTGGCCTCGCAAACAGGATCTGCAAGTCGGTCAGCGTCCGCCAAACCGCTTAGCTCACCCAAGCGATCGCTTCTAGATCTTGGTTGTATGGCTACCCTATTCTGAGTCGTGAGGTGCTGAAGACGCTTTGGAGACTGGATAATCTAGCAACTGAAGCGGCTGCTGCTTTCTTTGCCGACTGGGATTTGCCCCATTGGAGGAAATCTCCTCACCCCGGCTCAGTTTTAGCAGCGCCGCGACCAAAGCTTTGCTGTTAAGGTCTGGAGCCTCTAGCAGCTCTAGCGCCCGCTGAATCCGATCGACGGCTCCACTCATGAGGCGATCGCGCTGAAAGCGAGGCAGCAGATCCATTGCGCCCTGCAAAATCGCCCATTCTCGCTCAGAGGGGGCAATTTCTTTTTGGGCACCGTTGATCAGGAGAATCTTCAAATCTGGGCAGCTTTTGCGGCTCCAGCGACAGATGGAATAGGGATTAAATTTTTGCACCCTTGTATCCATCAACAGCAGATCGGGCAGGGCAATTTGGGCGGCCTGCATGCGGCTAAAGCTATCGGCTAAATCCACATCGGGCGATTCCCAGATCACTGAGATGTCTTGCGATCGCAGGATGGCCTGCCAGACGGCACCTTGATAGCTCATGGGCTGAACCATGAGGACAAATTTGGGGAAATCAGCCATTGTCAGGGGTAATTATCGGGAGTAGGGATCAGAGGCCGCTGAACAGACAACCTCATGATTTGTAGCTACCGCTGAGGCGGCTAGAAGGCGACGAGAATCAGGATAGGTTGTCAAGGCGCACGCCCTTTCAAAATGCCCTTTGGCAGCGCCAGCTATGAGATGCAAGAAGATGAGCCAAGGTCTAGGATACCCATCTCGCATTTAATCTGCGAGATCTATCCCAAACGTTGCCAAAATCTTAGCAGGAGGCTTATACTCCCTTCATTCAGCAAAGTGGCGGAGATTGCGCTACCCAAAGGGACAGTCAAGTTATCAATTCCTAGCTTAGAGAATGCCTCTAGCGACGTGGCCAGCAGAGCTACCCCAATTGGAATCACCCAGGTTTGCCAGCAGCTTCCCTGGATGCCCCACAGCACCAAGCTGCTGACCCCATAGCTCGTCAACGCCATCGCTAGCGACCCTTCCCAGCTTTTTTGCATGCCCATGAGTCGGTAGGGATGTTTGCCCCAGCGTTGCCCAACTAGCGCCGCCAGTCCGTCGCCCCAGGTCATGGTCAAAATGCCGATCGCCGTGTATTGCGGAGCGTCTTGCCAAAATAGGGCAATCAGCAAACCGATGCTCACCGCATAAAAAAAGGTGCCCAGACTCTTGCGCCCAACGCTGTTAATTCCGGGCAAAATCGGCAAAACATAAGATAACAGCGTCACAAGGCTGAACAAAACAGAGGCGGAAATTCCCACCCAGGCAGGAATTTTGAGCCACCAGGCCAACAAAATAATGTTGCCTGTGCCAATGTGAACCACCTTACGAACAATTTCTGGATCATCTGTCCAGCGCTGCAATATGACCGCCAGCAGCCCAACGATCGCCAGCCAGCTAGACGCGATCGCCACCTGAAGCCATAGAGTCGGAGCAAAAGTTGACGCATCCAAAAGCCAGGAACCAGTATCTAACAGCAATTTATTTATGGGGGCTGAAAAACCTATCGCTGTCTATCACTCTAGAGGATCTTGCAGCAAATTTTGCCCTTGGTTTTTGCTGCATCAAATCGCCGTATCCTCACCGCTCTATACTGAATCTAATAGGTTTGTGAACTTTTCTCACGTCAAGCATGAAAGTAGCAGTCACAGGGGCAACGGGTTTTGTGGGCAGTCGTCTGGTGGAGCGCCTCCAGCAGGCAGGGCATACTGTTCTGGTGCTGAGCCGAGATGCCGATCGCGCCAGACGCATGTTTCCATCGGCCACATTTCCCAATGTAGAAATTTTGGGCTACTCGCCGCTGCAATCGGGCGACTGGCAGCAGCAAATTTCCGGCTGCGATGGCGTCGTCAATCTGGCGGGTGCGCCGATCGCCGAGAGCCGTTGGACACCCGAACGCAAGCGGGAAATTTTGGAGAGCCGCACGCTGGGCACGCAGAAAATTGTGGAAGCGATCGCCCAAGCCAACCCCAAGCCCTCGGTGCTGGTAAACTCATCCGCGATCGGCTACTACGGCACTAGCGAAACGGCCACCTTTGATGAAACGAGTGCGCCCGGTGCGGATTTTTTGGCGCAGGTTTGCCAGGAATGGGAAGCAGCGGCCGAGAAGGTGAAAGACTCTGGCACAAGGCTGGTGATTTTGCGAACGGGCATTGTTTTGGGTCTGGGGGGGGCGATCGCCAAGATGCTGGTGCCTTTTCGTCTGTTTGCGGGAGGGCCGATCGGCACTGGGCGGCAGTGGTTTTCTTGGATTCACCGCGAAGATTTGGTAAACCTGATTTTGGCGGCTTTGACGCAGCCTGAAATGAATGGCGTATTCAACGCGACGGCTCCCAACCCGGTGCGGATGGCAGAGCTATGTCAAACAATGGGGCAACTCTTAAATCGGCCATCGTGGCTACCTGTCCCAGACTTTGCAATGGAGGCATTGCTGGGAGAAGCCGCTAAGGTGGTGCTAGAAGGTCAGGAGGTTTTGCCCAAGCAAACTCAGGCTGCTGGCTTTCAGTACCAATATCCGAGGGTGAAACAGGCGCTAGAAGAGGTTTTGAGCAAGGCGTAAGCTGATGCCCGCACGCTGACCCTATCGATCGCCTCTCTAATCTTAGGAAGCAGAGCTTGGGAAGCAGGGGCGATCGCTTTGCATACTTTCCTGTGCAAATTTGGATAGGCGATCGGACTGTGTCAAAAAGCAGCAGTCATAACTTACCAAGCTCGGTAACTGGCGAGATGTGATGGCAGTTTTGACAATAACCGTACATCAAAAAACCGTTGAAGAATTCTTGTCCTGGTAATTCCGGCTCATCATAGGTAAGGTCGAAATCCGAATAAACAAACCCTACAATCTATACAGCTTATAGAGTAATTTGATTTCTTTTTATCATCCATAATGTGAGGCTGATAAGGGTTAGCAGAAATCTCAAAGCTGTACATTTTCAATCTCCGATACAACCCTTTGATTGAAAATTAACGCTAATTATCTCTTCACATCTTTAAATCACTGCCCGATCGATCGCAATCTTTCAACTTAAAGGATTGGCGTGTCATTCAGTGAGAACATAGGAGTTAGCTGAGTCTATGATTAGAAATTAAACGCTCCATTGAAAAAACTAAAAAGCTTGAATCGTAAAATTAGTTTGCTAATATTAGTGAGGTCTAAAGAATGACAATTGGAAATCCTGTTATATTCCTTCTATCGCAATTCGGCAAACTTAAAAGCTGTCGAATTGCACCAAGCTTTGACGAACTTAGCGAAAGCATTATTTGTTATCCTCCAAGTGTGATTTGGTGGTATGAAAACACAGGCTCTAAAGCAGATATGGATATTCTAATAGAGAAAATAGCAGAATTTCCTGGAGAGTTTACGTGGATTATAAAAAATAATCTTAAACGTTGGATGTTTTATCCTTCATTTCTTGAAGATATATCTCAGCAAAGAAATGAAAATCTTGGTCGATCAAGTGCTTATGTGATGATCAATAAGCCTGAATTAGGTATTAAGGCTAATCTTGAGTTCCGAAAGTTAATTGAATTTCTCAGACAGGAAATAATAGAAGAATCTATAGAATCCATTTGACAAGGTTCTCTTACTAAGCCTCGTGGGTTGGGTTAAGCCTCGCGCAAGCCAACAGCCAGCAGTATTGAAACGAGCAGCAGTGGCATCAACAAATGCGAAATTGTGCGGTTGCATTCTGTCCTTGTATAGAACCCATTTGAGATCTTAAGGAGAGGCTGCAAGCCGCTTAACCATTAGCCGAATAAAGCAAAGGTTGATTTTCGTCGTGGCATTGGCAAGCGTCCGCTCAAAGTTCTTGACCAGGATTTTACAGCGCTCCATCCAAGCATTCGACC
>DATNPL010000082.1:0-58314 GCA_036703255.1 Coleofasciculaceae cyanobacterium
CCCCCCCCCCCCCCCCCCCCCCCCCCCAAAACTCTAATTTGCGATCGTAGTGAGGTTAACTAATTTGTGATCCTGTGAGGCTACGGCTGGAATGAGGGATGCATTTTTGAGGGGTGTGCGAAGCGTCCCTCTCAAAAATGAATTTAAATGCCTTGCAGAGTTATGATGGGGCAAATTTGATCCAGACTTCAATCTCCGAATCCCCTCAGAATGGCATTACAACTGCGCGTTTACGTTCCCCCCCATCCTCTGATTAAGCATTGGCTTGCCGTCGCCCGCGACAAAGATACGCCAGATGTGCTGTTTCGCAGCGCCATGACCGAGCTGGGGCGCTGGCTCACCTATGAGGCCATTCGAGACTGGCTGCCGACGATCGATACCGAGATCAATACGCCCCTGTCTCCCTGTGCCGCCACCTTCGTCAATCCAGAAGTGCCGATCGCTGTCATTCCCATCTTGCGGGCAGGGTTGGCGCTCTTGGAAGGCGCACAGGCGCTGCTTCCCTTAGCTTCGATCTATCACATCGGGGTGGTGCGAAACGAAGAAACCTTGGAACCCAGCATCTATCTCAATAAGTTTCCAGCACAGTTTGCGCCCCAAGCCCATGTGTTGATCACTGAACCCATGCTGGCGACGGGCGGTACCATTGTTACCGTAATGGAAGAGCTGACCCAACGCGGCGTTGACCCCGCCAATGTGCGAATTATTTCTGTGGTGACAGCGCCGCCTGCCCTGCAAAAGCTCAACGTGGCCTATCCCGGACTGGTGATTTATGCCGCCTGCATTGACGAGGGATTAAACCAGAAAGGCTATATTGTTCCAGGGTTGGGAGATGCGGGCGATCGCACCTTTGGCACCTGACCAAATCTAAAATCTGAGGCTGTCTCTTTCAGAGCGCGTTAAAATCGTCGTAGAATTGCCCTGACTAAACGCAAATGGCAGGATTTTGTTATGAGCCAGCAAGGTAACTTTTTCGGCGGTTTTTTCCTAGGGGCGATCGTCGGTGGCGTAGTCGGTGGTGTTGTTGGGGTGCTGGCAACCTCACGCCTGACTCAGGCTGATAATTCTGAAGCAGAATCGTTCAAAATTGACCCCAAAACCGGAAAAAAGCGCCCCCTCAAAGCCTCCAGCGATCAGGGAATTGAAGTGGCGCGTCGGGGTTTAGAAGATAGAATTGCCCAGCTAAACGATGCCATTGATGATGTCAGGCAACAGCTTGGCACCGTTAACGGTACGCCCAGAGATCAGGGCAAGGGCAAGGCGATCGCACAAGATCCGCAGAATTGAACTTTAGGCTAGAAACCTCAAGTCCATCTGGAAACCTGAAGCCCAAGCTAAAGTCCAATCCTGATGGGGCTACCGCGATTCCATCACCTGGGTCAGGCGTTCGACGGCATGAGTCAGATTTTCTTGAGACACCACGATCGGATCAAGAGGAGCTGCTGCTTCTTCGACCGCTTTTTGGCGCAAGAACCTCTTTTTGGCTGCTTCTAGCGCCCGAATAACCAGGAAGATGGACAACGCAATGACCAAAAAGTTGAGGACGGCAGCGAGGAAAGACCCATATTTAATGCCATTGGCCGAGAGGCTCGCCAGATCGTCAACATTGGCGGCTTGTAGGGCGGGGCTAAGAATGGCAGGCGTGATGATATCTGCAACAAAAGATTCGACAATCTTGCCAAATGCGCTGCCAATAATCACGGCAACCGCCAGATCGACGACGTTGCCCTGCATGATGAATTTCCTAAAGTCTGCCCAAAATCCGCTATTTCCTGATGCTGCCATGATAAAACCTTGTGAATTAATGTTTTCAGGGTTAATTTCCTGCTTTTACCTGAAAATGTCAAGCCACTCAGTCAGGACTTCCCAGATTTGGGCAGGTTTTTTCACTTTAGCGATCGTTGAGTAATTTTGCGCCTCGGTAAAAGCCGTATAGCGCAATCATTTGCACGAGATGGTAGAGATCATTAGAGCTAACGTATCGAAACAGCACAAGGCCGCTCGTTTGCAGGGCGATCGCCACACCCGATATCAAGATTCCGGCGATGATCCAGCCTGAGCCGCGCGATCGGGGGAGCAAAGCCACCCTCAGCTCCAAGAGCAGCACCAACAGCATGTCCGATAAGTAATCTACAACACCGTAGACAAAAGCCTCTGCTGGCGAGGGATTGAGAACAATCCAGCCCAAGTAGGCTAAGAGCTTAACGCCTACCAGCCCTCCAGCCCAGGTTTGCCAACGCCGAGACAGACGGCTTTTAATTGCGGCAAACAGCATAAAGCTGCCTGCAAGGCTAAGGGCAAACAGCATGATTTTCCACAGCAAGAGCAGGGTAGGAAATTCGATCAGCCGCGCGAACCCATGACAAGAGCCACCCAAGATCGCCGCAATCGCCACGCTGCCAAAGGCGATCGCCCAAAGCTGAATGGCCATCTGCTGACGACGCCGACCTAACTTAAACAGCAGAATGCCGAATCCAGAACTCTGCAAAGCGATCGCGTAGTCCGTCAACATGGTCAGGGGTTCGGTGATGGTCATAGGATAGAGGCAGGCTTCTCAAATATCTGAGTCTGAAGCTGAATTAACACACTGATGCAGCGTGGGCGCAGGCAGGATTTTTACAGGCAGGATTTTTCAAGTATGGCAGTCGAAATTGAGCGAAAGTTTTTGGTGAAAGATCAGTCTTGGCGGGCGCTGGCAGCAGGCACAGTCTACCGTCAGGGCTACATCATGTCTGGTGCAAATGGCACCGTTCGGGTGCGGCTGGTGGGCGATCGCGGCTATTTAACCATTAAGAGCGGCACGCAGGGCATCTCGCGAGCGGAATTTGAATATGTCATTCCCGCTGCTGATGCCTCAGAGCTTTTAGAGACGCTGTGCGATCGACCGTTGATTGAGAAAATCCGCTACAAAATTCCCTATGGCGATCTGCTCTGGGAGGTGGATGAATTCATGGGCGAAAACCAGGGATTAGTCGTGGCAGAAGTTGAGCTGACCTCGCCTGACCAGTCGGTTTCTCTGCCAGAGTGGATTGGGCAAGAAGTCTCAGACGATCCCCGTTATTTCAACTCCAGTCTGGTGAAATTTCCCTTCTCAAAATGGTAGAGATCGCAAATTAATTAACTTGTAGTAGTTGTTTGGAAGTGTCGCGCTCCGCGCGGCACTTCCAAACACGCGACACTTCCAAACAACTGTTAGAAAAGATTAAAACGCGCCTTCATCCTTGATTTTGGTCAGCGTTACTTCCCACACCAGCCGGGGTTGAACATATTGACGCAGATAGCGACGCGCTGTTTCTAGCTGTTGCAGAATGCCAGGGTGAGCTTGCGTTTGCCAATAGCGATTTTGCAAATAGTCGATCAGCCAAATCTGAGTTTCGCTGTCTAACCCCTGAGCAATTTGCCGCGCCAAATCTAAAGCCGCTTGTAGCGAGGTCGGCGGCTGCATTACGGCAGTGAGCAGATCGGCGGGAATGGCCTGAAGCTGCTGCCAGTGGACGATCGCCTCCCCAGGACTGCCCTGAGCCAAGGCCAACACATCCGGCTGCTGCAAGATTTCAGCGTAGTCTGCCTGCGTCAGCACCTGGGCTAGCGTGGCAGAGTCCAATCGCTGAAACGCAATTTTTTGGCAGCGAGAAACGATCGTCGGCAACAGCGATTCGACACTAGTCGCAATCAAGATCAGCGTGGCGCGTCCAGGTTCTTCTAGGGTCTTCAACAGTCCATTGGCGGCTGAGTCGGCCATGCTCTCAGCATTTTCGAGAATGACGACCGATCGAGCAGACTCTAGCGGCGGACGGCTGAGAAATCGTCCTACCTCGCGGATTTGCTCTAGACGCACCTCTGGTAGCGATCGCCGCTTAATGCCCAGCTCAGCCGCTTCTGCCGCCGAAACTCGCTTGCCTTGATGCAGATAGGTTGGCTCTACCCAAAATAGATCGGGGTGGTTGCCCTGCTGGATGCGCTGGCGCAGCGGCGCGTGGGGCTTAGAGGTTGGATTGGCCGGGGCCAAAAGCAGTTCTGCAAATCCCTGAGCGGCTAGCCGCCGACCGACCCCCGCCGCCCCAACAAACAGGTAGGCAGGAGCAATGCGGTTTTGGTCAACCGCACGGGTGAGAAGTTCGATCGCCTGGGATTGTCCGAGGAGGGAGGTAAAGGGCATGGGCATGGGGAATGGGGTGAGGAGAGGCTAGGAGAGGTACCACTGCTGTAAGTAGGTTTGCAAAATCTGCTGGATATCGTGAGAGACTGCGGCCTCGCTGCGATCGGCTGAGATGCTGACAATCCGCTGAGGATGCGCCTGGGCAAGTTCGGTAAAGCCTTGCTGAACGCGCTGATGAAAGCTGAGGGCGGCCTGTTCGATGCGATCGCCTGTGCCTCGACTTTTGGCGCGAGCCAAGCCAATAGTAACGTCTACATCGAGCCAGAGGGTCAGATCGCTCGTCAGGCCATGTGTGGCAATTTGGTTGAGCTGGTCAATCAATTCACGATCGAGTCTGCGTCCATAACCCTGATAGGCAATGGTGGAATCGGTAAAGCGATCGCACAAGATCAGCGCCCCTTGAGCCAGATGAGGCTTGAGAAAGTTTTCCACATGCTGAGCGCGATCGGCGGCATAGAGCAGCAGCTCAGTGCGGCTATGCATCCCTTCCTGGCTGTGGGGGTGCAGCAAAAGCCTGCGAATTTCCTGGCAGAGTTCTGTGCCTCCCGGTTCACGGGTGATGATCAGCTGAGAGACTTTCCCCTGATTTTGCAGCTTTGCCAAAAGACCGCTTTCTAGCAGCCAAGCTTGCGATCGCGCAATCTGGGTCGTTTTGCCACACCCCTCAACGCCTTCAAACACAATCAGTCGTCCCTGCATGTTGTTTATCCTTTGAGAACATCAGTACGATCGCAAATTAGGGTTTTGTGGCGCGCGCCACAAAACCCTAATAGCTGGATTTCAAAGACGCTCCGCCCCTTTGAAATCCAGCTATTAGAAGAAGAAGTAGGACTTTGCGATTTACTGAACATGAATAAAATCTAGAGATGAGACATGATCTAGAATCATAGAGAGCAAGGCCAAATTTCTGGCGATCGAACGAAAAAAGCTCCTTCCAGAGGCAGAGGAGGGCGCAACTGCCCAGAGGGTAGCATCGTTTTGTTATACTTTGAACGAATTGCATCTATCAAGACTGACTCAGATTTATGTACCCAGGCTTTGTGACTTCGGGTGCTGACTATTTCTGATGACTGACTAGGCTTTTGGGTTCGGTTTAGATAAGATATTCAGACAGACGTAAGGCTATCGCCAGGGTTGTCTATGGCTCGCTACACAGGTTTATTCACAGTTGCAGTGCCAGCCGATCGGTTCTGGCAATTGCTCGTAGAAATCTTACGTGCATGCAGCCTCAATGTCATTTATTCGTCGGAAGATTACCTGGTGGCGCGCGAACTACCAGGAGGTGTCACCTATGCCAAGCTGGTTACGGTAGAAATATTGATTGAACCGATGCGCGATCGCGCATCGGAAGTCCGGATGAACTTGGTGGTCAAAAATGAAGAACTGCCGCTACAGGTCAACAATCACTGTCAGCAAGTCTTTAGATTGCTCAATCAGGCTGTAGAAGAAAACCGACACTGGCGAGTGGTCGAAAGTGCTGTGAGCTAGGAACCAGAGATCAGATCTGTGGATTTCCTTGAGGTGGCTGTTAAAGTGATGGAGTGTGATCCTTCGCTGGCTGCTAGCAACATGCCATACTCCTTCCCTGAACAGCCTCCTATGACCTCTTCAGAAGAGTGGGTGGCAGATCTGCGATCGACGGTGACAGAGCTATATCAGCAGAACCAAGACTTGCTGGCGCGCTGTCATGTCTTAGCCGAAGCCTATGACCGCTATCGGGCAGTCGGAACCATTGCCCGCCGCCTGCGACAGTCGCTAGATTTCTCAGAAATCATCGAGCAGACGGTCGAGGCCGTGAGAGAGCTGCTAGATGCCGATCGAGTCGTTTTTTACCAGCTTCAATCCGAACCGGAATGGGAACTCGTTATCGGTGGGGCTGAGGCGATCCGAGTGGGTCAGCATTCGATTTTGCATTCCGGACTCGATCCCGTTTGGGTGCGACGCTGGCTGAGTTGGTTCAAAGCAGCCTCTCCTCTGGTGATCGAGAATATTCACCAAGCGACCTTGCTGCCCTCCATTGCCAAGCTGATGGCGCAACAGCAGATTCGAGCCTTAGTTGCAGTGCCCGTCTTCCAGGAAGAGCATTTGTTAGGCTGGCTGGCTGTGCATCAATGCTGTTGCGATCGCGCCTGGAAAGAGCCTGAAATTGAGGCATTGCAGCATTTGGCGACGGAAGTGGCGATCGCCCTGCAAAAGTCGGTACTCTATCAACAGGCGCAGCAGCTTAATTTTGATCTAGAAGCTCAGGTGCAGCAGCGCACCCATCAAATTCAAACGGCGCTAAGTTATGAGTCAATGCTCAAGCGCGTGACTGATAAAGTGCGCGACTCGTTGGACGGCAGCCAAATCTTGCAGACGGCTGTAAGCGAGCTGACTTTTGTGCTGAAGCTGAGCGGCTGCAATGCAGCGCTATATGACTTAGATCAGGGCACCTCTACGGTCAGAAGTGAATTTACGCGATCGATTCCCACCAGCCAGGGTCGCGTTTCGCAAATGGATGACTTCCCTGAAATCTATCACCAGCTTAAGCAGGGACACTATTTTCAGTTCTGTTCGCTGTTGCCTAATTCTGATCGGGGCAGGGTGGCCATGTTGGCTTGCCCCATTTTTGTAGATGCCCAATATCAGGCAACCGATCAACCCCAGCCGATCGATCCCGGAAATCCAGAGCAGGGAGTACTGGGCGATCTGTGGTTGATTCACCAAGCAGATCACATCTTTCATGAGTTTGAGATTCGACTTGTGCAGCAGGTTGCCAACCAATGTGCGATCGCCATTCGTCAGGCTCAGCTTTACCAAACATCGCAAAATCAAGTGCGAGAGCTAGAAAAGCTCAACCGCCTGAAGGATGATTTTCTCAGCACGGTTTCTCATGAGTTGCGTACCCCGATTACCAATGTCAAGATGGCGGTGCGTATGCTGCGAATTGCCACGACTGACGAAAAACGCCAGCGCTACCTAGACATTTTGGAGAAAGAAGCAGCACGCGAAGCCGACTTGATTGACGATCTGCTGGATTTGCAGCGTTTGGAGGTGGCCACAGGAGCCATCGATTTGGAGGCTATTCATCTACAAACCTGGATTTTGCCGCTGCTCGACGCCTTTCAAGGACGTTTTGCCGATCGCCAGCAGCAATTTCAAATCGATTGTCCTGACCACCTGCCGATCATTTTCTCTAATGCAGCCATGCTGGGACGGGTTTTGTCAGAGCTGTTGAACAATGCTTGCAAGTACACCCAGTCTGGGGGCTTAATTCGCTTACAGATTCAGCATCAGTTAGCCTCTGACTCCATTTCTGATGCTGTACCCAAAATTATCTTGCAGGTGAGCAATCAGGCAAACATTGCCCCCGAAGAGCTGCCCAAAATATTTGACAAATTTTATCGGTGTCTTCGGGCTGATCCCTGGAGCCAGGGAGGCACAGGCTTAGGGTTGGCGCTGGTAGAAAAGCTAGTTGAGCATTTGCAGGGCAGCATTCAGGTTGAAAGTGCGGCAGGCTGGACAACGTTTGGGGTGATGATTCCTGTCCAGGCGTAGCGGCGTCTGGAGTGGTGAATGGAGTTAACCTAAGTTTACCGATCGTGGCTCAGCCGCCGATGTTCTGCGATGAACACTAAGGCTGCACCGATCGCATAGGCCAGAATATCTTTCGCGTCAAAGGTGGTACCGATCACGGTAGAAAATAGTGGGTTACCCCGCAGACCCAGGCGATCGACGATGTTCAGATATTGCAATCCTTCAACCATGCAGGCAAAGGCAAACACGAGGGCGATCGCGGTATTGGAACAAATTTGCCAAAATGCCTTAATCAAGCAGTAGATGAGGATAACCACTAAAACATCGCCAACAAAAGGACGGATGAAGCGATCGTCTAGAAAAATAGCGATTAAAACTTCAATCAGCAACAGGAAAATCGCTAACCCAAAATACTGAGCATTAAATTTAATCATGCGGTTTCGAGTCATCCTGCAAGATAAAGATACAAACGAATGTTAGTTTTATTGCATTTACGATTGTAGGCAATACCTAAATGCGATCGGAATTACACTTTCACACGAACGTTAATATATCTCTTCTTAACTCATTGATTACATCTAATCAATACCTAAATCGAGATTAGTGGTGCTTTCGCACAAAGCTTTCTTTTGCTCAAAGTATGGGTCAAACAGCATCTAAAGGCAGAACGATCGTGAAGGTTGAGCCGACCCCAACTTGGCTATGGAGCGTCACCTGTCCGCTGTGAGCTTCAGCAATTGCCTTAACCACAGATAATCCCAATCCGGCTCCTTCAGAGCGGCGGCGATGATCAGAAACTCTGGCAAACCGATCAAAGATTCGCCGTTGATTTTCAAGCGCAATCCCTTCTCCTCGGTCTTGCACCCAAAAGTGAATGTTGCCTTGATGAATCGCAGAACCCATCAGGATTGTATCGGTCGTTTCTGTAGACTGCGTTGCATTATGAGCCAAATGCAGGATTGCCTGCATTACTCGCTGGCGATCGATGACAATTTTGCCCTTTGCTACCGCTTCTAGCTGCCAGTTTCGCTCTACCAAGGATTGCGCTTGAGCAAAAATCTCTTGGGTCATCTCCGTCGCATCGACCATTTCGAGCTGCAAAAAGTCGGGGCGTTCTGCTCGGGTGAGCAAAATTAAATCCTCCACAAAACCGCTCATGCGATCGAGTTCATCCATCACAACTGCAAGCGTTTCCTGCTGATCATCTGGATTGTCATCGATCAGTTCTAGATATCCCCGAATGATGGTAATAGGAGTTCGCAATTCATGTCCAGCATCGTTCACAAAGTTACGCTGGCTCATAAACGAGCTTTCTAATCGATCCATCATTTTGTTGAAGGTCGCCGCTAGATTGGCTAATTCACCTCCCCCCCGAACGGGAATGCGCTGGGTTAGGTCGCTGCCGTTAATCGATTGAGCCGTTGTCGCCAAAGTCCGTAAGGGCTGCAAAATCCGTCCGGCAGCAAACCACACCAACAGCAGCGCAATCATCAGCACGGCAAGGGCAACCTGAACAATCACACCCACTGCTTCCAAAATTTCAGCATGTTCTTCTGCGCTATGGACAATCACTAACGTGCCCAGCTGTTTCCCATTTGTTTTCACAGGTTCAACAAAGTAGGAGAAGCGATTGATGTCCTGATTCTTACTAGCTTGTTCTCCCTGTTCCGGTTCAGTTTGAGTTGCAAACTGCTGCATTAAAGTAGAATCTGGCTTGAGATCTTTTGGCAACGCTTTGGGACTAGAATCATAAAATCTTCCATTCACAAATGTAATGAGAAAAATATTATCTTCTGGAATTTCAACCTTTAAGTACGATTCAAAGAACCGCTTCATCTCCTGTTCAGTTGTAGGCACTTGAAGATCTCTCATGAGCGCCTTCTCCATAGCGCTGATGTCTTGCACATCCCTAGCTGTGGCTTCGTCGTTGTCCTTGATGCGGTTGTTCTCTAATCTTTCGAGGTTCACTCTGCCAGCCAACAATTCTTTGAAGTCTTCCACTTCGCCCAGCATATCTTCACGAAAGCGGGCATCAACGCGAGCGAACAGAAGTTGGCGAAACGCTGGAATAGCTATGCCAAAGGTCAGCACCAAAATCACGACATACCCAACTAGAATGCGCGTGCGGGCTTCTCCCCAAAACTCGCGCCAGCGCAATTGATATTGAGATCTGAAAGTGGCGCGATCGTCTAGGTTTTTCCCAGCAACGTCTCGCTTATGAAACACCTTCATGCTTGTGCACACTCCCTAGCTGATTCTGCATTGTGCTGTACCCTGCATTGTAAAGTGATTTACCTCAAGTCTAGGAATAAGACGTTCCCCATAGGACTTTCCAAGTTAAGGCAGAAATCAATTCTGATAGAAGAGCAGCAGCGATCGATAAACCCATAGAGAGGAGATATTGGAGAACGGTGGTGCGATCTTCGCTCTACTGCTATGTTAATAAATGTGTCTACTGAGAGAGCTTTGATCATGGCATTACGCAAATGGTTTGCTTTATTGATCGTGTTTGCTGCCCTCATGGTGTCGTTTTCATCAGCAGCCACAACAGCCGATGTCAAGATCACCCCCCTCGGCAGTCACGATGGTGAATTTTGTGCTCGCGATCGTGCCCTTGTTCTAGAAGATCCAACCGGACTTCGCCTTCTTTACGATGCGGGTAGAACAGTGGCTGGGGCAGAAGATCCGCGCTTGGGTGCGATCGATGTCGTTCTCATTAGCCATGTTCATGGCGACCATCTGGGTGATACTCGCATCGCAGCGGTGAATGAGGGCACATGCACCGAACCCCAAACCAATATCAGCACAGTACCCAACTCCAACAGCGTTGAAATTGCCGTTGGCAAAGGTGCCCGCATTGTCGTGGGTAGCGAAATGGCAAGTTTCTTAGCCAATAAAGTTGCGGGTCTTGGGGGTGATCCGCAATCGGTGCAGTTGGTTCGCTTTGGGGGATCGCGCAATGTTGAGGGGGTCAGTATCACAACAGTACCCGCAGTCCATTCCAACGGTCTGAGCGGTGATTTTATTGAAGGTGAGCTAGGGGAAAGTCTCAAAACCGCTGGACTGACCGCTTACGTTGGGCCACCCACAGGATATGTCGTCACGTTTTCTAATGGTCTAGTGGCCTATCTTTCAGGAGATACGGGCGTCACGGCTGAACAAGAAACGGTTGTTGCCAAGCAATATGGCGCTGAGCTGGTGGTGATCAATATTGGGGATACCTTCACGACAGGCCCAAGGGAAGCAGCCTACGTGATTGACGAGCTAATTAAGCCAAAAGCCGTAATTGCCTCTCATGCCAACGAGGCAGCAACCCGCGAAGGCAAGCTGCTGCCAAACACCAAGACAGCCGCCTTTGTGGAAGCAACAAAAACACCTGTTTATCTGCCGCTCAGTGGCAAGACGCTTTCGTTCGACGCGAGGGGAAACTGTACAGGTGGATGCTCAAACGAATAGCAGATACGCCTTGTTAGCTTGAGCCGTCTGTATCAGCCAGTCTGCAAACTGTGCGATCGCCTCCCTTGAGCGAAGATTTGAGCAACTCACCGAGCAGATGAATCTGTTTGTCTGCCCGCTTGTCCATTAGCTTAACGAACTACCCCAGTCGAACTACCCCAACTGGGCAAGCCTCTGCCGCAGACATGGGAATAAGCAAATTTATTTTTGTGTCGATTGTTGATTGAAACCGTGGGTGAAATTAAGCATAAATTGGCCGTTCAGCCTTTGCAGATAATTCTGAAGGATGTGAGTGAGAATGCTTCTGCGCTATGGGTGTTCGGCCAGCCAGCAGTTTTTGAATCTGAAACAATATCTCTGCTGTTTCAAGTTGCTTGCTCAAAATGATATCTGCCTCAGGGCAGACATTCGTTACATCTTTGAGCAAATCTTTAGTGAAAAAGCTGGAAATTAGAACCAATAAGGGTGGGTTGTCCAGTTGATGTTTGACTCGACAGATGACTTCAGGCCCGTCCATATCAGGTTGATAGCGAGGTGTCGGTATTGAGAAATCGACCAGCACTAAATCAAACTGAGCAACCTCGCTCAGAAATGCTTGGGTATTTGTGAAGGTAGACACCCTATAGCCCTGCTGCTCCAAACGCAGTGCCAAGACGAAGCACCATGTCTCATTGTCATCCACGATCGCCAAATGATACATGAACTGCAACCCTCCAATCTTTTGCGTCCTGTCCCTTTTTAACTAACCTGTAAAGAAATCTGAACTGCCTTAAGAGGGAATCTCACACAACAAAAGGTTAGAGAGATACCTAAGCGGTTGGTGGCTGCGATCGCGTTACAGATATTTTTCACCGCTTGCGAGTCCAGGTTTTCATGTTCTCTTCTGCGATCGCCTCAACTTTAATCATTCGTCAGACGTTCTTTTATCGGTTAGAAGAGCGAATTGAAGCTGCTTTAACCCAAGTGCAGGCGTAGGTTGGCTTGAAGCACTGAGGCACGAAACTAGAATAGGCTATAGATCTGATAACACTAGAACAGCAGCAGAGAGGGCGATCGCTGCAATTCCCCTTAAAATCAGAACATCAACTTCAGTTAAACTACCGCGATGAGCAATCACCCTCTCCTTAAAAGTTGAAATCTCTCAACTCAGCATTGCTGAGCGCGTCCAACTTGCTGAAGACCTTTGGGACAGCATCCTGGAGCAGCAAGACGAGCTTCCTTGAGCGATCCACAGAAACAGGAACTCGATCGTCGATAGAGAACCGCCAAATTCTCTGTCCCTTTGATGGGTTGTGGTCTAGAAACCTGGCTGAGGCGATCGTGCGGGAGTTGAGAAACCAGGTTTGAATCTGATCTATTTGGATGATCTCCTAATGAATGAGTGCAAGCTGCCCTTTTCTTTTGTTAGGAGAGGGCTTATTTGAGTTAGCTTTGCTATGCCTGACTCACCATCAGAAGATAAATTGAGAATTAGGCGACCTATGGCTGTGACAACAACATGACGGGAAAAAAGTCTAAACCTGGCTGGGAATTTCTGGGAGAGGCGCGAACTCAGATTTTGCTCTGGTATGTTGTTCTCATGTTTTCTTCTGCGATCGCCTCAACTTTAATCATTCGCCAAGCGCTCTTTTCTCGGTTAGAAGAACGCATTGAAGCTTCTTTAACCCAAGAAATTGAAGAGTTTCAAAGGCTGACCAAGGGACGAGATCCCCAGACGGGCGAACGGTTCGCAGGAGATATTGCCGCTATTTTTGATGTATTTTTGAGGCGCAACATTCCTGAAGAGGATGAATTTTTGATCGCGCTGTTCAACGGTAAGTTATACCAGTCTAGCCCTCTTGCCCTGCCCCCTGCCCTGCGGGAAAATCAGGCGCTGCTTCAATCTTGGGCAAGCCTGACTCAACGCGAACATAGCCAGATTAGCCTTGCCACAGGCGAGACGATCCTTTACCGCGCTGAGCCATTGATTCGAGGGGGCAATCATGGCGTGTTCATAGTGGCATATTCGGCTACAGGGGGACGCCATAAGGTCGATGAAGCGGTTTTTGTCATTGTTCAGGTCACGATCGCTATTTTTTTACTGGCTTCATCCCTGGCTTGGGTTGCAGCAGGGCGAGTGCTGGCTCCGCTCCGGTTGTTAATTAAGACCGTTCGCTCGGTGAGCGAGTCTGACTTGAGCCAACGGATTTCTGTACAGGAGGGGGGAGAAATTGCTGAGCTTGCCATCACGTTTAACGAAATGATGGATCGCCTTCAGTCTTCTTTTGACAGCCAGCGCAACTTTATCAATGATGCAGGCCATGAGCTACGCACCCCGATTACGATTGTGCGAGGGCACCTAGAGCTAATGGGTTCTGACCCTGAAGATCAGCAGGAAACCTTGGAGCTAGTAATTGATGAACTCGATCGCATGAGTCGCTTGGTCAATGATCTACTCTTGCTGGCTAAAGCCGAGCGTCCTGATTTTCTTCAGTTGGAAACGGTGGATATAGCCGTTTTTACGGATGAGCTATTTGCGAAAGCCAAAGCCTTGGCCGATCGCGATTGGCGGTTGGATAGCAAAGGGACAGGAAAAATCGTCGTTGATCGCCAGCGCATTACCGAGGCGGTGATCAACTTGGCGCAAAATGCGACTCAGCATACCCAGCCTGGAGATGTGATTACCTTGGGTTCGACCTTGAAGCGGCATCAAATGCTGTTTTGGGTGCGAGATACCGGAGATGGCATTGCTGCGGCTGATCAACAGCGAATCTTTGAACGATTTGCTCGAGCTGCAAATAGCCGCCACCGTACAGAAGGAGCGGGTTTGGGGCTGTTTATTGTGCGGGCGATCGCAGAAGCCCACCACGGTTATGTTAAGGTCACAAGCGAGCTAGGTCGGGGTTCGACTTTTGTCCTTGTTCTTCCTTTCACACCCTCTTACAAGCTGCTGCAACCCTAGTTTTATGAATCGAATTTTGATTGCTGAAGATGAACCGCGCATCGTTTCATTTTTGGAGAAGGGACTACAGGCCAATGGATTTACGACAGCAGTGGCAACCAGCGCTGCGGATACGATCGTGATGGCGCTGGAGCATGAGTTTGATTTGCTGATCTTAGATTTGGGTCTTCCCGATCAAGATGGGTTGGCGGTGCTAGAGCAGCTACGCGGACAGGGTAAGATGCTGCCGATTATCATCTTGACGGCTCGTGATGATATTGGCGATAAGGTGGCTGGGCTAGAAGGGGGAGCAGATGACTATGTGACGAAACCGTTTCGATTTGAAGAGTTGCTGGCACGCGTGCGTGTACGCTTGCGTAACCACCAGGCGACTGATGGCCAGCCCAGTGGGAAAAACGAAAGGATACTTCAGGTGGGGCAGGTCATGCTGGATTTGCGCACCCGTCAGGCTCAAATTGGCGATCGCTATGTGGACTTATCCGCCCGCGAGTTCATCATGGCTGAGACTTTTTTGCGTCATCCTAAGCAGGTGATTAGTCGAGAACAGTTACTCAATCATGTGTGGGGCTATGACTATGATCCAGGATCTAATATTGTGGATGTGTATGTTGGCTATTTGCGAAAAAAGCTAGGAAGTGATGTCATCGAAACCGTTAGGGGAATGGGATATCGATTGAGAGCTTAGATTTTCTCATCACATTTGCGATCGCAGTACGTCTGCCTATGAGGGGATATTTAGGTCGCGAGGCTGTTGCAAAGCCTCTACCAAAAATATTTCTTTGGGACGATGAATTTAACGCAATATAGAAGATTTTTGCTTTGAAGTGAGAAGCAGATAAGAGAAATATGAGAAAACTTTCATAAAGGTTGAATCCTGTCTAATCAGAAACTACATTGAGGGAGAGGCGTAGAGATAAATTCATAAGTTTGATTATCAATCTGCCCCCGGTTTTCATTTGAAAGAATGGAGTTTCAATGATGGTTAGTTTATTAACTGATGAGCTGTATCCAGCTGGTGCATCTCTGTTTTCTGGCTCAGAAAGCTTCTTGAAAGATTTATCTGAAGAAGATGAATCAGCCATTACAGGTGGCAAGCGATCGCAGAGTGGTCGTGCGAAGAAGAAGAAAAAGAAGCGTCGTGTCAAGAGGGCGCGTCGGCGTGTGGCTCGCAGCCGGAGCAACAGCCGCAGCTAAGCGCGTGAGCCGTCAGTTGGCTCTGGTTTAAGGGTTAATGTTCCGCACGCGAAGCGTGCGGAACATTAACCCTTCTCACTGGGTCTTGAATGCGCTCCAGCTCTTTAGGATAATCAGGTTTAGAGGTAAGGGGACTGAGTTTTCTCCTCAGATAAAAATTAAATTTAATCAGATATGGTGTTTCTGCTAAGCAACCAAAATGTCTTTCAATATTTGATTGAAAAAAAGATTATTTCAGTCGCACAAAATAACAGAAAAATTGAGTCAAAGACCTGCAAAAACTTCAATCTTCTCATTCATTTTCCGAGTCAAGCATCAGAGCAACCCAGCATTCTGATTAAGCAAGAGCCGCATGATGAGGATGGCGACACAAATGGAGATTTTTTGCATGAGTGGCAGGTCTATGAACTCGTTAGGTGTTACTCAGAATTTAGTCAAATTAAATCTCTGCTGCCAGAAGCCATCCATTTCGATCGAAAACATTCCATTGTTGCCTTCAACTATCTAAAAAACTATTGCGATCTCGATGATTTTTACACGCAAAATCGTCATTTTCCCAGTCCAATTGCCACTGCATTAGGAGCCGCTTTAGCTGCTGTCCACCGCATCAGTTGCGATCGCCAAGACTACAAGAACTTTCTGGCGGCCAAGGATGCCGTCGAAGAGGAAGACGATGAAGCCACTGAAAAAGTTCCCGACTTGATGCATGAACTTGAAAACCTGACGCCTGAGAGCTTTGGGGCGATATCTGCGGATGGTCTTAAGTTTTATGAGCTATATCAGCGTTACGACAGCTTGGGGCAAGCTATTCGCCAACTCAATGCAGTCTATGAACCCATTTGTCTCATCCACAATGATTTGAAGCTCAGCAATATTCTGCTGCACCATGAATGGGAATCTCTGCTGTTGCAGGACGATCGCGCTTTTCCCCCATCGGCTTTGGCGAGAGAGGCAGAGGCTGCTATTCGGCTAATTGATTGGGAGAAATGGCTGTGGGGAGATCCGGCTTCTGACCTCGGTACTCTGGTCGCCAACTATCTCAAAATCTGGCTGAAAAGTCTTGTGGTCAGGGCAGGCATTGATCTCAATCTGGCGCTGCGTCTGGCTTCTGTTCCCCTAGAGGTGATTCAGCCTTCCATGATTGCCTTGGTGCGATCGTATCTGGCGCATTTTCCAGAAATCTTGGAACGCTTTCCTGACTTTTTGCAGCGGGTGATGCAATTTACGGGGCTGGCTTTAATTGAAAGTATCCAAACAAAGCTTCACTACCAGGAACCCTTTGGCAACATTGAAATTTGTATGCTGCAAGTGGCTAAAACGCTGCTGTGTAGCCCTTTGCAGGCAATTCCAACTGTGTTTGGCCTAACAGCCTCTCATCTGCTAGATTCTCAAGTTCAGCTACCGCTTAAGGCGCAGCGTAGACAGAGCGTGGCACCTGTAGAAGCAGAGAAAGCATCCGTAGAAGTAATCCAAGCTGGAACCTGCAATCGCCCATCCCTTTCATGGGGGCAAGATGTCTTTAATCGGGATGCATTTAATCAACTGACAGCGCTACAGGATCTGGTGAACTATATTCAGATCAAGACAAATTACTGCATTCACCATCCCCGCTATAGCCCATCGGAGCCTCCAGAGGCGATCGCCTCCCGCCTCCCGATGCTGCCCGCAGACCTTCAGCAGCGCTATTTGAAGGCTCAGCTACAGAACTATCTCTACGATATTTACTTTAGTGGCGAAATTTGCTTGGGTGACGAAACTGGTTTTAGCGGCATACAAGAATTTGCTCAAACCTTGCAAGCGGAGGACGGTAGCCCTCCGATCTTGGAAAACAATAGGGTGCATGGGCAAGATGTCCGGTTCTATGAGCAACTCCGTCGTAGCAACAGTGGCAAAGGCTATTTTGACCCCGATTGGCAGGTAGTGCGCCGAGAGTCCAACGGCACTTTTGTTGTGCAAAAGGAGGAATTGACGCTTCACATTGACCCGCTCCGGCATCTGCCAGCAGAGACGCGATCGCCCTCTATCGGAGATATCGTCGCCATTCGTCTACCCAAAAACCGGATTGAAACTGGATTCTATGTCGCAGTGGGGAATGCCGGACTGGTGCCTGATGACTCTCCAGCCATCGAACTCTATTTCAATGTGACGCCAGCAGGGGCGATCGCCCTGATGCAAAGTTTGACGCAACGCCTCAATGCGATCGCGCTACCGTTTGTCTTCAAGGTACTCTCTGACCCGGTGGCGTATGGGCGCTATGACGCGGGTATTTTGCAGGTGGAGCGCAGCCGCTCCCAGCAACTGTGGCCTGTGCTTCAGCAGGTCTATGCTGCGATCGCCCCCGATCAGGTTCACGCCCCAACTCCGTTGTTTACCAAGACGCTAGCGCCGGGTTTGGGTCTTGCGGAAGAACCTGAGGAAAATACTGCCGAAGACTTTGGTACGAAGTGCTGCAAGCTGGTTGCAGAGGGGCTTTTGTCGGTCTGGCAGACCGAAGCAGATTCGCCTCAGGCCCGGATGAGCGCCATTCGTCAGCGATTGACGGAGCAGGGGCTTCATTGGCAAAAGCCGTACCTCAATCCTCATTCTGAAGATATCTATCCTCCATTAGGCTTTACGATCGACTGAACGAGATTAAGCAATGCCTGAGAGTGATGAGAATCTTGACTGAGAAGGATATGAAGGATCAATGAAATACCCGCTGGTCTTGCAGCATAGTGAGGAAGATTGTGGGGCAGCTTGCTTGGCCTCGATCGCCAAAGGCTGCGGTCGGACTTTTACCCTCAACCGAGTGCGGGAAGCGGTAGGCACCGGGCAACTCGGCACAACATTATTGGGATTACGGCGCGGTGCAGAGGCGCTAGGCTTCTTTGCGCGATCGGCTGCGGCTTCTCCTGAAATTCTCGATCGCGCCCATGATATTCCCCTTCCAGCCGTGATTCACTGGCAGGGCAATCATTGGGTTGTGCTTTATGGCAAACGGGGCGATCGCTATGTGGTGGGCGATCCGGCGATCGGCATTCGCTATCTCTCAGAGGCAGAGCTAACTGAAGCCTGGGCAGATTGGGTGATCTTGCTGGTGCAGCCTGATCCTAGCCGTTTCTATGCCCAAGACGACGACAAGATAGGCGGAATTGAGCAATTTTTTCTGCGGCTGTTGCCCTATCGCAGCATTTTGCTCGAAGCGGTGCTGTGCGTGACGATCATTGGTTTACTGTCGTTAGCCTCACCCTTCTTTATTCAGGTTTTAACCGATGAGGTGTTAATTCAAGGCGATACCCGCTTGCTGTTGGGAATTGTGGTTGCGATCGTGGTCATGTATCTGGTTAGAAGTGGGCTATCGCTTGTGGCCGATAACCTGATCGCCAACTTTGCCCAACGTTTAGAGCTAGAGCTGATCCTAGAGTTTGGCAAACATATTTTGCAGTTACCCTTGACCTACTATGAGGTGCGACGCAGCGGTGAGGTCGTCAGTCGATTGCGAGATATCGAAGAGATTAACCGACTGGTTTCAGATGTGATTGTTAATTTACCCAGCTCTATCCTCATTGCCATCGCTTCTCTAGGTTTGATGGTGTTTTATAGCTGGAAACTGGCGATCGTTGCGGTGATTGCTGCGATCGTCATGACCCTCTCCACCGTTGTTTTTCAGCCCATTCTCCAGCAAAAGACGCGGCGGGCAATGGTGCTAGAGACCGAGAATCAGGGGGTGCTAGTCGAAACCTTTAAAGGAGCGCTGACCCTGAAAACCACAGGGGCAGCGCCTCAGTTTTGGGATGAACTGCAAAGTCGCTTTGGCCGTTTAGCCAATTTAATGTTTAGCACAACGCAGATTGGTATTTTTAACGGAACGTTTAGTGGATTGGTTTCTGATATTGGGGGAACTGTTCTGCTAGGTATGGGGAGTCTGTTGGTGATCAATCGGGAGTTGAGCATTGGTCAACTGCTGGCCTTCACAACGCTGAATCGCAATGTGGTGGGTCTGATGGATGAATTGGTTGATCTGGTGGATGATTTGATTCGCGTGCGAACGGCAAACGCTCGTCTGCAAGAAGTGATCATGGCGACGCCTGAAACGCAAGACGACGATAAGAAGCCCTGGGTGACGCTGCCGCAGGCTGCTGAGATTGCCTGCGTAGACTTAAATTTTCACTATCCAGGACGCGTGGAGCTACTCAAAAACTTTTCCCTTCAGATTCCAGGGGGACAAACTATTGCGCTGATTGGCAAATCGGGCTGCGGTAAAAGTACCTTAGCCAAGATGATTGCGGGTCTGTATCCGCCCCAGTCAGGCAATATTCGACTGGGAATGTATAACGCCCAGGATTTATCGCTGGAATGCCTGCGGCAACAGGTGGTTTTAGTGCCGCAAGATGCCCATTTTTGGAGTCGATCGATCCTAGAAAACTTTCGCATGGGCAATCCGCACCTTTCTTTTGAGCAAATTGTCCAGGCTTGCCAGCTAACGGGTGCCGATGACTTTATCAGCCGTCTCCCTGAAAAATATCAAACGATTCTGGGTGAATTTGGCTCTACGGTTTCGGGGGGACAGCGGCAAAGGTTGGCGATCGCGCGGGCGCTGGCGAATGATCCACCCATTCTGATTCTGGATGAATCGACTGCTGGACTTGATCCGTCTAGCGAAGCCCAACTGCTGAAGCAGCTTCTGAGCCATCGCCAGGGCAAAACCACGATTCTGATTAGCCACCGTCCCAACGTGATTGCTCTAGCCGACTGGATTGTGTTTTTGGCGAATGGTCAGCTAGAGCGGCAAGGTACCGTCACTGATTTGCGATCGACTCTGGGAGATCACCTCGATTTTCTAACGGCGCAAGCACAATCCGCCTCACCCTAATTCACCGCCTTGCTGAAACCCTGCTGAAACCCTGCTGAAACCCTGCTGAAGATGAAATCAACGCCCTTCCTCCGTCCTGTTAAAGCCGATGAATTTTTGCCTCCTGTGAGTCGCTGGACGACGATCGGGGGAGGCATTCTTTTGAGTAGCGTTGGGCTAGCCCTGGTTCTGGCGGCGCTGCTGAAGTACAGCATTACGGTTAAGGCTCCTGCAACTCTTCGCCCCAGCGGAGAAGTGCGGATTGTGCAGGCACAGCTAGAGGGAACGATCGCCAGCATCGCCGTCAAAGAGAACCAGGCTGTGCGGCAGGGGGATGTGATAGCGCAGCTCGATCGCGCCAGACTCGAAACGCAAAAAAATCAGCTTGTCACGACGGTGCAGCAAAGCCAGCTTCAGCTGACGCAAATGCAGGCGCAGATTCAGCTCTTAGATACCCAGATCGCTGCCCAAGCCCGATCGATTGACCAAGAGGTTTCGGTGGCTCAGTCAGAACTCGATCGCAACCAGCGAGAGCTTGGCGAACGACAGGTGACTACCCAGGCCGATGTGGCTGCTGCCGAAGCCGCTTTGCAGTTGGCTCAGAGCGAAATGCAGCGATATGCCCAGCTTGTAGATTCTGGAGCCGTTTCGCAGCTTCAGTTAGAGGAAAAGCAAGCAGCCGTCAGAACTGCTGCCGCCCAGATTGCCCGCGCCGAAGCCACCGTGAATCCTAGCGATGCCCCTGTGTCCATTGCCCAAGACCGCATTGCCCAAGCGGTCGCAACCGGACGCGCCACCCTGACGACGCTGAAGCGAGAGCAGGAAGTGCTAATCCAGCAGCGATCGGAGATCCAGGCTCAGCGGCTGCGCGATCAGCAAGCCCTGCAACAGGCAGAAACAGAGCTGCAAAATAGCGTCATTCGCGCCACCAGCGATGGCATTGTGCTGCGATCGAATCTACGCAACGTCAATCAAGTGGTGCGATTGGGCGATACCCTGGTTGAAATTGCTCCGGTCAACAGTGCGTCGGTCAACGCTTTGACGGTGAAAGCCAGAGTTGCTCTACAGGATGTGGGGAATGTCAAAACAGGGCAAATGGCTCAATTGCGAATTAGCGCCTGTCCCTATCCTGATTACGGTACCTTGCAGGGAACGGTAACGGCAGTGTCACCCGATGCGATCGCTGCGAATCCCTCTAATCTGGCAGCGCCGCCTTTGAGTGAGGGCAGCCTTAGCTACTACGAGGTCACAATTCAGCCGAGTCAGTCTGTCTTGGGTCAGGGAAACCGCCAATGTCAGATTCAGGCAGGCATGGAAGCAGAGGCAAACATCATTTCTAGACAAGAGACGTTTCTTCAGTTTGTCTTGCGAAAAGCAAGATTGCTAACAGACCTGTGAGTATGGGCTAGCTGCAAAATTCTAGCCCATCATGAGAAGCAATCATCAGTAGATCACAAAATCCAGCTTTTAGAAAAAATAGGAAGGCTTAGCGATCTGCTGATCATGAGAAGAATCTCATCTGACCCTCACACCCAGTTCATTGAGAGTGAGGACACTGGATAAAGATTAGCAAACTAGCGCTGCAACAGGATGATTAGTCTGTTTACCAAGCCTGCTCAAAAACGGCGAATTGCGCTCTACTCCCATGACACGATGGGGCTAGGACACAAGCGCCGAAACTTACTGATTGCCCAAACCTTGGCCAGCTCTGCCCTACCCGCAGATGTCTTGCTCATTAGCGGCATGCAGGATGCGAGTGGCTTGGCGATTCCGGGCGTCGATTATTTAACGCTGCCTGCTCTCCACAAAGGTGTTGACGGACAATACCAGTCTCGGCGGTTAAACATTTCACTGAAGGATATGATCACGCTGCGATCGCAAGTCATTCGCACCACGCTAGAAGCCTTCAAACCCGACATCTTAATTGTCGATAATGTACCCAGAGGGGCAGTTCGTGAACTTGATCTTACCCTAAGATATTTACGGGAACAGGGAAATACGCGATGTATTCTGGGCTTGCGTGATGTTTTGGATGAACCGATTGCTGTCCAGCGAGAGTGGGATTATGCCGCCAATGAGGAAGCTATTCGAGAATACTATGATGAAGTCTGGGTGTATGGCGATCGCAGCGTGTATGACATTACCCAGGAATATGATTTTTCTGCCGATGTGACTTCTAAATTTCGCTATTTGGGATACTTAGATCAGCGATCGCGCCTGAAGTATATTCCTGCCGAGAGCCTTCGCGCCGTTGCAGATTTGGAACTTCCTCAGGGACAGCTAGCGGTCTGTTTAGTGGGAGGCGGACAGGATGGGGCGAGTTTAGCACAAGCGTTTGCTCAGGCAACCTTGCCACCCCAAACCAATGGCGTGATTGTGACAGGGCCGTTTATGTCGTCGCGGGTGCGTCGGCAACTGCAAGCCGCCCAATCGGCTCGGTTGCGGGTGCTGGATTACCTGCCGGAACCTACGCTGCTGCTGCGGCAGGCCGATTGGGTCGTAGCGATGGGCGGGTACAACACCACCTGCGAGATCCTTTCGTTTGAAAAGCGATCGCTGATTGTGCCTCGCGTCAAACCGCGACGAGAACAAATCATTCGGGCTGAGCGATTGCAGCAAATGAGTATGGTCGATCTACTGCATCCAGAGCAAATGAATGCTTTTGCCTTGTCCGACTGGATGGCTCAAGCCAAAGCCGCTCCTCAAGTGCGCGATCGACTTGACCTCAACGGCCTCACCCTCTTGACGCAGCGAGTCGAGCAAATGCTGACCCCCCCTCATTACCCTAGTCAACATGCTTCCTAAGAATTCTAGAAATAGGCGTTCCACAGACATGCCGTTGCAGTCGCCACTACGGGTCGCCTATGTCTTAAAACGCTATCCCCGCTACTCTGAAACCTTTGTGGTTAACGAAATTCTTGCCCATGAAGCCGCAGGGCTAGAGATCGAAATTTTTGCGCTGCGTCCGCCCTGTGACACGCATTTCCAAAACATCATTTCTCAGGTGCGTGCGCCTGTCACCTACATTCAGCGACCAACCCAGGGACGGGCTAGCCCATCGCTCAATAGCCTTGCCCCCACGGCGGCCAGCTACTTTTGGGCAGAGCTACAGGAAGCCAGTCGGGTCATTCCAGAATTTTGGAGCAGACTGGCGATCGCTCAAGGAGAGCCAGCCAGTACGGTTTACCAAGCGGCCTGGTTAGCGCGTGAAATTCGGCTTCGGAGCCTTGATCACCTCCATGCCCACTTCGGTACGGTTGCCACCAGCGTTGCCCGTCTGGCGTCCCATTTCTCTGGAGTTCCCTACACGTTTACGGCTCATGCCAAAGACATTTTTCACGACAGCGTAGAGCCGCAGGACATGCAGCGCAAGCTGAGAGATGCGGCCGCTGTGGTGACGGTGAGTGACTACAATCTGCGGTATTTACAGCAGACCTATGGAGCGGCTGTAAGCGCGACTCCAGACAAGATTCAGCGCGTTTATAACGGACTTAATTTAGCCCAGCTCCCGTATCGATCGCCCCTCGACAGCCATCCTCCTCTCATTCTCTCGGTTGGTCGCTTTGTAGAGAAAAAAGGGCTACCCGACTTGATAGATGCCTGTGCTCTGCTTCAGCAGCAAGGGTGCGAATTTAGCTGTCAATTGGTGGGGACAGGGCCGCTAGAAGCAGCGTTGCAGCAGCAGATTCAGCGGCTTGGCCTACAGTCTACGGTTAAGATCATCGGGCCTCGTCCACAAAACGAAGTCTTCCAGCTATTTCAGCAGGCCACTGTGGTTGCTGCGCCCTACGTCATTGGCACAGATGGCAACCGCGATGGATTGCCCACCGTGCTGCTAGAGGCAATGGCGTTGGGCACGCCCTGTGTCGCCACCGATGTCACTGGAATCCCAGAGCTAATACGACATGAGCAAACCGGGCTAATTGTGCCTCAGCACCACCCAGAAAAGCTGGCGATCGCCCTCAAGCGCCTCCTGCTAGATGCTGACTTGCGGCAGGGGTTGGCGGCTCAAGCCCGACAGCTAATCGAAGCGGAGTTTGATATTTACCGCAACTCGACAGCGCTGCGATCGCTGTTCTATGCCGCTGTCGGTAGATTAGGCCAGGACAAGCTAGCACAGGACAATTCAGCACCAGACAAGCCATTGCAGGAGGTTTATCCATGAGAATCGCTTACATCTGTGCCGATCCAGGCGTTCCGGTATTTGGGCAAAAAGGCTGCTCGATTCATGTGCAGGAAGTGATTCGGGCGTTGCTGCGGCAGGGTGCCGAAGTCGATCTGTTTGCCACCCGTCTGGGGGGAGAGCCAGCGGCGGATTTAGCCTCTGTCAAAGTCCATCCTCTGCCCCATATTCCCAAGGTCGATCGCGCGGTGCGAGAGCGAGTGGCGCTGGCTGCCAATCCTGATTTGCGGCTTCAGCTAGAACTCGCTGGCTCGTTTGACTTAGTTTACGAGCGCTATTCTCTCTGGAGTTTCAGCGCTATGGAGTATGCGCGATCGGTTGGCATTCCGGGGCTGCTAGAAGTCAACGCGCCGCTGATTGAAGAACAGGTAAAACACAGAGGGCTGGTCGATCGCAAAGGGGCAGAATGGGTGGCTAGACGAACCTTTCGTGCTGCCACAAGTTTGATTGCGGTTTCGGCAGAAGTCAAAACCTATCTGCAAAGCTTTGTCCGGGACGATGCCAGCAGAAATTCTGGAAGAGAGGCCAGTTGCGATCGCCCCATTTATGTCATTCCCAATGGGGTCAACCCTGAGCGGTTTCCGGCCAACCCAACGCCCGCCTTGCCTCTGCGATCGAACCCCTTTACGGTTGGGTTTGTGGGCACGCTCAAGCCCTGGCATGGCTTGCCCATTTTGATTGAAGCCTTTGACCAACTGCATCAGCGCCATGCTGACACGCAGCTCTTGATCGTGGGGGATGGGCCTGAGCGAGAAAAATTAGTCACCGATGTGAACCAGCGAGGATTGCAGGCTGCCGTTCATTTTACGGGAGCGATCGCCCCCGATCAGGTGCCGAGATGGCTGGCGTCCATGCAGGTGGCTGTTGCGCCCTACCCGGCTCAACCTGATTTGTATTTCTCACCGTTAAAGGTGTATGAGTACATGGCAGCCGGACTGCCGATTGTGGCTAGCCAAATAGGACAGTTAACCGATTTGATTGAAGATGGAACAACCGGATTGCTCTGCCCTGCGGGCGACCCAACGGCTCTGGCTGCTGCGCTAGAACGGGTGCGGCGATCGCCCGATTGGAGCCAGCAGCTCGGTCAAGCAGCACGTCAAGCCGTTATGCGGCACCATACCTGGGATGCGATCGTCCATCATCTGCTGCAATTGGCGCATCTGCCTGCATCTCACCTGTCTGCCAATCTGCTTGCCGGAGCAGCTCCATGAGGTCGCGTCCGCCGCTCACCCAGGCTTTACCCAGTCTCTGGCGGCTGTTGCGCCATTTTTCTCCCTATATCCGGCAGCAGCGGATCTTGCTGCTGCTGTCTGGAGCTGCCCTGGTTGCCGCTGTCTTGCTGCAACTGCTAGAACCTTGGCCGCTCAAGTTTGTATTTGACTTTGTGCTGATGCCCTCAGCAAGCCAAAAGCTGGCGGCTTTTCCAGTGCTGCAACAGCTTGACCCCATTGTGCTGCTGACGCTATCCGCCATTGCCGGGGTTGCCATTACGGCACTGCGATCGCTAGCGGCTTACTGGAGCGCTTTTGGGCTAGCCTTAGTTGGCAGCAGGGTGATGACCCAGGTGCGAAACCAGCTCTACCGCCATCTCCAGCACCTATCGCTCTCCTATCACACCCAGGCCCGAAGCGGAGACTTAATGATTCGGGTCAGCAGCGATGCCAGCCGCCTGCAAGAGATTTTGCTGGCTGCCGTTTTGCCGCTCCTGGTCAGTCTCCTAACTCTGTTGGGGATGCTGGGGATGATGCTGTGGATCGATCGAGACCTCTCTCTGCTGGCATTCCTGACCCTGCCTCTATTTGCCTGGGCTACGCGCCACCTGAGCCAGCGAATTCGTCAAGCTGCGATCGGCCAGCGTCAGCAAGAAGGGGCATTGGCGGCTACGGCGGCAGAATCGATGGCTGCCATCAAACTCGTGCAGACCCTCTCTCTTCAGGATGTCTTTGCCGATATTTTCGCCCATCACAACCGTAAGAGTTTGCAGGAGACGGTCAAGACGCAGCGGCTGGCCGCTAGCCTAGAGCGCACGGTGGATGTCGTGATTGCCTTGGGCACCGCGATTGTCCTCTGGCAGGGTTCACGCTTGGTCTTGCGCGATGCCCTCACGCCTGGTGATGTGCTGGTTTTCCTCACCTATTTGAAGAACGCCTTCAAGCCTGTGCAAAATTTTGCCAAATATACGGGACGGTTGGCGAAAGCAGCGGCATCGGGCGATCGCATCCTCGACATTTTGGACGAAATCCCTGAGGTGCAAAACCTGCCGGGTGCAAAGGCGGCTCCTGTCTTACGGGGGGCTGTGCGCTTCGAGCAGGTCAGCTTTGCCTATGAGCCTAATCAACCCGTGCTGAAGAAGATTGAGCTAACGGTGCAGCCCGGACAGCAGGTGGCGATCGTTGGCACTTCGGGCAGCGGCAAGTCAACGCTAATCAGCCTATTGCTGCGGCTTTATGACCCCACTCATGGTCGTGTGCTGATCGACGGACATGACATTCGCGATTACACTCTGGAGACGCTGCGCCCCCAAATTAGCGTTGTCCTGCAAGATAGCCTGCTGTTTGCCGCTACCGTTTGGGAAAATATCGCCTATGGCTTGCCCCATGCCACTCGCCAGCAGATAGAAGCAGTCGTTCGCCTTGCCAATGCCGATAGCTTCATTCAGGCTCTGCCCCAAGGCTATGACACGATTTTGGGAGAGCGAGGCGCTACCCTCTCAGGCGGACAGCGGCAGCGGTTGGCCATCGCCCGTGCCGCCATTCGGCAAGCGCCCATTCTGATTTTGGACGAACCCACGACGGGACTCGATCCTGAAAACAAGCAGGCGATCGTGGAAGCCCTAGAACGGCTGGCACAAAACAGCACGACATTTCTGATTACCCATGAGCTGTCTCTGGTGACGCGATCGGATCTCATTCTCTATCTAGAAGACGGGCAAGTGCTAGAGCAAGGAACGCACTTACAGCTAATGCGGCTCAACGGTCGCTATGCAGCGCTTTATCGCATGCAGGCTGCGGTGCAGGCGCATCCGGCAGCGTCGTCGATTTCTTGAGGACACCCCTTGACGATTTCCATCACTGATCCCTTTAACAGTGCAACCGATGCCCAGATACCGGGTCTGGTAAGGGCGATCGATCCGCTGCAAGTGCAGCAGCAGTTTGCCCAGCATCTGCCCCCTAGCCTGAATGCGGCTCAGCTCTGTGGCATCCGGGTGATGCGGCACAAACCCGGTCGGCGTTGCCTGATTGCGTATGACTTGGCGCTGGAAACGCCAGCCGGATCTGAAAGCTTTACTCTGGTGGGCAAAGTGCGAGCCAAAGGGACAGACTTTCGCAGCTATAGGGTGCAGCAGGCGTTGTGGCAGGCCGGATTTGCCGCCGATAGCGAAGATCACATCTCTGTGCCAGAGCCGATCGCCCTCCTCCCCGACTTGCAGATGTGGCTTCAGCGCCAAGTCCCTGGCACGATCGCCACACAGCTTCTCCCTCAAGCCCAGGGCGTCGCGTTGGCTCAGCGCATTGCTGAGGCCGCGCACAAGCTGCACCAAGCGGCTATTCCACCCCATCGCCGCCATACCCTAGCCGATGAACTGCACATCTTACGCGATCGCCTGTCGCTGGTTGCCGAACAGTTTCCCCAGTGGCAAAGCCGTCTGGAACGTTTGCTAGAGGCTTGTCACGGCTTAGCCAGCACGACTCCAAGCGTTCACCTACAGGGCATTCATCGAGATTTTTATCCCGATCAGGTGCTTGTAGATGGCTCTCGCCTGTATTTGCTGGATTTTGATCTGTATTGTGCAGGCGATCCAGGTCTGGATATGGGTAACTTTATAGGACATCTGATCGAGCAAAGTCTCAGAACGCTGGGCGATGCGGCTGCCTTGCGCGATCGAGAAGTGGCTTTAGAAGCAAGGTTTGTGCAGCTTGCGGGCGAATCTGTTCGGGCTTCGGTGCAAACTTACACCACGCTCACCCTTGTCCGGCATATCTATTTGAGCACGCAATTTCCAGACCGCCGCCCCTGGACTGAGGCGCTACTCGACCTCTCTGAAACCTTGCTTTCTCCCCATCTGGACTTTAAAGCGCGGCTCAAGATCAGGTAGCTTCGGGAACTTTGGATAGCGCTTGTCCGGTCTTAGCCTCCTGTTTTGCTAACGTAAATTGTCTCGACCTGAGAGACTCGCCACTTGCCTCATCTCGCACTATGATCGTGGACAAAGAGGGTGGATAGGCAGCTCAGTAGATTGCAAATTAGAGTTTTGTGGCGCACTTCGCGCGCCACAAAACCCTAAAAGCTGGATTTTAGAAAAAATAGGACGGCTTAGCGATCTATTAGGGTTATTTCATTTGCGATCCTGGGTAATTGAGATTAGTAAAATAGGCAGATCAGCGTGAATCGTTCTCTCTCCTCTCAGCAGCCATCAGAATCGCCAGAAGTGCTTTTAGGAGGGCGATATCGGCTTATTGAAAAGCTGGGAAGCGGTGGCTTTGGGCATACTTTTCTGGCGCAAGACCTGCACCTGCCCGGAAATCCTCGCTGCGTGATTAAGCGACTCCAGCCCCAAATTACCGATACTGCCAGCCTACAAATTGCCAAGCGATTGTTTGATACCGAAGCCGAAGTGCTGTATCAACTGGGCAATCATGATCAGATTCCTCGCTTGCTGGCTCACTTTGAGCATCAGCAAGAATTTTATCTGGCGCAGGAATTAGTTGTCGGGCAGCCGCTGATCCCAGAACTGATGGCGGCTCAACCTTGGACAGAGGCTGAGACGATCGCGCTTTTACGAGATCTGTTGGGCGTGCTCAACTTTGTCCATCAGCAGAATGTGATCCATCGCGACATTAAACCTGCGAACCTGATTCGCCGCGATCGCGATCGCAAGATCGTTTTAATTGACTTTGGAGCCGTCAAACAAGTGAGTACGGCTTTCACCTATGCGGGTGCTTCGCAGACGATCGCAATTGGTACCCAGGGCTACATGCCTAGCGAGCAGCTAGCGGGCACGCCCCGCTTTGGCAGTGATATCTATGCGGTTGGCATGGTTGCGATTCAAGCACTGACCGGAGTGCCACCGCGATCGCTCATCCCTGATCCTGAGACGCATGAGATGCAGTGGCAGCATTTGGCTCCGCAGGTAAGTCCGGATCTCATCGCTGTTTTGGACAGAATGATTCGCTACGACTTTCGCGCACGCTATCCCTCAGCAGAGGTGGCGCTGGCAGCGGTTGAGGAGCTGGTGGCTAATCACCGAATTAATCCAGATGAAACCGCTTTTCCTGTAGAGCCATCGCCCTTACAGCCATCGCTTGACGCACTGACCACAGCCCCTTGGGGCAAGATGTCGCCCCCCTCAGAGCCAGTCGCGCCGCCGATGAGTCAACTCACCACCCAGCCTGTGATGGCTCTCCGCAGGCGATCGCCAGACGCAGCCCAGTCAGACACAGCCCAGACGATCGCGCCCCGCCTGCCCTCAACTCTGCTAAATCCAACGGTTTGGCTATCGACCCTGCCCAAACTGCGGCAAATACAGCTCTGGAAATGGGCGTTGCCTCTGGCGGGGGTGGTGGGCATCCTGACAACCGTTGTTCGGATGACTCCTTCGCCTGTGCAATCGCTGGCTAGCCCCACCGCTCCTCCCCAATCGCCATCACCCCAGGCGTCTGCTTCTCCCGCCCCTAGCACTCCGTCTCCTAGCCCAAATCCTATGGCTCAAGCGGCTCCTTTGCTGTCTCAGGCCGATCAGTTTCGATCGCAAAGTCAATTTCAGCAGGCGGTCGATCGCTATCAGCAGGCCATTGATCTCAATCCCAAACTGTCAGAAGCCCATTGGGGAAGCTGTTACAGCCTGAATCAGCTAGGGAAGTTTACTGAGGCAATTAGCGCCTGTGATGCTGCCCTAAAAATTAAGCCAACCTATGCAGAGGCGCTCTGGAGCAAGGGATATGCTTTAGATCAGCAGGAACAAGACCAGGCGGCACTAGCGCTTTACGAACGGGCGATCGCCCTCAAACCCGATTTTGCGGAAGCCTGGAGCAACAAAGGGACGGCGCTGCTGCAACTTGATCAACCTGCCGAAGCGATCGCCGCCTTCGATCGAGCAACTCAGTTAAAGCCTGATCTGGCCGAAGCCTGGAACAACCGTGGTGCTGCACTCTGGAGCTTGCGCCGATTTGAGGAAGCGATCGCCTCTGTCGAACGGGCGATTCAGGTGCAACCGGACTACAAAGACGCGCTTAGCCTCCGACAGCAAATGCGTCAGCGATTGTAGTTGCCTCATGGGGCTGAGATTTTAGATATGAAATTTATTTTGGTGCGCAGAGCGCACCAAAATAAATTTCATATCTCTTGAAAAAGCCTTAAAGAGCTTGATAGCGTTCCCACATTTGAGTGTAGGCTTGCTCGACTTCCTGGGTAAAAGCTCGTGCATTCCAGAGCGGAGAGGTTTGGCGAGATTGGCGCAGACGATGAGTAATGTTACTCCGGAGCAGAGCATCCTGACCTAAGCGCACTCCCCATTCCACATACTCTTCGTCCGTCCAGGCAATGCCTTCCGTAATGCCTGCATTCATCATCATGGTGTAGCTGTTGCGGGCGGCAAACTGTTCACCTACGCGAGTGACGATCGGTATCTCCATCCACAGGGCTTCTAAAGTTGTCGTTGCTCCGTTATAGGGATAAGTATCCAGCACAATATCGGCCAAACCCAGGTTGGCGCGGTGTGTTTCATTGGCAGGCACATCAGGCAGGAAACAAAGGCGATCGCGATTCACCCCAGCTTCATCGGCAAGTTGATAAAAGAACTCTGAGAGTAAATTCCGATCGGCATTGGAGCTTTTGATCAAGAAATAGCTGTCTGGCATTGCCTTGAGGATTTGCAGTTGCAGCCGAACGTTTTCAGGATTGCGCTTCATCCCCGTTTGAGAGCTAAGGTAGACAACGGCATCTCCCGGAATACCCAACTGATCGCGGCGCAGGCTGGGCGTACCCACCTCAAAGCCATCGACTGCAATGTAGGCATGGGGCAACCGCCAGATTTTTTCGACGTAGTAAGATTGGGCAGAATCCGGCAGCACATAGGAATCAGCCAGATAATAATCAATGGCGGGTATCCCTGAGGCATCGTACCCCAGCCATGACACCTGCACGGGTGCGGGTTTGAGAGCAGCAACCGCACAGCAGGCAAAAGAGGTAAGGCTGTCGAGTTCTACCAAAATATCAATGCCGTCTTGATGGATTTGGTCAGCAATTTCGCTAGCCGCAAATGGCACAAGGTGAAACCGATCGCCATAGAGATGAATGAAGGCGTGCTGGAGCGGATCATCAGACTGGCGTGTCGAGTAAAGGTGAATCTCGAAGCGATCGCGATCGTGATATTGCAGCAGCCAGCGGGCTAGCCAGCCGACCGAGTGAATTCGCAAGCAGTCGGACAGGTAGCCAATCTTCAGCGGTTGAGTTTCAGGTTTCGTCTCAGTGCGGCGAAAGAGATGGCGTTGGGCAAAGCGATCGACTTGATCAGCGAAACGCTTCTGTATATCTGCTTGACAGACTTCTGCCATTTGATTGCGAATCACGCGATTGGCGGCAGGATTGTCCTCAAAGTAGTTTAACATCATTCCCATTGCTGTCACAGAATAGATGTTTTCGGCTTGCAGCGCCTCTGGATAGCGCACGGATTCAAGTAGTGCTTTATAGCCTTGATAATACTCATAAGTTTCCTGCGACAATCCACAGGTCATCATCAAACTGCTCAAGATTTGCTGCGTAAAGATAATCTGATCGGTCAGGCTAGAAGACTGTTCTAACAGCTGCTTGGCTAAAGGTAAGCATTCAAGCACGTCGGCTGTATTGCCACTTTGCATGAAAAAGACGGTTTTAGCCATCACCTGCGCCTCTTCAGGGCATAGCTTTAGCGCCAACTTGGCAAGCTGAATAGCAAGAGCACGGCGAGAAATTCTGTAAGAGCGATCGGCTTGCTCCATCAGCAGATCAACAAACTCGCTCAAGCTCGACTGCGCCACAAAGTGAGGAATGCAAGCCACTAGAAATTCATCTAGCTTGATAGATTCACTCCCGATCGCTAAATGCATCAGTGACTGTAAAACCTCCAGCGGCAGAGGCTGCGCCACAGAAGCGGGTTCATTTAAGAGTTCGATCGCCTGCTCCAACCCTTCCTCAAAAGCCAGCGTTTTTGCCCTCAATCCCAGTTCGAGGATCTTCAGCGATCGCTCCATGCCTGGATCAAACTCCTGCATATGCTGATGCAGCAGCCACGCCGTCTCATAAGACTCGCTGGCGATCTGACGATCTCCCTCGGCTTGCAGCACCTGCACCAGGTCGGCTGTCCATATCTCGGCTTGCTCAGGTTCGGCCTCCATCAACGGAGTCATCCAGGTAAACTGGGCTGCGGCTTCTTCTCCTTGAAGCAGCAGGGCTAAACCCAAGTGCCAATAGAGGGTTAGATTAGGGTTTGCCCGATCAGAATCGGTGGAATCGGCGAAGTCGGCGATCGCTTGCTCGTAGATCGCTGCGGCTTCTGCATACCGACCCTGAGCCATGTAATCATCTGCTAACCGCGTTTCCATGTTCATCCTTGAATTGCTGTAGGGGGCAAGAGGCTACCTAATATTTTTCCCACATTTGCTGATAGGCGCTCTCCATATCCCGTGCAAACTGCTGACCGTTCCACAGAGGCGAGGTATGGCGCGATCGATTTAACCGATAAGCTATATCCTGACGGAGAGCTGCATCTGTACCCAGACGAATTGCCCATTCGAGGTATTCATCGTTGTTCCAGGAAATTCCCTCAGGTATTCCTACATTCATCATCATCGTGTAGCTGTTTCGGGCGGCAAACTGTTGACCCACGCGAGTCACGATCGGCAATCCCAGCCAGAGCGCTTCTAAAGTCGTTGTTGCCCCATTGTAAGGATAGGTGTCTAGCACAACATCTGCGATCGCCATATTTGCTCGATGGAGAGCCTCGGAGGTGACATCGGGCAAAAAGCGCAGGCGATCGCTGCTGACTCCCTCAGACTCTGCCAGTTCTCGAAAGAAAGACTCCACATATTCGGGATTGGCTTGAAAGCTTTTGATTAAAAAATAGCTTTGGGGAACGGCCTTAATCACCTGCATTTGCAGCCTTGCGTTGTCTAGGTTGCGCTTGAGTCCCGTTTGCGAACTTAGATAGACGATCGCATCTGCTGGGATATCAATTTGATCACGACGCAGCGTGGGCGGATGCGTCTCAAAGCCATCCACGGCGATGTAGCTGTGGGGCATGCGCCAAAGGGTTTCGGAATAGTAATCTTGCGCGTCTTCGGGTAAGACGTAGGGATCGACAATAAAGTAATCAACGCCGGGAATCCCCGATGCATCATATCCCAGCCAATGCACCTGAATCGGGGCAGGTTTGAGCGCCATTACTCCACAGCCGCCCAGGCAGGTTAGGCTATCTAGCTCCACCAAAATATCGATTTGATCGTCATAGATTCGATCGGCCATTTGGGCAATGCTGGCGGGCAAATCATGAAACCGATCGCCATAATCTAGCCGCAGCTGATTCTGAATCCGATCTTTAGAGGGGCGGGGGCTGTAGAGATGAATCTCGAACTGATTGCGATCGTGGTATTTCAGCAGCCATCGCGCCAGCCAGCCTACCGAATGCTGTTGCAAACATTCTGACAGATAGCCGATGCGCGGAACTTTGCGCCGAGATGCGGAAGCAAGAGGCGATCGCGCCTGATTCGCTGCCCGATAGCGTTCTACGTTTTGACTCAGTTCTGCTTGCAGATGCACTTGCCCAATCTGGGCGATTTGGTGGCGGAACGGTCGGTTGTGTTGAGGATCATCTTCAAAGTAGAAAGACAGCGCGCCCACCGGAAGAAGATGAGTGAGAGATTCCAGATTTTCAGCTTCGGGGTTCGCTTCATAAGCCTGCAAGAACGATCGCAGCAGCGCTTTGTAATTTTGGTAAATTTCTGCGGCTCTTTGCCAGTTACCGCCATTTTGTAGCCAGCTCAACAGCAAAATATTGGTGGCGGTAATGCGATCGCTCCACTGAGTAGACAGATGCAAACAGCGTTCTGCTAAAGCGACACTTTCGAGGCGATCGGTGCTACTACCATGCTGAAGCCGATAGAGAATGAGGAACAACACCCTAACATCATCAGCCGCTAGTTGGAGCGAGAGATGATCGAGCCGAGAGACAATTTTTTGGGCGGCAGAATTAGAAGAGGCATGATGAGCAATGGCTTTGGCAACGGCTAAAAGCTGCCGTAATAGCGCGGATATCTGCGCTTCTGACCAATGAGGCCGACAAAGTTCTAGAAATGTCCAAGTCGCCTCCTGTCCTGGATCAGCCTGGATCAGCCTTTGACCAATTTGCAGCAAATCCTCAAGTGAAAAACCTAGCGTGAGAATCTGCTCAAGGCGATCGTTAACCTGCCTCAACAACCCTGCTTCCATCTCAAAGGGTTCTGTTGCCAAGGCCAACCGCAGCCTCTGTAGCAAGTCCTCATCAGCCTGTAGAGGATTCTGTTGCTCAGGGTGGGCAAAATCTAGGGAAATTGAGGGATCAGAGTTCATGGGGCTTGGCTCAACTTTCTCTCAAAAATAGAAAAAGGCTATCAGGCAAATACCTGACAGCCTTACTCAAATCAATGCTTAACCAGAGGTTAAGCAAATCCTGAAACACGAATCCTATTTCATTACTTGAGCTGCACTGCCGCAAGCTGTGGTCACATTGGCAGCGTTTGCCGTTACAGCAGGAGCTGTAGCAGAAGGTTGGGTGGTTTGGCAAGCATAGGACTTGGTTAGACCTCCATCCACAACGACGGTGCCTTTGTAAGCAGCTAAAGCGGTTGTGTCAACGGTTGCTACAGCTTCGATGGAAGAAGTGTCGGTGTTACCTGCGATCGTGTAGGTGTAGTGTGTACCAATGGAGGGCAGCCCAATTTTCAGCGCATCGATGCTGTTTGCAAACGAGTCACCTTCAATCCGGTAAGCTTGCTGAGCGCGGTTAACCGCACCAATGGTGGTTTTGCCTTCAGACTGCTTGGACTTAGCAGCCTGGTTGAGGAAGGAAGGCAGAGCGATCGCAGCCAGAATACCGATGATGATGATAACGACCAACAGTTCAATCAGGGTGAAGCCTTTTTCAGACTTCTTGCGGCCGAGCATGTGCTGAAGAAATTTGGCTTGAAATTCAGATTTCATGGGGTGAGTCTCCTTGAGTTGCGGGATTGTGTGGGTTTCTAACTCCTAGATATAACTTGCCCACCTTTGCTAGATTTCATATCACCCTCTCAAAATAATTTTGGGTAATTTTTGCGATCGCTGCCGCACCGTTGCCCCAGCTCAATTTGTCTCCTCTACGCTGCACGCTCTGGCAGGACATAGAGAAATTGAATGAGGAAATTCAGCAGATCTTTGACGACCTCAAAAGCCTGTTCTTCACTCACAGGTTCCAGAGTCGCCGGATCGATCGGACGAATCTGACGGTAGCGTTGGGCAATAGCGACAACGGTCTGTGAGCCTTCCCAGAGCGGCAATAGACAAGCAGCACGGGTGGGGTCTAACAATACTTTGCCTACGGCTGCTCTAGGAACATTGCGGCTGACTTCAAACGGCTGGGCTTGCTGGATGCAGCGAATCAGATCTTGTTTCATCGCCTCAGTGCGGAGCTGAGGATGCAAATGCACGATCGCAGTTTGCCAGTCGGCATCGTCCCATTCATCAATCGAGACAGCCGATTCATTTTGATGGCCGCAGTAGAAGTCCAACAGCCGATGAATCGGGTTGATTAACTCGTAAATATGGAGCTGGTCAGCTATCGAAGCTGCTGCTAAACCCATACTCCACAGCGCAGGCAAGTTATCTCCATCTTCAAACAGATCCACGACATTCCAGCCGCGCCAATTCGTCATGCTGATGAACTCTAGATCAGCCTCTTCTAGCAGACCAAACAGCTCTGGAATGGTGAAGCCGCGATCGCCCACAAGCAGGTGATTCATCGCCAAGACCTCTTTCACTTTTTCGGGAGGCGTCTCTGGCGTAAATTTTCCATTCCAAGTTTCAACTCTCAGTCTAGTCGCGCTTCTGAGGGCATTCATTGTCTCAGTTACGGCTTCTTCTTCAAACTCTCTAGGGCTGTCGTCCACTAAGCCCATGAGCTTAAACAAGGCTTGCGATCGGTAATAGGGTGCCCTTTGATAAGCGCTGTGAAGGTTCGTCCGAATTAAGCCCTGAGGCTTGAGCACCGATCGCATGGCTTGGAGTCCAGCTACAGGGTCGGGCAGCAGATACAACACCTCATCACAGTTGATGTAGTCAAATTCCAGCCCCAATTTGCCAATCTCTTCGAGCGGCATGGCATAAAATTCAGCATCAAAGCTGTGATAAGTGAGGCGTTGCTGCGCCAGCTCGACTGATTTTTCAGATAGATCAATTCCAATAATCTTGGCTCCTGGATTGGCTTCTGCCAGCACCAGCGAACTGTAGCCACTGCCGCAGCCCGCATCCAAAATCACCGTCCCTTTTGTCTCTGGTACTTTGCCATAGCGCAGATAGTAGGCGGTGATCAGGTTGTGAAAATATAGCCCTTCATATCTTTCCTTCGGAGAGTCCTCTAACGCTACTCTTGGGTAGGGACCATAGTTAAACTGCTCCCGAATTTTTTCGATTTCCGTATTTTGTTGATGATCTTGCGTATGCATCTGTTTTGATCTCCGGGTTTACTAGGTCGGCTCGGCTACCCATCCAAGGTTTTGCCCTTAGATTTCCCCATTCTTAATCAAAATCACGCAGGCTGACTTTGCTGCCTTCCGTTGAACTACGCAAAATTTTCGTATAATCGCCTAAGCTTCTCCGGAAGCACCGAATTCAAGATCGCCCATCAGAACTGCCTATTCATGCGTGGTGCGCCTTATGACTGAGCCACAAGACCTTGACTTAGCCTCTGTCCAGCTCAAAGGATGGATGCGCCACTTGCCGATCGATCGCCTTGCCCAAAAAGTCGTTCAGTGGTTTAGCGTTAGCGAAGCTCAGGTCGCCGAGATTCTGGAAACAGTTCGGGCTGAGCTGCCCACCACCGAAGCGCTGTTGATTGGCAAACCACAGACGGGAAAAAGCTCGATCGTGCGGGGGCTAACGGGCGTCTCTGCCGATATTGTGGGGCAAGGATTTCGCCCCCATACGCAGCATACACAGCGCTATGCTTACCCTTCGGATGACCTGCCGCTGCTGATTTTTACAGACACGGTTGGCTTAGGAGACGTTAACCAGGAGACGGCAACCCTGATTCAAGAGCTAGTTGGCGATCTAGAACAAAAAACGAGTCGAGCCAGAGTTTTGATTTTGACCGTCAAAATTAACGACTTTGCGATCGATAGCCTGCGGCAAATTGCTCAAGATTTGCGCCAGCAGTATCCCCAAATTCCCTGCCTACTAGCCGTAACCTGTCTGCATGAGGTCTATCCAGCTAGCGCTCCCGATCATCCGCCCTATCCACCTGACTATGAGCCAGTCCGCCGCGCCTTTGCAGAACTTCAGCAAGCTTTAACGGGGCTATACGATCGCGCCCTCTTGATCGATTTCACCCTAGAGGAAGATGGCTACATCCCCATGTTCTACGGCTTAGATGCCCTGAGAGATGCCTTAAGCGATTTACTCCCCGAAGCCGAAGCCCGCGCCATCCACCAGCTTTTAGAGGAGGGTGTAGGCGGACAGTTGGGCACGCTCTACCGAGACGTAGGGCGGCATTACATCTCTGCCTTTGCGGTCATGGGTGCGGCGATCGCCGCCGTGCCGCTGCCGTTTGCTACCATGCCTGTGCTGACTGCCCTGCAAGTGTCAATGGTGGGGCTATTGGGCAAACTCTATGGGCAAACCCTAACGCCTTCTCAGGCGGGTGGGGTGGTTAGCGCCATTGCTGGAGGGTTTTTGGCACAGGCGATCGGACGAGAGCTAATCAAATTCATTCCAGGGTTTGGTAGCGTTATTGCGGCTTCTTGGGCGGCTGCCTACACTTGGGCGCTTGGGGAAGGAGCCTGCGTTTATTTTGGAGATTTGATGGGCGGCAAGAAACCTGATCCTCAGCGCATCCAGGAGGTGATGAACGAGGCATTCAAAGCCGCTAAAGATCGGTTCAAAGGCCTTTAAGATTTATGAATGAATCAGCATGAAAAATTTAATTGACTAAGACGGCATGTGATAGCTACGGCTGGCTCTGGCTATGATTTTTGGGGCTAGCTATGATTTCCGGGGAATGTCATGTGAGTGTACTGTTTCTCCTGTTAGAAAGACTTGGCCAACATCTTGGCCAACATACAGTGAGATGCCCGCACTACAAGCAAAATAGCTAGAATACACTCCTGCAAGAACGGACGATTCTGCCTTAATATCCTATTTAAAACGTAACCTTCACCCAGATGGGGGATACCCACTTCTTTTATTTAAATGGTAAATTTAGATACAGAACAAAAGAACGTTCATCCTGTCAAAAGTTACTGATTGCTAAAAGGTACTGAGCAGGACGGAAGTAAGGATAAGTCCTGAAGGAACGCGCTTCTCTCTCTTCTAATCAATGCGCTTATTGGAGAAGCGAAACCATGAAACTGATTTATCGCGGTCAATCCTACGAATATAACCCCACTTCTGCTAGAACTGGAAACACAGGTCGCCCTGCGAGTTCTGTACAGGCTCAAGCTCCCTACAGACTGACTTACCGGGGTACAACCTTTGAAGTTGACCCAGAAGCGCTGCAAGAAGTAACAACGTTACCAACGCACTATAACCTGATCTATCGGGGTGCCACCTATCGCGTTAACCGTGATGCTCAGGGCATGACAACGATCGCCCCTCAAGTTGCCAACGCCCCTAAGCCTGTGTCCATTCCTGCGGCGATGCCCAATCACTACATTGGTAAGGTGCATCAGGCCAACCTATTAGAGAATTTGCAGCGTCGGTTGCAGGCGGCTCAGAGCAGAGGCGATCAGCAGCTAGTTGCTTTACTAGAAGCAGAACGTCAGCAAATCACAGCATAGATTGCTAAGAGCTATTAGTAAAGAAATAGCGAATCGTGTGGGTGGACAATGTCCACCCTTTTTATTGCGCTGTTTTATTGCGCAACCAAAAAGTTCTTCAAAAATTGACTTTAAGTCTATAGCTCCACGCGGCCTTGTCCGTCTTGAGCCACCCATCGCTCCCACAAGTTTGCTGAGAACTAGGAGAATGATGACAAGGTGAATTTGCAGGGAATTGAAAGTTTGGCGATTACAAAAAATTACAGATTAGAAAAACCTGAGGGTTTGGAGGCAGCCGAGCAATTGCCTGGACATCCGCTCCTGCGGCTGCTGCGATATGGGCGCACCTATCGATCGCAATTTTGGCTGGCAACGCTCTGCTCAGTCCTCAACAAATTCTTTGATCTGGCTCCCCCCGTGTTGATTGGGGTTGCTGTAGATACGATCGTGCAGCGGCAAAACTCTTTGATGGCGAAGTTTGGCGTTGCCGATGTCACACAGCAATTCCTGATTTTAGCGGTTCTCACGGTTTTAATTTGGGTGCTGGAGTCGCTGTTTGAGTATGCCTATGCTCGGCTGTGGCGCAATCTGGCTCAAAAGATTCAGCACAACCTGCGGCTAGATGCCTATCGGCATGTGCAAGATTTGGAGCTGGAATATTTTGAGGCGCGCAGCACCGGGGGGCTGATGGCGATCCTCAATGATGACGTGAACCAGCTAGAGCGATTTCTAGATTTTGGTGCCAACGAAGTGATCCAGGTGATCACGACCGTGCTGCTGGTGGGAGGCGGCTTTTTCCTCATTGCCCCCAGCGTGGCTTGGATGGCTGTGCTGCCGATGCCGTTTATTTTGTGGGGTTCGATTGCCTTTCAGGGGCTTTTGGCACCGCGCTATGCAGAAGTGCGGGAAAAAGTTAGCTTGCTGAGCGGTCGCCTGTCAAATAATCTCAGCGGTATTGTCACGATCAAAAGCTTTGTGACAGAGGCGTATGAAGTCGATCGCCTCCGAACCGAAAGTGAAGCCTATCGCCAGAGCAATCGGAAAGCGATCGCCCTCAGCGCTGCGTTCGTCCCTCTAATTCGCATGATTATTTTGGTGGGCTTCACAGCGCTGCTGGTCTATGGAGGACTACAGGCCGTCGAAGGCACGATGGCCGTGGGCACCTACAGCACGCTGGTGGTGATGATCCAACGATTGCTGTGGCCGCTGACCCGGCTGGGCGAAACTTTGGATCAGTATCAGCGAGCAATGGCATCGACAAATCGCGTGATGAATTTGCTGGATACGCCCATTGCCATTCGCTCTGGGGAAAAGTTTTTGGGTGACGGGCTATCGATTCATGGAGAAATTTGGTTTAAAGACGTGACCTTTGCCTACCGCGATCGATCGCCTGTGGTTGAGCATCTGTCTCTTCATATCCCAGCCGGAAAAACGACGGCGATCGTTGGCTCTACGGGTTCTGGCAAGAGTACGTTGGTGAAACTGCTGCTGCGGCTTTACGAAATTCAGGCAGGCAGCATTACGGTCGATGGCATTGATCTGCGCGATCTCGATCTGCATAGCTTACGTCAGGCGATCGGCCTTGTCAGCCAGGACGTGTTTTTGTTTCACGGTACGGTGCTAGAAAACATCACCTACGGCAGTCCTTCAGCCACTCTGGCAGAAGCCATCGCTGCCGCCGAGGTGGCTGAAGCGCAGGAGTTTATTGATCAGTTGCCTCAGGGCTATGACACGATCGTAGGCGAACGCGGCCAGAAGCTTTCTGGCGGACAACGGCAGCGGTTGGCGATCGCTCGAGCGGTGCTAAAGAATCCGCCCATTCTGATTTTGGATGAAGCAACTTCTGCCGTGGACAATGAAACTGAAGCGGCTATCCAGCGATCGCTTGAGCGCATCACCCGCAACCGAACCACTATTGCGATCGCTCACCGTCTCTCTACAATTCGCAACGCCGATCGGATCTATGTGATGGAGCAGGGCAAGCTTGTAGAGCAGGGCAGCCATGACGATCTGCTAGAGCAAAGCGGGATTTATACCAATCTTTGGCGCGTTCAGATGGGCGTGCGGTAAGGCTCAACACATTCACGATTTTTAGGAGGGGAGCGCAGTGTGACCCTCTTATCAAAGTCAGGTCTTGCTTAATCCGGCTATGAGATTTGTTTTGGAAGGTGCGCGGAGCGCACCTTCCAAAACTTGGTTCACTTGCTTACCGATTGGGTGGCATGAGCTTGAAATGGTCGATCGCTTCTAGAATGCCTCCGGCAAAGCGGGCACGCGAACGATAGTGGCGAGACTCGCCGCAGAGGCGATACCAGGCGAGTAGCTCTGAGCGAGAGTTGCTGACGATCAAACCTAGCGTATTTTGCTGAAATAGGCTGATGTCATTGCCTGAATCTCCACAAACCAGCGTTTTCTCAGGCGGAATGCCGAGCTTCTCACGCAAGTAGGTCATAGCCAGACCCTTGTCTCCCTTCTTGGGCAAAATATCTACATTTTCATCGTTGCTAAAAATGATTTGTGCTTTCAGTCCCGCCTGCGTGATTAAGGCTTGCAGATTTGCCAGAACCGTATCTGCCCGCTCAGATTCAATCAAAAAGCTGAGCTTCCAGGGGTTTTGCTCAGTTTCAGGTTGAAGGATTAAGTCTGGAAATCCGCTGGCAAGTGCCGCTACTGAGTCTCGATTCCAACCTTGTGAAAGCCGCTCTGCCCAGTCTGGGTCGCGTTCATCCTTGCGATAAATTTCTGTGCCTACGCCTGTCAACCAGTAATCAGGCTCGATTAAATTCTGCTCTTTCTGAAGCTGACGGGCAAGAGCATAGGAGCGCCCTGTTGCATAAATCAGATAGAGGCGATCGCGATTTGCTAGGAGCTTTTGGTTAAGCCTGAGCAGAGCAGTATCGTCACCTACTAGGGTGTTGTCCAGGTCTGTAACCAAAAGAAAGTTCATACCCGATAGAGATGATTTTTTTACTGATACTTGCAATATCTCAGACTATTTTATAAAAGTTAATGTTGTGTCTACCTTAGGGAAGAGATAGGGAGGAGGACAGAGAGATAGAGGCATAGCCGTAATTTTGGGGACATAGCTGTACTCTATTCTGAAGCTATGATCGCAAATTAATTAGTCTGGAATAGTTTTTATTTTGTGTGCGATCCTATAGAGAATTCTGAAGCTGTAGAGAGGATGGGGAAATAAAATTTTTGTGCCACCCCACACCCCACTCTGATAGACGAGCAGTAAGGTAGTAAGTGCCGAATTGAGTAACCTATGCCAGACGTTGGGATGCATGAACAATCTGTGGTGGAATCGGCTCGATCGCTGTTTTATGAACGGGCTTTGGTTCAGTTTGAGGAAGAATGGGTGGGGGCAATTGCCGCAATTCCTTTGCCTACGGGCAATCTACCCGCCGATATCCCACCCGCCAATGTCTCGCCAACAGACCTCAACTATGGCGAAATCTTTATTCGAGATAATGTGCCTGTGATGGCCTACTTGCTGACGCAAGAGAAATACTCCGCTGTCCGCCATTTTTTAGAGACTTGCCTGAGCCTACAGAGCAATCAGCCTCAGACCCGAGGCATCTTTCCTACTAGCTTTGTCGAAGTGGATGGGCGATTGGTTGCAGACTATGGGCAACGAGCCATTGGGCGGGTAGCCTCGGTTGATGCAACGCTGTGGTGGGCGATTCTGGCTCATGCCTATGTACAAAAGTCAGGCGATCGCGCCTTTGCCTGCCAGCCCGATGTCCAGGCAGGAATTCAGCGCTTTCTGGATTTGGTCTTACATCCCTCTTTTCGGGCTGCGCCGACGCTGCATGTCCCAGATGGGGCTTTCATGATCGATCGCCCCTTAGACGTTTGGGGTGCGCCTTTAGAAATTCAGGTTTTGCTCTATGGCTCTCTGCTGAGTGCCGCAGGGTTGATGAAAATGGCGATCGACGCATCAAATTCTCAATCCCTGATCGATCGCCTCCAGCAGACTCTAGATCATGCTAGAAGGTTGCATGCCTACTTGTTGCAACATTATTGGATTACAGATCAGACCGTGCAGGTAATGCGACGTTACCCAACTGAACAATATGGAGAGGCGATCGAGAATGAGCACAACATTCAGCCTGAAGCCATTCCTGACTGGGTTCAGAATTGGTTGGGCGATCGCAGCGGATACTTAATTGGCAATGTCCGAACGGGTAGACCAGACTTCCGATTTTTTACCTTGGGTAACAGCTTAGGAGCAATCTTTGATGTCTTGGACTGCGATCAACAGCGCGATCTCTTTCGGCTGATTGTTCACAATCAAAAAGATCTTGTGGCGCAAATGCCGCTGCGAATCTGCCATCCACCGCTTGAGGGCACCGAGTGGCAGTTTCAGAGTGGATACGATCGCAAAAACTGGCCGGGGTGTTACCACAATGGCGGACATTGGCCTTGCCTCACCTGGTTTTTGGCGGCAGCAGTGTTGCGACAGCCCGATCGCTCAGTTGAGGCAGCGAATTTGTTGGAGTCAAGCTATCAAATGCTGCTCAGCCAGCTTCCTGGGCAAAAGTGGGCAGAGTATTTTGATGGCTCGACGGCTCGGTGGGTCGGACAACAGGCGAGGCTTTATCAAACCTGGACGCTCGTCGGCTTTCTGCTGATGCATCACTTGCTCAAAGTGAACCCCGCCGATGCGGGAATTCTCAATGTGCCTCGCCTTCAAGATTTTCGCTGACTCCAGAAGGTTGCCGTCAGCACCAAGATAGCTCCCACCACGCCGCGCACGCCTAACTGTTCGCCCAGCAGCCAAAAGGAGAAGATAGCGGCAAAGATGGGTTCTAATGTGTAAATCAGTGCGGCTTCATGGGCTGCAACCCAGCGTTGAGCAATGGCTTGCGTCCAGATGGGCGTTGCCGTTACCGCCAAACCAATGTAGAGAAACGTGTTGGAGTGTTGGGCGATCGCCGTTAGCTGTCCGGCTAGCTGAGGGGCTGCCCATGCCAAGCTGAGCAAGGCCATGACGCCTAGCTGCACTGCCACCAGCGGCAGCGTGGCATGGCGGGGCGACAGCACTTCTAGAGTCAAAATATAAGCGGCTATGCCAACTGCACAACTCAAAGTCAGCCAGTCCCCTCGATCCCAGCCGCCGCCCTCCCAGGATAAAATGCCGATTCCGGCGATCGCCAGTCCGGCAGCATAGACCACCTGAACAGGTAATTTTTTACCCAAACAGGCTGCAAAAATCGGCACCAGTATGACATTAAAGCTGATGATAAATGCCGATCGGTTGGCCGAAATGGTTTCTAGCCCTAGCACCGCCGTAGCGCACTCAGCAAAATAGAGGCATCCCAGCAGCGCTCCATCTCGAATCAAGGCCGCATCTAACTTGCGTAACCAGGGTAGGAAAACGGCTGCGGCGATCGTAAACCGGACTGCCAAAATTACCGCAGGAGATATCTCTCCAATTACCTGTTTAAGTAACGAAAATGAAGTTCCCCAAAGAATAGTAGTGAATATTAGCAGCAGAATGCCATGCCTATGATTGGCTTTTCCGTGTGTAGCTTGGACTTCTGACATCATGACAATTTGCTCAAGTTAGGGTGATGCTTAGGAACGGGAATTAAATTAAGTGCGATGTTTAGGAGGGGCGGGTTTCGCGATCAAACCTATTGCAGGAGGGCGATCGATCTTACTAAACCCGCCCGTACAGTTTGCTTCTGGGACGCTATGAATATCGCCGTTCGACCCAAGCGCGAATTTCCTGTTCGGAAACATGGTGTAGCGATCGCTGAGTTTGCGGATCGTAGCCGCTCCACCAAACCTTGCCCGCACTGTCGCGAGTACAGGCAAGCTGAATGTCACGCGATTCTCTGAGATAGCCGACTGCGGTTTGCCAAACTTGCCGAATGCGATCGCGCCAGGAGGGTTTGGTAACTTTTGCGGGGAGGATTAACTCCAACTGCTGGTATTCCAGCCAGCTGATTGTGGGTTTCATGGGCTGAGTCTCCCAAAGTGAGAAAGAGTGTTTGGGCAGCGACTAGGAGATGCTGTTTCACAAGCCGCTTTTATCCGTCACGTCCACTGTAGGAACTGGCTGAGTTGAGAGCAAATCAATCGATGTATCACATCCATCAGTAAATTCGATGGATAGAGATTCATCAGATTATGCCAAACCTCTGACCTTTTTTGTATTCATGCAACAACACCGATACTTCAGAAAAACTCCAGCCCTTATCGCCCAGAATCGAATCAGCGATCGAAACGGAGATGACATGATTCAACCCTTTAAGTTCTCGCATGATTAAGGTGCGATGCACCCACGGACAGGCTGGGGAAACATAGAGGTGATAGCGTCCTGCCTCTGCCTTAAACCCGCTTGAGCCATTGGCGGTGACGCGATGCCGAAACGTCGTCGGTTTCACATGAAATTTACCACTCTGATCTAAGTCATTCCGATCATTTGTCCATTGACCTTTGATTAGCATTCCTGAGGCCATACCTTTCTCCTGATTGTGATAACGTCATCATAGGAAATGAAGTTATCTTTGCCAGTCAGAAATAGTCAGATCAAAGGTCAGTAAAGCTCGGATGTTTTTCTGAAGATATCAAACACTTTTTTGGAAAGTTTGAACAGTTACATCCGTTCCTAGCAAGCTGGATTGAAGTCCTTCTCTGTCTTGGGAGAGCGCTAGAGTAGGGCAGCAAAAGTGACAGATTCTCCAATCTTTTCTTACTTAAATTCTGACTTTTTCTGACTGACGATTTTGAAACTGCTATCTATTCTAAGGAGAGATGTAGGCAAATCAGTCTTCTATCCCAATCAATTGTTTCCGTCCCAGAGGGTGGCTCACACTCTCTTTTATAAGGTAGTAGATATCAACATCAATGCCTTGAATCTATAAATGGATTTTGCGATCGCTCTCAGGAGTTTACATGGACTTTTCGCACTGGTTTTTATTGCTTTGTACCTTGCTCGGTTTCTACAATCTCGGCACTATCTGGTTTGCACAACTCGTCGTTTATCCGCTCTTCGCCAAAGTCGGTGCAGAAGGCTATATTGCTTACCACAAGTTCTATTCGAGTCACATACCCATTCCAGTCATCCTTCCAGGGTTTGCCAACTTTCTGTTGCCGATTGTTCTGATCTTCTATCGTCCTGCGCCTGTGCCATTGGCGATCGCTTTGGCAAATGCCGCCTGTGGGCTGCTGGGACTCTTTGTGACTGTGGTGTTGGAAATCCCCCGTCACAATCGACTGGAAAAAGGTGGCAAACAGGAAGAAGTGATCCGAGAATTAATCCGCTACAACTGGCCTCGCACCTTTGGAATCGTGGGTTCTGCTTTTCTCACGCTCCTGATGCTAATGCAGGCGTTTTCACCCACTGTTTAGTTAAGTTGCCAGCAATTCTCATTTTGCTCAGCAAAGCCTGAAACAGCCCGCCTGCGGCGAGCTGTTTCAGGCTTTGTTGGGGAATAATCCCAGATATGAAATCCATAATGAGCATTGCTGTTAAGTTGCTCATCGGCTAGCGGTACTATCGCTCGGCTGTACTATCGACTAAAGGTTGAAATCAAGCACAATCTTTGTTGCGGACACTATTCACCCAAGGCTCTTAACCTACAATGGCACTATTGAGGCAGAAATGCTGATTTATTTGGCTTGAATTTGCAATTGCAACCCATATTTTGAGAGTAATAACCCATTCATTCTGGTTCTACCTGCTTGCCTTCTTTTGGATTATCCTCACCCGATACTTTCTCATTGCAGGAGGCGCGCACTGGCTATTCTACTCGGTTCTAAGGCAGTCTGTTAGCAGCAGGCGATTGCGCCTGAAGCCTCCCCTCAGACAGTCCATGCTCAGAGACGTCAAATTATCGAGTCTGTCAACGGTGGTTTTTGCTCTGGGTGCAGCCTTTGTCATGTCGATGTACGATCGCGGCACAACCCTTCTATACAGCAACCCCTATCAGTATGGCTTGTGGTATTTGGGATTCAGCTTTGTGGCGGTGCTCATCCTTCAGGATGCCTATTTTTACTTCGCCCATCGAATATTTCATCATCCTAGCCTCTTCAAGTGGTTTCACCGGGGGCACCATCGCTCAGGTGACCCAACCCCTTGGACATCCTTTGCATTTGACCTACCCGAGGCGATCGTTCAAGCCTTTTTCTTGATTGGCATCGTTTTCATTCTGCCGCTCCATTTCATCACCCTGATCGGCGTGGTGATGACCATGACCATATGGACGGTATGGAACCATTTAGGATTCGAGCTATTTTCTCCATCCTTTCCCCACCATTGGTTTACAAAGTGGTTCATTGGCCCCACCCATCACTCGCTCCATCACCGCAAGTACACGGTGCATTACGGCCTGTACTTTACGTTTTGGGATAAGTTGCTCAGCACCCAAGATCCCCAGTATGGATATGAGTTTGATTCTGCCTTGAGGAGAGAATCTGCTTAATCTTATACCCTATGCAATCTCTAAAGAGTTGATGTTCAAAGGCGCTTCGCGCCTTTGAACATCAACTCTTTAAGGTTTTGGGCATCGTCTGAATCTAGCTCTCGCTTAGGAACTAACTCGTCTTCTTCCTATAACCTGGGCGATCGCCATCACAAGTTGCTCTGGATCAACGGGTTTTGACAAATGAATTTGAAATCCCGCAGCGAGAGCTTGCTGTTGGTCAATCTCTCCCACATAGGCTGTGAGTGCGATCGCCGCGATTTGTCCACCTTGCTCTGGAGGCAGAGTTCTGACTTGTCGCATCAGCATGTAGCCATCCATATCGGGCATACCAATATCGCTCAGCAACACATCAGGTTTAGTTTGCTCTATGACCTGCACTGCTTCTAAGGCAGAAGCAAGCGCTATGACTTCGGCCTCTTCCTGTTCCAGCACAAAAGTCATAAATTCACGAGAATCGATCTCATCATCTACAACTAAGACGCGCACCCCTGCCAAGGAGGAGGGGACACCAGAAGGGGGAGTTTGGTTTTGCTGAGTTCTCTGTTCTGGCCTTGGAGAATGCGGTAGCGTCACGGTAAAAGTGGCACCCTGTCCTTCTCCCGGACTTTCGACAAAGACTCTGCCGCCGTGTAGCTCAACAATTTTTCGGACGATCGCCAACCCCAGCCCTAAGCCGCCAAATTTGCGGGTCGTGGCACTATCTGCCTGACGAAAATAGTCAAAAACATAGGGCAAAAACTCAGGAGAAATCCCCTTTCCGGTATCGCTAACGATAACTTGCATATGGTTATTGTGGCGCTCTAGCCGGACATCAACCCGTCCGCCGCTGGGGGTGAACTTCACTGCATTAGATAACAGATTCCAAACTACCTGCTGCAAGCGGCCGGAATCTCCTAAAACTTGACCCACATCTGGCGCAATCAGGGTTTGAATTTGAATAGATTTGACCTCGGCTGCTAGCTGTACGGTTTCCGTAGCAGCCTGAATGATAAAGTTCAAGTCTATTAGACTGACATTCAAACTCAGCTTTCCTTGCAAAATTCGGGAAACGTCAAGCAAGTCTTCGATCAGCTGGGTTTGTAGTTGAGCATTGCGCTCGATCGTTTCTAAGGCACGATTCACTGTGGCTTCGTTTAGCTTCTTGCTCCGCAAGAGTTTCGACCAGCCCAAAATAGGATTCAACGGGGTACGCAGCTCGTGAGAGAGCACCGCCAAAAAATCATCTTTGATGCGGTTGGCTTGAGAGAGCTGTTCTGTCTGCTGACGCAGCGATTGCATGAGATTGGCGCGTTCCATTGCGATCGCTATCTGGTCAGATGTGGCTTGCAGCAAATTTGCCTCTGCTGACGTGAAATGGGTTCGCGTCCGGCTGGCAAACGACAAGATGCCCAACAATTTTCCTCGAACAATTAGGGGTTGTCCTGCGTAAGCCAACAGATCGAAAGTGCCAAGGATATTGGCATTGGGTTCGCTGGAGTTGGGCACATCATGAATTACGATTTGACGCCGCTCCTGTGCCGCCAACCCGCATATGCCTTGACCAAATTCTAGCCAGCGAATCGTTTCAGCAGCTTCCTCCGAAATGCCGTCATAGGACTCTAGTCGCAACATAGAGCGGCCGTCCCGTTCATCGACCAAGAAGTTGAAGTAAACCTGTACATCCATCAAGCTAGAAACTTTGCCAAACAGACTATTCATTAGCGCCAGCGGCTGCTCAGTCGAAAGTAAGTCGTTGGCTGTTTCATACAGCAATTGCAGTCTTTCGCTCGCCTGCTTCTCTGCGGTCATGTCCCGTAGGATTTTCATAAACCCTTGAATCTGCCCTGCATCATTTAACAGGGGCATCATCAGCCCGCTAGCCCAAAAGCGGCTACCATCCTTGCGTTGGTGCCAGCGCTCGTCCTTAGCTTCACCCATTTGCCAAGCCGTCTGAAGCTCTTGGTCTGCAATTCCCCGCGCTTTGTCTTCCGACGTAAAGATCACATGGCCTTTCTGCCCGACAATTTCGGCTTCGCAGTAACCCAGAAGGCGTTTTGCGCCCGCATTCCATTGGGTAATTCGAGCTTCCATATCCATTGTGAGGATGGCATACTCCTTGGCGCTCTCCACAATGAGTCGAAACCGAGATTCGCTGTCGCGTAGGGCTTCTTCGGCTTGTTTGCGATCGGTAATGTCAGTGTTGGTGCCAAACCAACGCAGAATCCGTCCAGACTCGTCTCGGATGGGTCGTGCCTGAGAAAGAAACCAGCGATAGGTGCCATCCTTGCTGCGAATTGGGAAGGTGTCTTCCCAGGATTCGCCTGTTGAAATAGAGCGGTGGAAACTTTCAACCACGCGATCGACATGCTCTGGGTGATGCACCTGCTGCCAACCCCAGCCCTGCGTTTCTTCTAGGGTGGTTCCTGTGTAGTCAAACCAACGCTGGTTGTACCAAAAGATCCAGCCGCTGGCGTTCGTCATCCAGGTCAACTGAGAAATATTGTCGGCCAGAGTTCGGAAGCGCTCCTCGCTCTCACGCAATGCATCTTCAGCCTGCTTGCGGTCTTCGATATCAATGCAGGAACCAATGTAGCCTAAGAAATCACCCTCTGAGGTAAATCGGGGAACGGCAACATCAACAACCCAACGATAGACGCCGTCAAAGCGCCTAAAGCGATACTCCATCTGAAACGGTTGACGGGAATCAAAAGCGGTGGAATAGGTATCTAAGCACCGTTGGCGATCGTCAGGATGCAGTCCTTCTAACCAGCCGTTGCCCATTTCTTGCTCTACTGTGTGCCCTGTAAAGTCTAGCCAGGGCTGGTTAAAGTAATTGCAGAGTTTATCGACACCCGACATCCAGATCAGCACAGGTGCGGTATCTGCCATGTTGCGAAACCGGGCTTCACTTTCGCGCAGTTCTGCCTCTGCACGCCTGCGATCGTCTTCTATGTGCTTGCGCTCAGTAATGTCAGTTGACAAGATAGCAACGCCCTGAGCCGAAGGATAAATGTGGTTTTCAAACCAGCGCTGCCAAGGCGCATAAAAGTATTCATGGTGCTTCTGTGTCTGCTCAGTGACGGCGCGATACGCCTCAATGTAAAGCAGACTGCCAACCGTATCGGGAAACAAGTCCCAGATGCACCTTCCCAGTAAATCGGCTTTGGGTCGTCCAGAGAGTTCTGCAAAGCGATCGTTGACATAGAGATAGCACCAGTCCTGATCCAAGACGACAAATGGATCATTAATGCAGGTCAAGACGTTTTCTAGCCGATCTCTTGCCGTTTGAATTTCAGCGTGCAGCGCTTGCTCTCGCTTTGTGGCTTCTATCTTTGTGGCTTCTATTTGTTTGCGTTCACTCAAATCCAAGACAAAACCAATGGCTGTCTCTTCCTTCATGACAGCGCCAATCAGAACAGGCACCCGCGACCCATCTTTACGGATATATTCTTTCTCAAAGGGAGTGCAGACTCCGGCAGATCTCAGCTCTTGCAGACACTGTTCTGTGATCGGCATGTATTCTGGAGGTGTCATGTCGCTCCAGCGCAGTCGGTTCGATCGCAGATCTTGCTGGGTGTAGCCCACAGTTTTGAGAAAGGCATTATTGGCTTCTAAAATCAAGCCTTTTAGGTTGCTCACAATCATGCCAATAATATTAGACTCAGCCAAACACCCAAACCTAGCCTCGCTCTCACGCAGGGCTTTAAGTGCTCTTTCAGCTTCGTTCTGGGCAGTTTGCCGCGACTGGTTGAGCCAACTCACAATCACCGACGCCAAGATAAATATACTTAGCCTGAACCCAACGCTCCAGCTTGTAATCTCTAAGGAGTAATATGGCTCAATCAAGAAGTAGTTGACCGCGAAGGCAGACAAAGCTGTTGCGAGGAGTCCTTGTTGCCAACCCCCATACCAGCCGCTCAACATGACCGCTAGAAAAAACAGTTGCAGCGGTGTTGCCTGCATCAGCGAACCCAACAGCAGGGTGATTGCCAACGCTAAAGCAACGGACAGTACTGTTATGCCATAGAGCGCAGTAGGGCTGTCTGCCAATCTAGATCCAGCAGCTCTCATTCGATCGGTCACATCTGCCGCTCCTTTTTAAAAACCCTCGTATTACTCTATCTTCGTTAGCGAGTTAGTCTTTGGGATCTCACTACTCTTCAGGAAAGCATTCAGCCAAAAGAGCTTGACTGCGATCGCCAAGCTGATGCAGCAAACTCTCAATTTTCTCCATTGCCAGAGGCGAAGGGGTCGCTCGTCCCTTTTCCCAACGATTGAGGGTGGGAAAGGCAACACCTAGCTTTGCCGCGAGCTTTTCCTGCGTCAGGTTCAGCTCTTGGCGAAGATTCCAGACCAGTCTGCCAATTTCAGGCTGTTTGGCTATGGGCGATCGGGGCTGTCGATGTAGGGGCATCGTCAAGTCATCACACGCTATAACGCACTATATAAAACTGTTCAATAAAATTCGCCCTACGTCCATCTCTCTTAAGGCGGATGTATGGCTTTGGGTTTTGCTGGCTACGCTCGATCTGTTTTGAGGCTCTGGACTTTTAAGGCTCTAGACTATCGAGGAGCGCGATCGGGGTTCTCCAGCCAGCGCTGATAGTCTGGCTGAGAATGGGCATCTTCTAAAACGATGTTGACCTGAATGCTTTGCAGCCCCGGACTTGAGTGATGGGCGATCGCGTCTAAAAATTGCATCGCTGCCTTAACAGAAGTGAATTTACCCTCAATGGTAGAAGGTGATGTAGATGAGCCAGTTGCCTGCGTCAAATCCAATGCTGGATCAAACTCAGTTTCTTGAGACTGTCCTAAATCAATGACGGCAAGCTGCTGCTGATTCGGGCTAACCTGCTCGACAATGAGCTTTTCACGGCGAATAGGAACTTCTATGATTCGAGTCTCAATTTCTTTCCGAACGACGACTTCGCCCACTTTACGCCGGATGCGGTTAACCACTAGCCGCTCTTCTAACAACTGAATCGTTTCCTCAGACACGACCGATGGGGAAGCGATCGGTAAAACGGTAGGGGGCACGGGTGTATCGGCTCTATGAAACTGTTCTCGATCAGATTGCACTCGATCAGACTGCACTCGATCAGATTGCACTCGATCGGGCTGCAAGGAAACAGATGACGGCGTAGAAGCGGGAATATTGACGGGTCTGGGTGCTTCTAGAGGTACTGAAGTTTCTAACGGTGCAGAGAACTCCACAGTACCCGGTTGATACTCTTCTGGTTTTGAAAACGTCATGATAATTTCCCTCAAAAATATCTTAGGCAGAGCCATCCGCTTTGCCTGGGCAGCTAATATTGACTCGCGATCATGAATCAGATAAAACCTAATAGTTTTTTGAAATTGCCACGCCTCCAAAAAACTATTGCAGGTTAACTAATCTCGGCAGCCTTTAAATGCTCGTTCATTCTCTAAAAAGTTAAATTTCAAAGGCGCAAAGCGCCTTTGAAATTTAACTTTTTAGAGCTTTGGGCTGCGTGTAGCGCAGCCCAAAATTCCGTTTACAATCTACTAAATCTGCGATTCTTCAAAGACCTTTAGTAGATTGCTTGGATTAGGTACGATTTCTAGAGCGGCTTGCATTTGAACCTTTATCCACTATGGGATTCCCTTTGGTATCAATGTCTAGCTCCTCCCGACGTATCGTTTCCTCAGCATTGACGGTTTCTCGATTGGTCTCTTTGCGGACGTTGACCTCTTCCCGCACAAATGCCTCCTTGCGGATGTCTGGAGTCTCTTCGTAGACTTCCACGCGGGCAACTTCCCCTGAGTGGAAAGCTTTGTCACCTGGCGTCACGGCAGCACCCCCTGTTGGCGTGTGACGTTCAATCACAACGCGCTCTTTTTCAATCGGCACAGAAACTTTGGCATTCTTGGTTTCCACATGCTTGCCTACGGCAACCTCACCCGTCTTAGCGCGGGTTTTGTTGGCAATCAACCGCTCTTCATAGAGCCGCAGATTTTGGTGAGCGCGATCGTCCAGGTTGTAGAGGGCTGGGTCGCGATCGTAGGCGTAGGTATTGCGATCGTAGCTTCGCGTAGCAGTCTCTTCAACGGCTCTAGTATCATCGACGGCTCTGGTGCCTTCAACAGTTTGATTGCCCATCGGACGATAAACGCCACGGACTTTCTCTTCATAATCGTAGTCAACGGGCATTTTGCCATCGTATTGAGGCAGAGCTTCAACCTGCGTCCGCGTCAGTCCGGCTACAGTCACGCGGCGGCTTCTATTGTCCAGTTGAGCACGACCGATCGGTAGCAGAAACTGCTTGCCTAAAACCCAGAATCCGGTGTTGATCACCAGATAGCGAATGTTACCTGTCTCATCAACTAGCAAATCGTCAACGCTGCCGACTTTGTCTGTCCCTGCATACAAGTCGTAGCCCAAGATGTCTTCGTCTCCAAAGTGATCTCGGTAATTGGGGTCAAAATCTCGAATTTTTTGAAGTGACATAGTTTCGTCTCCTGTGTGAGTAACGTATCTAGCAACAAGGTGTTTTCATCGCCTTGACTTAAACATCACACACCGAGCTTCAATGGGTTATCTTCCATTAGCCCCATTAGGCTCTATGTCGGGAGGAGCGTCCTCAAGTTTGATACTCTTTGAGGTATCTAATTTGTTCAGGTAGTTTTATTTACAGAATTTCACGCTTTAATCACACATCTTAAATAAATTTACTGGAGGATATTATAGTTACTGGCATTCATCACCTGATTGACTGACAAAATTCCTGAAACCATTATTCTTGCGTAGATTAGGTTACGCTGACGCTAACCCAACAGAATCTTACTAGTGTTAGATTTCACGTTGTTTAGTCTAACCCGCAGAAAATATAATCATTCGACAGAGCCAAGAATAATTACTCAGCTTGCAGATTTATGAATATAACCTACTAGTTTTTTATATTCATACCTAGAGTATTTAATGAGTATCTAAAGCATCAAAGAGTTGAAATATAGAAGTATTCCCGATACCTCGGATAGGTTCCAAACTCATCTCCTTTAGATTATCGAGTAGAGGCTGAATCTTTATTTACATGCGAACTGACATGTCAATTATTAGGCTATCCAGTCACGTACTTAAACCTAAAACCCTGCCTTCTGCGCCCGTATGCAGAAATCAGGGTTTTAGGAGGTGGATAGAGAGCCTTACGATCGCCTGAGATTAGCTCTCACGCTTCAGAACAGAATCAACCGTTGTTTTGAACGAATCCTGCATATCCTTAAATATTTGCACCAGAGGCTGCTGAGATTTGAGGAAAGCACGGGCACAGTTGCGACCAGGCATACCTGAAATAGAGCCGCCTGGGTGAGTCCCGGCTCCCGTCAAGTAAAGACCCGCAATAGGGGTTTCATAGTTGGCGAGTTCCGGCAGAGGACGGAAGAGGATCATCTGCTCTAAGGTCATATCGATGTGGTAGTAGTTGCCATTGTAGGCACCGAGGCGATCGCCTAGTTCGGCAGGGCTTTCGACCTGACGGGCAATCATGGCCTGCTTCAGATTAGGCGCATAATCTGCCAGCTTATCTAAGACGCGATCGGCAACTTTATTCTTGAGTTCGTCTGTCCAGCCTGTGCCTTGCTGTCCTGTACCCTCTAATCCCTCAACTTTGTAAGGCGCAAAGAACTCAATCCATAGCGTATGGCATCCTGGAGGAGCCATGCTGGGATCAAGCATGGTGGGCTGCACAATATACATGGAAGGATCAGCATCAGGAATTCGACCGATCGCAGGTTCACTATGAGCCAGTTCAACTTGTTTGACTGAATCTGCAATCAGTACAGAACCGATGAGATACTGATCTTGGTGATCATGATGTTCAAAGCGTAAGGGTTCCGATAGGGCACAGTCGATCTTAAGAATCGTCTCATTGTTGTTTACAATGCGTCGCTCTAGCCGTTCGCGCAGCTCAGGATCGGCAGAATCTGCGTCGCTAGGATCAATCATCTGTAAAAACAAACGCTTGGCGTCGATATTAGAAATCACTCCATGAGTGGCTCGGTATTCCGTCCCTCCAGCGACCCGCACACCCACAGCCCGACCATCATCGATCAGCACTTGCTGAACTGATTGGTCGGTTAAGACTTTGCCCCCCAAGTGTTGCACCAAGTTCAACAGAGCCTGAGTTAGCGCCCCTGTTCCCCCTTTTGGACGTGCCATGCCAGGGTTGTGCCGCATTGCCATCATAATGGCTCCGATCGCCATATTTTTGCTGCTGGGGGGTGCGCCTAGCTCTGAAGCCAAACGAACCAGAGGAGCCTTAAGGAACTCAGAATCAAACCATTCATTCAGATTATCTTCGGCGCTGCCTAAGAGGGTACGAAATAAGTCGAGCGTTTTGTTAGAAAATCCGACGACTGAAAGTAAGTTCTTGAGTTTCGGCACATCATAGTTGCCGATAATGTCAATAATAGATTTAGGGGGCGCATTAAAGATAGGAATAATGCCAAATAAAAGTCGCTGCCAGAAATCAATAAATTCAGCGTATTTTTGGGCATCTCTGGGGCTAAATCGAGCAATCTCCGCACAGGTTTTCTCAACGGAGGCATGCGCCAGGAAATACTTGCCGTCAGGATGAGGACAAAACACAACCGGATCGCAATAGAGATACTCTAAGCCGTATTTAGTCAACTCTAATTCTTCGACCACAGGCCCTAAGTGGATGAACTCATGATCGATCGCGCAACGGTTAAATCTAAATCCTGGCGCTTCGTCTGGCATCAACTCTTCTGTTGTTGCGCCCCCTCCTGGAATAGGTCGCTTTTCTAGAAGTAGAACGCTATAGCCTGCCTTCAGCAAATAAGCAGCACAAGTTAGCCCGTTGTGTCCCGCGCCGATAATAATGACATCGTATGACTGCATGAGTACCGCCTAAAAGACATGAAGTTAACGCTACAGTTAGCGGGGCTGCCAAAGTAGCTTTGCTCCCAAAGTAGAGAATTCTACTCGCACGATCGTCTATCTTTGGAAGGAATCCCAAAAACTCACGTAGAGAGAGGCTTGAACGGCTGATCTTTATCTAACTGACATTCATCTAAAGTGAATCCGATAATACGCTCCAAACCGATCGCATCCTTATCAGCCAAAAGAGACTGAAATTGGTCTAGCGATCGAAGCCCCATTAAGCTGATTACTGAAAAATAACCTGCTTTTCGGATTCAAGATGCTTGTAACTGTTCTGTCTTCTGTGATGAGTTGATCGAGTAATACGGTGAATGTACCCTCAAACGCTTCTAGAACCTCTCGCCTGATATCGTTCCATTCAACGGAATTTACGGGTAGATAAGCTGAAGTAGCCCACATACGAATGTCATCTTTGAACCCGTTGAGAGAAATGAACAGTAACTCGTCGCAATCAAAAGCTTTAGCAGCTCTCAACCTTTCCTCTGGATCAATTTCTCTACATCCAACAGGCTTCTGATAGAATTTTGCTTCTAGCAGCTGGCGCTTATCGCTGACCAGCAAACCGTCAATTTAATACCACTTTTTATGCTTTGCCATGTTTATAGGTAGAGAAATGTTCTACCGTATTTCCGCGAACTTGCTGGAAGTGTTTGAGTAGAAGATACTCAAAAGCATAGCCTTGTTCCGTGGGTGACTGCGGAATGGTGATTTGTGCTTGAGCTGAGTTAGCCATAACTTAATTAGGGGTTGACTCAAAAAGTTCAACTTTCAGGCTCAAAACATAAAATTTTGACCTTAGACGAGAACATTTTGACATCCGAGCTTCAATTTTCGACCTTAGAGCTTAAAAATTTGACTTCCAAACTTGAGCTTTTGACTCCTGAAATCCAAACTTTGACATCAGGACTCCAAACTTTGGTCTTTGAACTCAAATAATGAAGCTCAGGACTCAAATCGTTGAGCTTGGGACTTCAACAATTTAGTTCTGAGCTTTAATTATGAACCTCGCAAGCCAAATTACCAAGCCTTTGGCTCGGTTGTCCGTTCCTACATCTGTACAGTTGCTTCCTGAGCCTTTGATTTTCGAGGTTTTTTTGCAAACCGTTGCCCCATTTCCCCAATCACAGAATCTAGACCAGAGCCTTGACCGCTTGCTTTTGCATAACTGTAGACTTGCAACGCCGAAGCATAGGCTTCACTGCCCACCGCTAAACAAGTATCGTCCACTAATTCCTGTAACTGCGTCAGTGCCATCAACAACGGAAACAAAGCCTCGAACAATTGAACATCCTTTCGCATTTCTTCCAAGTCAAATGATCTCGGTAAGAAGTCTGGATTCTGCGTTGCTACCTCTAATGCTCTGCTGACAAATGCCCGACTCTTATCTCCCATCTTGGGCAATGCTTTACGCTCCTCCGCTGACAAATCAATCAGAAACGGTAGCTTTGCTTTAATAGTGGTAATTGCAGCCATCAAGCTATCCCGGTCTGTTTGGCTAAGTGTTGCGCTAATTGGACTCATCGACATTGTACATACCCCCCTGCTTGACTGACAAAACTAAGAAACCGGAATGCGGCTGAGGACGATAAATTCGCGCTTGAAGGAATCCTCACGTTGTCGCATGGAGGCAATGGCAGGTTGAGGGTCAGGCAGGCTGGATAAGAACTGAAAAACTTG
>DATNPL010000088.1:0-2649 GCA_036703255.1 Coleofasciculaceae cyanobacterium
TCACACCGCTCAAGCCGATTACGTGCTGACGCTCAAAGCCAACCATCCGACCTTATTTCAGCAAGTCGAGCAGTGGTTTAAGGACGCTCGTGAACAAACTACCTTACCCCCAGCGGTGACTCACACTATCGAAGCAGGCCACCATCGCATTGACACTCGCCAAGGATGGGCAATCGCACTCGACCAACTGCCACCGCTCCACCAAAGCAAAGAATGGTTGGGGCTGCAATCGATTGTCATCATCGAACGCACCCGACAGTTGTGGAACAAAACCACTCATGAAATTCAGTTTTATCTCAGCAATCTTGCTGCCGATGACCCTCGCAGTCCCCATGTGATTCGCCAACATTGGAGTATTGAAAATTCCCAGCATTGGGTGTTGGATGTCACCTTTGGCGAAGATAATTGTCGGGTACGAACCTGGCACGCGCCTCACAATCTGGCGCTGATTCGTCGCTTTGCCCTCAATGCCCTGAATCGGGAAACCTCTTCCAAACGCAGTCTTAAGCAGAAATCAAAGCAAGCTGCGATGAATGACGCCTACATGCTCACCGTGTTGGCGGCAGCGCTCCCGGAACCCGACTAAAATCTAGAATCCAGCGGTCAATAGGGTTTGAGGTGCGCTTACCCTGGAATCTAAAGCAGGTGCGAATGAATACTCTGCTCCGATACCAATATCTCTATTTTTTCCTCATCCTCACCACAACCGATCGCTTGTGGTAGGCACTACCCACCCTATCTGTCTTGTTTCTGGCTTGCCTCTACAGATAACTCAACGACTCTGGACTGAAAGTCCAGAGGTTGAAAAGGGACTAAAAGTCCCAAACTCTAGCTTTGTTGCCATCTCTACTAATTGTTGGAAGTATGGATCTTAAACTGTAAACCTGTAAAGTGCCTAACTTAAAGGTGTGTAGCAGCTAAAGCCTCCCACTAAAGTGGGTAGTTTTGGACTAGCGTGCTGGGACAATAAAATACCAAGAAGTCAAGGATTAGTCATATGAATGAGAACAAGAATAGTGAGATAGAAATCTTATCTTTAAACCCTATTCGACTTCATCCTCAATTATACTTCAGCGATTTTACTTCTCAAGGGCTGAGTCAGTTTATAACAGAGATCGTAAAACACTTCATTGATCCAAAATTTGCAAATCTATGTAATCGTGTTGAGATATCAGTTCAACTTGACAGTTCTGTTGTAATCATTGATGACGGAAAAGGACTTCCATATACGCTGCTGAATCCAGAAGAGATCGAAACTTCAGGGCTTGAAAAAATTATGACTACAATATACCCTGGCGCAACGCCTAGCCAATCTGAGTATCAGAACTGTAGTTTTTTGTTCAATTTCATGGGTCCGTTACTCAATGCATTTTCTGAGCTTTTAGTTGTTGAAACTACAGTAAATAAAAATCGTTATACTCTCACTTGTGGTCGTGGCGAAGTTATCAAACCTCTGCAAAATTTGGGGTTTACACATGAAAAAGGGACTAAAATTTATTTTCACCCAGACCCTTCTATCTGGTCAACAGTAAACCTTGATATAGAATTCTTAATTAACAGTTTGATTCAACTTGCTAATGAATATCCTAAAATAGGCATTGTCATAGAAAATAAGAAAATAGGTGAAACGTTTAACTTTTGAAATTATGTCTAAATAATCGCAACTCTTCCAAATTTAGTATGCTGATCATAAAGCAGCTCAACAACTTCCGAAGGTTTTGAGCTATTAGAGGATGTTTGAAAAGTGGTCGGCTGTGATTTTAGGCACCTGCTGATCCCCCCTGCCCCCCTTAAAAAGGGGGAAAATGAATTCAAAGTCCCCCTTTTTAAGGGGGGCAGCGGCGCGATAGCGCGGGGATTTAGGGGGATCTGAAACGTTTTGCTACCCATAGTTGGACTTTTCAAACACCTCTTACACTCGATTAAACTAACAGACTTTTAGGACTTTTCTGCACCACTAAGGGGAGAACAGCTAAGAGCATTTGTTGCATTAACTGCTGAAAGTGATGTCACGTTGTTGACTTACTTTCCCTAAGCATTCTCCATGAGAGGGTTTAAGAGTATGAACGAACAACTGCTATCTCAAGAACTAGATAATCTTCTACAGGTTATAGAAAAATTGTGTGAACCTGTGCAAGACTCTGAAATTAAAACTCCTGGTTCCTCAGGAGAAATGAGGATTTTTATGCGAAAGACTCTTGAGCTGTATCTTTTGATGCAGAGGAAGCCTTCTGTTAAGCTTGATCTAAAATTGCAAACCTATTTAAACCAGAGTGCAGCTCTTTTGTCTAGAAGAAGTGAAGGGTCTACTTTTCGTAACTACCATCTTATAGTGTTTGTTATGAAGCTAGTAGATATACTATTTCATACTTTTTATGCAGATGAGTGGCAAACCAGAGTATGCCCTCTACGATCTCAAATCGAAGCATTTAATGAAATCTATAAAGGGACTTCTTATAAGGAGTTTATAGATGAGGATTTTGAGGAAACGGATGCGGAGATAAAGTGTATAGAACCTATTTGAGATCTTAAGGAGAGGCTGCAAGCCGCTTAATCATTAGCCGGATAAAGCAAAGGTTGATTTTCGTCGTGGCATTGGCAAGCGTCCGCTCAAAGTTCTTGACCAGGATTTTACAGCGCTCCATCCAA
>DATNPL010000102.1:0-2452 GCA_036703255.1 Coleofasciculaceae cyanobacterium
GAAGTGCCGCGTCTTGCGCGGCACTTCCAAAAAACTATCGGGCTTTATCTAAATCCATGATCCTTAGCAATGGAGAGCAATGGAGGCTGGCTTTGAGTCATTTAGCGTGACAGACTGTACTGATTGACAATTTTCTCTAATGCCACTCCAAGATCTGCTGAAATTGTGCGGAAGTCTTCTCGGCTGCGAAACTGATCCATGCGATATAAAATAGCACCTTCGTTGAACAGCATAATCGTCGGCAGTGTGGTCAATTTGTAGCGGCTCACCAGTCTCAAGTTCTCATCTGCATTGACACCAACCAACTTAAGCTGCCCTTTCCAATTTGCCTGAGTTTCTAAAATGATGGGATCAACCAATCGACACAATCCGCACCAGGGTGCCCAAAAATTCACCAAAACAGGGGTAGAAGCTTCTAGAACCTCTTGATTGAATGTCGCTTGGCTTACTGATCGCGCCATTGGATACCTCTTTTCTAATTAAAACTATTGAATGGGAATGTGCTAAACGAGTCGTTCTGAATTTCAAAAGGTTCTGAATTTCAAATCTTATGTTTCTGAATTCGATTTGTTTTAAATACAGATCGCTAAAAAGGCTTGGGATCATGCTACCAGGCTATATTGCCAGTTGCGCGAATTAGGAGGGGATGTGCCCACCAAAATAACAGCACAAATGCTGTGACTCCCAAGTAGGCAGGACGCAGAAACTCTTGCCACTTCAGCGTTTGACGACCTTGAAGAATCGCCAAAAATGGGATCACAGAAGTTCGAGATCTCAAGGATTCAAAGGATTCTCCATACCGAGCCAGCAGGCGGCGATCGCCATGCCATACCGCAAATAAGTGGTGCAAGACCAGACCTAGAGAGGTTAGTAGCGTAAAGCTTGTGCCTATCCAGAGCATATGGGCAACGCACCAGATAACTTGGCCTACCATCTGGGGATGCCGCGTAATCCGAATGATCCCCGTCTCATAGATGTGAACTTGCGGCTTCTGGATGGCTGCTACCTCTAAAAGATTGAAGGTAGATGGATAGAGAAACAGGAATGAGAGTGCCGAAAGCACCCATACCAGAGGCTCTACCCCAGCAAGACCTTGAACGTTCCACAACCTCAAGCCGTCATAGCGATGGCTAATAAAGTAAGCAATGAGCACCCCTGCAAAAGGCAAGCTGACGAGAGCAAAGAGAACTCGATAGAGCCGAGCGCCCAGCCGTTGCTCACCCCAGGGTCTTAGAGCTGCTAACCCGCTATGGGCGATCGCAAACCCTAGCAAAAGTCCAAACATGACAAAGTGGCTAGGGGTTAGCCAGTCGTGAGGCATATAAGTTGCACTTTCCTAGGAAAAACTAGCGTCATAAATTTCAAAATTCCGACCCTTGACTTTGGACTTTAAACGATCTGGACTCAACTGTAAATAGGAATAAACCACTTTGGGATCAACGTATAGGTAGAGACTTAGGCATTTTCTAGTCAGATTTTTGGGGATCGCTCTCATAAGCCAAGGATTGCTCAAATTAAAGTTGCACTGTCTTTGCTTTAAGGGCTAAAATTTTAGACTGTGCCAAATCAAAAATAAAACTACTTCAAGCTCATGCCAAAGCTTAAGACTCGCAAAGCAGCCGCTAAGCGGTTTCAAAAAAGTGGTACAGGTAAGCTAATGCGTCGCAAGGCGTTCAAGAATCACCTCTTGCAGCACAAGACTGCAAAGCGCAAGCGCACCCTAACGGGGCTAGCGGTGGTGAATGAGCGCGATGCTGAAAACGTGCAGCTCATGCTTCCTTACCTCTAAATCTCTTACCTCTAAGACTCTAGATTGTGTTTCAATCGGGTTTCTGCACTTTGCCTGTTTTAAAGCCGAGTAGCAGAGCCAGCCCAGGTTGAATAATGGTTTAGAGCACCTCTGGGAGCGTTTCAGAAAACCTAATTTTTCTGATATCGCCACTCTAGAGATCTTCATTCAAGGGATCGGGTTTTGTCCGCCACCTGATACCTGAAGAACACGACAAGCGCCATTCATGTAAGCCATAAGGTAATTTCACTATGACACGTGTAAAGCGCGGCAATGTTGCTCGAAAACGCCGCAAAAAGATTCTCAAGCTAGCCAAGGGCTTCCGGGGTTCTCACTCCAAGCTCTTCCGCACCGCTAACCAGCAGGTGATGAAAGCCCTGCGCAACTCCTATCGCGATCGCCGCAAGCGCAAGCGCGACTTCCGCCGTTTGTGGATTACTCGGATCAACGCTGCTGCTCGTCAGCATGGCATTAGCTACAGCAAGCTGATGGGGGGGCTGAAAAAAGCAGACATTCTGATCAACCGTAAGATGTTGGCTCAAATGGCTGTGCTTGATCCAGCAGGTTTTCAAAAGGTCGTTGAGATTGTGAGCAAAGCTTAGGATCATGGGTTAAGTAAAACCCAATAGTTTTTGGAAGTGGGGGGGGGGGGGGGGGGGGGGG
>DATNPL010000135.1:0-7218 GCA_036703255.1 Coleofasciculaceae cyanobacterium
CCCCCCCCCCCCCCCCCCCCCCCAAAACCCTAACAGCTGGATTTCAAAGGCGCTCCGCGCCTTTGAAATCCAGCTTTTAGAAAAGATAGGAGGACTTTGCAATCTACTGAGTCTGGATCTTCACAGAAATAACTTGAAGAACTTTTTTCGAGAGAGTGTTGCAGAGCCACACTCTCTCGAAAAGTGCTAAATCAAAGCAGGCAAGGCGCGATCGGCTAAAGTAGCAAAAGTAGGTCAGTGCAGCCCTATATGCAGCATTTTTGTGCCGCCGCTGTGCCACAGGACAGGATCAAGCGTAAAGATTAAGCGTAAAGGACAAACTTGGGATGGCAAAGGATAAGGGTCAGGGCGCTAAGCCCCAGCTATCGGAGTTTTTGGGCGATCGCTCTTCTGCCTGGGAGCCACAGCTAGATGCGATCGCCCTGCGGTTTAATCGGGAGTACCGCAAAGAATCCTTTAATCTGCCGCCCGAAGTTGAAGCGATGCCCATCTTTCAAGAGTGGGTGTCTGGATCGTTGACGAACAAAATTGCCTCACCCTTCTGGGATTTGGCAAAACCCAAAAAGCAGCAAAAATGTCTCGATTTGGGCTGTGGGTTTAGCTTTATGATTTATCCCTGGCGAGAATGGGAAGCCCTGTTTTACGGCCAGGAAATTAGCACGGTCGCCCGCGATTTTCTCACCTCTAGGGGTTCTCAGCTCAACTCGAAGCTATTTAAAGGCGTACAGCTTGGCGGCGCTCATGAGCTGAACTACGAGAAAAACCTGTTTGATTTGGTGATTGCGACAGGTTTTAGCTTTTACTACCCGCTGAGTTACTGGGCAGAAGTGCTGACCGCTGTGAAGCGCGTTCTCAAGCCTGAAGGATTTTTTGTATTTGATGCGATCGCTCCCGATACAGAAATGGCTGAAAATTGGGCCATTCTAGAAACCTACTTGAGTGCAGAGGTGTTTCTAGAACCTCTAGAAGATTGGCAGAAGCTGATTAAGGCATCTGGCGCTCAGATTGTGAGACAGCAGCAGGGCGACCTCTTTCAAATGTACAAAGTGAAGTTCTGACAAAGGAATAAATATAGAGCCTTGCGGAATATACGCAATCGAACGGAGCGATTTTCTGAATTTAATTAAAGGGTGGCAAAAGCAGCGATACACAAGGCTTTTGTCACCCTTTTTTAGGGTCTATTTATATTCCTAAAATTATCTTTTTCGGTAACTGCTGAGGTGATTACTAGGTTTATCAGCAAGGGCGATCGCAGAAATCGTTAGATGCACGGATTGAGCCTTCATCGGAATTTCATATATTACAGCTATAGATTCACAGAATCGAAGAAAGTCTGCGAGTCGTCATACTTCACAAAATGATTAGGTTTTAGGAATAGCCCACCTAGATCTAGGCTTTTGAGAAAGAAGTATTTTTTGCATCTGCCTATCATTATCGAATTATTCCAATAGATTTTTCTCTTGGCTTTTTCAAAGTAATAAAGCCATTATTTCTATTTGGAATTTTAGGATTTTGATAATCATATATCTTTGCTTAAAGCCGTCTGTTTTTGTCTCCAACTATTTGCGTTAGTAACAAAAATCTGTGTCTGTTGCTATACACCGTTGCATTCAATCTGATGCACTCAGACTGACTCACTCATCTGGGCACTTGCTTCACGATCGGTGCCAAAGTTATCAGTTTTTGGTAGAGAGCTTATACCCCAAAGCTTACCTCTGCCGCAAATCCTAGTGTCTTAATTCAACGAATTTATGCCGAGTGATAGTCAAGCTCTGGCGAAATTTGTCTGCTCATTTGCCCAGGAAAATCGCTTAGAGAAATCACTCAGGAAATTTCATCATGTCGGAGCCTTCTAATCAGAAAAAGTCCCTGGGCATTGGTTTGGGGGAGGTGTCTTACTACTCTACGCAGATGCCATTTGTTGATTTATTCAAGACTTCGCGTAGCTGGTTTACCCAAAGTAATACCCAATGGGATACCAACGAGGGGAAGCTTTTGAACCTTGACCAAAACGGCTGGGTGCGATCGCTTCCTTCGACTCCCAGCACTACAACATCCACTTCTACAGCATCCAGCCCAGCAACGAGCAGCGCTCCGGCCCATAACAAAGTTGCTACTTTGTTGACACGAGATATGGCAAACGCCTATCGTTCGGGTCGCTATGTGGTGATGTATGACGGCACAGGCAAAATTGACTACAGTTTTGATGCAACTAAGATAGCAGCCGATTCTGTTAAGGGTCGCGATGTCCTGCAAGTGGATAGCAGCAAGGGCAATGGCATTTACGTCAAAATTACTGAAACCGATCCCCAAAAAACGGGTGACTACATTCGCAACATTCGCATTTACCACGAAGATGATTTGCCGTTGGTAGAGTTGGGCGCGACGTTTAATCCAGAATTTATTGACAACATCAAGGCGTTTGGCACGTTGCGCTTTATGGACTGGATGCATACCAACGGCTCCGCCCAAAAGCCCTGGAGCGATCGCGCTAAGCCAGGTCAGACGAGTTGGACTGAAAAAGGCATCCCTGTAGAGGTTATGGTTGCTCTGGCGAACGAAACGGGGACATCTCCCTGGTTCAACATGCCTGTGACTGCCACAGATGAGTACATGGCTCAGTTTGCAGCCTATGTGCGCGACCATCTCGATCCGAGTCTTAAAGTCCGCGTCGAATTTTCCAATGAGGTATGGAATTGGCAGTTTCCCCAGTCTCACTATGCTGTGCAGCAAGCCGAAAAGCGCTGGGGCAAAGATCCGGTGGGGGGCGGTGGCTGGATTCAGTGGTATGGCTTGCGGACAGCGCAGATGTCAAAAATTTGGAAAGATACCTTTGGCAGCGATCGAAACCGCGTGATTTCGGTCATGAGTACCCAAGCGGCCTGGAAAGGGCTAGAAAAGCAGATCCTGAATACGCCTGCTTGGGTGGCAGAAGGGAATGCGCCTGCCTACCAGTCGGTGGATGAGTATGCAATTACAGGTTACTTTGGCGGCGATTTGGGGACGTTAGACAATGCAAATGTAGTGCGATCGTGGCTTTCTGATACGGATGGCGGCTTTGGCAAAGCTTTTCAGCAGCTCCAGTCGGGCGGTTTGCTGCCTACGCATGAATCTGTTGTGGATGTGATCGATCGGTTCAAATACCATGCCCAAGTTGCCACAGCTCATGGGCTAAAGCTTGTGGCCTACGAAGGCGGGCAGCATCTTGTGGGCATCAGCGGCATTGAAAATGATTCCAAAATGACGAATTTTTTCACAGCATTGAATCGCCGTCCTGAAATGGGACAACTTTACAAGCAATTGCTCGAAGGCTGGAAGCAGGCGGGCGGTACGTTGTTCAATCAATTTGTCGATGTGTATGCCTCTGGCAAGTGGGGCAGTTGGGGGGCACTCGAAAAAGTTGATCAGGTCAGTTCGGCTAAATATGATGCCTTGATGAACTTTATCAATACGCACGATCGCTGGTGGAACGAACCCATTTCTGCCACGCAGGTGGGCAGTTTTCAGCGGGGCACTGCTGCCAGCAACACGCTTAATGGCACCAACAACAACGATACATTGCTGAGCAAAGGCGGCTCAGATCGTCTACTGGGGGGCTTAGGACGCGATCGCCTGCATGGTGAATCTGGCAATGACAGCTTAGAGGGCGGCTTGGGAGACGATCGCCTTGCAGGTGGCTATGGCAATGACCTTCTCTTGGGCGATATGGGCAACGATATTCTCTTGGGCGGTGCGGGCAATGATATCCTCAACGGTGGCGCAGGCCGAGATGCTTACCTATTCGATTCCTGGAGCGTCTTTAAGGCAGAAGATTTGGGGATAGACACCCTGCATTTTGAAACTGGACAAGATCGCATCGTCCTTGATCCGCAAACCTTTAGGGCAGGGCGATCGTTTGCCACTGTTTCCAACGATGCTAATGCCGCTACTAATGCAGCCGTGATTGGCTATAGCCGTGCCACAGGCAATCTATTCTACAATCCCAATGGTGCTGCCCCTGGGTGGGGTGGAGGCGGACAGGTGGCGACGCTAAACGGGAAGCCCAGTTTGTTTGGCGTCAGCTTTGTTGCCGACTTTATGGCTTCTGCGAATTAAGGAGAACGGATTGAATAAGATCCAATAGTTTTTTGGAGCAGGCTCAATTCGCTAACACTGAAACCAAGCCGCTAGCGCGATCGCCAAAGCATCAGCAGCATCATCAGGTCTGGGAATTGTGGCAAGATTTAGCTCACGGGCTACGGCTGCCTGCACTTCCTTTTTGTCGGCATTGCCATAGCCCGTTAGCGCTTGTTTCACTTGAGCAGGCGTAAATTCAACAAAGGGAACGCGATATTGCGCCAACACCAGCATCACCACCCCTCGCGCCTGAGCAACCGCGATTGTATTCCCCATTTTGTAAAAAAACAGCTTCTCGATCGAAACCAAGTCAGGCTTGACTAGCTCTAACAGGCTGTGCAGGTCGTCGTAAATCATGCAAAGACGATCGCCTGTGTCGGTGTGGGCGGGTGTTTGAATCACTCCAAAGTCAAGCGTTGAGACTGCCTCTGGCTGATCCCGTCCTTGAGAAGCTTTGCAGGAAACTGCTCCAAAACCCAAGATCGCCAACCCTGGATCTAAACCTAAGATGCGTTTCTCCATAAAAAATCAGGTAGCTATTTTCTGAGGGGATTGATCCGTACCCCTGGCAAAAAATAGCCTTTAAGCCCAAAACATTATCCTTAACTGTACTCAAAATGTACTGATTGGGCTACAAATTTTGAAATTTGTCTATGACGATCGCATTTTTATCACGCTTTTTACGATCGCTTCAGAGCTTCACGGAGGGTGTCTTCGACCGATCGGGGCTGCCATCCTAGCTCTTGCTTTGCTTTAGCCGCATTAATACGCACGCAGCGATCGTAGATGTAATGCACTCGCTCACGGCTGATGGGGGGCTGCCAGGATAGCAAACGACCTATGGGTTCTAGCAAGTTTCCCGCCAGCCGGACGAGGGGTTCGGGCACTTCCCGAGGTGTCGCAATTCCTGTTTCCTGACTCAAAAATTCAAACATCTCGCGGGTAGAAAGCTCTCCAGCAGAAATGATGTAGTGTGCTCCAGTCGGCGCTTTTTCAGCGGCCAACAGCATCGCTGCGACTAAATCATCGACATGGACAAAGCCCGTAATGCGATCGCCCCCAGCCCAGACTTTGAGTTTTCCCTGAAGAAAAGCATCCAGAACCTTACCAAAGTGCGGATCGTCTGAGCCAAAGATACCCGCAGGCATGACGCTGACGACAGGTAAACCTTCGGCAGCAGCCCGATCGACCCACTGTTGCGCCAGGTACTTGGTGCGATCGTAAGCTGAAGAAAAGTTGGTTTGTGTCCGCTGAAAGGTTTCATCCACCACCTTGCCCTGGGTATCGCCATACACGCCGATCGTGCTGCAATACACCATCTTGGTGACTCCTGCGGCTTTGGCGATTTCTAGGACAGCACGGGTGCCCTCAACGTTAATCTGCTCCATTCTGGCCGCATCGACGATTCCCAGCTCTACGTAGGCAGCAACATGAAAAACGGTGTCTACCCCTTGCATAGCGGCTTCTAAGCTGGGGCGATCGCCAATGTCTCCATAGGCCAATTCCACTGCGCACCCCTGCAAACGGCTCAGATCGCTAGTCTTGCGGGCTAGTGCCACCACCGTATCACCCCGTTGAATCAACGCCTTCACCAGATGTGATCCGGTAAAGCCTGTTGCCCCTGTGACTAAAGCCTTCATGCTTCAACTTCTCCTTATGTTCCGATCGCGCGCCAGATCGGTGCTAGTATCCAATCCATTTAAAACCCGATGCGGTATTTTGGTGCAGTGCAGCGCAAGAAAGCCACATGGGGCTTTACAGTCACTTAATTGAAGCCAACTAATAAAGCTAAATGTGAGGTTTGTGGGTATATTTCGAGAGTGAGCGAATTAGGGCTAGATCAGAGACTTTTCATAGATCCGGTAGGTTTTACAGATTTCACCGCCCGCTGCCTCCACGACCTTGCGGGAAGGCATGTTGTCTTCATACACATATCCCAACTCCGATCGCCGATAGGGCTTGCCTTTTTTAATACAACCCTGCATACCCAGATAGACCAGTGCCAAAGGCACCATTTTGCGACGAAACTCTGGCAGCGCACAAATGACGATCACGCGCCCCTGGTCGATTTGCCGACGAAACCAGAGAAACTTTAGGATGCCTAGCCAATTCAACTTGCCATTGACCTGCTTCAGCGGAATATTGTAGTCGGGCAGACTCATGAAGAAGCCCACCATTTCGCCCTGATATTCGGCCACTGGAAACACATCTGGATCAACCAGAGTTTGCAGATCTTTCGCCTCATCCATGAATTCTTCTAGGGTGCGGGGCGTAGAGCTGTAGTTGTTGGCAAATAAGGTGTTGAACAGGTGGTACATTTTTGTGACATCTTGCTCGAAGGCTTCTCCCTTGAGGTGAATTGGGCGGAAGGTCACGCCTGATTTACAGGCAATCCGGTAGCCTTTCTCAAATTCACTAGGTAGACCTGCACCCAAAGGCAAGCCGTAAGAAAAAGCATCTTTTGCTTTCGTCCAGCCATCTTGCTCAATGAACTGCGGATAGTAGGACGGGTTATAGGGCATCATCACCATGGGGGGTGAGTCGAAGCCATCCACTAAAAAGAGGCAATTGTTGTGAGTGGAAAGATCGATTGGCCCTCGTACCGAGGTCATGCCCTGTTGCCGCAACCAGTCACAGGCCGCCTGCCAGAGTGCTTGCGCCACGCTGAAGTCGTTAATGCATTCAAAATAGCCAAATATGCCGACATTTTGCCCTTGCCGCTCTACTAAGCGATCGTTGACGGCTGCCACAATTCGCCCGATCGCTTCATCACTACCTGGCGCGATCGCAATAAACTGTTGCAACCGACCGTACTGAAAAAAAGGATTGTTAGGAGCAAACTGCTTGGCAATACTGCTGCGCAGCGGGGGCACCCAGTTGCGATCGCCAGCATACACGCGAGCAGGAACGTCTAAGAATCGCTCAGCATCTGCTGGGGTCGTCACGGCACGAACCTGAACCGTGGAAGCGTGACTGAAGACTTCAACCATATATTTACCCTGATCCGTTTCTGTCTCGAATCTACCAGTTTCGACCTTCAGGATCGCAAATTAATTAGCCTGTGATAGTTTTTTGGAAGTGCCGCGTCTTGCGCGGCACTTC
>DATNPL010000178.1:0-4601 GCA_036703255.1 Coleofasciculaceae cyanobacterium
CGCATGGTGACTATCAAGCCATCGTGACTCAACCCTCAAGACACTCAAAACCCTATGCCTCCTATGAGCGGTGTCACCTTCATGCGCTCTGCTGACTGTCTGGCTTCATGTCTTAGGTCTTCCTCAGCATCTTTCATCTGCGGCATCGCACCTTTGAGGAAAGTTTTGGCTTGAGTTACAGAGGTAGGAGTGTCATTTAGAACAACGAAATAGCGATCGGCCATATCTTCTCCATCATTCTCTACAACAGAAACTAACCTGCTGTCGAATCGCCCAATTTCTACTAGCGCCCTGCAAGCAAATTCTGCATCTTTCTGGCTGGAAAACGCGCCTACAAAGCCCTCTAACGTTGTGTCAGCCATACTTGTTGCCTTTTAAATCTATGCTTAGCCTACTCAATCTAGCAAGCTTAGGGTTCGATGTCATGAGCGTCATGGTTAGAAGCCACCATTAAGGGGTAAGTAGGATGTTGAGCGATCGCCTGACTCATCGCTGAAGATGGCTCTTAGTGACTGTAGCGCGACTCATATCAGAACCCTCTGAGAAGTTGGCGATCGGCTCAAACCCATGTCTGACCAACGCTTTCTTTGCTCTATCTATACCTTCTGTGGATACTACATTTGAAGAGGGGGAAGACTCGCACAGATGATATCGCTGTTAGCTGAGTGAGTGCGATCGCTTTGCTCATTCAGCCACTGCTTCATTCAGTGCTGCCTCATCTTGAGCTAACCTGTTGTGGAGCGCAAACTACGAGGAATTGTTATCCCCTGAGCCATGACGATAAAGGGAGGAGACTATGGGGATATAGAGCATCACCACTGCGGCTACTCTATATCCTCTATCTATTCTCCTCAACGAGTGCAGTAGGTATTCACTCAATCATCAATCAATGCAAACGATCGGTTTCATCACAGCTCAATTCACCTCTTGGGCAAAGTTACCGTCCAATGAACTTAAAACCCGAACGATGGCAGTGGCCGGATGCAATGCCGTCGAGTAGCAGTGCATTAGCGAGGATTGCAAATCAACGCCACCGACGCGCCTTGATAGGTGGATGCAGAGCTGCGATCGCAACCCTGTGGCATTATCCCCTAGCTTCATGTCTAGCTCAGTCGCGGCATTGGATACTAGACCTTGGGCAATCTTGTCCTGCTGCTGCTCGTCTACTACCCAAGTGGCAGACATCTCCATTGCTACCTGCCCCAGCAGTCCTATGAGGATGAAAGCATAGTGCCGCATTGCATCCAGGTTTGTTTTCTCCTGGCTGCCCACTACGTAATCAATCATGGTCATCGTTAAAGGGAAATCCGCTTTGTTCTGCCCACCATCGTCGTAATCAGGGGTGAGGAGGATGTCTTTGGCGTAAAGCTCTGCTGTGATCAGGTCTTTGGCGATTGCTGAGTCGAATGTTTTCATGTTTGCAAGGATGAGGTGGGTCTATCCTTGCGGGAGCGGGGAGGGGTTGAGGGGAGATTGAACTCATGCCTAGATGTTGCTTATTTAGGGTAGCTTTCCTAGTGACGAGTCCTTTGATATCAAGCTTTTCAATGCTTTGAGCGTACCCTAAATAAGCGTTGATTGTCCTTCTCAGGTCAATTCTGATGATTAAGGACGACCTCCCTGCCATTGCTTCCCATCCCTTCAGCAGCAGGATCTTCACCTTTGTTTGTGAGGAGCCTGGGTCAGTCGAACAAGAACTGTTTGATGCTGCTCAAGAGATAGAGCTTATCTGTTCAAGAGATAGAGCTTATCTGTGAACTAACGGTTCTGGCTGAGCGGCGGCATTAGATCTCTGCATCATAACCGATTGCCCCTATTTCATCGTTCTAACGCAGGGTTAGACCTGTAGATAGCTGAGAGGGCAGAACCATAGATGATCAATCAGTAGGGTTGCCACCGATCGTCAATTCTTTCGGCTAGTACCCCTAATGCTCCACCTGTATCCAATATTTCTTCTAATGCACTCATTCTGACGGGCATTAAGTAGTTGCGAGAGGCTCCACTGCCAAGATTAGGAATTACCATGCAAAATTTAGGGGGCACACCAGAGCGGTCAAGTGAGGAATTGTTTCTGTCCTCCCAACGGTGCTCAAAAACCTGATCACAATCTTCTTGAAAATAAAAATCAAAGGCTGCTGTTGTTTCAAGTTGCTTGAATGGAAACGTGATGTATCCTGGCCCTGTCTCCCACCATGCGTCACGCATTAAGACCGCTACCCGCACTGGGTAGTTTGAATCAGGTTTGAACAGGTCAGCAAATTGATAAATTTTGCCTGTTGCTAAGTCAAAGGTAACTGGATGAACTTGAGGATGAGGGTAAGCTCCAGGGACTGACAAAGTTGAACATGCAATGCTGACTAAGCGACTTTCAGCAAAATGAGTTTTACAGCTACCAGTCCAAGTGTAGAATCTGGGTCGATTTTGAGAATCTCGTAAAGAGTTTAGTGGACATCTATCCCCTTCTAATAAATCTCCGGTTATCCTCATTTGCTCAATCATATCTTGCCGTAGGTGCTGGTTAAGTTCAGCTTGCAAAGCAGTATTAGCTAAACCAGAAACTTGCGGATATTTCATTGTATAGCGGCAATTGCTGCTCGACTCGGTGCTAAATTGAATATCGAATTTACTTCCCTGTTCAATAAGGGTTGAATCAATTTTGTCAAAAGCAACAATACCATCAACCCTTATGGAAGAAGCTGGTTGAACAGATGGCAAAGGTGTTGGTGTCGAGCTATTGGCAGCCTCTGATTGAGCCATTAATTTTTTGGAGTTGCTTTGAAAATTAGAAGTACATGAGATAAGAAATATAAGAATTAGCAAGGCGTAAACTTTGGAAGAGTGCATATTTCTCTTTTCTCGACGCAAACGTTTGTGTTTTATTGTCCTCTAATGCTGAGTTCTCAGGCTAACGATCGCGTTCAGCGGATGTAAGTAGCATAAACTGAGCACCAAGAGTTTTACTCATTCCGTTGCAACGCACTTGTTAGATGGCATCGAACCACTTGTTACAAAATACCATTGCTGATTCGTACCGTAACTTACTTTGCGCTAGAGACGACTGAGGCTTGTTTGCAATAAACTGCTCCCAAAGACCGTTTGGCTCCAAATATGTCTTCGAGTAACCGCTTCCATGAAGATTATCAATCCATATCAGAGCGGCGATCGCCCAGTGTTGGTCGTAATAGCAATCTAGTCTTGGCAAATATTTATCAAGGTAAGAGGCTAGATAGCTGCTGGAAGAGGTATCAGCAAAGCGACCCAATGCAAAACAATATCCATGCCCAGCATAGGGACGATTACTCTCAACCAACAACTCTCCAATTTGGTTTGCGAAACCGTTCCAGCGTTTCAGCCCAGCAAACCAGCTTCCGGTTAACCGCTCGCGCCAGCCTAAGGAGGAGAGTAACCTCGCAACTACTGTCTCATCGATAGTTAACAGAGCTTGATTGGTGGATGAAACGAAATTATCAAGCTTAACTCCCTGGAGGGAACGGTAGTTGTACCCGAGAAGTTTTAGGTAATAGGGCTGAACCCACTGTGCGGTAAACTCATCCATTCAATTTCAAAAAGCTATCTAACGGCGGAGTTGAACCGCACCTCCGGCTAAGCGCCTCCGGGCGGTTAACGGAGGGGTCGGTTCCAACGAAGTGTTGTGTCGCGCGCTTTCCTATAGGATTCCCAAGCACTAACAGTTACTCGCGCGCCGATACAACTTCTTATTGGACGGAAAGTTTCCGCATATCCACCCTAAATGAGGTGGATCTCCAGATGATTTCTGCATATCTCCCCAAATGAGGTGGATCGCAAGAATCTTTCCGTATATTACGCTGATCAAGCTGGATCGCAAGAACCTTTCCGCATATTTTCAGGTTTTTACAACCGCTTCTAGCCAAGCCTTGTCGTAGGTGAAGTTTTTCCAGTTAAATTGCATTCCCACCCTCCCGTCATAGCGGATTAAGGATGGCATGGGTGGCTGGTGCTTCAAAGAGGATGCGGTAAGCGTTTCATGCTTCACTTGTAACTGCCCCTCACATCAAGGCTTTGAGCGCTTTGCTGGAGGGCGTTGCTATGGAGAATTAGCCTAAGAATACCTCCTTGCTCTGTGGATGCTTTGTTGATTAAAGGCTATTCTTGCGATAGCGGGGAGGGGTTGAGGGGAGATTGAACTCATGCCTAGATGTTGCTATTTAGGGTAGCTTTCCTAGTGATAAGCCCTTTGATATCAAGCTTTTCAAGGCTTTGAGCGTACCCTAAATAAGAGTTGACTGCCCTTCTCAAATCAATTCTGATGATCAAGGACGACCTCTAAGCCATTGCTTCCCATCCCTTCAGCGGCAGGATCTTCTCCTTTGTTTGTGAGGAGCCTGGGTCTTACCTTCCAGCCAACACCATCTTTCCATCCGCTCCAACGCAGGGTTAGCCTGTGCTACTCACACTTGCTCAGCCAGTCCGTGATGCCGCTTCAAGTATGGAATAGCCTTATTGTAAAAGTAATCACTGAAGTGAGAATAACTTAGATTAACTTTGATTGTTTCGGCAATAAAGAAATGGTAGACGGGAGGATCATCTCCCTCAGCAGTACGAATAAAGTGATAGCTATA
>DATNPL010000186.1:0-36205 GCA_036703255.1 Coleofasciculaceae cyanobacterium
TCAGGCAACTGGTCGAAGCCCAACCAGATGCCACCTTAGCAGAACTTCAGGAACGCCTTCAGCAGAAAACTGGGGTTTTAATTGGGATTGCTACGGTGGATCGGATGATCCGTCTCAAGCTCAAACTCACCGTTAAAAAAACTAGGGCAGCAAAGGTAACTGGAGAAGGATCAGGAAATCCGATAGGCTAGGATCAGAGCCGCAAATCAGAGCAGGGTGAGGCGAAGAAGATGGTCAGACGAACTCCGCAACCAGAAGCCACATGGGAGGAAGTGCTGGAATGCGTTCAGCAAACCTGTCCCTGGTGTGGGGGATGGATGTGGAATAAATATGACAACATCCGTCGGGTGCGCACACTAAGCGGAGTGGTGCAGTTGCGACTGAAAGTAAGACGGTGTGCAACGCCCGAATGTGAGCGGTTCTGCCAACCGTATCGCCCCGAAGGGGAAGGGAAGTGGGCCTTACCGCAGCATGAGTTTGGCTTGGACGTGATGGCTTTGGTGGGGGGCTTGCGCTACCCTTGAACATCGGAGTGTGGCCCAAATCCACCAGACTCTAAGCACCCGAGGCGTGAGTGTGAGTGAACGCACGGTGAGTAATCTACTAGCTCGTTACGACGAATTGGTTTCGCTAGAGATGGGGAATATCGAGCGGATTGGGAAAATCATTGCCCAACAATCGCAAGTCATTTTAGCGATTGACGGTCTCCAACCGCAGATGGGTCATGAGGTGTTATGGGTGATTCGAGAGGTCATCAGTGGCGAGATTTTGCTGGCAAAGCCCTTGTTATCCTCCAGCAGCGAAGACCTTATACCGATGCTAGCGCAGGTGAAACAGGGGTTGAGCGTGCCGATTGTGGGTGTGGTCAGCGATGGACAAACGTCGATTCGTAAAGCGGTAGCCCGTGCCTTGCCGGAAGTGGCTCACGGGCTGTGTCATTTTCACTATTTACGCGAAGCAGCCAAACCGATTTATGAGGCAGACCGACATGCGAAAAAAGAACTGAAGAAACGGGTGCGTGGGGTTCGCAAGTTGGAACGAGAGAGCAGCAAGGAAGCCAACGATAGCATCAAGGAGGTGGTTGAAGGATACTGTCAAGCTGTTCGTGCCGCGCTCACCGATGATGGATACCCGCCTTTGAATGCTTCAGGGTTAACCTTACAACAACGACTGAGTGCGATTGACCACAGTTTAGAACGGGTGGATAGAAAAGGGGGGTAGCAAAGCCCTTGAGTCAGCTAAAGCAGACGATCTCAAAGGCATTAGAGCAAACCGCACCCCTGTTTAAACCCGTTGCCATCGCCTTTGAGTGGGTACATCAAGCGGCCACGATGCTTGACAATGACCTGAACTTGAAGGGGCAAGACGTGCGCCAACGATTTGAGCAATTGCTACAAACGATGGAGAACAACAAAGAGCAGGCCACAAGTTTAGCCTCAGGAGTGGATCACTTCTTGAAGGTCACTTGCAGTTATGCCCCGGGGTTGTTTCATTGTTATGACATCGAAAACTTACCCAGAACCAATAACGACTTGGAGCAACTGTTTGGCCGTTGGCGTCATCACCAACGCCGTTGCACCGGACGCAAAGTTGCCCCAGCATCGGTAATGGTACGAGGTTCTGTTCAGATTGTGGCCGCTATCGCCACTCAAACCCGTTCGTTTACCGCTGCCGACTTAGCCGCGGTTTCCATTACAGAGTGGCAAGCCGTTCGGGCTGACCTCAAGGTTTCCCAACACAAGCGCAATCAACAACGGCAATTTCGCCGTTCCCCAGCAATCTATCTGGCAGAACTGGAGCAGAAGGCTCACCAGCTAGCTTTGCTGTCCTAGTTTTTTTTCAAGTTTTATTTTATTCTGTAGGTCGTAACTGGGTTAACTTCAATTGATCGGCGTAGTGTCGGTCAATCATTTGAGTCGAAGTATCACACCACTTAGCAATCACCGAACTAGGAGTCCCCTTTAGTAGTTGGGTAGTAATGAAGGTATCACGACAGCTATAGGGCGTTGTGTCTGGCTTGATTGGATCGACAATACTGGTCCAGGCTCGACGCGCAAAGTTGCGATAATTAATCGAGCCACCAACTGGACTGGGAAAGACCAAAGCAGTTGGTTCAGGCTTTTCCGGTCGTATCGTTAGCAGCAAGCTTTGAGCACTCTGAGAAATCGCGATCGCCCTGGTTCGATTATTCTTGCTGCCCTCACTCTGGACACGCCGATTTCCAATTTGCACGAACGACTTTGTAAAGCGCACAGTGCCACAATCAGGGGAAACATCGCCCCACGTCAGAGCAACCGCTTCGGAGGGTCTACAGCCCACTTTAAAGAGAAATTCGACAAAAGGAGCATAGTGTCGATAGCTCATACCAGGTCGATTATCGTTCCGGAACGCCTGAATCACCCGATGCATCTCCTCCTCGCTAAAGGCATCAGGCTTTGGATCAGTCATGTAATTTGGCTTTGGCATTGCCTGCGCCATGCCATCAAAGGGATTGCTATTGACCAATCCGTGCTTGAGTCCCCACTTTGCTGCGGCATTCAAATACGTGAGCGCATCACGGGTGCGATCCGTGGTGGTAATTTCGGTCAGTTTCTGCTTAATCGCGATCGCATCCTCTAAAGGGCGATCGCCTAGCTTCTCAAACAAGCGGGTGAAGTTTTCGTATTTCTCCTGGGTCTTGGCTTTTAGTTCTGATTTTTTGCTGGTGTAGAAACGTTGCCAAAGCTCCTGAATGCTCAAGCTAGGGCGAATGGTTTGGACAACTGTTAACTGAGGAGGAGCCTTGCCTGTGTACTTCTCTAGAGTGTAGTCAAATCGCTCCTTCAGAATATCGTCCTCGATCACCCTTGCCTTTGACTCCGCAAATTTACGATTAATATCGGTGTCAGGAAGTCCCAGATAGATGTACTTCTGCTTGCCCTCAAACAAATGCCTGGGCAGCCGTAATCGGATAGTATCTCTAAATGATTCAATTCCTACTTTCCCTTTAGGATTTTTTTGACGTTTTTGCATGACTATCTCTCAGGTAGTGCGCGAGTCATAGATTGACTATCTTCATAGTAGTGCGCGAGTTGATAGTCAAAATCTGTCAAAAATAGTCAAAATTACCCCAACCCAACCCAAATTTTCAGTACAAACAATTCCCTTCCGGGGTACAGAACTTCAATAAAAAACCTCTAAGACCCATATTCGTAGAGGTTTTAGAGGTTCTTACTTCATATGGGCGATACTGGATTCGAACCAGTGACCCCTTCCGTGTGAAGGAAGTGCGCTACCACTGTGCTAATCGCCCTTGAGTCAAGTTTTTGGAAGCTGACTAAATCTTTGACCTATATCAGGATATCTCAATTTGTACCCGATTGAGGAAAGCATTTAGGCTTAATCGATCGCCAGCAACAATTCAGCACGATCGGGCGCACCAAACTCAGCTTTGAGGCGACAGAATTGCACAAACTTACAAACATCTGCAATAGCCAAAGCGATCGCCCTATAGGCTTGATTAACTCAGACAAATTTGAGAGGGCATTACTTTGTAGCTAGTCCTAACTCCCGCCAGAACTCAGGTTCTCGACTCAAAGTCAAAATTCTTTGAACTAAATTTCAGCCGTTAGCCGAGAACGTAAGTTTTAAGCAAACCGACTTTTTAGACACTGGCAAAAGCTGGCGCTCTGCCAAATCTATTCAGGTTGAGGATTACAGATTCAAGTCTGTCACCGCTCCTAGGCTGCTAGAAGAAACCAACTTAGCGTATTTTGCCAAAACGCCTCGAGTATAGCGAGGTTGAGGAGACTGCCACTGGGCGCGGCGCTGAGCTAGCTCTTGATCAGAGACATTAAGCTGAAGCAATCGAGCATCGGCATCAATTGTCACAGAATCACCCTCATGCACTAGAGCGATCGTCCCTCCCACAAATGCCTCAGGAGCCACATGCCCTACCACCATGCCATAGGTTCCTCCCGAAAAGCGTCCGTCTGTAATTAACCCCACAGAGTCACCTAAACCTGCCCCAATAATGGCCGAGGTTGGAGCCAGCATTTCCCGCATACCAGGGCCACCTTTTGGCCCCTCATAGCGAACGATCAGGACATCTCCAGCCTTGATCTGTCCTGCTAAAATCGCTTCCAGACAGGCTTCTTCAGATTCAAACACGCGGGCAGGCCCTGTGATTTTGCGAATCTTAATGCCTGTCAGCTTTGCCACCGAGCCTTCTTCTGCCAGGTTGCCTCGCAGGATGCCTAGATGCCCTTGCGGATAGATAGGATTGCTCCAAGGACGGATCACATCTTGGTCGGCAGAGGGCTGCTCGGGCACCGGAGCCAACAGTTCAGCAATTGTCTGTCCAGTAATTGTCAAGGCATCTCCATGCAGCAAGCCCTGAGTCAGCAAAATTTTCATTACCTGGGGGATACCGCCTGCCCTATGCAAATCGGTTGCCACATAGCGTCCCGAAGGCTTCAGATCACAAAGAACTGGAACTCTGGCGCGAATCGTTTCAAAGTCATCTAGCGTCAGCGGTACACCCACTGAATGGGCAATCGCCAACAGATGCAGGACGGCATTTGTAGAGCCACCGACCGCCATGATGACCGAAATCGCGTTTTCAAATGCCTTGCGCGTGATGATATGGCGCGGCAAAATTTGCTTGCGAATCGCGTCTACCAGGACTTCTCCTGACTTAGCAGCACTAATGGCCTTTTCTTCATCTTCTGCCGCCATCGTCGAAGAATACATTAGGCTCATGCCCATCGCCTCAAAGGCAGAGGACATGGTGTTGGCCGTGAACATACCACCGCAGGAGCCTGCTCCCGGACAGGCATTCTGCTCAACGGCGGTCAATTCGGCTTCGTCAATCTTTCCGGCGCTAAATTGGCCAACGGCTTCAAAGGAGCTAACGACGGTCAGGTCGCGTCCCGCATAGCGTCCTGGTTTAATGGTGCCACCGTAGACAAAAATAGCGGGAATGTTCATGCGCGCCATCGCAATCATGGCTCCTGGCATGTTTTTGTCGCAGCCGCCGATCGCCAAGACCCCATCCATACTTTGCCCGGTACAGGCCGTCTCGATCGAGTCGGCAATGACATCTCGTGACACCAGGGAATACTTCATGCCCTCGGTACCCATTGAGATGCCGTCACTGATCGTAATCGTGCCAAACATCTGGGGCATGCCCCCTGCCGCCCGAACGCTGGCTTCTGCCCGTTTAGCCAGTCCGTCAATGCCCATATTGCAGGGCGTAATGGTGCTGTAGCCGTTGGCAATGCCGACAATAGGTTTTGTAAAGTCCTCATCCCGGAAACCGACAGCTCTGAGCATGGCTCGATTGGGCGATCGCTGTACGCCCTGAGTCACAACTTGGCTTTTAAGATTCTCAGACATATCAGACATGAGGGTTTTTCCTATCGCGTTAAACTCGGGGTGCTGGGCAAAGAATGTCAAATCTTGCCACAAGCAGCAATTACATCTGCCTTAAGGTTAATCTTCTCAGAATCCGATCGCTCAGACCAGAGGTTCAGAGCAAATTAACGTGAAGCTGTTACATTTTGGCGATCGCCACTCAGAGCGTTATCTCCCGCTTAACAGGTCAGCAACGACTTGTAGTTAGCATCACGCATTTTTCGCTACGGCTTTACGGTCATGTTTAGCATGATCTCGCTCAATCACCAGGAAAAACACGGTTAAGCAACTGGTTTCATGCGGGAAAGCCCCCCATTTCATCGGATTTGGTCTGAAACTCCCGAAAAAAACTGCCTATATTGGGTATCCAGGCTCCGTCGAAAGTAACCTGAACGACGAGATCGCCTGCTGCTAGCTTCGTCAGTTCTGCCTTGACCGCGATTGGCTATCATCTTCATCTAGAACCGCTTCCAGAGTGGTTTTGACAGCTCCAAACACGGCCGTTCGCAGGGCTTGTTCCAATGCTTCATCTAGTTCGGGCTGAAAACTGCGGGCTTTGACCCGCAATATTTGTTACTCTCGCTCTGGGATATTCATGGCAGACTGCTCTCAACGCTTCACTCTCCCTACTGTGTAGCTCGTTGGTTTTTCTCTTGCCAATGGCAAAAAAATAAAGACACTAACCAATTTTAGGCATTATATCTGGGCAAGGGAGGCTAGCAAGCGCCATCGCGCCGCAAAACGACCTGAATCGTTTTCAAAATTAGCTTCAAGTCATAGGCGATCGACCAACGGCGCAGATAGCGCAAATCCAGGGTGACAATTTTCTCAAACTTCAGCACCTTAGACCGACCGTTTACCTGCCATTCGCCCGTAATCCCAGGTTTTACCTCCAGCCGCTTCCAGTGGCGAGCGTTATAGCGTTGCACTTCCTCTAGAGTCGGTGGACGCGTACCCACAAGACTCATTTCGCCCAGCAACACATTCCAAAATTGGGGCAACTCATCGAGGCTCGTCCGCCGCAAAAAACGACCTATAGGAGTAACACGCGGATCACATTCGTTTTTAAAGATGCCGCCATCGGCTTGATTGGGAATCAGATGCTGAATCTGCTCAGCATTGACGACCATAGAGCGAAACTTCCAAATGCGAAAGATGCGTCCTCGAAAGCCACATCGCACCTGACTATAAAGAATAGGGCCTGGATTATTGAAATATATGGCAGAGGCGATTGGGATAAACAGAATTGCAGTAAGTATTAAACCTACGATCGCCCCCACAATATCTATACAGCGCTTGATTTTGCTGTTGACCGAGGGATGAACGCTTGAGGGTTGCGTGCTAGCAAGATAGCTAGAATCAGCCTGAGAGGGAGTAATAAAAGAGACGTTATCAAGGAAAAAATCAAAGTCAGAATGTGCCTTGCGTGAGGTACTCATGGTGACGATGCAGTAGTGCCAATAGAGGTTAAACGGTAAAAATAAATTTTTAGCTAGTCCGTTCTGAATGGAGCTTTATTCAGCAGTATGGACATTCCCTTCCGTAAACCAAACCGTAAAATCCCCGCTTTATAAAGAATTTATGAGGAACCGATCACCTGGTACTACTTACCGTAATTCCCTTAATCGTGAGATGTATTTTATACCTTATCTTTAGAATTGATGGGTTGCGCGGCAACGTCCAATCAGATCAGAGAGATGGCATGGGAGGCACTCTGCACGCCAACGCCATCCCTCAAGTGAGGCTCTCAAATACGGCAACTCCATATTTGAGAAGGTTTAATCTCCTGCTTGGCGTGGCAGAAACTCCAAATTTGAGATCTGAGAAGACGGTTAGATTAAGATGCTTAGGTATGGACATACAGGCTGGTACGCTCTATATCGTTGGCACCCCGATTGGCAACTTAGAAGATATGACATTCCGGGCGATCGCAGTCTTACAGCAAGTAGATGCAATCGCCGCAGAAGATACGCGCCATACTGGCAGGCTGCTGCACCACTTTCAAATTTCTACGCCGCAGATCAGCTATCACGACCATAATCGCCGCACGCGCCACCCTGAGCTAGTGCAGCGACTTCAGGAGGGACAAGCCCTTGCTCTAGTGACCGATGCCGGGATGCCCGGTATTTCCGATCCGGGCTATGAGCTAGTCAAAGCTTGTGTCGAGGCAGAAATTCCAGTGGTGCCGATTCCGGGAGTGAGTGCGGTCACAACGGCGCTCAGCGCTGGAGGGTTACCGAGCGATCGCTTTGTATTTGAGGGTTTTTTGCCCGTCAAAGGTCAAGACCGCCGCGATCGCCTAGAAACGGTGCGCCCTGAATCGCGCACTCTGGTGTTTTATGAATCTCCTCATCGTCTGCGCCAAACCCTGCAAGATTTTGCGGATACGCTAGGCGCAGATCGACTGATCACGATCGCTAGAGAACTCACGAAACTGCATGAGCAGTTTTGGCGCGGCAGCCTAGCCCAAGCGATCGGTTATTACCAGACCCGCGAACCTCAAGGGGAATACACGCTAATTGTGGCAGGTTATGAGTCTACACAGCCGATGCTCTCAGAGTCGGCGTTGATCGCAGAGCTGCAAAACCTAATTCGGCAAGGTATCTCGCGATCGCAAGCTAGCCGCCAACTGGCTCAGCAAACGGCTCTACCGCGCCGCCAAATCTATCAACTAGCTCTTAGCATTCCTGACGATACTGGGTTGTGAGTCCCAGTTTTTAGAGTATGGAGATTAAGACAGGAGGTTTTCGGTAACGCGCGAAGCGCGTTACCGAAAACCTCCCCCGTGAAGTGGCTACGGTTACACGAGCCGCTGTCAAAGGCTAGTTAGAGGGTTAGGCTAGGCTGAAATACCGTAGGAGAGAACATTTCGGTCAGCGCTTGCAAATGCGGTAAAAACACCTGCATGTCTTTGGGGCTGAGGTGGTCATACATTTCCCAACGCAATACCTTTAGCATGTCTTGCACCAGCTGCCAGCTCACGTTGAGTTGAGGATAAAGCATGACACAGAGGGGAAACAATTCTCGCTGTACCGATCGCAAATGACCCTCTAGGGCACAAAGGCAAAGATACACCTGAAACATCTCGACATCTCGGATGCTAGAAGTCCTAACCGTGGGAGAAATCAGCCGACCGCTGTAGGCTTCATAGCCGACATGAACCCGGCTCACATGGTTACACACAGAACGGGCGATCGTCGTACTCACCGCTAAGAGATGCTGTACGGCAATTAGTGCTGGGGAATCCATCTCGTGGTTAGCAGCAGCATCACAGGCTTCCCGCAACGGCATGTACATGTGGTCATCCATGACTTTGAAGTAGGGGCGGACTAGCGATCGCTCCATCGGCGATAGCTTTTCTAGCAGCTTTTGCCCCGTGTAGTGCAGATGCATACTCATAAATCCAATCACACGCGGATCACCTGCCGTGTGTCGCTGCCGAATTTTGCCAAATCGGCTGCCTAGAATGACCGACAGTCGCTGGGGTGGTTTGCCTTCAGCATAAGCTTGAAACATCAGCTTGAACAAGTTGTGCGTGTCGGCTGCAATTTGCCAAGGATCTATGGCCTCTAGCGGAATCCCATGCTTGGGAATTTCATCTGAGAGCAGATCATCTGTCAAAGCCCAAGCCGCAGCGCTTGAACGGTTTAGGTGCTTTAATGCCTGAGCCGCAGTTCTTGACCGTCCGGCTTCAGAAACTAATTCATCGGGATTCTCTACCTGATATTTAGGTTGAGAACAGCCATAGGCATTGACTACCCGCACATATCTAGAAGCCCAGATGGCAGCTAATGAGCTGATGCTAGACTTGGAAGGCGCTTCAGCATTAATTGGGCTGGGCGTTGCAGATAACGAGGTATGAGCATTGGCAGATGCACTCGCGTATGACATGCTTTGGTTTGTTGGTTTTATTGGCGAGGTTTTATCTTGTGACTTTGCTTAAAAAGTGGGTAAACGCGCAAGTTTGCCCTTGGAATTGAGAATCAAATTGAGTAGACTCGTTTGTTATCCTAAATGGTTTACTCCTTAATTAATAGTTCAGTGCGATACCACTTACCTTAAACAGAGAAAATCTTTTCAAGGATGTTCTAGAAGAACCGTGATTTTTCCAAGAGCATTTTTGGGTATGCGATTTGACGGTTTTTCTCGCAGCTTGTATGGCGGAACTTCTTGAATCGAAAGTAAATCTGTAAGATGGCGATCGTGAATCATTATCAACCTTACACCTGATGCACTTTTTCCTAAAGGTTGGCTCAACTTTCCTATCCACTGCCCTGCTGCTAGCAAGCTGCAACAGTTCGCCAAGATCACCCTCTGCTGAGTCACCCCTGCCTAGCTCATCTGCAACCTTACCTTCAGTCTCTCCCTCTGTAGAAGCTACCCCATCACTCCAGCCGACCCAAGATGAGACACCTCTAATTTCGGCACAGGGAATTGGCGCTGCTCAGCTAGGTATCACACTAGCTGAGCTAAAGCAGACGCTGGGGCAAGATGTAGAATTTTCGGTCAAGGCTCCGTTTATTGTTGATTTTGATGCGATCGCCGTCCGCAAGGGAGGCGAGATTCAGTACTACATTCTCTATTTGGCGGGGCAGTCGTTTTCTGACCAAGACGTGATTCAAGGGGTCTTAACCGACAATCCCAAATTTCTTACGGCAGAGGGCGTAGGCGCAGGTACAACGCTTGAGGCTGCGGTGCAGGCTTACGGTCAGGCAACGCTCTCCTACAATACGCAGAACGAATCTAGAGAATATGCTCGATTCGATCGCCAGCCTGCGGCCAATATTTCTTTTAGTACAGGGAATGGCAACACGGCTCCTGCGGGAATATATGCCTCACCCCTGAGTGAATATAATGAGACTCAGGAGTTTCAGCCTGAGGCCAAAATTCAGTCGGTTTTAGTCGTTTGCTTAACTGATGCCTGCGCTCCGGCCTCGCCCAGTCCATAGCCCCTTTCATTTAGCCCTCTATGCGGCTTATAGCTATAGTCACCCGTGTACAGGGATATCTTTATGAGCGCGCTCATAAAGATATCCTAAGGATCGTGGGTTAAATAAGGTGCAATGAAAGGGCGGGTTTAGCAAGTGATTGAGTAGAGGGGCATAAAGCTATCCGCAAAACCCGCCCGTACAGTTCGCATATTGCGGAAGTTCTGGCACGTAGCTCATATTTAATTCAATCTCAGGTCAATCTCAGGTCAATCTCATGGCAAAGCTGATCATCATGGTAATTGTGGCATTCTGGGTCAGTGCGATCGCTCTGCTCTCAGTTCAAAATGCTGCCCCTGTCGCCCTCAGATTTTTAGGATTTCAGTCGGTGCAGTTGCCCTTGGGACTGGTGATTGCCTTCAGCGCAGCGATCGGTATGGTGGGCATGGCGATCGTGCTGCCCTTGCTACGATCGGCAGTGGGCTTGTCGGCAAACCGCGAGGATTTTGAGTAAAGCGCGCCTCGGAGCGCTAATCAGAAGCCGCTAAAGAGAGTAGATTTGTCCATCGATGAGCAATCGGGTAATGCCTTTTGCTTGCAGATAAGGTCTTACCTTTTTCAGGATCTGCCCATCTGGAACTTTGACAACACGTTGCATCCGCCGTAAGAACCGTTTGGCAATTCGGTGATTGTCAAAAATAGGCAGCGTTTTCTCCTGGACTTCTTCGGTCGGGATTTGTCCTAGCTCAGCGAAATCCTTGAGCGGACGGGTAATTAACTCAGAGGCGCGATCGACCACCACATAGCAGGTGCGTGGAATGGTTGCTTCTGAAAGAGGCAACACCTGAATTTTGCGATCGCTACGGACTTGAATCCCTGTCAAGTCGCCTTCATCACTGAGATCGGTATCGTCATCCAGATCGTCATCATCGAGATCGAGATCATCGTCATCCAGATCATCGTCTAGATCGTCCTCCAAGGTTTCTTCGTCCAGAAGATCTAAGCCTTCAATCTGATTGGTTAGCAGGGTCGCAGACTTCACGGCCTCAGGCGATTTTAAGATCGTCTTACCGGGGCGAGGTTGGCCGATGATCTGAGGCTTTCTAGCCACCTCTTCTGATGGAGAAGACGGAGTTAACAGAGGATCAAGCTCGAGCTGGGCAGGTGAAGCAAAGGATTCTTCTGAATCTTCTTTTTGCGATCGCTTGTTTAGCCGCAGTTGAGGCGGCTTTGGTTTGGAGTCTGTCGGCACCTGCAACAGCACTGGCTCTTCTATTGCAAAAGCCTCTTCTTCCGGTATCTCTTCAGGCAGCTCAGGCTCAATTTCTGGCAGTTGCGGCTCGATCGGTGCGCGGGTTGCCCCCGATCGCTTTTGCTGCACTAAGGTGTCGTATTCTTGCTCAGGCAAGCTCTGCTTCAGGATACGGCTAATGGTGCTAACACTGACGCTATATTGATTTGCCAACGTTGAAGTCGTTTCATCCGACTGACGATAGGCGCTGAGGATTTCCTGTTTATCGGATTCGGATAGTTTTCTGGGAGCCATGCCGACAACTTACCTCAATTAACCTATCTCAAAATCGCTTATCTACTGTAGCAAACGCCACAGCCGCTTTGTGCCTTTATTTGACGCAACTTACCCATAACATTCTGGGGAGTCTTTAGAAAATCACGGTTTTTTGAGGATTATTCCATTCTCAGGGCTGGCGATCGCCCCTTTTTGCAGCAATGTTTCACGCCTTTGTGTATAAGGTTGAGGGCAGGGCGATGTGCCCTGCCCTCAACCCTACAGGCCAAATTATAAAGAGCTGCTAACCGCGTCTACGTCCTGCTCGGCGACGCGTGGATAAATCGTATTCTAAGGCTGCACCGATCGAAATTAGGCAGCCGCTGAATATCCAGAAGACCTCTGGCAAAGCCCCGGTTTGATAGTTGGGAATTGTATTGGTAGCATAGTTAAACCAAACATCTGCAATGTAATAGGAGAAAGCTGCGAAGGCAATGAATCTCCACGACAAAGCAAATCGACCGCCCCAAAAGGCTAGCAGCAAGGTGGTCGCCATCACCACTAGAATTACGTCTCCCACAATGTACAGCCAGGTAATGTAGGTCGAAAAGGGTGTGAGCTGCTCTTCTAAACTAACAGCCCACGCTGGTGGTACGCGTGTCTCAGCAGACGGCTCTAGCTCAGGTGCCACAAGCGCGGGAGACGTTGAAGCATCAGCTTGGGTATCCACTTGGGGAGCAGTCACTTGAGCCTCAGTATCATCAGCTTCAGCAAAAGGCTGGGTTGTCAACACTGCGATCGCAATGCCTGCCACCGCAATTGCCGCCAGAATAGCCCACTGAATTCCCGTTAAGTCCAGCCGTTTCGACATGACGGCGCGCAGAATACCCCAACCCAGAAATACATAGGCCGGGATGAAGAAAAAGTCTCCAGGAGATACATCAGGATCGATGCCTAAACCCATCTCCCAATAGGCAAAGAACAGATTGCCGATAAAGTAAAAAAACATGCCTAACCCGATCGCCAGCCATACGGTACGGCCACTGACAATTGCAGAACTGCGCCAGTTGCGAAAGCACAGGAAACCCGCCACCACATAGGCGATTTGCTCTAAAAAGTAGGTGACGACTCTGTACCATTCGGGTCGCTCTTGCCCCGTTGAGATGCTAAAGAGGAGGAAAAATAGCAGCGAGATGACGGCCCAAGCGGTTGAGGCCATGACAATCGTCTGGACAGAAAGTGTGGGTTTGGCGGTAGAGGCTTTGTTGTTCAAGGGAGGGTTCCTCAAAGTGCGACGAGGAAGGGCGATCGCAGACAGCAGCGCTAGCAGGCAATCATACGAATATCTAAATTATTATGCCCAAGCCAGTGAAGTTTGAACTTCTTGAATTGTGATCATCTGCCAACATTGCGCCAGATAAAGCACCGACTAGGGCTTAATGGCTGGATTTGTTCAGAGCCTAATGCCAGAGTTTCCCTGCTGGAGCCTGTTTCAGCCAGGTCAAAAATTGAGTTCGGTCTTTGGCGGGCATATCTTGCAGGGCATCCATGACGCGCTGCGTAAAATTTGCATTGCCAAAATGCTCTTTTCCCAATCGGTGTAGCTCTTGCAGCAAAATATTAAGGTGGTGTTCTTGCCACAGGGGAACTTGTGCGAAGCCTAAGGGGTCTACTGTCAATAGCTGGTTTACAGCATCTGGAGAGTTGGCCTGCGGAAAACGCGACTGTTGAAAAACTGCCGTAATTTCTTTTTGAAAAGCTCCCACCTGTCTCGCTCCCAACAGGTCTTCAATGTCGATGTAGACTGCCTGTAGCAACAGCAAAGCCGCTTGCACAAAGCTAGGAGAAGCTTCTCCTGCCTCGACTTGAGTTTCTGCGCCTTCAGCCGTCAACTGCTCTAAACGAACTTTGCCCCAGACGCTGTAGCGATCGGGTTCTTCTAACAAAACGCAGGCTTTGCCCCGATTGTCGGTTAAGTCGCGCCAAAAAGCCTTAGCGTCTTCCTCTTGGGCAGCATTAAAAACGTTGATGAGGCGAAACGTCTGTCCCTGGTATTGCAAAATGGGAATCGGCTGATCCTTTTTAGGGTGCTGAATGCTGGTAATTTCAACATCTTGCCGTTTCAGGATAAACATGACGCTGCCAATGGACTCCTACTAAAGTCGGAGAATGAATGAATAAGATAAGCGATCGCCAGTGCAACTGCCACTACTAAACGGCCGTCATGGGAATATGTGGCTTAAGCAGATGTGGCTAATGTGCACCTGTTATCAAACTACTCTAGGTTCAGAGTTCTGCGACACGAGTTTGTGATATTTCCTGTAGCCTGATGTTAATATGGGTCACGAAACCGATCGACCATACGGCAACCCTCGGTCTATTCTTCCCAAGGCAGAGGACGAAATATCCGAGAGGTGAAATGTTTTAGGTTTTTCATAAGCTCCAGTAGCTCAGATGGATAGAGCAATTGCCTTCTAAGCAATCGGTCACAGGTTCGAGTCCTGTCTGGGGCGTAAGTCTGATAGAAGATTAAGTTGATAAAAGAAAGGCAGCCGCCGTTGGCTCACGGGCGGTTGTGTCTTTTAGCTCTAAACCTGGGAGAGGGAGGATAGCGATCGCAGCGTCCTGATCGACTCAGGGACTAGCAATAACGACTTGCAATACAGAACGACATACTTTAGGCGACAATCAAATCAGTTCAGTAATGATGCAAGACAGCTTCTGGTGATGGCTCTATGAAACATTTGATCAAAGGGGTACGTGAGTTTAGAGAAAACTATGTTTCGACTCATCGCGATCTGCTGGAACACCTTTCCCGTGGTCAAGATCCCAATGTCTTGTTCATTACCTGCTCTGATTCTCGGATTTCACCTAGTTTGCTCACCCAAACTGATTTAGGTGACTTGTTTGTCATCCGCAATGCTGGCAATATTATTCCGCCCTATGGCGCGGCAAACGGTGGCGAGGGTGCCGCAGTAGAGTATGCCATTCACGCATTAGGCATTGAGCAAATTGTGATTTGCGGTCATTCGCACTGTGGTGCCATGAAAGGGCTACTGCAATTGGGCAAACTAGAAGAGGAAATGCCTCTGGTTTATGACTGGCTAAAGCATGCCGAGGCGACGCGACGCTTGGTGAAGGAAAACTACGGCGATCGCGGCAAAGAAGAGATGCTAGAAATCACGATCGCTGAAAATGTCTTGACTCAGATCGAAAACCTCAAGACTTACCCTGTGGTGCGATCGCGGCTGTACCAGGGCAAGCTCAAGATTTATGGCTGGATTTACATGATTGAGACGGGCGAAGTGCTGGCATATGATCCAGATACGCACACCTACATGGCACCCCAAACTCAAATTGACTTTACCTCTGAGGATGGCAAGATGGTGGCTCGCCCTGTCAAAACGGCAGCTCCACCTGTTGCCTGTGAACTGCCTCTCACAGAGGAAGAATTGGCGGCTGTTGCCCAAGCCAGCAATGGCAGAGCCGCAGTTCGGCAAGTTCAACCTATGGCGGCTCGGCAGACTGTAGTTCAGCATCCTGTGGCTCAGAATGTGGGCAATCCCTGGCTGTCGGCAGAGCAAAGCGATCGCATTTATCGGGGATCAAAGCGTTAGGGGCAGTGACTCATTAGTCCAGAACTCTATAGGTTGAGAGAAATTTGCTGAGTTCTCCACCTTGAAGGCTGTTTTTTAGGTGAAGGCTGTTTTTTAAGTCAAGAGCGCTCCGAAAAATAATTACAGGTTAATTCATTTGCGACCCAAGTTAGCTCCAGTTTATGTGAGCATGATTAAGCTGGAACAGATTCCTGCCTAATCGGGTCACTTGCTGTAATAGAATGCACGATCGGTGCAGCAAGATTTTTGAACAGCCATTCACCATACATCCATGCAACTTCCAGGGTTGAACTCAGGTATCAGGATTTTTCAGGCTGCCCTAGGGGCAAGTTTTTTGACAGGACTGTCGATCGTTCTACCCGCGATCGCTCAAGAACCCACGATTTTTGAAAATGTGACCCTCAGCCCCAGCTTTACCCCAGACCCGACTACGGTGCGTGGCATTAGCGGTGGCGAGATGACAGCCAATCAAGTGGCCGAGAGGGCTGACACGGCAACAGGGCCTTGCAATGGCTTTGTTGATGCCCAGCCAGATCATACGATCGTGCTCACGGAATACTTTAATTACCTCAGTCTTCAGGTGCAAAGCCCAGAAGATACCACGCTAGTCATTCGAGGCCCTGGCGGAGTCTGGTGCAACGATGACTACTCAGGCAAGAATCCGGGCATCACCGGAAAGTGGCTTTCAGGCACGTATCAAGTTTGGATTGGCTCTTACCAAAGCAACCGATATTCTCCCTACGTCATGCGGATCACCGAGTTGCAATAAGGGATAAAACCTAAAGGGCAAGCCATCTGTTCGCTGCTAACGGCTTGAGGCTTGAAAGCCGAGCCAAGAGAAAGCAGCTTCTAGAAATCTTCTAACAGCGGCGCTAGGCGATCGAGTAAAGGATCAGATTCTCGCGGCTTGGAGGGCGGAGATGCTGGGGGAGGTGGCGCGATCGCGACCTGCTCTGGAATTTCTAAGCGAGCGAGGCGATCGGTTAGCTGCCGCACCTGTTGCTCTAAAAACTCCTTGCGTTCCAGCATTTCCAAGCGATCGCCCAATTCCCGCATTTGCTGCTCTAGCTTGCGGAGCGCATAGCGTTGGCGGGCTTCTTCTTTGCCCTCTAATCGCGCCATTTGCATTTGCAGATCCTGCACCTGCTGCTGCAAGGTGGCAACCGATTGTGGCAGCTCTGGCGGATTAAAAAACAGTTGCAGCGATCGCTTGCACAGATCGCTAAAGCTAAGATTCTGGGCTTCTAGGGCTTGCTCAAGCGCTTGCCGTAAAGTCTGGTCTGCTTCAGTCTGGTCAAACTTAATGACATAGCTTGATCCATCAAGCGCTGAGTTTTCTAAGCTCAACTTTTCTGGACTCAGCTTCTGTGAACTAGAAGGCTCCGGACTAGATTTACCTGAGCCAGCCCTGTCTTTGCGATCGCTCATCCTCCTATCCCCTCATCATCCTTGCGTCGCCGCTAGTTTACTCGCCATCGCTGCAAGTTGGGCTTCGCCGTAGATGTACTGCCCCAACGCATTAGCCTGACGAGAGGGCTTTGCCAGATGCCCTTTAAGGCGGGCTTCTCGCAGCAGTGGGCGGAAATCGTTCCAGAAAAACTCGCCGCCGCCGCCGCTGACAATCACATCGGTGACGCGTTCGGGTAGCCAGGTAATGAGGCGATCGCTCAATTCGCGGGCAAAGCTCTTGCGTAGACTGGGCAAAATATCGTCCAGGTTCGTAGGCTTCGTTTCGCCACGAGGACGGTAAAACCGTTCGCCTTCGGGACGGTGAACTACTTCAATCAAAGAGAGCGACTGGCTATCAGCCCCCTGAATCTGAGCGGCAACCTGTTCATAAAACTGACTCATGGCAAACGGCTCGCTCTTGGAAGCGCCTCTCGCGAAGCGGAAGCGATCGACCATTAAGAAATCTGTGGTCTGGTGCCCAATATCGACTACCGCCACCGAGAGATTAGGGAAGTCAGGGCTGCTGGTTTTCTTGTCTTGAGCTTCACACCAGATTAGGCTGCCAAACCCTTCAGGCATCACCCAGACATTTTTAATGTCTACTGCGACGAATTCACCGCGATAGCTCATCACATGGGGCGATCGCACCAGGCTAATAATCTGCTCTTTTTCGCGATCGAATTGCTCTTGAGAATAGTAGGGCAATCCAACAACAACCGAAATTTCGCCCTTTAGCTCGAAATACCCAACGCAAGCTAGCACCTTGACCAGAGCATCCTCGACCTTAGACTGACCCACACCCAGGTTTGCGCCAAAATCAGCGGCTAATTGCCCGATGGCAAAGCCTCGCCCTTGAAACTCCAGCCAAATATCCATCAAAGGATCGGTCGATTGCGACTCAAAGCCGCCCCGTCGGACTTGCTCTACGGTGAGATGCGCCACGTTTGCCGGAATCAGCACCACTTTTTCGGGTTCGCGGCTGGCGCTGGCCTTGGTAGAGGTGCGCCCCAAATCAACGCTGAGGACGGTCATTAGAGCCGTGGCTGGAGGAGGAACGGAGGGCTTGCTTACCATGACTTTGTGTAACCCCTTTTATCGATAAAAATAGCTTTACTCATAACGTCTGCCGATATCATCCCACAGACTCCAATATCAGGATTGATTGTGACAAATCCTGGCTGATCCACTTGTGTTTTACCACACGATCGCTACAAGTAGTACATTTGATCTGCAATATTTACCTTTGACTAAGCATTGGATTGAACGTTCTCAGAATTCAACGGCTTAGGTGAATAGCTCAGGTTAATTGTCCGAAGTTTCAAAATTAGGTTAAATTTAGTTAAGATTCGTTCTCAGTTTAGTAGGCGTGCCCCAGTTCGTTTCTGATGAATCTGGCCTTGGGTCTGCTGCTCAATCTGAGAAATTCTTTAATTAAGCGAGTTTAATCCAAAAGAGCTACTGTCCCGCGTTTGCCAGAATTGAGGTTCTATCAACGCGGCCATTTCTGCCTCACTCAGATTTCCAGTGAACGCACCGGATTCTGGGCTGACAGCTAAGTTTTACGGTTCTAAGTTTTTGCTACTTTATTTGGTTCTAAGGGCGGATTGATCTATGAAACTTTCCTGGAGAGTCGTTCTTCTCTGGACATTGCCACTTCTGGTCATTGGATTCTTTATTTGGCAAGGCGCGTTTTCTAGCTCCCCAGTCAATATGGGCAGCAATACTGCTAGCACTCGTATGACCTATGGGCGCTTCCTAGACTACCTAGATCAAGGGCGGATTGTGAGCGTTGACCTCTTTGAAGGTGGACGCACAGCGATCGTCGAGGCTAAAGATCCTGAGCTAGACAACCGGGTACAGCGCTTGCGAGTTGACCTGCCGGGTAACTCGCCGGAGCTAGTCACCCGTCTCAGGAAAGATAACATCAGCTTTGATGTACATCCGCCCCGCACTGATGGAGCCATCTGGGGTCTGCTTGGCAATCTCATCTTCCCTGTTTTGCTAATTGGTGGCTTGTTTTTCCTGTTTCGCCGCTCCAACAATGTGCCCGGTGGTCCCGGTCAGGCGATGAACTTTGGTAAGTCCAAAGCGCGGTTCATGATGGAAGCCAAGACAGGTGTGATGTTTGACGATGTGGCAGGCGTTGAGGAAGCCAAGGAAGACCTGCAAGAGGTCGTGACCTTCCTGAAGAAGCCAGAACGCTTTACGGCAGTCGGCGCAAAGATTCCTAAGGGCGTTTTGCTGGTTGGGCCTCCTGGAACGGGCAAGACCCTGTTAGCAAAAGCGATCGCCGGAGAGGCAGGCGTACCCTTCTTCAGTATTTCGGGTTCTGAGTTTGTCGAAATGTTCGTGGGTGTAGGCGCGTCTCGCGTGCGTGACCTGTTTAAAAAGGCCAAAGAAAATGCTCCCTGCATCATCTTTATCGATGAAATTGACGCAGTTGGTCGGCAGCGGGGCGCTGGCATTGGCGGCGGTAATGATGAGCGCGAGCAAACCCTCAACCAGCTTTTGACCGAGATGGACGGGTTTGAAGGCAATACGGGCATCATCATCATCGCAGCAACCAACCGCCCTGACGTCCTCGATTCAGCCTTGCTGCGTCCCGGTCGATTCGATCGCCAGGTTCAGGTGGATGCACCCGATCTCAAGGGTCGTCTAGAGGTGTTACAGGTTCATGCCCGTGATAAAAAGCTGGCTCCAGAAATCTCCCTAGAAACGATCGCCCGTCGCACACCTGGCTTTACAGGTGCTGACCTGGCAAACTTGCTGAATGAGGCCGCTATTTTGACGGCACGCCGCCGCAAAGATGCCACCACGATGGCAGAAATTGACGATGCTGTCGATCGGGTGGTTGCCGGGATGGAAGGCACACCCTTAGTGGACAGCAAGAGCAAGCGTTTGATTGCCTATCACGAGATTGGTCATGCGATCGTCGGTACCTTGATTAAAGATCACGATCCGGTGCAGAAAGTGACGCTGATTCCGCGAGGACAAGCACAAGGTCTAACCTGGTTTACGCCTGCTGAAGATCAGGGATTGATTTCTCGATCGCAGCTGATGGCACGCATCTCTGGAGCTTTGGGTGGCAGAGCGGCTGAGCAAGAGATTTTTGGCGATGCCGAAGTTACCACAGGGGCAGGGGGAGACTTGCAGCAGGTGTCTGGTATGGCACGCCAGATGGTGACACGCTTTGGCATGTCAGACTTGGGGCCTCTGTCGCTAGAGAGCCAGCAAGGGGAGGTCTTCTTGGGTCGTGACTGGACAACTCGTTCGGAATACTCCGAAGAAATCTCTGCCCGCATCGATGCCCAGGTGCGATCGATTGTTGAACGCTGCTATGACATCTCTTGTAAGCTCGTTCGCGAAAACCGGGTGGTGATCGATCGCCTGGTTGATTTGCTAATTGAGAAGGAAACGATCGATGGTGAAGAATTCCGCCAAATTGTGGCTGAGTACACGGTGGTTCCTGAGAAAGAGCAAATCGTTCCCAGGCTGTAGTTCTTAAAGCTGAGCAGTTCTTAAAGCAAAGCTAAAAAAGCTGGGCAGATGCCCAGCTTTTTTAGTTCTTGAGTTCCACAGCCGTAGCCACCTAAAACGGCTAAGGGCTAGAAGCCGAATTATTTGGAGCTGGAAACAAATAAATTAAGCCCGAGATCAGCGTTAGTGCTACAGAAACCCAGAAGGTCGCGATCGCAAAAACTTGGGCAGACGCAGGTAAAGGCGCAATCAAAAGAGCGATCGCCGCAATCTGACTCACGGTTTTGAGCTTGCCCCAAATATTTGCCCCTGAGATTTGAGTTTGGTTGACGCGCCACCCGGCGATCGTCAGTTCTCGTGCCAAAATGACGAATACACCCCAGGCTGGGATCTGTCTTAGCTCAATCAAACAAAGCAGCGGCGCAAAGACCAGTAATTTATCCACGAGGGGATCAAGAAACTTACCCAAGTCCGTAACCTGATTGAGCCGCCGCGCCAGATAGCCATCGAGCCAGTCTGTGCCAGCAGAAATCAGAAAAATGGCCAGTGCTATCCAACGGAAGCGATCGCTTGGCTGATAGAAGAGATAGAGCAGCAACGGTACGCCAAACAAGCGCGAGACTGTGATCCAGGTAGGAAGGTTCATGGGGCGTTCAAGGGCGTTAATGTTTTGATCGTCAAGACCTGCGGCGGTGTCGCGTCAGGGGGGTAGAGAAAAGTGAACTCGACCAGACGGCGATCGCCAGGGGGTAAGGTTAGCGTAACCAGCGGTTCGCCCTGCTGTCCGCGTCGCTGTACTAGATGAAAGTAGCGGGTTTGGGGCAGACCTCGATCGTCGGCATAGCGAAAGCGCACCGTACCCCGAAAAAAGGTTGGGCTAGATTGACCAGGCGAAGGGTCAAAGAAGCGAAGTCCGTTTTCGGAGAGCTGATCTTCTTTAATGGGAGTCTGTACCGTTAGCGTCACGGTTTGGGGCTGAGCGGTCGGGTTATGCAGCGGCAAAGAGAGATCATACTCAATGCCATAGTTGCCGTGGGCTTCGTAGGCAGTATCAGGATAGCGCACTAGAATCGGAGCCGTCTGGCTTTGCCCTGAGCCTAACCGACCTCGATCGAGCGTACTAAGACCATAGGAGAAAGCGGCTCCAGCAGCAGGAATGCTGAGATCGGTGCTGTTATCATCCGTTACTTGCACCTGCCAGCGGCTGCCCCGCGCAACTCCTGCCACCCGACCATAGACAATTTGGTTGGTGGGCAAGGTGTTGTCCATGAGGGAAGGCGGGCGATCGCGGGCACCTGCCAAATCACCCTTTTCCAAAAGCGATCGCCATTCTTCTAGCTCTGGAGCACGTTCAGCCGTAGGCTCATTTGTATCTGCTTCAGCGCTGGGGCGAGCCAAGAGCGCCAGACTGGCCAAGTAGACTGCACCATCGCTTCTCAGCCGCATGAGTGTCGATCGACCGTTCAAGGGCGGTTCTAGCGTCGCGACAGGAATCGGTAGGTTCATCACCATGCGGTACTCCTGGGGAGGAATGACGATTTGGGGGGGAAAGAACTCTTGCCGTCTGCCCCGCAAAATGTCGCTCATGGCGCGGCTACCCGGCCCTGCGTACACCGTTCCTCTGAGGTTATCTAACAGAGAAGGGAGTGGAATAAAAGGCGCATCGGGCTGGCTCACGTAGCTGGCTGCCTGTAGCGTTTCTATTGTGACAGGGCGGTCGCCCGGATTATAGGCAATGATGCCCAAATAGAGGCTGCTCAAGTTATCGGGAGCCAGAGCACGAAAGGCATGGTGGGCAAAAATATCAAATTCGCCGTTAAATAAAAAGTTGAGATGGGCGATCGGATGCTGCTTGCCTTGGGGCGGAAAGGTAGAGAGTAAAATACCTTCTGTTTGTACCAGCTCTGGGCTGTTGCTGTTAAAAACGGGCACTTGATTGAGTTGCCCCGGCAAAGGACGCACAACCTGCGTCTGCACAATTTCTTGAGGCGGGTTCTGAGGCAAGGCGGGCGGCAGGGCTTGCGCTAAAGGAAAAATCAGCATTATGCCATTGGGGATTGTAGACTACTCACAAAAAACGATCGCTCGGCAAGACGCCGCTCCATCACCTGCAAGGCGGTATGCCCAACTGAGTCAGTAGTAGCCTCACTCTGTAACAGTTGCCTTTATAGCAGTTGCCAGATAAGGGAAAATCGTAGAGCTTGTACATCAATCTGTGTTTGCAGGGATGGCAGCCATTTTAAGGCTTTGCGATCGCCTCCATCGCTCGAAATCCAAATTTTGGGTAGTCTACGGTGGGTAGCCCATTCTACCGAAGTCTCTGGATTGCAAATTTGGGGGATGTTCTGCGCCTATTGTTGATTTTTTGAACGCCTACGCGAATTTAAGAGAACTAAAATTCTTGGCTCAATGCTGTGCTACAGCCAGCGCTTTTTACTCCTTAACATCTAAACTCTCTATGCTCAACTCCCTCGATTCCTTGGTCGCTCTCGATACCCTCATCCCCTGGGCTTTTGCCATTGGGCTAAATACAATTTTGGTGGCGATCGCCTGGTTTGCACCCAAAAAGCTTTTGACTCCTGCTGGACTGATTCATGCAGGCATTCTGGGCATTATTCTCTGGGGTACCCTGGGCTGGCGCGGCTATAGCGTCATGATGTTCTACTTTCTAGTAGGTTCTGCCGTAACGCGGATTGGCATGAAGCAGAAGGAGGCCGCCGGAATTGCCGAGAAGCGATCGGGGGCGAGAGGCCCAGAAAACGTCTGGGGATCGGCTCTTACGGCCACGCTTTGCGCTCTGGGCGCTTACGGATTGGCCTCTGCGCCTTTTCCTTGGTCGCCACAGGTGATTTTCCTCCTGCTCTTGGGCTATGTTGCCAGCATCAGCACGAAGCTTTCAGACACCTGCGCCAGCGAAGTGGGCAAAGCCTACGGCAAACGCACCTTCTTAATCACTACGCTTAAGCCCGTCGAACGGGGCACAGAAGGAGCCGTTAGCCTAGAGGGAACCCTAGCAGGTATTGTCGGCTCAGCAGCACTGGCGATCGTCGGCTGGCTAGTGGGGCTAATCACCCCTATTGACATCCTCTGGTGCCTGATTGCAGCCTTTATTGCCACCAATTTAGAGAGCGTTATTGGCGCAACGCTTCAATCTAAATTTGACTGGCTGACCAACGAAGTCGTGAATATTTTCAATACCCTGATGGGGGCGATCGCAGCAATGGGTCTTGCTCTGGCTTTTCAGGCTGTCACCTAGCGATCGCCTCATGAAGCTTTCAGCTTTTGAGATACCTCCGCAGAAAGTTCTCCAAGGTTTCTAGCTTCAGGTCAAACATTGTCTCCAAGCGCTCCGTTTCACTTGGCGTACAGAAAAACTCGTTGGCTAAAAGCGTCCGCAAGGTGCCCAGGGCTTTCTGGCTGTCTGCATCGACAAAACCTAGCCCTATACGAATTGCATCTAATAAAAATAGGGGCGGATTGATCACGATCGGCTCTCGCTCAAAGACGCGCCCAAAGATTTTAGGAATATCGCCCCGTTCCAAAATTTCGGCACCACCCACAGGCAAGATCTGATTGTTTGCGTCAGCTAGCGTGGCCGATGCAACCGCAATATGCGCCAAATCATCGGTGCTGACAATCGAGCTGCGGGCTTGTGGATCGCCGACCAACAGATAAATTCCAGTTCGCTGAAACTGCTCGGCTAAAGGCAAAAGATTGGAGGCAAAGCCAGAGGGTCGCAAAATGGTGTAATTCAAACCGCTCGCTTGTAGATAACGTTCTACAGCCCACTTAGCCTTAAATACAGGGGCGTCTTCGTAGCCGCGATCGCTCCCCAGCACCGAGATAAAAACAAAATGTTCAACTCCGGCGGCCTTGGCGGCATCAATCAGGTCAATGTTTGCCCGATAGTCAAGCTTCTGAGCATTGCCGCGATTGGAAGCATTAGACCCATGAGCGCTAATTACGTATTGCACCCCCTCGCAGGCTTTTTGGATATCGCGCTCTTGCAGCAAGTCTCCGATAAAAATCTCTGCCCCCCTCTGCTCTAGCTCGCCATAGCGAGAGGTAAGCTGCACAAACGCCCGAACGGGCAGATCCTGCGATCGCAGCCGCCGCACTACTCGCTGTCCCAATCCACCTGTTGCGCCAGTCACTAAAAACATGCTGCTTTACCTTGTTTAAATGCCTGAGTTAAATCTGCACCAGCCTGACATCTTCTCATCTGTCAGCAGCTCAAAGCCTCACCTCAAAGAGAGGGATTGACCAGCAGAGCCTGGGCTTAAGGGAGGGATTTGTGCATAAAGAGCTGTCGCGGTTTGCCCAATATCCACGAAGTTAGGCTAGTTTCAACTCTCAGCACCTGATAGCCCGATCGCAAATAGAGCCTTCGGGCAGTGTGGTTGCTTTCCAAAACATGTAAATAGAGATCTCGAAACCCCCAGTCCAGAGCCACGCGATCGCAGGTTTTCAACAGCTGCTGCGCCGCTCCCCGGCGACGATAATCAACATGCACTGCCAGGTTGGAAAGGTAGAGATAGCGAGTATGGGGCGACTGCCAGGGGGGTGGGGTTTTCAAAGAAATTTCGATGGTGCCAATGGGGCGATCGCCCCCCGCCCCTTCTGCTGACAGGGCGGCTGTAGACATGAAAGCCGGGTGAATAGCCTGAAGCTGGAGCGATCGCCTCGCCTGGGCTTCTTGCTCTAGCTCTGCCGCTGAAACGCGCCGAGAAACGACCAAGCAGGCATAGTGCTTTGTCCGAGTTTGACTCCGAGTACGCAAATCTTCATAAATCCCTACCCGCAGCAGTGGATAGAGCCAGCCCATGTTGCCGTTTTGGCTATGAAAACTGCTGGCCAAGATATCTGCAAGACTGCCCAAGTCCTGCTTTCGCACTGTCCGCACGAGTAGAGGCAAATCACTAGACAAATCGGCTATTCCTTCTGCCAGCGGCAAAGGCTCCGGCGGTAATGCGCCTGCTGACAATGCATTTGAGGGGGACGTAGGCATGATGGTGTGGGAAAGACTGCCCCTATTCTAATCCTGAGATCTGGGACTGAGTGATGTATAAAGTCTGTGAAGAGAGAAGCGCTATTTAACAAGAAGGCGAAGATTATTTCTCCAAATTTCCTAGAGTTAGACAGTTTACAAATCTGGGCACTATAGTTTTATGGGTGCTTCTTGTTAGAAATGCGTTGCCAATCCTAGAGAAAATAAGGGATTGTATCGACGTAAAGGTCGTTCACGGCGATCAAATATAAGGGAGGACATACCCCTATGATTGGATTCCAGCATAGCGAATTTTGACTGAGCAATTTGTCTCCATCTGGCAGCTCTGAAAGCTAATCTAGAAAAGCGTAGGGGTACTCTGTAGAGATGAGGGTAGAGTGGGGCAACTCACCCGAGAAAAAGCCGGGAAAGTTAGCCGCCCTCAGCGAACCACGAACAGAACTCACTTTGGGTATTGACCATTGACATTCTTTCCACGAAACGATCGCCCCTACATCCTGTTGTTTCAGCAGGCGCAGCGGGAAGGTTTCTTCTTTAGAGGCCCTCACCCAGAGGAAAACGGTGCATGAAGTCTTCAGACCACGCTAAGCCTAAAATTCTGGTCGTTGATGACGAACCCGATAATTTGGATTTGCTCTATCGCACTTTTTACCGCGAGTTTAAAGTGCTGCGGGCAGAAAGTGGTCATGAGGCGCTAGCCGCGCTTGAAGAAGAGGGCGAAGTGGCGGTCATCATTTCCGACCAGCGCATGCCCTCCATGAGCGGCACAGAATTTCTGAGCCTGACCGCCACTCAGTATCCCGACACGATTCGAATTATTTTGACGGGCTACACAGATGTAGGCGATCTGGTAGAAGCCATTAACTCTGGCAAAGTTTTTAAATATGTCACGAAACCCTGGGACGATGAAGAGCTAAGAACGGTCGTGCGGCAGGGGGTTGATACCCACAACGTTCTCAAGGCTCGTACTCAGGAGCTTCAGCGATCGCTGCGCCAGCAGTCTTTGCTCAATGCTATTACCAACACCATCCGCAGCGCTCAAACTTACCAACAGATTCTCCAGACGATCGTAGAGAGCGTCGGGCAGATGTTTGAAGTCGATTGCTGCATCCTGCGTCCTTTTCAAAACGATCGGATTGAGGACGAGACTTTTATCTATCGGGGCAAGGCTCCTCAAGCGTTGGAGCATCCCTTCATCGCAGCAGAGCTCTTGGCGGATACCGTGTGGGCCACGCACAACATTGAAGTGATTGCCGATGCCCAAACGGACGATCGGATTCACGCTGAGCCAACCGGGACGCGGCTGCAAGCTTACCAATCGGCCAAAATTGCCTCTAGCCTTGTCGTGCCCCTCGTTTTTCAGCAAGAGCTGATGGCGGTTTTGGCAATGCATCAGTGCGGTCAACCCCGAGTTTGGCAAGCCGATGAAGTACAGCTTGTAGACATGGTGGCAAACCAAGCGGCTCCTGCCCTCTCACAAGCCCGCGCCTATGAGCAAATTCGCGCTTTGGCAAAACGTGAGGCTCTGATCAATATGATCACCGCCACGATTCGCTCTAGCCTCGATCCGCAAGAAATTTTTGCGGCGATCACACAGCAGTTAGGACAGGCGCTTCATGCCGATGGCTGCGCTCTGTCGCTATGGACAGAAGACGATGAATATGTGCAATGCGTGGGGCTGCATGATGCAGCGTTGACTGAGCCACTTTCGCCAACACCGCTGCCTCAGTCAATGGTGCCGATCGAGGGCAATCCTATCCTGAAGCAGCTCCTCATCACCCAGGTGCCTGTAGTAGTAGATGACCTGGAGCATCAGCCCGGACTCAACGATATTGAGCTACCCCTGCGATCGCCCGCCCGTGCCCTACTCGTCGTGCCTTTGATCTACAACGGCAAGATTATTGGCAGCATCTCTCTCCGACAGCTCAGCCAACCCCGGCGTTGGGAAACAGAGGAAGTGGAGCTAGCTCAGGCAGTAGCCGCTCAGGCGGCGATCGCCGTGCAGCAATCCCGCCTCTACCATACGACCCGGCAACAGGCTGAACAGCTTTTGGCACTCGATCGCCAAAAAACTGAATTTTTTCAAAATGTCTCCCACGAGTTTCGCACCCCCTTGACGCTAATGCTGGGGCCTCTAGAGTCTGCCGTTGAGCAGGAGCAAGGCTTGTCTTATGAACAGGCTGTCGTCGCCCAGCGCAACTCTCGCCGTCTGTTGCGTCTGGTCAATCAGCTGCTGGATTTGCAGCGCCTGGATGCTAGGCAGATGCAGCCGCACTTTCGCCCCTGCGATCTGCTGAACTTTGTCGAGCAGGTCGTGGATTCCTTCAGACCCTACTGCGAGAAAAAGCAAATCACGCTACGCACAGACTTGAGCGGCGTTAGTATTCACCCCACTGTTTATCTCGATGTAGAAAAGTTTGACAAAGTTCTCTACAACTTGCTGTCCAACGCCATCAAGTTTACCGAAGCGAAGGGTGCGATCGAGGTCAATTTAAGAGCGGCAGGCGATCACTGCCTGATCCAGGTTAAAGATACAGGCGTAGGCATTCGTCCCGATCAGATTCCGTATCTGTTTGAGCGATTTCGGCAGGCGGACGGTTCGGCTAGCCGCAGCCACGAGGGCAGCGGTTTAGGGCTGGCGCTGGTTAAGGAATTGGTTGAGCTGCATGGGGGCAGCGTCGCGGTGGAATCGATCTATGGAGAAAGCACCGTCTTCACCATTCGCCTGCAAACGGGTAGAGCACATTTGCCCTTTGAGCAGGTCGTTGAAGCTCCGGCAGAGCTACAGTCGAGTCGGGCTGCTATTGAGCTGGCAGACATTGAAACCGAACTGCAAGAGCAGGGAGATCTGCCGACTATAGAGGCTTTTACAGAGGCATTTACGACGGCGGGCACTGCCTCTACGGCTCAAGCCCTGACCGCCAAGGTGCTCATCGTTGAAGACAATGCAGATATGCGCAGCTATGTGTCTAGCATTTTGCAGCGAGTCGGTCATGAAGTCCATGCTGCTCGCAATGGTGCTGAAGGCTTTCAGATTGCGCAGACTTTGCATCCCGATATTATCGTCACCGATTTAATGATGCCACGCGTTTCAGGGCTGGAAATGATTCACATGATTCGCCAGCAAGAGACGCTCAAGGGCATCCCGATTATTCTCCTAACGGCCAAGGCTGACGAAGAAACGCGCATTGAAGGGGCAGAGCAAGGGGCCGATGCCTATTTGTCCAAACCTTTTAACGATCGCGAGCTGTTGGCAGAGGTGCGAAACTTGCTGGCGCTCAAGGCTAGCGAACGCAAGGTGGCTGAACTGAATACCTACCTGACAGAATCGGTGCTGAGCCGATTTTTGCCCCCTGCCTTGGTGAAGCGAGCCGCGCAAGGAAATCTGGCGCTTGATCTGCGACCTGAACCCCGGATGATTACGATCTTGTTTAGCGACATTATCGGATTTACGCAATTGTCCAATACCTTGCGATCGCGCCGGGTGGCTGAACTGTTGAACGAGTACCTGACGGAGATGACCCACGCCATTTTTGACAATGGCGGCACGGTCGATAAATTTATGGGAGATGCGATTCTGGCGATCTTTGGCGCACCCGAAGAGATCAGCCCCAATGAGCAGGTGAGACGAGCAATCGCCGCCGGACGGCAGATGTATAAAACCTTGTCTCGCCTCAATGAAAAATGGCATGCTCAAGGCATTACTCAAACCGTACAGTTTCGTTGCGGCATCCACCAGGGTACGGCAGTAGTCGGGATGTTTGGGGGTGCAGAACGGGCAGACTATACGGCGATCGGGCCGAGTGTCAATATTGCTGCCCGAATTCAGGAAGCCGCAGAACCCAGCTCTATCTTGGTTTCGGCTGCTGTTGCGGACTATCTGGAGCTAGAAGAAGATGCGATTACCAAATACAGTCCGCTAACTCTGAAAGGTGTGGATGAAACGGTGCTTACCTTCTCCATTCATCCCGATCCAGAAACCCGCATGAGATAGCTAGAGTCACAAGTGTCAGGACTGAGAGATTTTTGTGGGCGCGCGGAGCGCGCCCACAAAAATCTCTCAAGAGAGCTACCAAAAACATGCCATTTGCGCCGCAGCAAGGAATCTCTGGGCTAGGATCTGGGAAGCCTCATGGTTTAGCCTTACCTCCGTTCAGTGTCATAAGTGAGCCGATACCGATGCCGACCTGTCCTCGATGTCATCAGACTGTGGATACACAAGCGATCGCCTGTCCCTATTGCCGCACAGCGCTAAAAGCCCACGGTCATCCGGGTATTCCGCTTTATCGATCGGTGGGTGAAGAGTCTCTCTGTGCCACCTGCACCTACGACGAAGACGACACCTGCAACTATCCACAGCGTCCTCATGCGAAGGAATGTACGCTTTACCAAGATCGGTTACAGCCCATCGCAACTCACAAATCTAGCGTCAAACCGATTAATAGCTGGCTCTGGCTACGGCGCAATTCGACTTGGTTGGTGCTAGCTGGAATTGTGGTGGTGAGCTTGGTGCTGGCCTTGCGGATGAATTAAGGACAGCCGTAACGCCAGAGTACGGGACTCCTGCCCTGTAGACTCTCAAAAACAGGGAAAATAGGAGAGAAAGAGTTTGTCGATCGCCCCTTGAATCCAACGCCTACCGATCCCACCCCCGAAGCCGCTCGTCCCATCTCGGGATTGACGCGATCGAGTTTGCCAGAATTTCATTTCAATCGGGCTAAGACCAGCCTGAAGCAAGCTATTGGCCGCTACACCCATCAGACGCGGATGCGGCGACGCAATGCCGATTCGATCGAACTCCAGGCTGCCCTGCGATCTGATCTCGATCGTCTCTCTGGCTCATTAGAAAAGCTGAATCAGGGCATGATTCGGATTGCGGTGTTTGGTCTAGTGAGTCGCGGAAAATCTGCCGTGGTGAACGCCCTGCTGGGGCAAAAGCTCCTGCAAACCGGGCCGTTGAATGGCGTAACGCAATATCCGCGATCGGTCTACTGGTCTGCTGCCAATCATCTGGCGCAAGCTGAGATCATTGACACGCCTGGACTAGATGAAGTCGGGGGCGAACTGCGGGCGCAAATGGCGCGAGAAGTGGTTGACCAGGCTGATTTGATTTTGTACGTCATTTCGGGAGACATCACCCGGACGGAGTACCAGGCGCTGCGAGAGCTGCAAGCTGCCCATAAGCCGATGATTTTGGTATTCAACAAAATCGATCTCTATCCCAATCAGGATCGGCAGGCGGTCTATCGCAAGCTGCAAGCTCGGTTTGCCCATGAAGGAGAACTGAGACAGCCGTTTCTGAAGCCCGATGACATTGTGCTCGTGGCTGCCGAACCTGCACCCGTCGAGGTGCGGGTGGAATGGGCGGATGGCCGAGTCACCTACGAATGGGAAACGCCGCCCCCCCAAGTGGATGAATTGAGAGACAAGCTGCTGAAGATTCTCAATCGTGAAGGCAAATCGCTGCTAGCCTTGAATGCCTTGCGGCAGGCGCGAAACAGCGAAGGGGCGATCGCCCGTAAGGTATTGAAACTGCAACGCGAAGAGGCCGAAGATCTGATCTGGAAGTTTGCCCGCTGGAAGGCGATCGCCATTGCCGCCAATCCCTTCGCCATTCTGGATCTGCTGGGGGGAGCCATAACCGATCTGGTGATGATCCGGTCTTTGGCAAAGCTCTATGGATTGCCCATGACGCGCCATGAGGCCGAAAAACTGCTGAAGTCGATTTTGTTTAGCTCTGGCGGACTGTTGCTCAGCGAAGTGGGAACGGGGTTGCTGCTGGGGTTTGGCAAAAGTGCGTCGGTGTTAGCCATTCCGTTTGAAAGCGCTTCGGGCTTGACCACTTACGCCACCACGGCGATCGCCCAAGCCAGCATGGCGGGGTATGGATCCTATCGGGTGGGCAAGGCGGCGCAAGTCTATCTGGAGCAGGGCTGCACTTGGGGAGAGCAGGGCGCGAATACCGTGATTCAAGAAATCTTGGAACAGTCTGATGCCAGCACCGCTATTCATCGGTTACGCCGAGAATTAGAGGGCGAGGGGCAGTGACAGCCCGGTGAATAATCTACGCTGGGATGTATGCTCTGATCTGGCTATAGCTTCGCCTTGAAAAATATCTGAATATATGCTCATATGTTATACTTATTGAATAATGAATCGGGGATAATATCATGACGACCGTCACTCAAATGAAATGTGCTTGCGAACGTTGCCTCTGTGTAGTTTTTCTAGAAAATGCTATTCACAAAGACGGCAAGCCTTTTTGCAGTGAAGCTTGTGCCAATGGGCATCCAGAGGGTCAGACCGGATGCGCCCACACGGGCTGTAACTGCTAAATTACTCAAGGTTTTAAACGGAAAGCGCTGCCCAATGGGCAGCGCTTTCCGTTTTGGACGTTGCTGATTTTATCTATGAAATTTATTTTGAGAGGCGATCGCTTCTCAAAATAAATTTCATACTTCAGCTTTACAGCGTTTGCATCACGGCTCTTGCCGCTTCTAGGGTGAGATCGATATCTTCGTCCGTATGCGCTAGCGAGGTGAAGCCAGCCTCGAACTGCGAAGGAGCCAGGTATACGCCTTGCTCTAACATGCCACGATGGAAACGGCCAAACTTCGCGGTATCAGACTTCTTGGCATCTTCAAAGTTGTGGATCGGTCCCTCAGTAAAAAAGAAGCCAAACATGCCGCTAATCTGCCCGCCGCAGCCGACCTGACCTGTTTCTTGAGCCACTTTTAACATGCCCTCTGCCAGCCTTTTGGTGACGCGATCGAGCTGCTCATAGCTGCCGGGGCGCTGCAATAGCTCTAGCGTTTTGATGCCTGCCGTCATTGCCAGGGGGTTGCCGGAGAGCGTACCCGCTTGATACATGGGGCCAGCCGGAGCCACCATCGACATAATATCTTTGCGACCGCCGTAGGCTCCGACGGGCAAGCCACCACCAATGACTTTACCGAGCGTCGTCAGGTCGGGCGTGATGCCAAATTTCTCTTGCGCGCCGCCATAGGCAATCCGGAAGCCCGTCATCACCTCATCAAAGACCAATAACGCGCCATATTCTTGGGTGATCAGCCGCAGACCTTCTAAAAATCCGGCATCGGGCGTGATAAATCCGGCGTTGCCCACCACAGGCTCTAGAATCACTCCGGCAATTTGGTCAGGATGTTCGGCAAACAGCGCTTTGACGGCTTCTAGATCGTTGTAGGGGGCAGTCAGGGTGTCAGCAGTAGTGGATTTGGGCACGCCGGGGGAGTCGGGCAAGCCCAAGGTGGCAACACCAGAACCCGCTTTCACCAAAAACATATCGGCATGGCCGTGATAGCAGCCCTCAAACTTGATAATTTTGTCGCGTCCGGTAAAGGCGCGCATTAGCCGCAAGACCGCCATGCAGGCTTCGGTGCCGGAATTAACGAAGCGCACCATTTCAATGCTGGGCACGGCATCGATCACCATTTCGGCCAAGACGTTTTCGAGATAGCAGGGTGCGCCAAAGCTGGTGCCTTTGTCGAGAGCCTCACGTAAAGCCGCCAACACTTCGGGATGGGCGTGACCACAGATGGCGGGTCCCCAGGTGCCCACGTAGTCAATGTACTGGTTGCCATCTACGTCCCAGATGTAGGCTCCTTTGACGCGATCGAATACGATCGGCTGTCCGCCTACAGACTTAAATGCCCGAACTGGAGAGTTCACGCCGCCGGGCATCAGCTTTTGAGCCGCCGCAAAGATTTCTTCTGATTTCGTTGTCTTAAAGGTTGTAGTGGCCAATTCTCTCTCCTGATTAAATGCTTCAACCCACAGCGATTGGGGTAGGGCGATCGCCTCTCTTGATCTATCCTAATCGCCTCTGTCTTCAGTTTTACGCAGCTTAAAGAAGTTGATCATTAGGTGGATCGAACACCAGCACATAGGTAGAGGCAGGGCTAAGCTGTCGCAAGATCTTCAGGTGGGCTTCGGCTTCGCTGCGCTGCCGATGACGAGACACCACAACCCGCTGCATTTTGGGCAGTTGCAGGATGATGCACCAGGGCAAAAGACGATCGCGGTAATCAGAACCATGCGGCGTGAATTGGGCAGCGCAAGCCACTGATTCCGGCTGGGGGGCTGGTATCATGAAAAAACTCCTGAGTTTTCGGGAAAGACTTGCCGATCGCCCTTCAGTTTTCCAGGCAGCAGGGCGATCGGTTTGTTGATTGGGGTTGTTAGTGACTAATACTAGTCATCGAATGAACAATTTTAATTAAATGACTAATACTAGTCATTGTCAAGCATGGGGTTGGTGAGGCTGCGAATTAAAGAATTTGCTGAAGAGAGGGGCTGGACGATTAAGGAAGTCTCTGAACGCTCAGGAATTGTTTACAGCACCTTGAGAACCTATGCGCGATCGCCCGGAATGGCTACTGTTGACGCAACGGCTCTGATCAAACTTGCCCGCACCTTTGATGTGATGATCGAGGATTTGATCGAAGTCGTCGAGGAGTAGCATTTTGCCAGTCAAATGAAGATTCCTGTCGATGCCGAAATACCAGAAGAAAAATTAACCCGCTATTTGCTGCTGCCGAGAATGCGAGACGACAAGTCAAAGTTTCTAGCTCAGGGAGGGTTTGAGTTAGAGGCTTCAGACGCGCTACGAGCAGCAATCATTCATTTGATTAAAACCCAAGAAGCCGTTGAAGATGGAATCAACGAGTACGGTATTTTTTATCGAGTTGTAGGAAACCTTGAAGGTGTTAACGGTCGTAGTCTCTTAGTCGTGGTGATTTGGATACGATGGTACTCAGACAGCAGCTTCCACTTCGTCACACTCAAACCTCAGAAAGGAGCTTTATCGTAATGCTTGAACTTTACCAGCAAGTGGCATTGCGCCTTAATTTACCCGAACATTCCTTACGTCAGGGCGACGTTGCCACACTCATCGATCGCCTTCCTCATCCCACAACGGGCGAAGAAGGTTATATTTTGGAAGTTTTTAATGCAATCGGAGAGTCGATCGCCGTCGTTGCGGTTCCAGCTTCAGCAGTCGAGGAACTGCGATCGAATGAGATTTTGACGGTAAGACCTTGGGCAGAAGCGAGCTGAACTGAGAGCGATGGTTTGGATGAAGGGTAGGGCGATCGCCCTTCTGAAGTCGGCGTTTGGAGTTCTAAGGGAAATTGCTGCTACTTGGAGGTCAAAGTTTCGGGTTCTGAGCTTGGCGATTGCACCTCTGAGGTCAAAATTTCGAGTTCAGAGGTCAAAGTTTTGAGTTCGGAAGACGAAGCTTGGAGTTCAAAGGTCAAAGTTTCAAGTTCGGAAGACGAAGCTTGGAGTTCAGAGGTCAAAGTTTCAAGTTCGGAAGACGAAGCTTCGAGATCAGAGCTTGGAGAGTGAGGGTTTTTGTGGGAAATGGGCTGCAAAGGGAGAAGCGATCGCTTGCTTGAGACATAGGGAATGGATTGGCGATCGCGCTTGACTTGCTTCTCGCTAAAATAAAATCACATTCTCAGGGCAGCAGCGAGAAATTGTGAGCGACGTTTTAACCGACATTTACAATGCGATCGATCCGTTTAGACCTTTACCTGCTGGCGATCCGGCTTATGTGGACTGTCAGGCGGTGCGGGGAGATGCTAACGTGCTGGAGGATTTGGGACGGGAGATTACTCGCTCTAGCCGGACAACTTGCCAGCTCTATGCCGGACATCGAGGTGCAGGTAAATCGACAGAGCTGTTGCGGCTGAAGCAAGATTTAGAAAATAAAGGCTGTCTGGTTGTCTATTTTGCAGCGGTAGGTGAAGACGGAGACATTGATCCAGAAGACTCTGAATACACCGACATTCTGCTTGCCAGCACTCGGCATTTGCTAGAGGGCTTGAAAAATGCTGATCCAGCGCCTTTAGTAAATTGGCTGAAAGCTCGACTGAAAGCCATGCAAGAGTTGGGACTCACCGAAATCAAAGTAGAGAGTATCTCGGCTGAGGCAGGAATTAAGGAATTTGCTAAGCTCAGCACCACGATTCGAGCTGTGCCCAGCGAACGCCAAAAAATTCGGAACTTGGTAAACCCCCATACGGTGACGCTGCTGCAAGCGCTGAATGAGTTTATAAATGATGGCAAACGCAAGCTGCCTCCTGGAAAAACCAAGCTGGTGGTGATTGCCGATAACCTCGATCGCATTGTGCCGATTCGTCAGGATGATGGCCGCAGTAACCACGACGAGATTTTTATCGATCGCTCTGAGCAGTTGAGAAACCTGGACTGCCATTTGATTTACACGATTCCCATTTCGATGGTCTTTTCCAATCGCGCCAATGACCTGAAAGACATCTATGGCAACTCGCAAATTTTGCCAATGATTATGGTGCGGACGATCGACGGCAACCTTTATCAACCCGGATTTGACAAGCTAAAGGAAGTCTTGGAAAAACGAGTGCAGCCGTTTATTCCCCAGGTGGTGCTAGATGCCGATGTCTTTGAAAATTCGGAGGTGCTAGAGCGGCTCTGTTTGGCAAGCGGTGGTCATGTGCGGGAGCTAATGCTGTTGACTAAGGAAGCGATCAACCGCACAGAGACATTGCCGATCGCAGCCAAAGCAGTGCAGCGCGCCATTACAGAAGTGCGAGACACCTACCGCCGCACGGTAGAGCATCGAGAATGGGCGACATTGGCAAAGGTGGCAAAAGATCACAGCATTGAGAATAATGAGGAGTATAGCGGTTATCAGTCTTATTCAATACAGTAACAACAGTGAGTAAACCAGCTTAAAAAATCATTTTCTGTCACTTTTGTGAACGCATCCTGCAATGCCTTGAGTAAATCAGGATATGTCCTCGCACCCATGCGACGAAGAATG
>DATNPL010000202.1:0-7580 GCA_036703255.1 Coleofasciculaceae cyanobacterium
TTCGCAAATATGCCCGTTTGTGCAAACAGTTTGGGTCAGTCAAGTTTCTGTTTCACCTCTTTACCCATTGCCAAATCTTTGCTTTTCCCAAGGCTTTTATGTACGGCTACTGTTCATCTCCTATCTAGGATGGCTGTAGCTGAGAGACAATACCTTTAACAAGGTACGTCTTTTTTGTCCCATCTTCCAATGTCCGATATTTCTTTTGCCCATACCAGCTGTAGTGGAATCTATAATACCTGATGTGCCTGCCATCTGAATCGGGAAAAACGTAATCTTCAGGATTGAGATCAGCAAGATTTTGTTCATCTAAAAACTGACGCAACCTAGCTGTAATTGGAAATTTGCGAGAGGGTTCAGTCTTGGTACCTTCCTGGTGAACGAATCCTTTGCTAGTGTATGTGATTGTTTCACAAAACTCAATATATCCTTCTTCCAGATGGATATGCTTCCGCTTCAGCGCAACGGCCTCTCCAAACCGACATCCTGACATGCGTCCTATGAATTTAATGAAAGAGGCATAGTGACGATAGCGCGGGTGCTTTTTATACGCTTCAATAACACGATGCATTCCTTCCTCCGTGAAGGGATCAGGATCAGCATCTGTCTGAGGCTGTTTCAAAGCCTCTAGAATGAGTTTGAAGGGATTCTTTGGAATTTTATCCCGACTAACTGCCCAGTCGCAGCAATTAGAGATGTAGCTCAAGGTTCGGTATAGCGCAGAGGCAGACTTGGTTTGCTGAAGTAGTTCGTTAAAAATAGCGTCTACATCTTCTAAATTCTTCGTCCCCAATTTATTGATATGTGAGCCAGTAATAGAAAATACTGTATTGAAGGTGGTTTGTTTAATTAGGGGTGCTTTGTACTGGCAGAATGCTTCCCATAGCTTGTCTAGTGTCGGAGTTTTGCTCTTTTTAGCTTCTGAGTGTCTAAGATCTGAAGACGCTTGATAATCAACTCCCCCGTGGAGTTGTTTATAGTCATTGATGTACTCATAGAGTTTTTCCGGCTCGTAGTCTCCCATTACAACACGTTCATTTAGGCTAGCCGTGATTAGATCTGCGATCGCCCGATTCTTAGGAGTCTCTCTTAGACCTAGTCGTATTTGAGTTTGTTTCTTCTTACCGACGGAGTGTTGCTTGGGGATACTGAGCCGAAGTGAGCCATCCGGTAGGGCTAGGCAAGAGATTAGTCCAGCTCCTATACGCGATTTGACTTGTGTTTCCTTTTGAGATTTTTGGTTCTTTCTGGCAGTCATTTTTCTGTATTTGGAAGCGTACTTTAGGCAGAAAAAGCAGTTGATTTGACGAATAAGCGATCGTCTGAAATGCTCGTTGGGAGGAGCTTTCGAGATTTCCCTATAAGCAGGAGAGGTTATAGGGAAATCTCGAAAGCCAGAGTAGGCAAGCGTTTTAGAAGTTGAATTTTGAAGCGTACTTAAATGCGTACTTTGGCCGTAATTCCTGGGCTGCAACTGCCCACAGTTCATCAATTACCGGGGAAGAATCTTGTGTATTTGTGAGCAGAAATTTGTTTGGCAACAGAAAATTAAACATATCGCTCCGTCTTGTCAAAACCGTTGATTGAGCAAAGAGGACAGTCTTGCGAACCTCAGAGATGACTAGAAAAGCTCAGAACCATTGTTATCAAGCAGTTTAAGAACTTGATCTCAGCGGCATACCCAATGGCGTACCCAATCAACACCAGAGCTTGGCTAACCTTTTGAAGGTTGAGAGATACAAAATAACGACTACAAAACTCTCAAAGCCTCTAGCCGCAAGGGTTCTACAAGGTATTTAGGTCAAAATACTTGAACGCCTACTTTAATGGTTGTTTGTGGATGTGACCAGGGATTAAAGAGCTTTGAAACCAGTAGCAGTAGGTGGCTAGGGCAATCGAATCCATGGCGCACTCAATCATGCGCCTTGCGGTTCAATTTACTAGGCTCAAACTTCGGGGTAACGCCTCTAGGGAGGAGTTATTATCCTCAATTTCCTAGTTGTTTTTATTTGATAGCTATGAGCATCCGAGTCCTTTGCACGCTAGTTTTCTGACAGAGCTAGTTGGCAAAAGACATGAAATGCAGACTTCAACAAGAATTGATGGCACATGGCAGGCAATAAAGAGTATCGAAAATTGGCAACAGTAAAATGCATAGACGATCGGATAGGGGACACATTCAATGGGGATTGCCTTGGAGCTTGATACTCTAAAAGGTGCTGTCATAAGCCAGTATCCTAAGCAGGCTGAGAAGTCGTTAACTCAAAAGAAACTAGTTTGCTAGAACGACTAGAGTTATTTCGAAATTGAGTAAATTTGATCAATCTCTCTATGGCTTTCAGCATAATTGAGGGATGATCCCGCAGCAAGTCTTGAGCTAAAAAGCTGCAAACCCTTGAAATTGCTAGCTTTCTGTGCTGAGGGATGATCCCGCAGCAAGTCTTGAGCTAGAAAGCTGTAAACCCTTGAAATTGCTAGCTTTCTGTGCTGCGGGATCATCCCGCAGCAAATGTTGCAGGCAATCTTTCCTAGCGCAGTAAAATAGGGCTATGTGGCTGCGGGAAATAGCCTGTTAAGATTCCGCAGGACTTTCCACTACTGTTTTCTAAGGAATTTTACACTTCTTGACACTATGGCTCGTTCAGGCTTGAGTGCTGAAACACGGAATCAAATCGAAGCTTTAGTTAATGCGCTTCTAGAGTGGGGAGACGCAGTGATTAACCATGGAGTGCAGTCGCCTTTTGATATCGAGTTTGTTCGAGCTGAACAGCCTCAAGGTCAGGTTTGGCTGCGTGTTCAAGCTACTTCTGAGTCTTTGTGCTGTCTCCTAAATTCGTCTCATCCTCAAAAGAGCAAAGATGAACGAAGGAAGCTACAACGCTTATTAGGGGATCGCATAGCAACTCTTGAAGAGGTTGAATTACTGAAGAGAATTCCTGCTGACCTTCATAATCTTCCAAAAAAAACAGGGACTTATTTTTACTTGAAGCTGAGCTTAGATAATAAAAATGAAAGCCTAGAACTCCTAAGAGAGAGATTAGATCTAAATAAGTCACAGACTTCAACCAATTCTCTTCTAGCCGAGCAGCCAGGTTTGGATGTTGATGCTGACGTTTGCTACGTTCGGCAAAAACTCAATAAAATTATTCAACAGGAGTACGGTCAGATTCGTGTTTTTGGAATCTCACAACTTGTAAATGTCTCAGATATCTATACTCAAACAGATATTTGGAAAGAACTCATTAATCAACGCTGGCCATCACCCTCCATGCTTTTACAGCTGGCTCACTCTTCTGAGCACTTGAGCCGCCTTGGCAGTGAACATCATGAACCACCGCGTTACTCTGGGTGGAAAACTGCTGAAGAGTCTCAACGCTTGATCGTCCTGGGCAAACCTGGAATTGGAAAAACAACCTACCTTCAGCATTTGAATGTCCAATGCATTGAAGGTACGTTTCGACCTGATAAGGTTCCCATCTTTGTACAATTGACCCAGTTTGAACGAGTTTTTCGAAACGATCCAAGTCAGAATCTATTCCGTTTTATTTGTTCAATTCTAAGCAGATATGGAGTAGATGCAGATAAAGTTCAGTCCATTCTAGATGCTGGCAGAGCACTGCTTCTCTTTGATGGATTCGACGAAGTTCCTTCAATCAGCGATGAGCAGATAACAAATCAACTTAGGCAATTCATTGCTCAATACCACCCTGAAAACTCTTTCTTCATCACCTGTCGCGTTGCAGCAAATCGATATCGGTTTGCCCAGGAAAATTTTATTGAAGTTGAGGTTGCTGATTTCAACCGTAATCAGGCGAACTCTTTCATTCGCCTCTGGTTTAAAGCCCTCTTGAAAGATCGACCTGAAGCGGCTCATGCTCAAGCAGAAATATTGATTTCAGCGCTAAACCAGCCAAAACATCGCGCTATTCAAGATTTGGCAGTGACACCTCTAATGCTCAATTTAATTTGTACTGTGTTTCGAGATATAGAGGGATTACCTAGCGGTCGAACTGAACTCTACGAACGAGGTATTGATGCCCTTCTAGAAGATTGGGATCGGCATCGGCAGGTCTACCGCGAGACTATCTACCATAATTTGACCAAGGTAAATACCCAAGAGTTACTTCTCAAGATTGCAAGAGTCACGTTTGAGCAAGCCCAGCTCCTGTTTGAGCAGAGGCAGGCTGAGCAGCTGACCTGCGAATACCTAGCATCCTTAAAATTAATTCCAGCTAATTCTGTGGAATTGCAAGAAGCCAGTACGATCGCCATTAGAAGAATCGCAGAAAATCATGGGCTTTTAGCCGAACGCGCACTTGGGATACTCAGCTTCTCTCACCTAACTTTTCATGAATATTTCACAGCGCGCTCAATCTGCCTAGAGCAAGCATGGCCAACATTACTAACTCATTTGCACGATTCGCAGTGGCGCGAGGTCTTTCTTCTAGCCGCTGAAATGTCTCCATTTGCAGACGAGGTAATTCGCCTTATGCTACAGGAGATTCAAACATCTTTTGCCAAGCACTCAGATTTGCAGCAGGTACTAGCTTGGGTAAATCAGATGGCGACTAGAGCAGCTCAATCGCTCCCATACAAAGCATCAGCTTTACGAGCTTGGTTTTTCTGTTTGGTTGGGCGCAATTTAGATGAAGGGATTGAATCGTTTCGCAAAAGTGGTCAAGCTACCTCTGATTATCATGCGTTCTCGCTGTCGCGATCAATGGGTCTGGATGAGGTTCTGGCAAATGATATTACAGAATTGACCGTTCTATACGAGCGGCTCTGCCATGCTTTGGGTTTAGTTTCCAGAGAAGAGATAGTAATTGAGCTAATCTCAGCATTCCCTGCTTTTTACCGCGATCGTTTAATTGACGGGCTATTACCCGCTATTTTGCCTATTAAAGACTTGTTGTTGCAGCTCGATAACCTTATCTCTCCTGCTCAGCAAGATTTATTTCTAACTTGGTGGCGACAAGGAGGACATGAATGGGCGCTGAACACACTAGAAATATGTCGACAGACTGACGATGGAAAGGCAGATATTCCTCAACCTCCGAAAGATATTTTGAAGCAGTACTATGACGCTAATCTACTACTGCTAGATTGTATTGGGCGTGCAGGAGCGATAACAACCTCAGTGCGAGAGTCTGTAGAGACTACACTGCTTTTGCCCAGTGACATCGCTGAATCGAGAGCTTAGCTTCAGAGCATATACCTTAATAACAGAGCAAACTAGCGGCGAATTAGCGGTGGACTAGAAACCGATCGCTGAAGACCCGTAACTAAATCGGGTAAGCCATAAGACTAAAAGGAGGTTCTTTTTCTATAACCTTTTTGAAACAGCACTGACATATTGAGATTAGAGAGTACAAATTCTCCCAGAGCCAGTCTGTAAGTTTGGAATTGCTCGTGCTCAGATGCATTCCTGTCATTTTGACAGGAATCGTTTGGCATCCAGTGAGGAATCTTGTATTTTTAGAGTGCAAGTGAACTATTTCAGCCTTGAGAGCGCGCATTTTATGCCCCTCTTCCTCATCATCAGCCTCTACGACGAAGGCTCTCGCCCAACAACTTCCGCCTTATCGAAGCCGACTCTACCCTTGCTGTGGCTGCCCATATGCTGGCACACCCGGAGCAGTGGAACTTCTTCCTCCTACGTGCCTTTGGTGATGACCTGCCGCTGGGTATCCTCACCCCTGAAACCCTGCTAGAGCGGATCGATCGCACTTATATCGATGGCGACTCGTCAGCACAGCTCCGCATTACCCCGGTCACGGTACAAACGTTGGAGCAGATTGACACTGTTCCCTCTTTCCAGCCAGGTGCCATGTTCTCTGATTTTGGCTAACCCATGACCCAGACCTTACTTGAGATTGTTCAACATCAGTTTGGACTAGAGATTATAGAAACGACTGCACCTTTGGTCACTCCACGACCGCTGCATGAACCGCTCTTGGGTCAGTGGATGATTGAGGCTGGCCGCGATCGCATCGGCCCCAAAACAAATGAAACCACAAGGCGCGAAGGCATTGTTGGGCAGATCATGCTCAGTCTGGCTGCTGTCCTAGAGTTTAGCCTGTGGATGGGCTACCCGCTTGAGGTAGACCCGATGAAGGGGCTAGTGGGAGAGTGCGATTATCTGGTGAGCCGATCGCCTCTTACCTTCCGCATCCATCCGCCCGTGGTGCTGATTGTGGAAGTCAAGCGCACCCTCGATCGCTGCTTGCCCCACTGTTTAGTTGAGATGGCAGCAGCACAACTATTTAACGCCTCAACTGACCCTATCTATGGCGTACTCACGACCGGGCTAGAGTGGCAATTCCTCAAGCTCGAAGGCGCGATTGTCACCCTAGAGCAGACTGTTTACGAGCTAGATCCCCTCGATCGCGTTGCGTCTATCCTTGCAGCAATGGTGGTATGAACGATGAAATCAACAGGCTATTGCCTTGACCGGGATGAGCTGATGCACATCCGCCAGCGGAAGCTATTGACCAGTGACCGCGACTACCTGTTCTTTGCCTTACAGATTGACTACCCAAGCAAGCTGAATCCCCAAGTGGATGTGGATCACTTCTGCGATCGCTGGGGGTTGAGTGTAGGAGATTTCTACAAGGCATTAGGAGACTTGAAGAATAAAGGCGTGGTGGTGGCGATCGCCAATCAGTTGGACTTGCACATCCAGTCAGATTAGGGAATGGTCATCTGTTGGGAGGTGGCGATCGCAGAGTGAAGAGGAGAAAACTCTAGGCTGAAACCCCCTGCGAGAGGCAAAAAGGCTCAGATCTCTTAGCCTCCACCCCCACCCCACCAGCCCTGTTCCATCAGGGTGAACATTCATCCACTGGGAAATCTTGGTAATGACAGCAAATGCAACAGTCATCGATCGCACTCGCACCCCTTCTAGCCCGCTACAGGTTCTCTCCAAAGAACGCTTTAGTCGTAATCCAGAGGTCAACGAAACGATTCTCTGGCTGAGGGAACAGGGCTATCCAGCCTTACCGATCGCCCCCTTGGTTCCAGTCCCTAAAGGTAAAAAGCTCAGGTTCAGTGGCAAGAACCCATCCTGGCTCTCTCGCTGGGGTCAGCCCTGCTTACTTGACCATAAGCTTTACCAAGAACGGCTACCCACAGACGACGAGTTGAAGCAATGGTTTTCCCATGTTGATACTGGAATCGCCACAATGGGAGGATGGAATAGCACGTTGTGGATTGACATTGATGCTAAACGCTTTAATTCTGTTGAGGAATGCCAGCGGGTCTTTCAGGACTATCTCAGAGACACCAGACTGAACACCTTTACAGAAACAACCCAAAGCGGCGGCTGGCGGCTCGGTGTAAAGCTTAAAGAGATGCCAGAATTCTCAAAGTTTAGCTTCAGACCCCAAGGGAAACTTGTCGGTGAATTGATTGGCTCTGGCATGATTGCCGTGCTAGCCCCAACGATCGGTACAGTAGGAACCTACCGCTCCATCTCCCGCATCCCTCCGGTTGAAATTGAGAGCTTGGAGCAGATTGGCCTTTATCCTTATCGCAAGGTCAGCCAAAGCAATGTCGCACCTCAACCCTTGTTCACCCGATCG
>DATNPL010000051.1:0-42305 GCA_036703255.1 Coleofasciculaceae cyanobacterium
AGGTCAAGCGGGAAGTTGTGAGCATTGCGCTCGTGCATCACTTCCATACCCAGGTTCGCACGGTTCAAGATATCTGCCCAGGTGGACACCACACGACCCTGCGAGTCGATGATGCTCTGGTTGAAGTTGAACCCGTTCAGGTTGAATGCCATCGTGCTGATGCCCAAGGCTGTCATCCAGATACCCACGACTGGCCATGCACCCAACAGGAAGTGCAAGGAACGTGAGTTGTTGAAGCTGGCGTATTGGAAGATCAACCGACCGAAGTAGCCGTGTGCTGCAACGATGTTGTAGGTCTCTTCTTCTTGGCCGAACTTGTAGCCGTAGTTCTGGGACTCGGTTTCAGTCGTCTCACGTACCAGACTGGAGGTGACCAACGAACCGTGCATCGCGGAAAACAAGCTACCACCGAAGACGCCTGCCACACCCAGCATGTGGAAGGGGTGCATCAGGATGTTGTGCTCGGCTTGGAACACGAACATGAAGTTGAAGGTGCCGGAAATGCCTAGGGGCATGCCGTCAGAGAAGGAGCCTTGACCGATCGGGTAGATCAGGAAGACGGAGGTTGCAGCGGCCAAAGGAGCGCTGTAAGCGACGCAGATCCAAGGACGCATACCCAAGCGGTAGGACAGTTCCCACTGGCGACCCATGTAGCAGAAGATGCCGAGCAAGAAGTGGAAGACGACCAACTGGTAAGGGCCACCGTTGTACAACCACTCATCGAGGGATGCAGCTTCCCAGATGGGGTAGAAGTGCAGACCGATCGCGTTGGAGGAGGGAACAACAGCACCGGAGATGATGTTGTTGCCGTACATCAGAGAACCTGCAACAGGCTCACGGATGCCGTCGATGTCAACGGGGGGTGCGGCGACGAAGGCAATGATGAAGCAGATGGTGGCGGAAAGCAGGGTCGGGATCATCAGAACACCAAACCAACCGACATAAAGACGGTTATCGGTGGAGGTGACCCATGAACACAGGCGATCCCACAGGTTAGCGCTTTCGCGCTTTTGAAATGTGGTAGTCATGATGATTGCTTGATGTTAAAGAATGGAATGTTTGAGAGACGTATGTATGCAAGTAGACTGTGAATCTACTTGGTTTTTATACTATGTATGAATCAGCGATTTTTAGCAATTATCGACATTAATTATGTAACTTCTTTTAATAAACTTTTGCAAGCAAATAATATCCTTACGACGTTATAGGCATTCCATCGCAGCAAAGCATTAATTAGTATTAATTAATATCTCAAAACCGCAATATTCAACGATTGAATTAAATCTTGATTGTAGAGAGAACGCTACGGTCTCTTCAGGGCTTCATGGAGTAAGCTCGTGACAATTTCGGGGGTTTCTAAATGAGGCAATACTCCTGCGTTGGCGATCGCCCAAAACGCTCGAACCGCATGGGGATTGCTCTTTACCAATCTTCTGCCGATCTCAATGCTGCTGAACTTTGCCTGCTCACCCCAAACGACGAAAGTAGGCACCGTCAACCGATCGAAATATAGCGATAGATCAAAACAGAGATCGCCTCGCAGCGATGCCAGAGCCGCATATTCTGCATGGTGTTGGGTTGCCGAAGCTAAGTATGCCTCTACCGTTTCTGGAGCCAGACGCGATCGCTCGGCAAAAAGAAACTGCTCTAGAAAATTTCTCACCGCAAATTCGTTAGCCGCGCCAAGGGTATAGAGCAGGCGATCGAGCAGCGGAATGCTTGCTAGTTTAGCGGCCACGCCTTGACCGTAATCCAACCCAAAGTCGTTATAGCCTGAGGGCGCAACCAGGAACAGTTTTTTCACCAGATCAGGGCGTTGAATAGCGAGCCGAATGGTCAACCCCGCCGTGAGAGAAGAAGCGGCGATCGGTACGGGCGGATGCTGTTGCTCTAAGAGTTCAGTCAGCAGCGTTAGATAGTCCTCAGCTTGGTAATCCTTGACGGGATGGGTAGACTGTCCCCAGCCGATTAAGTCAGGCGCAATCACCTGATACTCGGATGCAAAAGCAGGGTAGACCTTCGACCACTCATAGGCCGAAGATCCGCCGCCCAAGCTGTGTAGAAAGAGCAAGACCGGAAATTCAGATTCTGTGTCGTCAAAAGCCTTGTTATGAGAACGCCAGGGCGGGGCGATCGGCGTATAGTACGCCATCACGCCTAAAGAAGTCTTGAAGACGCGCTGACCAAATCCGGGGGGTTGAGCGAAGAGCATGGGATGTAGATGGCGAGAAGTCGGCTAATGTTCCAAAACCCTTAAAGCATCCATTCCAGCGAGACGCCCACGCGATGCTCTTTGCTATGGGGTGCATTTTGCTGCTGGAGATCTGTAGAGAGGCGCAGGTCATGGGTAAGGGCATAGCCTAAAGAAAGACTGGTAATGCCCACCTCTTCAGAGGTGCCAGGAGCGACAAAACTTTGGCTGAGAGAGGCATCGGCGGCTCCGGTACGTGAGAGCGAAAGCATAAGGCGCACGCCGACACTCACGCCATCTATAGAATCGCGATCGCTCTCGATATGGCGGTATCCTACGGTAGGAGCCACATTCACAGACTCACCTAGCGGCAACAGGTAGTAGCGAGCCTCTGCCCCAAAGGCTTCCTGATTGCCCTGAAAGTCGGCTTGGTAGTCGGCGCTGGCTGTCACGCCCGATCGCCCCACAAACACATCCTCAACCCCGACATTAATTCCTGAGGCATCCTCGGAGGAGAACTGAGAATAGCCTAAGCGCAGCCTTGTCCGAAAAGCCGGATCATTGCGAATATCGGACTGCACATCTGGAATCTCTTGCAGCCAGCGTTGTAGAACAGGGCTATTTTCAAGCATTTCTGGGCTGAGGTTGAGTTGCTCAGCGCTAGGCGCGGATGAGTCAGGCGGCGGACTGGGGGAAAGGGGGGGAGTAGGGGAAGGGGATTGGGCGATCGCGCCTCCCGGTATGGCCAGCAGCATTCCCAGGGTTATTCCTAACGATCTCCAAGCTTGTCTCATATTGCGCTCACATGCAGTAAATCCCTCAGCAGCATAAACCTTTAAGCCCGTTTGTCGCCCTTAAGTTTGTGTTTATTTGTCTTGTCTTTGTAGCCGTAGCCATCGGCCTTAGAAAATTTTTATAGGAGCGCGAAGAATCCCCATCAAAAGTTCTCTGTATCTATAGCATCTACAGCCTCTGCCAGATACAAATGAGTCACATAAGATAAAGCAAGCGAATCGCTACCGAACTGGGCTACCCAAGACGCGCATAGCGCCTGTAGATCTGAAATGAGCTGATCGTGAGCGGCCCCTTGTTTGGGAATGTAAGACGAGCTGAGTGCCAGACCAATGAAGCCCTCCGGGGTCAGAGAATGACGATGGGTGATGGCATGGCTGCGATAGTGGGTAAAGTATGGGCTAGTAGCAAGCGCCTCTGGAGATTTCCGATCGCTCCAGTCAAAAATTTGGCGATCGGCAGCGAGTCTCAATACCTCTGAATATTGATGCGTCAATTCATCTTCTAGGTTGCGCTCGTTCCAAATCAGCGCTACTCGTCCCCCAGGTTGAAGAATGCGGCGAAACTCCGTTAACGCTGCCGTTTTATTAAACCAGTGAAAAGACTGACAGCATAAGACGAGATCAACAGCGCCATCGGCCAGCCCGGTTTGTTCGGCGGTACCCTCTCGATAGTCCACTAGCGGGTGGGGAACTGCGACCTCGCGCATGGGGGCATTGGGTTCGATCGCCCACACCTTAATGCCTTGGTCTGCCAAAAGGCGGGAAGAAATTCCTGTCCCCGCCCCGATATCGGCGGCTGTCAGCGCAGCCGTAGAATCAGCGTGGCTCAAGTTTTCTAGCGTCAGGGCGATCGCCTCTAGCGGATAAGTCGGGCGAAATTTAGCATAATCGATCGCTCGTTCAGAAAACCGTCCAGTCGGGTTTTGAGCATGTAGCGGCGGCAGATCCTTTTCTGTTTCCATTGTGTAATTCCTTGCCTAATCCCTTGTCTGAATTCATTGTGTGACACGTTCCGCGTTGCCGGATATAGTTGAACATAATTGGCGTTCAATCCATTTTTGTGACGCGCATTTCCCCCAGATCACCTCTAATTAACATCGTTCCTGATCGTCAGTATGTCTATTACGAACCAAGTTTTTCCTGTCATTTGGTACGAAGATCATGTGCGGTTGATTGATCAAAATCATTTGCCTACCAGCTTTGAGGTGGTGGAAATTAGCCGCAGCGACGATATGGCCGTTGCTATTAAAACCATGATTGTGCGTGGGGCACCCGCGATCGGCGTAGCGGCGGCCTACGGCATGTATTTGGGCGCTAGAGAAATTGAGACGAGCGATCGCGATCAGTTTTTGATTCAGCTAGAGGCCGTTGCCAAGAAGCTGCGCGCCACTCGCCCAACGGCCGTCAATCTGTATTGGGCCAGCGAACGTATGCTCAAGGCCGCACGGCAAACCGTTGGCCCTGTAGATTATCTCAAGCAGGTGTTGCTAGAAACGGCTCAAGCCATTAACGCAGAAGATATCGAAACTTGTCAGGCGATCGGCGATCATGGGCTGAGCGTCATGCCCCAAGAGCCAGCTCAACTGCGGCTGCTGACACACTGCAATGCTGGAGCCTTAGCCACGGCTGGTTATGGTACGGCTTTGGGCGTAGTGCGATCGGCTTGGCGAGAGGGTCGGCTAGAGCGGCTCTATGCTGACGAAACGCGCCCCCGTTTGCAAGGCGCAAGGCTAACCGCTTGGGAATGCGTGCAGGAAGGCATCCCCGTTACGCTCATTACCGATAGCATGTCTGCCCATTGCATGAAGCAGGGCATGATTGATGCGGTAGTGGTTGGAGCCGATCGGATTGCGGCAAATGGCGATGCCGCCAATAAAATCGGCACCTATGGTCTGGCACTCATTGCCAAGGCTCACAACATTCCCTTTTATGTCGCGGCTCCGCTCTCTACCGTTGATTTTGAGCTAGCAGACGGTAGTCTGATTCCGATCGAAGAACGTGACCCCAGCGAGGTGTACCAAATTGGGCAAACGCGCATTTGTCCTATGGGTGCAGAGTTTTACAATCCTGCCTTTGATGTCACCCCCGCAGAGCTAATCACGGGGATCATCACAGAGTATGGCGTGGTCAAACCAATCGAACTGCTCAAGTTTCGCGAAAAGCAGGTGAGCTAGGCAGAGAAGACAGGATTTTCCCTAAAAGCCTTGCTCTATGAGTCCTTTAGGGAAATCTTAATTAGGGTTGCGAGTTTGAGGCCGATAGCAACTCCCGTAAAGGCTGCATAATCCAGTTCAGCCCTACTTTAATCTGATGATCCAACGTGGGCATCCGATAGAGATAGGCCAAGCGGCGGGCAATATGGGCAAAAGAGCCATCTAACTTGACCCCCAATCCCGCCAGCGTGGCATTGTCTTTGCCTAGCGTCATCATCTCCCCCAGCGCCTGATAGCGGAAGGGCAGTAAGGGCTTATTGGTGATGGATGCCCAGAGATTCCAGCCTGCATAATCTGCCTGCTGAAAAGCGGCCTGAGCCGTTCCGGGTACCTTCTGCCCTTCGGCATCAATGCATTCAGCCGAGTCACCCAAGGCAAAGATCTCTGGGCGATCGGTTTGCAGGGTTGGGGTGAGCACAAGCTGCCCCCGCTCGTTGTGCTTGAGCGGTAGCGCCTTAACCACAGGAGCCACCCGCGTGCCCACCGTCCACAGCACAATATCCACCGGGATCGTATCGACCTGTGCGCGATATTCCAGGGCGATCGTATCAGCAGAAATAGACTGCACCTGGGTATCGAGATCTACAAATACGCCCAGCTTTTCCAAAGCCTCGCTGGCAGTCTTGCGATTAAATTCGGGGGAAGCCCGCAGGATTTGATCGGTCGCCTCAACTAGACGAATGCGTCCTCGATCGCCCAATCGCTCTGCCAGCTTACAGGCTAGCTCCACACCGCTATAGCCACCGCCCACGATCGCCACCCGAATCTTATCGGCTGGAGACTGCTCCAAAAACCTCAACCTTTCTTCAAGCTGGTAAGCATCGGCGATCGTCCGGAAAGGAATGGCATGATCGGCGGCTCCTGGCACGCGATCCATTGGCGTTTCGCCTCCCATAGCCACTACTAAATAGTCATAGGACAAGGCCGTTTCAGCATCTTTGATGTGCACCTGGCGAGACTCTACATCTACGCTGGCCACTTCAGCCTGACAGAACTGAATGCCTGTATTGGCCAGCAGCTCTGTATAGGGGGGCGCAATCTCCCAAGTTTCTAGCTCACCCGTAAGCAGCTCATACAGGAGAGGAGAAAAGAGAAAGCGATCGCGTTGATCGACCAGCACAATGTCAGGCTTTTCTAGCTTTGTCCAGGGCAACTGGCTGAGGCGCAGGGCCGTATAGAGACCCCCGAAGCCTCCCCCCAGAATGCAAATACGAGTGGGTTGTTGGGTCATGGTTGGGGATGGGAGCGAGAGGACAACTGCCTTCAGGATAACAACGAATCCTCTTTGCCAGAGTAGACGTAACGGGTCGGCGGCATCTCTAAGAAATATTTGAGAACAAGAGAAAGGAGTGCAAATATACTATTTATTTTGTGGTGAGGAGTGCTGCGCTCTTTCGCTAAAAACAGTAGACTGCTGGCGTGCATCGTTGAAGAGCAGCGTCATGCCTCAATGCACGCTCTTCCAAACTGCATTCATGCAAGATACATTCATGCAAGATATGAGTATCCCAGAACCCAAAAGTCCTATGGCAGAAGCACCGCTCCCCCCCAAGCTTGCTGATGTTTTTGCAAAACATCAGCAGCCAGAAGCTTTATTCACCGCGCTTTTACCCAAAGTCTGCGAAGTGCTGCAAACCGATCGCTGCTTTCTTCAGGTACGAAATCCAGATCTGCGGCTCAGCCGAATTTTTTGCTGGCGGCGCTGTCCAGCCTTTCCTGATGTCAGCACTGCAACCTGGCAGCCAGAAGAGCCTTGGGAAGATCGTGATCCGATGTTTGCGGCAGCTTTACGCGCAGATCCTTCAATTTTTGTTGAAGATGTGGAAACAGCCGGATCGGAGGTGCTGAATCTTGACTTTGAGCGCGAAACGTTTGGGCATCGAGCCTTAATTCACGCCCATATTTGCCAGGAGGGCAAGCTGTGGGGCATTTTGCAGCCCTGCATCTTTGGGCATCCCCGAGTTTGGAGTTCAGAAGATCGCGCGATCGTCGCTAAAATCATTGAGAGAGTCAGAAGCTCTGTCGTCAGCTATGGAGAGACGGCCATGACTTGAGGCGGTGTTAGCCGATACCGCGATCGCCTTCTCGCATCGTCGAGGCTGACGTACAGTCGCGGTTCCGATCTCGGCTGCAATATTTAGATCATTCGTTCATTCCACTCTAAACTCAAAACTTTCAATTCCTCATGTCTACGCTCTTTGACTTCCTGGCTAAAGGCGGCTTAATCATGATCCCCATGTTGGGATTCTCAATTGTGACATTGGCTTGTGCCCTAGAGCGCAGCTGGTTTTGGTATCGGCTGTTGAGTCAGGAGAACCGCATCGTCCATGATGTGCTGGAAGCCGCTCAGTATGACTTGCAGCAAGCAAAGGCGATCGCCCGCCAAGCCGAAGACCTGCCGATTGGGCGATTTCTTTTAGCGCCCTTGCAGCTCAATCAGCCCAGCCCTGAAACCTTTCGGCTAGCGATGGAAGGGGCATTAGATGACGAGTTTGTGCAGATGCGAAAAGGCGACAAGCTTCTGGAAACCGTGATTGCCGTTTCTCCGCTGTTGGGGCTGCTGGGAACAGTAACAGGACTGATCTTGACCTTTAGCAACCTCAATATTGGCGGCGGAGAGGGAGGAGAGCAGGCCACGCTGGCCGCAGCAGGCATTGGCGAAGCCCTGATTACGACCGCTGCTGGAATGGTGCTTGCGATCGTGGCTCTGCTCATCTTTCGGGTAATGGTCGTCTTGCAATCGCAACAGATGGACTATTTCACAAAGGTGGGCACGCAGTTAGAGCTAATCTATCGCCAGGGGTGGTATGAGCCAGCTCAACGAGAACAGCTAGCCGCTCGATAGAACATCCCAGGTTTGGGCTGAGTTAGCGGCTGTTTAAGCAGCTATACCTATGCGATCGTTGCGGCTGTTCCCAACTGCAAGGCGTAGAGATTGGCATAGACGCCTTTTTGCGCGATGAGTTCTATATGACTGCCCTGCTCAACAATTTGCCCTTGCTGAATCACCAAGACGCGATCGGCTTGAGTTACCGTACTGAGACGATGGGCAATCACAAAACTGGTTCTGCCCTGGAGCAGGCGGGCAATCGCCGACTGAACCAGCGCCTCGGTGCGGGTGTCAATGCTGCTGGTGGCTTCATCGAGGATTAAGATGCAAGGGTCAATTAGCACAGCACGGGCAATGCTGATCAACTGCCGCTGTCCTTGACTGAGGGGGGCACCCCGCTCTCCCAGTTGGGTCGCGTAGCCTTGCGGCAGCGAAGTGATAAATTCATGCACATTGGCCAGCTGTGCCGCCGCTTCGATCTCAATTTGGCTGGCGTTGGGAACACCAAAAGCGATATTTTCGGCAACGGTACCGCTAAACAAAATATTATCTTGCAGCACAATGCCAATCTGTCGGCGCAAGCTGTTTTGGGTGACGCTGCGCACGTCAATGCCATCGATCTTAACGGCACCTCCGGTCACATCATAGAACCGCAGAATCAGATTGATAATCGTGCTTTTACCCGCTCCTGTCGCACCCACTAAGGCAATCATCTGACCGGGCTGCGCCTGGAGATTGACCCCCTTCAGCACAAGCTGCTCGGGCGTATAGCCAAACTTGACATTCTCGAAAGTGACTTCGCCCCGAATCGGCGGCATCGTTGTCGCATCTGCTGCGTCTCTGAGCTGCGACGGTTCATCCAGCAGCTGGAAAATCCGCTCCAGTCCAGCAAAAGCAGACTGAGCCTGGGTATAAAACTGGCTGAGGATCTGAATGGGGCGAAAGAACTGTTGGACATAGAGCAAGAAAGAAGTGACCACGCCCACCGTGGCAGCCCCTGTGACGGCTAGATAGCCCCCGTAGGCCAGCACCCCCCCGGTCGCTAGGGTGTTGAGAAAATCGATCGAGGGTAAAAACGCCGATGTGATGGCGACGGCCTGCACATTGGCATCTCGGTTAGCAGCATTGAGGCTGTCAAATTCTTCAATATTCATCTGCACGCGATTGAAGGCTTGAGCCTCTCGCACGCTGCCAATGTCTTCTTCTAGCTTGGCAGACAGCTCCCCGATCGTCTGACGAGTGACGCGAAATCTGGCTCTGGCCCAGCGGGCAAACAACCCCGTGGTGAAAATCATCAAGGGCACAGCCAAGTTGCTCAACAAGCCAAGCTGCCAATTAATCGCCAGCATGGCAATTACAATGCCAATTAAGCTGAAGGCGTTGCCCAACATTTGGGCGATCGTCTGTCCAAACGCCTGATTGACGGTGTTGACATCATTCAACAGCCGACTCATTAAGTCGCCTGCCTCGCTGCGATCGAAAAAGCTGAGGGGCAAACTCTGAATTTTGGTAAAGATATCTTGCCGAAGCTGCGCCAGCACACGCTGCATAATCCAGCCCACGCGCAAGATCTGCCCCCGAATGGCCCAAACTCCCGCTATATAGATTAGCGCTAGCCCCCCCAAGAGCTGCCACAGCCCCCGCAAATTGCCTTGAGCAATCACATGATCGATCGACCACCCTAAGAGAAAAGGGCCGATCGCTTGGGTGGCTGCCCCGATCGTGACTAGGGTGAGGGCAATAGGAATTTCTTTGCGGTAGGGTCGCAGGTAGCCTAAGAAGCGCCGTAGAGTAGAAGCTTGCTGTGTAGCCTTTTGGTCAGATGCAATCATAGGACTTGCAACTCTCATGCTTTCTCCTCAGCGCAATTTCACCCTCGTACTCTATCAAGATTACGCCGATCCAGATATAGGCCAATTAACCCGCCCTATTGTTTCCCGCCTGAAGCACGGCCTCAACGACATGACGAAAGACGGCCTCAAACTGATGTTTTGCCCGGTCGAATTCGGGCACATCCCAATCTGGGACAGCAGCCTGATCGAGTTGCTTGGCATCCAGATAGACCGGATAGCGAACTTCTATCTGCAACGCCTCTACCTGCGGCGACTGTCCATAATGTTGAGTAATGTACCCACCGCTAAAAACTTTATTGCGAACCACCTGGTAGCCCTTCGAGCCAAAGGCATCTTCCACGAAGGTGATAAAGCGATCGCCACAGGTTTTGCCATTGCCGTTACCCAAACAAACCTCGTCCTCGATCAAGCCCAAGAAGCTATGCAAATCTAGCAGATACACTTTGCCAAACTGATCGATCGCTTGATCCAGCAAATTTTGCAGCTGATGGTGATAGGGCTGGTAATATTGCTCAACCCGTTGCTGAATCTCTAGCTCAGAGGGCGTTGTTTGATAGAGGGGCACATTAAAGGCAGTCTTTTCGGCAATCACCGACTGCCAGAAGTTGCCAAATAGCGGCTGTTTGGGCGATCGATTCAAATCCACCACATAGCGGCTATGGACGGCTTGCAGCACCGTAATTCCCAAGCTGGGTAAGAAATCATAGAGTTTGTCCAGATGCCAATCTTGATTGGGCAAATGCTGATGCGGCTGTAGCTGAGCCGCTATTTCTGGCGGAACGAGCAACCCACTATGGGGTAAATTCGCAACGATCGGAATGGCCTCAGCCGTTGGCAAATGCAGCAAAAAAGGGCTTGTCATGGTTGACCCAATGAAGAGATGAATGGGGCGATCGCTACCCGCAGTCTAACCTGCTGACACACCTCAGCCGCAGGCGAATACCCATGTTTGCGCTGCTCCAAATCTTTGACGTAGCATTTGATTGAGTACGTTCTGCTGTATACCGCAGAGAAACCAACAATGGAAATTAAAACGATCGAAACTTTAGAAGAAACCTTGCGACAGGCCATGCTCACCAGTGACATAGCCATACTGGATGAACTGATCGCTGATGATCTCGTTTGGACGATGCATACAGGTCAGGTCGTGGGCAAACAATTTGATCTAGATGCACACCGCTCTGGAATCTTTAAATTCACAAAGCTGGAAATTAGCGATCGCCAAATTCATCCTTATGGCGATTGTGTTGTGGTTACTCTCAGGGCAGATCTTGCCGGAACGCTGAACGGTGAGCCGTTCTCGGCAACCTATCGCTTCACTCGCGTCTGGCTACAGCGACAAAACCGCTGGCAAATTATTGCAGGTCATGTGAGTTAACCCGATCGCCCCTCAAACCTCACTTTCCGACCTCAGAATACGCAGCTTTCATGTTCTGGCTCGGACATTTTGAACGAGTCAGTTGGTCTACAAAGTCCCTGTAGGCTGGCGATTCTAAGCGCGCTCTTTAACCCACGATCGCAAGAGGCGAATTGAAGCCGACAGGCTCATAGAGTCGCTTTCCTGCAAAAATTGCAGTGCGCGGTTAGCCGATAAAAAAGGAAAAAATTGGCTGGTTCGTTGTTCTACATAACGATCGCCTTGCAGTTCGTAAATCAGCAGCGTTCCTCTCAGAATATCTTCATCGGGCGTCGTGATGTAGCGCCAGACTTCTGGAATGCCTAACGTCGCATAAATCGGCTGCTTATCAAGACTGCTTTTGGTCAGGGCGATTTCCACCAGCAGATCGGGGGAGGGATCACGCGGCAGGCTCAGCTCAGTTCTGCCCTGCACCGAAGGAACATTATGAAAGTAGTAGCAGGCATCTGGCTCAGTCGCACAGACCAACTCAGGCGATTTTAGCAGCACAGGCATGAGATGAGTAGCTGAGAGATGCAGTTCCTCAACCAAAATGAGAATCAGCGACTCAATCAGCTTATTGCAGCGCTCATGAGCCGCGATCGGGGTCATTAATTCCAGCCTGCCTCGAAAGTAGGTCAGACGAGCCTGACGCTGTTCACCCAATTCTGCCAACAAAGTCTCAAACTTTTGCCAGCTCACATCATTGAGAACCGTGCGCTTTTCGGTAGTCAGCGGCTTTTTGGAGCTACGGAAGAACGAGGGAAACAGCATGGGGAGACAAATATTTATAGGAAAACATAGAGCCACTCTACTCCCATCTTGCCTCAGTCGTTCGGAATAGCGATTCTACCTACCGGATTACTCTTCAGCACCCGCAAGCTGATCTTTTCCGCCCTCTTGAATTTCTTGCCCCGATCGCACACGCCACCAAGCTAATAAAGTGCTGGCAATGAAGATACTGGAATAGGCTCCCATCGCAAATCCAATAATCAGCGCTAGGGCAAAATACTTCAGGGTTTCACCCCCCAGCAGGAAGATAGCGACGAGGGGCAAAAGCGTGGTCAGCGTCGTGTTGATCGAGCGAGCCAGCGTTTGATTGACGGCAGCATCCACAATGTCATTGATCGAGCGATCGCCACTGAGCTGAATGGTTTCTCGGATGCGATCGTAGATGACAACCGTGTCATTCACCGAGAAACCCACGATCGTCAGAAGCGCCACAATAAACAGGCTATCCACCTCAACACCCAGGGTTAAACCCAAAATAGAGAAAATGCCCACTGTGGTAAGGACATCGTGCAGTAGCGCAACGATCGCAAAAACGGCGTAGTCCAGCTGAAAGCGAAAGCTGAGGTAAAGACCAATGCCCACAAAGGACAGCAGCAGTGCCAAGATGCCAGAGGTGAAAAGCTGCCTTCCCAGCGTTGGCCCAACGGTATCAATCTGAGTTTTCTGAGGGTCAAACGCGCCAATCTTCTCGGCCAGAGTCTTTTCAAGCTGAGTCCGCTGATCGACGCTGAGTGCCGAAGTCCGAATAGAGAGCGCCCGTCGCTCTTCACCCAAAACTTGGATAGTGCTGTTTTCTAGCCCCTGCGCCGACAACACCTCTCGCACTACTGCTGGCTCAATCGGCTTGGCGCAATTGTCTGGAACTGAGCAATCCAGATCTAGCTGAAGTCTTGTGCCGCCTACAAAGTCAAGACCGGGGCGAAGGGGTGCGCCAATCTGACTCCAAGAGATGATCATGGCGATCAGACCGCTGAGAATGATAGCTGAGGAAATAGCCCACCAGAGCGATCGCTGGCGGATGATTTGCAGTTTCATGATGCTTTCTCGGGCTGGATTTTGTTAGAGGAAGGAACATTGGGGCTAAAGAGTTCAGGTCTTTGCCGCAAAGCCGGATAGCTAAGCACGAGCAGCATCAGGAAGGTGCGGCTACAGGTCAGGGCTGTAAACATGCTCACCCCAATTCCAAGAGCCAGGGTCAAGGCAAAACCTTTAACTAATCCCGTGCCTAATACAAACAGCGCTATACAAGAAATTAACGTGGTGACGTTACTGTCTAAAATGCTGGAAAAAGCGCGATAGAAGCCGGACTCTACAGACCGATAGAGCGTTTTTCCGGCCTGTAGCTCTTCGCGGGTGCGTTCAAAAATCAGCACGTTGGCATCTACAGCCATGCCGATACTGAGGAGAAATCCGGCAATTCCGGGTAGGGTCAGCGTCACGCCTAAGAGGTTAAACAGCGCCAGCGTAAACAGCGCATAGAGCACCAGTGCTAGATCGGCAATGAAGCCGGGGAGACGATAGTAGATCACCATAAAAATCAGCACCAGTACCAAACCCAGAATGCCTGCGTAAATACTGCTCTGGATGCTGTCTTGTCCTAAAGTCGCCCCAACAGTACGGTTTTCTACAATTTCTACAGGCACAGGCAGTGCGCCGCCGCGCAACTGAATGGCGAGTCCGCTTGCTTCCTGGGTATCAAACCCTCCCGTAATTGTGGCTGTGCCGCCCGAAATTCCGGTTTCGGCATACTGAGCCGCAACAGTAGGCGCGCTCAAGAGCTGATTATCTAAGAAAATGCCCAGGCTGCGCCCAGTACCCGCCACATTTTTGGTGAGTTGGGCAAACTGTTCGCCCCCTTGGTCACTAAAGTTCAGGACTACTTCCCAGCTATCGCCCCCTACAGGTTGAGGGAAGGCGTTTCTGAGTCCTTCTCCTGTCAGACCAGAGGGCTTAAACAGTTCTGCGAGTGCCTGAGCGCTAGTGTCAAGCTCTGCTTGCTTGGCATCAATTTCAGCCTTATCGGCTTTGCTATCCTGTAAGGCTCTGAGTTCGACTTCTTTCTGCTTCTGCACCTGAAACTCAATCGGCAAGCGAGCCTCTGTCCCAGGAATCTGCTCTCGAAAATCGAGCTGGGCTGTACCTCCCAAAACCCGCTCGGCCTGAGCCGGATCGCTAACGCCAGGAAGCTGCACGACAAGCTTGTCTGGCAACACCGATTGAACGATCGATTCAGAAACGCCCAATCCATTGATGCGGTTCTCGACTACGCGCTTGACGGCATCGAGCTTGTCAGGAGTAATTTCTTTAACAGTGTCGGTGGTTTGCACCTGAAGCGTCAGCTGAGAGCCGCCCTGCAAGTCTAGGCCCAGCCGCACAGGAACCTTGACCAGAACGACGATCGCAGCGATCGCCAAAGCTAAAATTAGCGCCAAAATTGAACGTTGTCTGCCCATACTGTAGCCGATGCAACAACCGCTATGATAGCTGGATTTAGCCGTGTAAGGGGTAGGTTTCAGGTTTCAGGTTTCAGGTTTTCACTAAAACATGGGGCTAGAGCAGGGTAAGAGAGAGATTCAGGGCATTATGAAAACGAGGAGTAACAGGCTTTCTAAATTCCAACCTGTGCCGCCAGCTATAGCTCGCACACAAAAAACTACTCCAGGTTAATTAATTTTCGATCCTATGTAACGTCTATATAACGTCATGGAATTTCTATCTTCAGGGCTGACGACACTCATCACCTTTGCACTGGGTGCAGCAGTAGGTAGTTTCCTCAATGTCGTCATTTACCGCATCCCAGCAGGTTTATCTTTGCTGTTTCCGCCTTCCCGCTGTCCGCATTGCCTACGACGGCTCAAAAGCTACGATAACGTCCCTGTGCTGGGCTGGCTGGCGCTTAAGGGTCGCTGTCGCTATTGCCGTAGCCCGATCGCAGTTCGCTATCCGCTCGTAGAAGCCGCAACGGGAGTGCTATTTGTGTGGGTCTACTGGGCCTATGACCTGTCTTTGCATACTTTGGGCTACTGGACATTTTTTAGCTGGCTATTGGCACTGGCGCTAATTGATCTAGACACGCTCACTTTGCCCAATGTGCTAACCCAGTCAGGACTGATGGCTGGGTTAATTTATCAAGCGATCGCGGGGTGGTATGCAATGCCGGGGGGGCTATCGGGATCGGCCCATCAGCTCTGGGAGGGCATCTTAGGAGCAGTCGTGGGGATTTGGGTGTTTGATATCATCACAATTTTGGCTTCGATCGCCTTTGGCCAAACGGCAATGGGGGGCGGTGATGCCAAACTCATGGGAATGATTGGGGCATGGCTAGGCTGGAAGCTGGTGCTGCTGTCGGGCTTTTTGGCCTGTGCAATCGGCGCATTTCTGGGCGGTGGAGCGATGGCGATCGGGTTAATGAGCCGTCGGCAACCGATGCCGTTTGGCCCTTTTCTCTCGATGGCGGCCGTTTTAACGGCATTTTTTGGAGAGGCGATCGTATCGGCCTACATGCGGGTGTTTTTTCCTACCCTGTAGTTAGGGCTTGCTGAAAAAGTCAGTCACTTGACGTTTTTTTGGCAAGCCCGACTAAGAGGATGTTTGAAAAGTGGTCAGCTGTGATTTTAGGCACCTGTTGATTCCCCCTGCCCCCCTTCAAAAGGGGGGAATAAATTCAAAGTCCCCCTTTTATAAGGGGGATTTAGGGGGATCTGAAACATTGCGCTACCCATAGTTGGACTTTTCAAACATCCTTATTAGAGCTATGGCTCAGATCAGACTTTGGTCTGGTAATTGTATTCAATACAACATTTTCTAGATACGATGGCTTAATCGATTAATCTGAGCCGCCCGATTTGAATATAGTCAAAAACACGGTTGATCTGTTGCCGATCGACCTCAGTGATGCGTTGGTCAGAGAGCATTGCAGAGGTGAGCTGCACATGTTCTTTACGGCTCATCTGACCTGTAGTAATAATTTGCTCAACCAAAGATTGAACGGCAATACCCGATTTGTTCTGCGTTAGCCATGCCATAGAGTTAAGCCCTGTCTGTTGAAGCGGTAGCGATTGGAGCTGAGGAGATGAATTTGTAATGCGTGAATCGCTTTATATACTCATTCTCTTTCCTGATACGGATGACTAGGCAAAGTTCTAGTGAGAAGCTCTTAAAGACATAGTAAAAATCTAATGCTTGGTGGCAGCGCATAACAGCGGGAAAATGCGGATATGTGTATAGGGCTTCTCTTGATAGGCCGTTGACCCACAAAAGGCGATAAATGCAGATTCTTCGGCTCCCAGTTCTATCGGATAACTATATTTTTCTGCTATATGAACCTGGCTTCAAAATTGCGGCAGTTGTTGACCCCGCAGAATCCGATCCGGTCTTGCAGTATTTACACGAATTAGATGCTGAACTTGTTGCCATCTTCAACACGCATCATCACGGTGATCACGTAGGCGGCAATACCCGTCTGTTGCAATCCTTTCCCGAAGCCGTAGTTTACGGAGGGGCAGAAGATCGGGGGCGCATTCCGGGGCAGCAGGTGTTCCTGCAAGAAGGCGATCGCGTCACCTTTGGTGATCGACGAGCCGAGGTCTTGTTCGTTCCAGGTCATACCCGCGCCCACATTGCCTACTATTTTCCGCCGATCGCATCAGGCGAGACTGGAGAGCTGTTTTGTGGCGACACACTGTTTGCTGGAGGCTGCGGCAGACTATTTGAAGGCACGCCAACGCAAATGGTAAATTCCCTCAGCAAAATTCGAGCTTTACCAGACACAACACGGATTTGGTGCGCTCATGAGTACACCCTCAACAATCTGAAATTTGCGCTGACGGTCGATGAAGGCAACCCCGATTTGCGGAGTCGATTTGAAGTCGTGAGGAATATGCGAGAGCGATCGGAATCTACAGTTCCTTCGCTGCTTGGAGAAGAAAAGCAAACGAACCCCTTTTTGCGCTGGGATCAGCCTCATCTGCAAGCGCGGGTGAAGAGCCAAGATCCCATTCAAACTTTTGCGAAGCTGCGCGGTATGAAAGACCAGTTTTAAGGCGAGTTAAGCTCAACTATGACAGGTACATGATCGCTCGGCTTTTCCCAGGCGCGTGGAGTTTTATCGATCGTACAGGCGATCGCTTTTTCCACCAAATTGGGCGATAGGTAATGGTGATCAATGCGCCAGCCCATATTTTTAGGAAAAGCCGCCGCCCGATAATCCCACCAGCTAAATTGCCCAGGATCAGGATTAAAGCTGCGAAAGATATCGGTAAACCCAATAGACAAGACCGATTTTTCGAGCGCTTCACGCTCTGCTGCCGATGCCATGATGTGATTGGCTCTACCTGCCGGGTTGTGAATATCGCGATCGTCTGGAGCAATATTAAAGTCGCCGCAGACTAAAACATCAGGCGTTTCAGCCAAGACTATCTTTAAGTAGTCTCGCAGCACCGAGAGCCAGCGCAGCTTGTACTGATACTTTTCGCTGCCCACTTCCGAGCCGTTGGGCACATAGAGATTCACAATGCGAACGCCATCCAAAACGCCCGTGATCACCCGCTTTTGCTCATCTAAATCGCTAATGCTCTCACCCACAACCGGGCTAAATCCCATGCTGACGTTTTCTAAGGGCGATCGACTGAGGATGGCTACCCCGTTGTAGGACTTTTGCCCAGAGAAATAGAGGTGATAGCCCAAAGCCTCTAAAGGCAATTGCGGAAAATCTTTATCTACGACTTTAGTTTCCTGCACACAGAGGACATCGACTGGGTTATCCGCTAGCCACTGAGTCACATGATCCAAACGAGTTCGCAGTGAGTTGACATTCCATGTAGCGATTTTCATAGAAGTAGCGATCGAATAGTTTTTAGCAATTCTCATTATGGACTTGAGCATGAACTTGAGCGAGGGACAGATCATCGCAACAGACTGCGCCCAAATTCTTTTGATTTATGGCATTGACTAGGAATGCACCAACGGCTTTAAGCCCATTCTCTCGGGTTTGAAAGTAGTTATAGCGCTGCGCGCTTAGATCCAAATGAGTTATGTTTTGAAAGCTTTGCTACACAAAGCTTTCAAAACATTTAGGCAAAATTTCGGAAGGCAACGCCCGAAGGGTCATCTTGATTTAACCAGCCGGTTCGACCAACAGACCGTAGATGCCCCAAATCGCCATTGCCCGCAGATAATGGCTGGCGCGGAAAGTCTGGGCGGCAGTGATTGCCTCGGGCGTGCGAAACTGAAGCCCATGTTCATACACCTGCTGCACCACGGCTTGGGTGAGCCGTAGGGCATCCTCCCGCCTTCCCATCTGCACCAAAAAAGCTGCCAGCCCAAAGTTAATGCCTGTCCAAACTTCTAGAGGGTGCGTATCTTTGGGATTGACGGGCGACCCATCGGGCTTGACCCCATTAGCGGCTCCCAGCTTGCCATCGTGGAATTTGAGAAAGCAGGACTCATAAACAGTTTGCAGAGCAGACTGCGCACAGGCGATCGGTACCACATCAGGCAAACCTAGCAATCGCGCATAGAACTGCCCACAAAGCTGATCGGCCATGACCACATCAGAGCCGCTCTCGCTGTCTAGTCGATAGTATTGGCCATTCCACAACTTTTCCTGATAAACGGGGCGGGCTTGGGTCAACCAGGTTTGATATAGGGCGATCGCCTCCTCTAACGCTGCGATCGAGCCGTCTGCGACAGGATGATCCATTAAGATTTTTCCGATCGCAATGGCTGCCTCTAATGCGGCAATCCATAGACCGCCGCAGTAAGCGCTCACGCCCTGCAATCGCCAGTCGTCAAAGGTTTGATCGGGTGCGCCTGAGTTTTCAGGAATGCCATCGTTGTCTAAGTCAAAGGCTTTGAGGTAAGCGATCGCGGCTGTCACCGCAGGCCAGCATTCGGCTAGAAAGGCGTAGTCTATGCTGCCCGTTAGCACAAAGTCGCGGTAGACCTGAAGCACAAAGTCGCTGCCCAAGTCCTTCCAGAGGTTGCAGTCCTGATAGCTGGTGTAATTCGTTTTTTCCCAGACATGCTCGTTGGGTGCGCCCAAGTCGTGGGGGGTGGCATTTTTGGCTTTGCGTAGGGCTTCTGGGCTAGGTTTGCCGATCGTGTAGTAGTAGCCGATGGTACGAGTGCGATCGTCCTCGGTCGGAATGGCTCGCGCAAAGGCACGCAAGATCGCTTTATCTAGCTCTGGGAACAGCATCAACAGGGCAAAAGAGCCGTAGAGTCGCACATCTAGGCTTTCATACCAGCGATAGTCCAGGCATTCCAGTACGGCAAACTGCCCAACCGGATCGCGATCGCTCGCGGCACTCCAGAGCGTACCGCCGCTGGTTAGGTCATATAACTCATTAAACAGCGCCATTTTGAACCAATCTGGCAGGTCGGTGCGATCGAGAATCGGCTGCTGCCACTGCTGAATCTGCTGCTGCCAAACCAGATGATTTTGCAGCGCCGTTTGAGCGATCGCCCAAGCGTTTTGGCCGCTGCGTCCAAAGAAATCTGTGTAGCGACGGTGGTAAATCACCCCTTCGGCAAACTCCGTCACCGGAAAATCCCACGCTACCGCAAAGGGAATCTGCCGCGTTTCGCCAGGAGCCAAGGTGAACCGTAGAGCGATTGCCCCTGCCACCCGTTCGCCCTCAGCCGCAGGCGTGGCAGAGGCTAGGTTGGGCAACGAACCCTCTTGAGCAAACGATCGCCAAATTTCAGCGCCATCCCCAGCCGGATTCCAGCGCGTGTGATGAAACACTTCCAGGTCTGCGGCAGCCGCCAAAATTGCCCACTGCCCCTCGCCTTCTGCCGGATGCTCAGTGGGCTTGCCGCTCATGATGCAGCCGACATAGCTCGTTCCATCACCCGCTTCCGTTCGCCATTGATTAAAATTTCCCTGACTCTCTCCCAAACGCGGCTGATAGGCATAGACCGGGCTACCATCGTCTCTAACCTTTACCTCTGGCGATTTTAGACTATTGGTAAACCAACCCACCATGTTTTCCCAAGTCAGCATGATGCTAAGGGTCAAAGGGCGATCGGTCGGATTATGCGCTTTCCAGTGAAATAGCGCCACCGGATAGCTGGCTTCCTGATAGTTTTCTGCCCAGATTGGCGAAAACTGTTCGCAAGACAGTGCCGCCTGAAACACATTACGGTAGACAAACCAGCTGCGAGGATACAGCGCAGAGTATTCACCTGTGGTGTGTTCCTCTTCTGCGGCCTGACTGGCTGGATAGGGCTGCCAGGTCTGCAACGCTGCTGCCGATGCTTCTGTACATAAGGTATGGGCTTGAGTATGATTCGCCGATCGCTCAAAAATACTGAACTGACAGGCAGGCAGGGTTTGAAACACATGTTCGCCGCCATCAATATGCCAGAGGTTAAAATCACCCCGAGGCGATCGCCCAATGCAGCCTGCCCCAAAGCCACCCAAGGGCATCCCATGCCATGCACCATCATCAATATTGCTGGGGTAACGCACAGTGTAGGGGTTTGTCCAGCCCAGCCCGATCGCCCGACGCCAGGCACAGCTAGGGATCTCAGGGTTAGCAGGTGTAGAAGCGGAGTAAGATTCAGTCATTTCCTGATTTTACTGAGTCGTGTCTCTCAGCAGGTAATATTCCAAGCTTTATTTTTTGGTAATCCGGCTTCGGTCAGGACTCTGTGACTTTATAGAGCCAGAAATAGAGCCAAAAGATCCAGATCCTTATTTAATCTATGATTCCTAGGACATTTTGTGGGTGCGCGGAGCGCACCCACAAAATGTCCTAACGTGACTCTAGCTATGTTAGATATTGAGATCAAATTGAAAAAAGAACCTAAATCCACGGTATTCCCGTCGGGATGTGTGTCATTAATCAAAATCCCTGCTAAGATTTTTAATAAGCTGAAGCCCTTAATCCATTAAGGCTACTAATCAGTTAAGGCTACGGTCTAAAAAATCACGTTTAGCCTTTTTAACCCCTGGTATTCTGAGCTTCTATGTTTCGATCGTCGATTGGTACTCTACCCGACAGAACTATGCAGCGTATCTCGTCAAATTGCCCTGAGTCAGCCCTCCAGCCCGCAGCAGTCGGAATTGCCCACTTAGCAGATGCCGACTTAGCAGAGCCAATGTTCTACTACTTCGCCTATGGTTCCTGCATGTGCCCTGTTGACTTGAAGCGATCGCTCGGTGAAAGTACCCATAACTATGTCGTGGGTACCGCTACGCTACGGGGCTATCGTCTGGGATTCTTTCGGCGATCGCAGCGGCGTAACTGTGGTGTTCTAGATGTGATCAAAGAGCAAGCTTCTGTGGTCGAAGGCGTATTGTATCGGCTGCCTCAGCGACTGAGCGATCGCCTGGACGAACGAGAAGAAGGCTACAGCCATGAAACGATCGAGGTCTACAGTCAAGGGCGGCGTTTTGCCAATGTACGAACCTATACCGTGATCGACAAGCTTTCTGAAGAACATGCGCCCAATGACTGGTATTTCAACGTGGTGCTGCGCGGAGCAGTCACTTGCGGTTTGCCAGAACAATATTGCTGGAATCTATTTCACCACATGCAGCATCTCCAGCAGCGCGATTTTGCCCAAAATCAGGTGCCACAGTTTGCATAGCCAGTAGCATCAGCCAAAGTTACGCATTCAACCCTCTCTTGACGAGCCTCCAGCACTGCCTTACGGCTTTATGCTGGGGGCTATCTTGCTATAAATGCTACTCGAAAATCAGTGGAGCTACTGAAAATATGTTGGCTCTATAAACCCTAAAACCCTTAAAAACCCTGAACTTTACTACTTCCACACAATCCGTGGTGATCACCTGAAAAGTCAGGGAATGATGAATACATTGAACCACCATCGAAACTATACCGAGTCGGTGGCTGATAACTGCGCACGCAAGGATGAGGGTGTCATGCTAAGCCCTGATATAAGGTTGTCTTGTCGGTTAGATCATGAACCCGCTTCCGAATGGGAGAAAAAACGTCTGCAAACGCTAGAAAAAATGGGTTTATTAGAACTGGGAAGTATCCCCGTTTTTGAAGAAGCGACCCAAACGGCCGCCCATTTTTTGGATGCACCTATCTGCATCTTAGGCATATTGGATGGCGATCGCCATCTGTTTAAATCTGCCGTGGGTCTGTCTCGTATCGGGCTGATGAATAGTCTAGCAACGTCTCGGCAGATGCCTCGGACAGAATCTTTCTGCACCCATGTGGTGGATAGTCAGCAAATTTTAGCTATCCCCGATACGACGGCTAATCCAACCTTTGCCAATAGTCTGCTAACACAGCGCTATGGCATTCGTTCCTACTTGGGCGTGCCTCTAATCACATCAGATGGCGAATGTCTGGGTGCTCTAGCTGTCATGGGGTTGAGTCCACGCGAATTTACGGGCAAAGAAATTGAGCTATTACAGCTTACGGCTCGCTGGAGCATGAGCGAATTTGAACGCGATCGCCTGCTGAAGCGATCGGATGCCGAAGCCAATGCATCTGCCAACCTGGCTATTTCTGCCAGCCCTGCTGTTGCTGAGGTACAGGCTTCTGCCAAGACCAAACTCATTTCGCAAATGACACAAGAACTCTGTACCCCTCTGACCTCGATTTTGGGCATGGCCAGCGTCTTGAGTCAGGGAATATACGGGTCACTGGCGAGTAAGCAAAGAGAATACATCGAAATCATTCACAACAGCGGTCAATATTTACTGTCTTTGGTGAATGAAATTGTTGAGCTGGGGGCATTAGATGACAGCGGGCGATCGCTGAGCCTCAATTCAGTGGATATTGAAATGCTGTGCCAACAGGCGATCGCAACCCTGAATCAGGCTATTCAACGACGCGAACAGCAAATCCAGCTCACAAGAGAACCTGGCAATCGCATTTGGCTGCTCGATAAAGAGAAGGTGCGTCAAATGCTCTATCACCTGGTTTTTAGCGTCATCCAGTCCTCCAGTGCCGATAGCGTTATTCGGATTCACATTTCTCGTCGCCAGGGTTTTCTCAACCTCACCGTCTGGTCTTCTCACCCTTGGCTAGGAGAAGGTCTGCCCCAGGCAGAGTTGGTCGCGCTGAGTCATTTGTCTTCAGTCCATTCAGGCGGCAGTTTCTTGCGTCACGCTGAAACCTTCTCCCATCCTGCGATTGAAGATGAGCCAGAGGCGAACTTTTTCAACGGGCATTCTACGGCTCAAGAAGCAGCCGATTTATTTAGATTAGATGGCTCACGCCAGAGTCTAGGGCTAATTTTGAGTCGTCAATTGGCAGAAATGCATGGCGGTTCGGTCTTTATTCGCGGCTCTGTCGAAGATGGCTACCGCTATGTTATTAAGCTGCCTCAAATGCAGAATGAGCAAGAGGCTTAAGGCTCTAAACATTTTTCTCTAAAATCAGTAACGGCACTGCTTAATAGGGGAATGAATTTTTGTTGGAAAGAGGGGCACTCCGCGCTTCTCTCCAAAAAAATTCATTTCAGAAATCAGCCAAGCCTCAGTAACCCCAAAAAGTCAACGGTTTACTGGAAACACGAATGCCAAAATGGTTCTGGCTGCCCTCAATTGTTCAGCAGAGTGCTAGCGTAGAGAAGTGCAAAATTGCCATTTTTCGATTTCAAATTTTAGTTGACCCATGAGCAAAGTCGTTGTCGGACTATCGGGTGGAGTAGATAGCTCAGTGGCAGCAGCAGCCTTGCACCAGCAAGGCTATGACGTGGTAGGGCTAACCCTATGGCTGATGAAGGGGAAAGGCCAGTGCTGCTCTGAAGGCATGGTAGATGCCGCCCGTCTTTGCGAGGAGTTGGGGGTAGCGCATCATATTGTGGATACGCGAGAGCTGTTTGAGAAAAATATTGTGGAATATTTGGTCAACGGCTACGGAGCAGGGATCACGCCGTTGCCCTGTTCGCAGTGCAACAAAGCCGTGAAATTTTCTCCTATGCTCCAGTATGCGCGGCAAGAGCTAGGGATTGATCGCATTGCCACCGGGCATTATGCGCAGGTTGCCTATGATCCCGTGAGCGATCGCCATCAGTTGCGGCGAGCTATCGATCGCAATAAAGACCAGACCTACTTTCTTTACGATCTCAGCCAAGAAGTTTTAGCCCATACGCTATTTCCTTTAGGCAGCCAAACTAAGGCTGAAACTCGGCAGCAGGCCGCTAAATTTGGGCTGCACACTGCCGAAAAGCCTGAAAGTCAGGACTTATGCTTGATCGAGGCTCATGGATCGATGCGAGGCTTTTTAGAGAAATATCTGGCTCCAAAGCAGGGCGACATTGTGGATGCTTCAGGCAAGATCTTAGGTCAGCATGATGGCATCCATAATTACACGATCGGTCAGCGGAAAGGGCTGGGAATTGCAGCCGCACAGCCGCTCTATGTCGTTGGGATCGACGCTATAAAAAACCAGGTCATTGTGGGCGATCGCACTGCTGCCCAAGCGCCAGAACTGACCGTGCAGCGGGTTAACTGGGTTTCGATTGCCACACCGACCACGCCCATTCGAGCCGAGGTACAAATTCGCTACCGTTCAGAGGCGGTGCCCTGTACCGTGATTCCTCTAGGGGGCGATCGAGCCAAAATTGTCTTGGATGAGCCGCAGCTCAGCATTACGCCAGGGCAGGCTGCTGTTTGGTATGACGGTGAAATCTTGCTAGGTGGCGGCATTATTGAGGCGCAGTAGGTCGCCGTAAAATATGGCTCTCCCTATATCAGCGCCGAAAAATCCCCCCTGAAGCCGTCAATCTTCAGGGGAGGACTTTTGTTAGGAGATGTGGAGCAAATGAGGTGGAGCGCGCCCCCACAAAAATTACTTGCTAGGGCAAACCGCAGCGGAGACTTGATTACAAAAACCGCCATCTCCAGAAGTTGCCAATGCCCTGCCGCCAAAGCCTACTAGAGTCAACGTTGCGATCGACAAAATGATAAAGCGTTTCATAGTTCACCTGTGAATGAGGAGTGTTTTCTCTGACTCCTCTAGAATCGGATAGGCGGCTGAATATCCTGTGAGTGCTATCTGAGTAGACCTTAAAAGCTAACTGAGAAATCGCTGAGCAAAAGGTGGCTTTTAGGAACAAGCTGATGGCCTCAGGGCATAGCGTCAATCACATTAATAATGGTTTCGAGTTGAAACTCGTTCACGAGATACGTGAGGGTATTGGCTAGAGAAACCTGATCGGCTGGAATGAGTCCAATGAGATAAAGAATCTGCTTTTCATTGGCTTGGGTAGCAGCCTGATGCAGTTGCTTGATCCACTCAGGAGGCATGACAGTGAGGCGATCGCCCGTCAGCGACCCGCCGCCAGACAAATCCCTGCCAGACAAATCCTTAAGGGCGCTACCCTCAGAACTACCGTTGACTCGATCGGCATAGATATACTGCACACCCATGTACTCAGACATTTTTTCAAAGAGGACTGTTTCTTGCAAAGGCTTGCTTACAAAGTCATTGCAGCCCGCTGCAATGACCACTGAGCGTTGCTGATCAAACACGGTTGCGGTCAGCGCAATAATGACTGTTTCATGCCCCTTGGGTCTTGCTCGAATCTGCTGGGTTGCCGTATAGCCGTCCATAACGGGCATCCGCATATCCATCCAAATCAGATGCGGCTCCCAAGATTCCCAAATGGCAACGGCCTCCGCACCATTTTCCGCTTCTCGAACATCAAAGCCCAAAGGAACGAGGAGACTAACCAGAATCATGCGGCTCTCAGGTTTATCATCAACCACCAAAACTCGATAGGTCGGCTGATGGGGCTGTAGCCCGATTACCTGACGATGCGACTGGCTAGACAGCGTGGCAACATCGATCGCCTGAGTTGACCTCAGAGGAATTTGAAAGCGGAAAATGCTGCCTTGCTGCACAACGCTACTCACCGTAATTTCGCCTCCCATGAGGCCGACAAACTGCTGACTAATCGGTAAACCTAACCCAGTTCCTTCTTGTGACCTCCGCCCTGTTTCAGTCTGCATGAAGGCTTTAAATAAGGTATCAAGTTCGTCAGGGGCAATCCCAGATCCAGTATCTTTGACTTCAAAGAAGATGACATCCGGTATAAAGGAATGAGAGGAACTATATTCTTCCTTCAGTTGCTTCTCGAGTTGTGTTTCTGGCTGTGACTCCATACTCACATGTAAAAGAACATATCCCTTTTCTGTAAATTTAATGGCATTTCCCAGCAGATTAATCAATATCTGGCGCAGCTTACTTTCATCTGCATAGATGTACTGCGGTAGATTTGAACTGTAGCTTAAGATCATCTCTAAGCCTTTGGATTCAGCTTTGAGTTTTAGCATTTCCACTAGGCTGTGGAGCAATCGATGCAAATCGAAATTATGCTGATTCAGCACAATTTGTCCCGCCTCGATTTTTGACATCTCCAAGACATCATTCAGTAACGTCAGCAGATGTTCGCCGCTGCGAGCAATGGTTTCTAAATTCTGCTGCTGTTTGGCGGTGAGAGAAGCATCCCGAATCAGAACCTGAGCAAAACCTAGAATCACATTCAGGGGAGTTCGCAGTTCATGACTCATGTGGGCTAAAAACTGTGTCTTAGCGCGATTGGCGGAATCTGCAATTTCCTTAGCCTGCTGGAGTTCTGCGGATTGTTGCTGGGCTTGGGTTAAAAGCTCTGCCTGTTGCAGGGCTACTCCCAACTGCATCGAAATTTTCCGCACAAACTCAATTTCTTTTTCTTGCCACTCTCGTGGGGCAGAACATTGGTGAATACACAGCAAACCCCAAAGCACATCTCCTTTTAGGAGCGGAACGATGAGATTTGCCCGGACTTGAAAACGGTCAAGCAGGGCGATATGACAGTTGGGCAAATCCAGCCGATAAATATCGTTAGCGACCCAGATACGACCTTGTTGATAGTCGATCGCATGGTTTTCGGCAAAGCAGTGATCCTGAACTTTGGCGGCAAGGGCTGAATCAAAGGGCGGCACCACATCCTCAGAAACAAACTCACCCATCTGCCAGCTTGAATTGGGTTCAAAACAGAGAATTGCTACCCGATCGGCATTCAGCAACTGCCGCACCTCTGTAGTGGCCGTTTGAAAAATGGTGGCGAGATCCAAAGTGCGGCGTATTTTGTCAATCACCTGTGCCAAAGCACGTTCGCGTTCGGCTTCTCGCGCAAGCTCGTTTGCCCGTTTTTGTAGCTGCGCCTCTAAGGTGGTTTGCAGCTCATCCGATCGCTGCTGTGTGCGCTCTAACAAACTAGCCTGCTGAATCGCAACGCTCAACTGATCGCCAATTTGCACCAAGAAATTGATCTCGGCCTCTTCCCACTGCCGTGCTTCACCGTTTTGAAAGGCTGCTAGCAGCCCCCACAATTGCTGTCCGTTGTAGATGGCAACGATGGCATAGGCGCGAGCCTGATAGATTTCTAGCGTCTGCACATAGCATTCAGAGAATCCTGCGCTGTAGATGTCAGTACAAATTCTAAACACTGCCCCTTGAGCAAATGGGCCTCCTACCGTTTCCTGTAGATAAGCGTCTGTAATGGCAGCATTGGAGAGAGACTTAACGCTACATTCGCTAATATTTACCCCAATCTCTGGATGCACAAACTGCTCCTGCAACAGGGATTTCCAGCCTGCTGCCACAGATTCTACGACAAACTCACCGCTCCAGTCTGGGTTAAAGCGATAGAGCGCAACGCGATCGGCTTTGAGCAGCAGCCGTGCCTCCGCTACCGTGGTTCTGAAAATGGTGTTGATGTTGAGCGATCGCCGAATTTTGTTGATCGTAGTGGTTACGGCCTTTTCGCGCTCTACGGCTTTAGCAACGGCCTGAGCTAGATAGTCTGATTGCATCTGGAGCCGCGTCACAAATTCTGTCTGCTGCAAGGCTACGCCCAAATGAATCGCCACATGCGTTGCAAACTCAATGTCTTTTTCATGCCAATGGCGTGATCCCGAGCATTGGTGGATGCAAAGCAAACCCCAAAGCACCTCTCCTTTTAAGAGCGGAACGACCAAATTGGCTCGCACCTGAAAACGCTCTAAGATGGCAATGTGGCAACCCGGTAGTGATAGCTTATAAATGTCATCGGCTGCCCAAGTTCGGCCTTGCTGGTAAAAAATCGCGTGATTTTTGGCAAAGCAATAGTCTTGAACTTTGGTTGCCAGCACAGAGTTATAGGGAGGCAATACATCTTCTGAGACGAACTCGCCAGAGTGGTAAGCCGAATCAGAATCAAACCGCAGCATGGCAACGCGATCGGCTTTGAGCAGTTGCCGGACTTCGGCGGCTGTTGATTTGAACAGCATCTCTAAATCGATCGATTCTCGAATTTTTGTCACCACCCCCAGTAGCGCTTTTTGCCGAGCCATTTGGAGTGGGCTAAAAATCACTTCTTCTAGCAGTTTGGGTGAGGTCTGCACAGCCGCTGACTCTGATATCTCCGAGTCTAAGATCTCCGAGTCTGGGATTTCTGAGGCACTGGAACTCTGACCCAAGGAATGGTCTTGGCTCTGGGCATGACCCTGCTGTTCTTCTCCAAGCAAAGCGCGATCGGGAAGTGAGCAGCGATCGCCTAACTGCCGAGCTGGGATTTTTATTTGAAACAGGGTGCCTTGATTGTTTACAGAGAAACACTCTAAGGTGCCTCCATGCTTTTCTACGATAATTTGATAGCAAATGGATAATCCCAAACCCGTACCTTTGCCAACGGGCTTGGTTGTAAAAAAGGGATTAAAAATCTTTTGTCTGATTTGCTCAGGCATACCCAAGCCATTGTCTGAAACCTCGACCTGTATCCAGTCGGGTTCAAGCTGTCGAGTCCGAATCCAAATGGTCGGAGTCGTACCCATTTCAATGAATTTCTGATCTTCTTCCAATGCCTCAATAGCATTGATCAGCAAATTCATGAAGACTTGGTTGAGCTGTCCGGCATAGCACTGCACCAGAGGAGTTTCGGCAAAGTCTTTAATGACAGTAATATCCGCCTGATCAGACTGAACTCTCAGGCGATGTTGCAAAATAAACAGCGTGCTTTCGATACCTTCGTGAATATCGACTAGCTTCATCTCTGACTCATCTAACCGGGAGAAGTTTCGCAGTGACTGCACTGTCTGCGAAATTCGCTCTGTGCCGACCTGCATAGAAGCCAAGATCAGCGGCAGATCTTCTTGAATGAAATTGAGGTCAGTAGCTTCTATCGCGGCCTCAATTTCAGGAGTGGGTTGAGGATAGGCATGCTGATAAATCTGCACCATTCTCAATAATTGGTGCCCATATTCACCCACATGGGTCAGATTACCTTGGATGAAATTAACGGGGTTGTTGATTTCATGGGCGATCCCTGCCACCAGTTGCCCCAGACTAGACATTTTTTCGGACTGAATGAGCTGGAGTTGCGTCTTCTGGAGGTTATGAATTGCTTTTTGCAACTCCTGATTCGCCATTTCCAGTTCGGCAGGCTTGGGCAATGCCAACGCTATGGGCACGAGTGGAATCAGCTCTAGAGCCGTGATAGCGGAAACCATTGCCGTTAGGGCTTTGATCAACCCCGCCATCCAATAATGGGGATACCAAAGCGTCCAGATATCAATGAGATGTCCGGTGCCGCATAGCAAAATGAAGGCGCTAAATAGACTAAAAATCCAGGTAAACGGAGCGTCCTTGCGTTTGGAAATGAAGTAGAGCAGCGTGATAGGAATTGAGAAATAGGCGATCGCGATCGTTCCATCTGCGATCGCATGTAGAAAAACCAGCCCTGGCTTCCACAAATAGCAGTGACCATGCGGAATGAACCCTAGCATCTCAATTCACTCCTTTCTCTTGTCGTGCTTCGGCTTGTCGTACAGTATTTTCAGCCATCTTGCGCTCTAACGGATTGGCCTCTTGATAGCAACTTTGCAAAAAACAGCGGTAGTCCTCAGAGTCGGATTCAGCCAGTTGTTTCATAGCCAGAGACAGAACTGTGAGGAAATAATCTGGGGTGATTAGCCTTGAAAAGAGTTGATCAAATTCCCAGAGAATGCTCTTATTGCGAGTTTTCAAGGTTTCACGGATGAGCTGAACATGCAGGGTCAGGTCTCGATCGCGTACCCTACACATTTTGTTGCTGACCTTATGGATGGTGTTAGGATGCATTATTCCCAGCTACAGCGTTTCTAGAGTCACGATGCCTAGCCAGATACTGCCATTCTGGGTCTTGGTCACTGATGAAGTCAGCTAATCGACAAAATTGGCAAGGTAGACCCTTCAGGCATGGCAAAGGTTCAGAATAAGCAACCTATCAAAAACTTATCCAGAACTTATGTAGTTTCCCGATTGCCTTAAAAGATTTAATAATTACTTGACAATTGCTGAAGACATGAGTGTTTTTACTGTTAAGGCTTGTAGATTGGGTATAGCCGTAATCATCAGGCTTTGGATATTTTGGAGGGCGCGCTCCGCGCCCTCCAAAATATTCCCTTTTTAACCGTGATCTACGCTCTGCCACTGAGATAGCCATACTCAACGCACACAAAAAACGGAGTAGGCATCACCACCTACCCCGCTATCAAGGAGCTATCTCATCAACTCAAATCTTGTGACCCATACTCTGAGCGAAGACCGATCGGAGAGATATCTCTACCGACGCCGCTCAGCGCGAATTGTTCCCGGCCTGTCTACCCTCTAAGATGCAAGCTGTGTAGCCAAAGCTTAATTGTTCCAGACATCAGCAGAGATATCGCTCTGGCTTGAAGCAACTGCTTCTGAGGGCTTAACTTCATCGACCGAGTTCACTTCTGTGACTGGATTTGCGGCTGTCAGATTGATTCTGACTACTTTATTTAAAGTCTCAACAACCTTTGGCAAAGTCAAGTTGAGAATGCCGTCTTTATACTCAGCCTGCACGCGATCGTTTTGAACGGCAACAGGTAAAGACACGACTCGGTGAAATTTGCCATAGCGAAATTCCGACTGATAACGCCCGTTATCCTGATTTTGGTGTTCGCGGCGGTGTTCGCCTGAGATAGAGACTGCTTCTTTGGTCACTTCTACATTGACATCTTTAGCTTCTACGCCTGGAAGCTGAGTGCGCAAGAGAAAGACATCGCCCTTGTCCTCAAGTTCGATCGCTGGAGTCCATGCAGGGCGATCGCTAGTGTTCTCAACTAAGTCATCAAAGAGGCGATCAACTTGCTGACGTAGAGTTTCCATTTCACGCCAAGGCTGCCAGTAGCGGATAATCATTGCTTCTTTCCTTTTCGACTGTCGTATAGAAACTTGAATGTTCATGTTTCTATAGTGCCGCAGCCACCGCTGGAAGCCAGTGAGGGAAACTGCACTCCACAGGGTGAGGTTTCCCACCTGTAGGATTTATATCCCTAGCTATTAGTTTCAGGGCTTTTGACGAGAATTGCGCTAGCAAAACGCTTACAAAATATCTGCCGCATCATCGCTTAATCGCTGCAATCACACCATAGATATCTGGATTGTCATCGGCAGCTTCTCCTGCGTGAGAAGCTGTGTTTCTAATAAACGTCCGCTGCCCCAAAAAAACGGCTTGAGGCGAAATTGAGATATGTGCTTCCGCCTTTAAAGATTCAGGCAAGACAAAAATAGCGCCTCCTTTTCCCTGTCCTGCCTGTGCCCCTGTGCCCCCGATCGCCGCATTCGCTTCAAACAGAGTATTGCTTAGAAGTAAACGACCCGATCGCAGACAGATGGCTCCACCAAATCCACCGCCGCCGCCCCCTAGACTCAGTCCTCCATTTCCAGCCCCAAAGCCACCCTGACCAGGTTCTCCCGCTTGACCGGGAATACCGCTCAGCCCTCCTTGCCCTCCGGCTCCACCACTGCCGCCGCCGCCGCCAAAACCGCCATTGCCGCCGTTGCCGCCATTTCCCCCGTTTGCCATGTCTAGGCTAGCATTGCCGCCGTTGCCGCCATTGCCAGCATTACCAAAACCGCCCGTACCGCCACCCCCACCAAACGCCAGGGTGCCGATTCCCCCTTGATGGTCTTGTATGCCAAAACTGCCAAAAATTCCGATGCCGCCATTGCCGCCATTGCCGCCGTTGCCGCCGTTACCGCTATTGGCTCCGCCATTGCCGCCGTTGCCGCCATTGCCAGCATTGCCAAAACCGCCAAACCCACCGCCGCCGCCAAAGGCGATCGTGCCAATGCCGCCAATGCCAATGCCGTTGACTCCAGCGATCGCTCCCCGATTTGCTCGGAACTTGTTGTGTGTGCTGCCAATGTTCACACCCTGAGCCGCAATGTCGAAATCTTTCAAGTCCGATAGACTAATTCCGTTGAGTCCGATCAGTGCGCCTCGATTGACCTCAAGATCGTTATTGCGGCTATCAATGTAGGGTTCAATGTAGGATTCAAGACTCTTGATAGCATATCCCTGAGCCGTATCGCCCTGAGCCTGAACACGCTCAGTTCCCTGCCCTCCGATCGCCTGATTATGGATAAACTTGACGTTGCTCAGGGTCACGTTGCCCCCGTCAATCAATAGCCCACCGCCCATGCCAGCCGATCCACCTGCACCATTCTGCCCATCTGCGCCTTGGGCAAGTCCATCTGCAATAACGAGATCATGAATAGCGACATCGCCTTGCTCAACAGATAAAACTCGGTGGGTTTGACCGCCGCTAATCGTATCATCACCGTCCCCTATGATGAAAACGCTGCCAGTAATTGATGGCAAGCTGCTATGAAGGGTGATAGTACCGCTAATCTGACTTAAATCAATCCTATCCTCTATAGGCGATCGATTAGCCTGATCGATCGCCCACCTGAGAGAACCTACTCCCACATCTCTGGTATGCGTGACTTGAATCGGTTGTGAAACAACATTATGAAAAGATGGCGTAGAAATAGGGGACGTCAGAGAGAAAATAATTGGAAAACTAAAGGATATAACGCTTGCGAAAATAGTAATAAGGCTATAGGCGTTTTGAATCAATTAGGCTACCGTAAGGATGAGTTGAAAGCGATGCTAATTTATTCTCATGAATCAGCGATCGGCAAGCTTTTAAAAGCGATCGTCCATCACTCAGAACAGATCGTAAAAACATCTCACTGAGAATAGCGATTTTGCTGCTGTCGAGAATTTTTCTGATACTGGCTCTGGTATTTACTTTGGTAGTTACTTTGGGATTGATTTCCTAGATAACCGCCGTTTGAATTAGATTTAGCCGAAGATTGACCTGGCTGAGCCTCTTGAATCGCCACAAATTCTCCTGGAATCCAGCCCTCTACGTTGGGTGGATTATTGAATCGAACATAGTCCCAGGTAGAACCCTCATTGCTGCCAATCTGCCTGAGAAGGGTGATGCGATCGCCGCTTAATCCATAGCCAATGCGACGGTCACGGATACTAGGTTTGGAGTAAACATTGACCTCAAAATCAGGTTCAACAGCAAACAATAGGGCAGGTTGGTTCATCTCCTGATTATTGACCTGAACTCTGCCATTTTCTGCAACAGCAGGCAGCAGCCATAGGTTGAATGTCGCGATCAACACGACGAGAGCAGTCATAATCTGGTTAAGTTTCATAAGCTTTTTTCAAGATTAAATTATGCTGGAGAAGTCAGCCTAGATTTATAACTCCAAAGGCTGGATTTGAGTCTGCTCTGAGGCTAGAACAGTGATGAGATCTCCAAAGTCGGCACTCTGGCGATTGCGTGATTCTCATGCAAGGCCTACTCTCGCCCAACCTACGCAAGAATAGTAGGCTCAGGAGTTTTGTTAGTCAATCAGTTGTCTCCTCAAAAGCTGTTCTCATGGGAATCAAGTTCGGCAGAAAGAGCTGATCCCTCAGCGGTTGCCATCACAGGCTCAGTGGCTCCTTCTAGATCGGAGGGAATCATTGCTTTTCCCTGCAAGGCCGCAATTTGCTGCGGAATTCGATCGCGCTGCGTTACTAGATAAACGCTCACCAACGTCAACGCTACCCCAAACCATTGAAGCTGAGTCAGCGTTTCTGCCAAAAAGAAATTACTGAAGAGCAGCGCAAAAATAGGCGTAAGGAAGAGTAAGGCACTGACACTTGTGAGATTGCCAGCAGCAGCCAGATAGAAAAATATGCCATATGTCACGGCAGTTCCAAAAACTGTGGCATATCCCAGCCCCACCCAAGCGCTGGGTTGTAGATTATTCGTCTGATTGCTTTCCCAGAGAAACGAAAGCAGCGCCAGCGGCAACCCACCCAAAATCATGTGCCAACCTGTCGCCACCAATGGGTCAGCATGCTGTTTGACATATCGGACAATAATTGTGCCAAAAGACATCGAGAATGCGGCCAGCAGCATGAGCAACTCACCACTGTGGAGGAGTTGCTCACCACTCAATGACCCTGACAATCCCGCAAAGGCGCTGCTGGGATTTTGGAAAAACCCGAAAATCCAGGCTGCTGGTAAACCGCACAGACAAATGCCCGCTATGCCGATCGCCAGTCCCAGTCCTCCCCATAGCCCAATCAATTCTCCAAAAAGCAATCTAGACATCAGGGCAACCACGAGGGGTTGAGCATCAATTAGCACCGCTCCCAACCCTGCGCCAGTATGTACCAAACCCGCAGCCAGCAGACCTTGAAAGAGTGCTCCATCTACCAAAGCAAATAGGCTAATCCAAAGCCAAGCTTTCCAGGTTTTAGGCTGGGGTAGCTTCAGGAGAGCCGCAACGAGTAGAATGAGCACTCCGGCGGGAAGTAATCGAAAAGCAGCCAGAAAGAGAGGCGTTGTGTCAGGAAGAATGAACTTCATGACGACCATCGCCGTTCCCAAAAAGAAGAACGGTGAAACTAGAAAAAGGGGAGATTTAGCAATTTCTGCTTTCTGAAGTTTCATAAATCTGAATTCACCCCAGTTAAGGGCGTAGGCAAGTATTAGAACATATAACCCACCCATGCTAGAGGAACAGATTTTAATGAAACGATGCATTTGTTACATTTTGACCAGACACAACAAAGCTTAAAGCTCTAGTCCAAAATGAGAGTTGCTATAGGCAAGTCTAAGGTTGGCAAGTCTAAGAAATACGAAGAATCAACGACCCCGCCGCAAGCAGCGGGGTATGGAACCCGTTTTGCTCGTCAGCCAATGGCTGACATTGCAAGCTTGAAGTTTCGCCGCAGAGCGGCGGGGAATTGACCCCTACTAGATTAAAAATTTACAAAATAAAATCTATTGTGTCTCACTTGCAGCAAAATTTACAGCAGGATAGAGTTATCTTATCTGGGACGGTCAAACTCCCCTAGCCATCTAATTTTTATCTCAATTAAGGGTACTAAATCCATCGCTTGCTTGAGGTCTGAATCAATGCTGGGATGAGTGGTTTAGAGTATCAGAAAAGTGACTTAAGGTTGTGAATAGTGCTAACTCATTGCACTATGCGGGAGCCTTTGGCAACCTTTGAATGCTTACTTCACCGCCATTCGTCTTGACGAATCTGAACGCTTTAGCTCTCGATTTGTTTCTCCAGCAACTGCGATGATCAGATGGCGAAATCATCTATTGCGATGATTATTTTGCAATTGCCAGCAGTGCTTTACTCTGAAAGTCTAACGTCCTAAATCTCAAAGGAGCTATTTGCGTGATGCGTCATTTATTCTTGGGAGTGATGATCGTTTGCTTGGCGATCGCCACTTTCACTGCGGTTCCTGTTTCTGCAAATGCAGCAGGATTCTTCGATTTTCTCAATCAAATCAAGGGCAATCAAAGCCAAAGTTCACAGCCAAGCGCCCAGACGGATCAGTCGATCGCGCGTGAGGCGCAAGAAAAGCAATATACTCCGCAAGAACCCTATCCTCCGCAAGGGGAGTACGTTCCGCAAGAGCCATATGTTCAGCAAGCACAGTCTAGTCCGCAGGAGCAGTCCAAGCTATCTCAGCAGCAGGAGCAATTTAGCCAAGCCGATCAAACTTCTCAAACCCCACAATCCTACCCGAAACAGGCTGAATACAGTTATTCTACCGATCAGCCCAATTCAGTTCCAGAGAAAACTTCACAGGAAGATTAGTCAATGTCAGCTCTAGCTCAACCCTCAACTGAAGCTCTTCAAGCTATTCGTGGCGCTTTTTTAGACTTTGTAGATGATCCATTCTACGTCTCTGAATTGGAGAGCGTTCGCTATATTCCTGATGGCTTACTCGTCTTGGAGCATGGCAGGGTGAAAGAGCTAGGAGCCTATGATGCGCTCAAGGATAAGTATGCTGACCTTCCCGTCACTTCCTATCCTGGGCGACTCATCATGCCTGGATTTATCGATACCCATATCCATTTCTCTCAGATGGAAATGATTGCTGCCTATGGGGAGCAGTTGATGGAATGGCTATATATGTATGTCTTCCCAACTGAGGGCAAATTTAAAGATAAAGAGTACGCCCAGAAGATCGCGGCTTTATTTTTGGATGAGCTGTTGAAGAATGGCACCACGACTGCCCTTGTGTTTACCACGGTGTTTCCGCAGTCAGCCGATGCTTTTTTTGAGGAGGCTAGTAAGCGCAACCTGCGCATGATTGCAGGTAAAGTCATGATGGATCGGAATGCTCCAGAGTATCTGGTTGATACACCCGATTCATCCTATCAAGACAGCAAAGCACTGATTCAGAAATGGCATAAAAATGGTCGTCTTCTCTATGCCGTCACCCCTCGCTTTGCAGTCACTTCTACCGATGAGCAATTGGAAATGGCCAGTAAACTGTTGCAGGAGTTTCCAGATGTTTATCTGCACACGCATTTGTCAGAAAACATAGATGAGGTTCAATATGTTGCCAAGCTCTTTCCAGAGAGTAAAGGCTATTTGGATGTTTATGATCGAGCCGGGTTAGTGCGAGAGCGATCGATCTTTGCGCATGGTGTCCAGCTTAGCGATGCAGAATTCCAGCGGCTTTCCGAGGCAAAGGCAGCGATCGCATTTTGTCCAACTTCTAATCTGTTCTTGGGTAGCGGGCTGTTTCGGCTAGGACAGGCCAAGTCAGAGAAGCATCCTGTGCATGTTGGGCTGGGAACGGATGTGGGCGCAGGCACCAGTTTTTCTTTGCTTGTAACAGCCCATGTTGCCTATAAGGTGATGCAGCTTCAAAAACGACGTTTGTCTCCTTTTGAAGCTCTGTTTCTAGCAACGTTAGGAGGCGCTAGAGCGCTTTATCTAGAAGACAAAATTGGTAACTTCGACCCCGGTAAAGAAGCAGATTTTGTTGTTTTGAATTTACAGTCAACGCCACTCATGGCGTTTCGCAACCCAGAGCCGATAGCGGCATCCTTGAAAAAATTGGTAGACAAGGTTTTCAGCCTGATTGTCATGGGAGACGATCGCGCTATTCAAGCAACCTACGTTATGGGTAAGCTTGTCAGTGGCACAGCTCATTAAACACGCGCTGGCTTTCGCAATTGCCGATCGCTTCTGCAATGAGAAGCCTGAAAAAAGCTCGTCAGATGGCAAAGATTTCCTATTTTTATCTAAAAGCTGGATTTCAGAGGCGGGGCGCGCCACAAAATCCTAATTTGCGATCTGCTGAGCTTCCTTAAAAACACGGGATGGCTCGTATGGTAATTTGAGTGGGAATAGATAGGAAAAGCACAGCAAAGAGTTACTAGCTCCATTACTGGCAAAAGGAGATTTTTCAATGCGCTATTTCATAACCAGCCATAAGGCTAGACCGTTAATCAGCTCGTTGGCGATCGCTACACTGCTCTGTGCAGAAGCCATTTTTACCCTCTCAGTTCGTGCGGCAACTTTAGACGCAACTCCAAACATAGCTCCTGATGCCACCCCCATTCGCTTGAGTCAACTCCAACCCTGGAGACAAACCTACGATTGCGGAGAGTTTGCCGTCACGTTGAGCGAACAGGCCCGCGATCGATACACCTATGAGGCGGCAAATGCCAGCGGGCAAACGCTCACCCTTACAAACGGCAGTCATCATAGTGGTCGCAACTACTCCTCAATCTATACCTTTAATAGCGACGACGGCACCCAGTACGTACTAGAAGATTTTGGAGGCGGTAAAGCAGCGCTGAGTACTGCTAATTATCCAGACCCCGGTGTCACCTATGACTGCACTACAGATGGCAATCCATAGTCGGGAGCGTGGATGAATTAACCTGCAAGATTTTTGAAAGCGTAGGCTGCCTACGTTTTCAAAAATCTTTGATTACGATAGATCCTGTAGCTTCCTACTCAAACATGACACCTACAGCAACGATCGCCCCTCTAAGCTGGACAGAACTGGAGGCTTTGACAGATTTTCAGGTCGATTCGGTCAATGGCCCGACCAATGCCCAAGCCCGTCTGCGGCTTTTTGGTCACATTGAAGCTGATGTGCGGGTAACGCTCTACCGGGATAACCACGCCTGGTGCCCCTACTGCCAAAAAATCTGGCTGTGGCTAGAGGAAAAGCAGATCCCCTACCGGATCGAAAAAGTCACCATGTTCTGCTATGGCGAGAAAGAGATCTGGTACAAGCGCAAGGTTCCTTCGGGAATGCTGCCTGCCCTTGAGTTAGACGATCGCATGATCACAGAGAGCGATGATATTTTGATTGCGTTAGAGCAAGCCTTTGGCTCTCTGGGTTTGGGCATGAAACATCCGGCAGTGCTGCCTTTGCGACAGCTAGAGCGACTTTTGTTCAGAGCCTGGTGTGCTTGGCTTTGTTATCCAACTAGCTCGGAAAGGCAAGAGCAGGGAAATCGTCATCAGTTCACAGGCGTGGTTGCCAAGGTCGAAGAGGCTCTAGGTCGCACCCCCGGCCCTTATTTCTTGGAGGAGTTTGGCACTGCTGATGTGATCTTTACGCCCTACGTCGAACGTATGAATGCCAGCCTTTACTACTACAAAGGGTATTCTTTGCGAGAGGCTAATCCTCGCTTGGCTGACTGGTTTGCAGCGATGGAAAGCCGCCCGACCTATAGGGGAACCCAGAGCGACTTTCATACCCATGCGCATGATTTGCCGCCCCAAATGGGAGGCTGCTGGGAAAACGGAGAGCCGCAGATGCAAATTAACAAAGCTCGGGTGGATCAGGGACCTTGGGATGAACTGCCCGACGCAGCTTACCCAGAACCTGAAACTTCTCGCGCCGAAGCACTCTACCGCGTACTCAAGCACCGTGACAACGTTATTCGCGTTAATCCAGCGGACGACTCCTTAATGGATCAAGCCTTGCGGTGCGCCTTAACCCATCTGATGACGGGACAAGGCTGTCTGCCACCCCCCGATGCTGATATTGCTTTGCGCTATTTGCGCGATCGCATCAATGTACCCCGTGATATGTCTATCTATGCCGCCAAGAGGCTAAGAGCCTCTCTGGAAGCAACAGCCGCCCATGCAGGCGATCGCCAGGGGGTTCCGATTCCCGTCAAGCATCGGCGAGATCAAGACCCAGCGAACTTTGTGCGGTAACGTGGCGATCGCTGTTTCCGACTTACCGCCAGATCTTCCAGCACGGATGCTTTGACGGAAAATGGCGTTTTACTCTGCAACTGCTTCGATATACTGGCTATCCATCAAAAACATACCTCTGGAAAAGCGCACACCCCAGAACCCACCGGGACGACGATCGATGACAATCCCCTCCTCTCCCAAATGAATCACGTTGGGAGGACGCAGCATCGGCATTGGTTCAGCGGTTTTAACATAGGGGGGAAGGGCAGTGACTCGAACGCGATCGCCCACTGCAAATTCCTGAGTTTCGGCCATAGAATGTTAAAGAAATGGAATGGGGAAAAAGCAGGAGATCAATTTAGTATTCTCCAAGATCGTGCTTGGAATCACGCTGGATCGCAACGAATCTCTACAAGAAACCCATCCGGATCATAAAAGTAGATGCCCCGTCCGGTAGGGCGAGTCACAGGGCCATGATCAATGGCAATTTGATTTTGATGCAGTACTTCGACGGCATGATCAAACCACTGAGGATCAATGTCAAACGCTAGGTGCCCAGCCCGGGTAAACTCCTGGCGTGGATCAGCATGGGGCGGATTGAGGTTAGGCTTCCAAAACAAGTCCAAAATGGTGCCATCAGGCGTGATGAAATTTGCCGCTTCTCCAGCTTCAAAGGCTTGGCGCAGCGTCTCTGGCACCTCATCCCCTTGGAGTTCACGCAATCCCAGCAGATTCCCATAGAAAAGACGGGAGGCGTTGATGTCGTTAACGTGTAAAGCAATGTGATGGACTCGACGCAGTAAGCCGGAGGTTAGAGCAGAAGCTAGACCCGATGAAGATTGAGGGCTAGAAAGCATAGCGATAAAGAAGTGCGGCTAAAAGACAGGATAGCCTATCTTTCGCGTTTCAGTAGCGTCTGGAGCTGAGGCGACATGCTACCCTCCTGGTATTAGAGGCAGATCCCGCTCGCTTAAAACTGACGTTAAAAAATGTTAATTTTGATAGAGTCTAGCGAAGTCATCCCCTCCTCGTACCATGCGTGTTCTTCAGTCTATCTTTGGATTTTTACTTGCTCTACTCGTCATGGTTACCTGCTCTCCGGGTATAGCGATCGCAGCCAGTTCTGGCGCTATTCGTGCCTTTGATGATGTTGCGGCTTCGACAAAAGACTTTTCGGGTCAAGATTTATCGAGAGCAGAATTTGGCGATGCCAAGCTTCAGGGCGCAAACTTTAGCAGCGCCAACCTACAAGGTGCCGTATTTAATGGGGCTGTCCTGAAGGAGGCTAACTTTCACGCGGCTGATTTTAGCAATGGCATTGCCTACATTACTGACCTGAGAGGCGCTGATTTAACGGATGCCATTCTTGAATCTGCCATGATGCTCAAGACAAACTTCAAAGATGCCAAGATCACTGGAGCAGATTTCACGTTTGCGACGATCGATCGCTCTCAAATTCTCATGCTCTGCAAAACGGCCAGCGGAACTAATCCTGTGACGGGAGTAGATACCCGTGAATCACTTGGCTGCTAGTGTCCGGATCTCGATGAATCTACAGAACATGGATTCATAAAAGATAAGGTCTATAAAAATATTCGTCGCTCTAAATGATAGGTTGACATGAGTTCTCGCCTCTGATGAATCTGCTGATGCTGAGCCAACCTTGCTTGCGATTCTGTAGGGTTAAGGTATTGGGCCTGGTCGAGCGAGCGACGCAAACGCTGGTTAGAGGCTCCGGAATCCTCTGGAGGGGGTCTTCGTTGGCGTGGAGGCCGGAGGTACATTAAAAACATTGGAGATTCACTCCCAGATGAAAGTGTAATTTGCATACTACAATATACTACATCAATCTGAGAGGCTATGCCAAATGTTGCTGGGTAGTCCTCATATAGGCGTAAGGATTTTTGCTGCTCAGCAAAAATCCTTACCTGCTTGGGTTGCAGAGATAGGGTGGAGGACTAGTTCAGGGTTACAAGCTAGACTAGCCTTTCAGCCAATTCAAACAGCCTAGCTCTCTTGCTCTCGCCAAAACTGCTCTGCAAAAGCGATCGCAGGATGCATAGGCGCTTTGGGTCTTGCCTTGAGAGTCATGCCTGTTTCAAATAAAAGGCGATCGCTCTTTTTGTTGTTGCAGGTTTCACAAGCAGTCACAACATTATCCCAAGTGTGTAGCCCGCCTTTAGAGCGAGGAATCACATGATCGATCGTCAAATTTTTGGCGCTGCCACAGTATTGGCAAACATGATTATCTCGTCGCAGCAGTTCCCGGCGGTTGACCGGGGGCACCTTCCAAATTCGCTCAGGATTGCCCATTGTCAGCCGGATATGCTCAGGCACCTGAAGGACAAGGTTGGGCGATCGCACCTGCCAAATTTTGCTGCTGCTAAGGTCAAGTGACTCCGCCTGCCCATTTACGAGGAGCATAACGGCACGTCTGATATTGACCCGTGCTAGAGGGAGATAGTTTCTAGAAAATACCACAACCGAGTTTTGCAGTACGGATGGCATTTGCGGCTCTTGGGTCTGCTTTTGATCTTGCACGGCGTGATACCTCGAAAATCAATCCCTTTGCTTCAATCGTTCAGGAGATACTTCTAATATCAGATATTTTCAAATATCTAGCTAGAACCGGGGTCTGAGTCAAAGAGAGCTGGTCTTGTGACTTGTCTTATAAAGATAACTTATAGCTCTTATGAGTGAATCTGTTCTCAGCTTCCTTTACATTCCTTAACACAAACGTTTATATTAAATCTCATAGGCAATCGCCTAAATACATTCCTTTAACATCAAGCACTCATCAATCATGACAACAACACTACAGCAGCGCGAAAGCGCCAACCTGTGGGCGCGATTCTGCGAGTGGGTCACCTCCACCGACAACCGCCTGTACATCGGCTGGTTCGGCGTTCTGATGATCCCCACCCTGAT
>DATNPL010000226.1:0-56691 GCA_036703255.1 Coleofasciculaceae cyanobacterium
TTTGGAAGTGCCGCGCGGCACTTCCAAAAAACTATTCGGTTTTATTTTGTGTGCGAGTCTTAAATTAAGCAGGTTAAGGTGCTGGGGGGCTGTGCTACCAAAGCCTAGAGCGATCGTCTCTTCTCCGTCATTTGTTTTAACCGCTACTATGCAAAACCAGGACATGAGTTCATACTAAAACAAAGTTTCCTCCCAAAACTTGCACAGCTACGGATATAACGATGATGAACAATGTTCAACTGGTTCAGGGTCGCTGGATTTTTACAGGAGACGACACCCTAGAGAATGGCGCGATCGCCATTCAGGATGACACTATTCTTGAAGTAGGAAACTGGGACAGCTTACAAGCTAAATATCCCCAGGCAGAAGTTCACGGTTCCAGCCAGTTTGCTGTCTTTCCAGGGCTGATTAATGCCCATCACCACAGCAATGGAGTCCCCAACTCGCTACAGGGGATAGATGATGATTTTCTAGAACTCTGGCTGTTCTCCAACATTGCGTTGCGATCGCAAGATCCCACCCTCAAGACCTTGCTGAGTGCGGCAGCCTTGTTGCAGAGTGGGGTGACTACCGTACTCGATGTCTGCACGATTTCTGGCACGCCCGAAGCAGGTCAGGCAGAACTCAAAGGTCGGCTTCAGGCTTATGAGCAGGCAGGAATGCGGGTTGCTCTGACTCCAGGAGCCAACTACAGCAGCTTTTTGATTCACGGAGATGGAGAGGATGAAGCCTTTTTATCTAGCTTGCCTGCTCCCCTACGGCAGCAGGTTCAGGCGCTAACCCTGCTGGAGCAAACGCTGTCGCCCGAAGATTACCTCGAAGTCATCAGCGACTTGGTTATCAGCTATCAGTCGCATCCTCACATTTCAGTCTGGTTTGGCCCTCCGGGACCGCAGTGGGTGACTGATAAGCTGCTGGTCAAAATTGCCGAAACCGCAGAACGCCTCAATACTGGAGTTCAGACCCATGCCGTAGAGTCGTTCTATGAAAAGCTGGCGGGGCCACGCTGCTACGGCAAATCTGTTGTGGCACATCTGCGTGACTTAGGAGTGCTTAGCCCTCGCTTCTCGATCGCTCACGGGGTGTGGCTGAGCGAAGAGGATATTCAAATCTTGGCAGAAACTGGGGCTTCGGTCAGCCATAATCCTAGCTCCAATCTGCGGCTCCGTGCTGGCGTCGCCCCCCTAAATCAGATGCTTCAGGCTGGCGTGACCGTGGGTTTGGGCATGGATGGAACCACAATTGGCGACGACGAGGATATGTTTGCTGAAATGCGCTTGGCGGCGAGGCTGCATCGCACTCCTCAGCTCAATCTACCTGCACCCACCTTTACCGATATTTTGCAGGTGGCAACTCAGGGCAGCGCCAAGCTATTGATGCAGCCAACCCTGGGCAAAATTGCCCCAGGGTACAAGGCAGATTTGGTGCTGGTGAAGTGCGATCGCATTACCTGGCCTTGGGTTTCTCCAGAGGCAAATCCGCTGCACTTGATGCTGATGCGCACCCGCGCGGGCGATGTTGATACGGTGCTGGTGAATGGCAAAGTGGTTCTGCGGGAGGGTCAACCCACAGGATTTGATCTCCAGGCGATCGGGCAAGCGGTTGCCGAACAGCTCCAAGCTTCCCCCAATCATGAGCAATATTACGCTTTGGCCAAAGACATGCGCCCCCATCTAGCCCGTTGGTATGCCAATTGGGAAGTGCCAACCCTAGAACCCTATGCCGCCTTCAATGCGCGCGGATAGGTTTAGCAAGATGCCAGTGGTGGTCACGAGGGCAGCGATCGCCGCTATGCCGCCTTCGATGCGCACGGATAGGTTAAGCCATGAACATATTTATGGATGCGCTCCGCGCATCCATAAATATGTTCATGCCGACGATTACGGCTGCATCACGCTGTGTTCAAGACAACAAGCCTTCTGATCAAAACACAAAGTTCCTGAGCTGCTTTAAGCTGGCGATCGCCAAATGGATCGAGAGTACGTAAGTAGTACAAGACTCGTAATTCTGCCAGCTTGAGATCTTGGCTGATCTTGAGCCATTCCTCGTTAATGAGCCGATAGTGCAGGTCAGCCATGATCTACCTCGGCTAAGGTAATCCGAGTGACGTAGCGATCGATTCTCCTAACCTCTACCTTTTTCTCTAGCACTAGCGCTCTGAGGGCGTGCTTGACGGAGTTGGGTAAATCTCGGATGGTGTTTGAGCCTGTGCGGTGAGGCTGCTCTCCGAGGGCGCGGCATAACCCAAGGGGGCTGAGGGTACGTTTGATCTGGAGGTGGGCGATCGTTAAGCTTTTCAGCCGATCGATTTCGGCACTCTGGCTGATATACGTCGCCAGAGTCTGGGGTGATGTCGCTCTGTTTGCCATGATGAGTATGTAATTAGTTGATACAAATTGACCCCAGTCCTGCTGATAACAGGCTGGCGCATTCTTTAGACGACTTCAGCAAGCTGCTGTAGATAGAGCTGAATGGCATCTTCGATTAAGTCGCTGAGGTCGCGCTTTTCGCGGATTGCCTGAATTTGCAAAGTCTCCTTGATCTCAGGGTTCATGCGAATTGTTGTATTTCTCCGGGAACTTTTAGGATGCACGATTGATTTGTCATTCAATTGTGATTGATCTTTCGTTCGATCAGACATACCTGAATGAGTAATCATTTGATTGCATGTGTACCGGAACTTCGATAATTCTTTAGGAAAGACAACTATCGAAATTTCGGTCTTGATTGCATTGGATGAGGTTGTTTTAAAACGGTTATCAGAAGCTGTTTTGCTGGCGCGGGGCGATCGCTCCCAGCGGGAATTCTCACGAGCGCTAGGGGTAGCTCAATCGACAATTCAGGCATGGGAAAATGGGCGCAATACTCCAAGCCTGGAGAATTTAGAAAAGCTGGCGCGGATACGTGGGGATCTGCCAGAGTCCTTTCTTGCCTATCTCTACGGGCGATCGGTAGGTGAAGCTTTACCCATTGAGCAGCAAATTGAAGTGATGAGCTGTCAGCAGATTTCTAAGGTAATGAAACAAGTTGCCGATCGCCTGGGGCGCGAATGATCAATCCTGCCGATAAATACCTGGCTCCGATCAAGGTGCTGCCGTTTTTGGTGGGGCGGTGGCTGTAGCGGAAGTTAATTCCTGCTAACTAACTCTTAACTAGGCGCGTTAGTCGGTTGACTGTATCGGTTTGCTGCTGGATGTTTTCTGCCTGAACTTTGGCAGTGGCTGCCTGGAGTTCGGCGTTGCTGGCAATGCGATCGACTTGAATTTCTAGCCGGGTAATGCTCTCTGAGAGGGTGCCAATTTGGGTAGTAAGGGCGTTGATGTTTTCGTTGGTTTGGGTGATTGAGCGTCGGTGTAGATCGGCAAACTCTACGAGGGTTTCTAGGGTGCGCTCTCCGTTGGTTTGGGTCATCAGGTTAGGTCTGGATGCTACCGTTGCCCCCTTGGGCGATCGCCTGGATGAGCTGGAGCATGAGGGCGCGATCTGCGTCTGCCTGGATGCGGCTGGCTTCAACGCTCTGTCGGGTTGCTTCAAAGCGGCGATCGGTTTCTGCACGTAGGGCTTTGTGCTGCTGTTCGTGGAGGGAGACGATATCGGCTAGGGTGCTGACCGTGGAGCGGAGGTCTGAGATCGATCGCTTCAGCTCTGACATATCTACTTCGACTGCGTTGAGTCGGGGTTCAAAGTTGGCGCTACTCATGGGGTTTCCCTCAGCCTGAAAAAGCTGTTGATAGCATAGCTTAGGTGGTCTATAGGTCTACCATCCGGCAATCTGTTTGTTCGCCGCTAGATCTGCCGTCGCGTGAGGTTAGGTGATTTTAGGATCTGTCCTGGCCATCTGGCGATCGCGTTAAGGATTTTGGTGGCTTGCTTTTGACTATTGCCGCATTGCCACTAGATACAGCGCTTTTCAGTCGTATAGGAGACACCTATAATGCTATAAAGCCTTACGCTGAAGGAGTTCTGCCATCGTCAGATGCCCTCATGAAGCTGCGATCCGCTGTATGAGTTATCGTCGTCTGCGGTGCCATTGCCAACCGATGAGGGCGATGCTACCGATGAGGGCAATCAGCCAGTGACCGTTGATTAGGTTCCAGGCGAGGAAGAGGAGAATGCCGAGGGGCAAGAGCCAGCCTGGCCAGTTGGGGCGAGAGGGTTGGGTGGCGGCTTGGAGCCATTGGGCGACGGTAGCATGTTCGGGGGAGTCGGGGTGGAGTTTGGTGAGGGCTTCGCGCCAGAGGGGGATGGCTTGATCTAGATGCTTTTGGAGTTTATACACTATGCCTAGATTTGCGAGGGATTGTCCTTCGCCGTGGACATTGCCGATCGCCCGACAGATCTGTAAGGATTGCTCATAGGCAGTGATCGCCTCATTCCACTTGCCCTGGGACTGATACACAGTGCCCAAGTTGTTGAGGGTAGCTCCTTCGCCGTGGACATCGCCGATCGCCCGTTTGATCTGTAAGGATTGCTCATAGGCAGTGATCGCCTCATTCCACTTGCCCTGCGACTTGTACACATTGCCCAAGTTGTTGAGGGTGGCTCCTTCGCCGTGAACATCGCCGATCGCCTGAAAGATGGGCAAGGATTGCTCATAGGCAGTGATCGCCTCATTCCATTTGCCCTGAAACTCATACACTACGCCCAAATTTGCGAGAGATTGTCCTTCGCCATGGACATCGCCGATCACCCGTTTGATCTGTAAGGATTGCTCATAGCAGCCGATCGCCTCATTCCACTTGCCCTGAGCCTGGTACACATTGCCCAAATTGTTGAGAGTGCCTCCTTCGCCTGGGACATCGCCGATCGCCCGACAAATCTGTAGGGATTGCTCATAGCAGCCGATCGCCTTATTCCACTTGCCCTGAGCCTGGTACACCACACCCAAGTTGTTGAGCGTCTGGCCTTCGCCCCGAGGGTCATCTGCTTGTCGGACAGCGGTGAGCGCTTGCTCCTGGGTACTGACCCAGTCTCCCCAATAGCCCCGCAGTTGGAAGAAAGACGCTAGATTGGCTGCCAGCGCTACCAATGTCTTCCACTGCTGGGTTTCTGCTGTCCAGATGAATGCCTGCACCAAGGTCTGCCGTTCTGCCTCAAACTGGGTGAGGGCGAACTGGAGCAGTTGGGGTTCTAAGTCTGCTGCCGTTGGCGGGTCAGTTCCCGATTCCTCTGTTGCCCGGTCTGCGGCTATAGCCTCTGCCAACTGCCGTCGCCGCCTTGGATCGAGGGCATTCTCCCAAGAATTCGCCTTTTTATTGCACCACTGCACCAACCGCACCTTTGCCGCCTGGACTGCCGTTGGCTCTGCCTGAGCTTCTAGCTTCTCTAGGGCAAACAACCGCATTAGATCATGCAGGACATAGCGCTCTGCTGAAGGATCTGAAGCTAAGGGGTCTAAGACGGGGTCTACCAGTCGTCCATCTACCAATGTCGCCAGTGCCCTCGGCTCCGCTGGCTCCTCGGTGAGGGGCAGCAAAATCTCTGTACCAAAATCTCCGGGCAACAATCCCAACCAGCCCAACAACTCTGCCACCGTCGCGTCTAGCTCTCGGTAGCTCAGCTCGAAACTGGCGCGGATATCGAGGTTGTCTAGCTTGAGCAAATCTAACCGCTGCCGCTGATCGCTCAACTGCTGGGCATAGTCTGCCAAGCGTTTTGCTTGCCAAGAACGCATAGACAGGGTGGCGGCAGCAATCCGCAGCGCTAGGGGCAGCCGCCCACAGTAGCCGACAATCTGGTGCGCTGCCTCTGCCTCTGCCGAGACTCGCTCAGGGGGGAGCAGCACTTTTTGGAATAGCGCGAGTGCCTGATCTTCTGGCAATGCCTCCAGGTTGATCCGCTTGATTCCTGCTAACCCATCCAACTGTCGCCGACTGGTGATGAGGCAGGCTCCGGCACCGGGCAGCAAGTCTTCGACCTGACGGGTATTGGCGGCATTGTCAAGCAAGACCAGCGTGGGAGAGTGGGCGATGCGCGATCGATACAGGGTAACTTTGTCTGGCAGTTCTGGAGGAATTTGGGCGGGGTCAACTCCCACCGCTCGCAGCAGGGTTTCTAGAGCTGCCTCAACGGTGAGGGGATGGGTGTCGGCACCGCGCAGGTTGAGATAAATCTGAGCGCCGGGGAACTGTGCCTTGAGCTGATGGCCGACTCGCAGTGCCAGGGCTGACTTGCCGACTCCTGCCATACCCGCGATCGCCACCACACGGCCAGCGCTGAGGTCAGCTTTGATCTGCTGGATCTCGTCTTCGCGTCCGGTGAAATCATCCGGATCGTGAGAGAGAGAGTACCGGGCTGATTCGGGCGATCGGGGTAGGGTTTGAACAATTTGATTGAGGGTTTCGACATTGGCGATCAGTGTGCTGTCGATCGCTTGCCCAATCACCTGATTGCGATCGCCCTTTACATCCTGCTGGATAGACAACTTGCGATCTGAAGCATCAGACCGAGAATCATCAGGCAGAGAATCATCAGAGCCAGTAGACATCGCCTAATTCCCTGGAATTGTGACGTTGCTTGTGATGTTTCCCATTAGCGTCCCACCTGTCATCTGGCCAATCACTTGGTTTTGGTTGCCCGTCACATGCTGGACAATTTGGGTGCCCGGAGTACCATCAGGGGCATCTGCTGCGAGGATGTGGGCGATCGCCTCAGCTAACTCTGGGTCTGCCTCTAAAATCTTTTTGATCTGCACCCGCAAGGCGGCTTGGGAGTCGGCATCGTCGGGGGTTTTGGCAACATCTTCAGCCGCTTCTTTTGCGGATGCCTTTGCTTCTACTTTGGGAAACAGCTTTTCCCAGATGGCTTTGGCTTTGTTTAAGCCGTTCTCGGTGAGCTTGGTGCCAGCCGCTTCTCCGCTTTTGGTGGCAGCCCCTTCTAGGGCTTTAGTGCCTAACTTCATCAGTGCGGGTAGGAAGGGGGCGAGAAAGGCCGTAAGGGTTGCGGGGTCCATAAGAAGTTCACCCTTGAAAAGTTGCTATGGTTGAGGGGGCTAAAACCTAGAAGGCGAGGGTTGGAAGCATCCCTTGAGAATGTCCATAGCGTAACTCAGGTGTAGTTACTCATGCCAAGAACCGGAAAGCAAAATACGGAACATCTTAATGTTCGCCTACCCCAGGCTGAGATGGAGCTGCTGCGGCGCTACTGTGAGGAACGGCAGCGATCGCAGTCGGATGTGATTCGGGAATTTATTCGGAGTTTGGAACCTGTGAGGGTGAGAGAGGGCGATCGGGCTTAGGGTTGAGGGGAGGGGCGCGATCGCCTGAAGTCCCTCTCTAGCTAAAACGGTACAATACTCACCATTCACTCTTTGACGGCAATGGTTCAAGCTACCCCCAAAAACCTGACCCTGGATGAATTTTTGAAGCTGCCGGAAACCCAACCCGCTAGCGAATTTATTGAGGGTCGGATCATCCAAAAGCCTATGCCCCAAGGGAAACACAGCACTGTTCAGCTTGATCTGGGTGCTGACATTAACCGATCGCTCAAATCTCAGCATATTGCTCGCGCCTATCCAGAACTGCGATGCACCTTTGGGGGTCGATCGATTGTCCCTGATTTGGCGGTCTTCACCTGGGAGCGGATTCCGCGTGATGAGAATGGCGAAGTCGCCAATACCTTTGCGATCGCTCCCGACTGGACAATTGAAATTCTGTCTCCTGATCAAAGCCAAACTAAAGTGGTGCTCAATATTCTCCACTGCCTTGCCCACGGGACTCAGATGGGCTGGCTGATTGATCCACAGGAGAAATTGGTCTTTGTCTATTTTGCCGATCGCACTTTGGCGGTGTTTGAAGGGTTGGGCGATCGGATTCCTGTGCCAGCTTTTGCTGAAGGCTTTAGCCTGACGGTGGGGCAGCTCTTTAGCTGGTTGGAGGAATGAAGCCGTGATGAGCACTTTGGAAAAGTTCAACACAATGCTGCAAGGGGGCGACCTCGACAGAGGAAGCTCTTGAGCTTTTTGATGGGTTAGAGCCTGTGAACCTGGAATTTATGATGGGTCGCTGGCGGGGATTTGAAGTTCAGACTGATCACCTGCTGAATCACCTTTTGAAGGTGACAGATTGGTATGGGAAGGAATTTATTGATGCCGATCGGGTTCACCCTTTGTTGTTTTTGAATGGTAATAATCAGGTATTCAAAGTTTCGCCTAATCCGCTAGTGGTGAATCTAGGGCTGCGTCTGTTGGGTGTGATGCCAGGTCTTAAGCAGCAGGCGATGAAACCCGTTTTCCGTTCTATGAGTTGGATATTGAAGACAGAGGTCAGTCAGGCTCGGATGCGGATGATGGAGTATCGGCAGAAGGTCAGTGCAACGATGATTTACGATCGTTTGCCCATTCATGACATTTTTAGAAGGGTCGATGACAATACGGTTCTGGGTTTGATGGACTTTAAGGGAGTTCCCCAACCCTTCTTTTTTGTGTTGAAGCGGGATGCTGCGGGATCTGAGCAGGAGAGCTGATGAATGGCTCAGTCAAACTCAGGTGCCCAGATGCTGGAGACTGCCATTTCCCAGCCGGGTAGGAGTTCGGGGGCAGTGAAGCGATCGCTGTTGTGGAGAAGGATGGGTTCTGCGTCTGCCCGTAGGACTTCGATCGTTTCGGTGCGGTAGTCTACGAGTGCGCCGACGGTGGTGCCAAGCTCTATGAACTGGCGGATTTTGGCTCTAAGAGTGTCGAGGCTGTCGGTTTTGGAGCGGACTTCAAACATGAGATCGGGGACAAGGTTGGCAAAGTCTTCGGTGGTGCGTCGCATTCGATCGGCTTTGACGAAGGAGGCATCGGGGGCGCGGGTATCTGAGGTGGCATTGGGCAGGATGTATCCGGCGCTAGAGGCTAGGACTCTGCCTAAGCGTCGGGGACGCACCCAGTTGCCAAGCTGACGGATAATCTCGGCGGCTATTTCATCGGATTCAAAACCGCAGGGACTCATGACAATGATTGCTCCATCGACTAGCTCTAGACGGTGATCGGGGTGTTGGGTTTGGAAGTTTTTGAGGTCTTGGATGGTGAGAGTCATGATGTTCTCCTGCGATTAGGAAAGCTGCTAATAGCATAGCTTAGGTGGTCTATCGGTCTGCCGTCTGGTCGTCTGTTTGTTCGCGGCTAGGTCTGCCGTCGCGTGAGGTCAGGTGATTTGAGGGCGATCGCCGGATGGACAGGACGATCGCTCCCTCTGCGGTGATGTGCGAAGCACGGGCATCGCCAGATGTAAACGCCATAACTTGGCTCTAGATCTGCCGCCGCAAAAATAAAACCTGGAAGTTCTGGAAATTATAGCGGCTGCTCGAAACAGACCACGATAGGCAGGTTAACTAGCCGTCTAAGCTTCCCTCCATAGCTTTCCGCTTCTCCGCGTGTGTTGAAGCGATCGATAAACTTACGCCCATTGCTGGGCGTGTAGAACCAAACTGTCCACATAGGCGAAATCCTGTCTTAGAAGTTCTAGAAGTCTTAGAAATTACGACTTCTATTGAAAACACACATATATATTAAAAGCTTTTCAAGCTTGAATCTAAAGTGTATGAATATGAACAGATGACATATGCATACATACTTATGGTGAAGCTAGCGAAGTTGCCCAGAATGCCAAGAAAGCGGGGTGTCCCTGCGGATCGTGATGAGATGAAGCTTAGACGGGGGATTATGGTTAGCCCGACTGCTTGGGCTGGACTTGAGGCGATCGCTCTGAAGCTGGGCTATAAATCCAAATCTGATTTGATTGAATCAATCGGGCGTGAGGAGATCAGGTTGGAGAGGATTGAATCTGATTCAGAATCAAATGATTAAAAAAACAGGGGGCTATCGTCCCGGCGCTGGCCGTAAGAGCCAATGGAACCGCCCCACTAAAATGATTCGCGTCCCGGCTGAGTTTGAGGCTGAGCTTTTGGCGATCGCCCATAAGCTAGATGATGGGCATACTATAGTAGACGCTCTCACGACTGATCAGATGGAGGCTGCGATCGCTGCTACCGTGATGAGCATTCCGCCTCGTGATCGGCGGGCGGCGATCGCTTTATTCAAGAAGCTGCGGCTAAGATTGCAGATCTAATACATATGGACGCTGCCATAACCCTTGCTATCCTTACCTTTATTGCTTTCGCTATTCCGGTGGTTGGTGCCCTATGGCGAATTTTTAGTGTGCGTGAGAGTTTGCAAACAGCGATCACAAACAATTCGCATCGCATCGCTTTGCTCGAGCAAAAAATTGAGCATCTGGTAGACCAACAAGAACTGGCTATTAATGGCATTCGGGAAACTGCCCAGCATGTGAGAACTCGCTCGGCTCAAGCTGAGGAGAAACTAGCAGAGCGGCTCTATTCAATAGAAAGATTTCTCGACAAAACTACCGAGTTTTCCCCTCGAACTAGAGATTAGCCTGGGTTTATGCCCAGAACTTTTAACGCGACTCGCGCCGCCGCCGCCCTAGCGGAAGCTAACCTAAAGACAGATAGAGAGATTGCGATCGCCTATAGTGTAGGAATTCGCACGATAGAATCTTGGCGATCGCGTCTGAGGTGGGATGAGCAATTACAGCGAGAGTATCAAGCTATGACCACAAGTACGATGAGCAATTGGATTAGCCGTATCCCTGATTGTTTTGACCGCTCGATTGACTTCATCATGCAAGCTGCTGAGAATGGTGAACCGACTAATCCAGAAATGGTGAAAGCTATTACTGGGGCGATCGGCATGTTGAATGAGGTGCAGATTATTCAAGAGGCGATCGTGGCTAGGAAGGCTCAGTCAGTGATTGCAAGTCGAAACTGATTGCTCAGAGAGAATTTTTGGGCTGACTACCAGCGGCATGGAGGTGCATTCAACGAAACAAGTACACTAATGACAGCGATCGATCCAGCTATTCCCGATCCGGGAAGCCACACTTAACCTAGCGCAAAGCCCTCTAAGGAGAATAGCGATGAAATTCCTCACACGAATCACCTTTGACCCAGAAGTCATGGGAGGCAAACCCTGCATCCGGAAGATGCGCGTCACCGTTGGCACGATCGTGGGTCTAATGGCATCTGGACGCACCATCCCAGAAATTCTCAAGGCTTATCCCTATCTTGAAGAAGCTGATATCTACGAAGCCCTTTCCTACGCTGCATGGCGGGCTGAAGAAGTTGAAGTGCCTCTGATTTCAGCATGAAAGTTTTGATTGATATGAACCTATCACCGGATTGGTGTCAAGCTTTGAGCCAGTTTAATATTGAATCGATTCACTGGTCTAATGTAGGCGATCCTACTGCACCTGACACAATCTTGATGGCATGGGCAAAAAGTAACGGCTATGTTGTCTTTACCCACGATCTTGATTTTGGCAGTATTTTGGCTGCGACTCAAGCCGAAGGGCAGTGTTCTAGACGTGTGGAAATGAGGGAGAATTAAACCAGTGATTTTTCCTGAATTGAGCTATGGTTTTGGAACCTGTTGTTTGTCCAGATTGTGGCAGCAATGATATCGTGAGGCACGGTCGCTCTAGTGCCGGGAAACCTCGCTACAAATGTCGCAATCAGGATTGCCAGCGCAGCACCTTTATTCGCAGTTATACCTACCGAGGCTATCTGCCAGAAGTCAAACAGCAGATTGTGGAAATGACTCTCAATGGCAGTGGGATACGCGATAGTGCACGAGTGCTAAACATTAGCCCAACCACCGTCATTGAGTCGTTAAAAAAAAGATCGCCATCTGAGAGCAGTCAATGAAGCTCGTTTAGCCGAGATTGAACCCACTCAGACGATCGTACAGTTGTGTCAGTGGCAGGAGGTTGAAGCAGAAGTGGATGAGATGTGGAGCTTTGTTCAATCCAAAGAGCGACAGCGTTGGCTGTGGCATGCCATTGACCATCACACAGGAGAAGTGTTGGCGTATGTGTTGTCAGACCATAAAGACACAGCATTTGTGCAACTCAAAACCCTGTTGGAACCCTTTGGTATCACCCAGTTTTACACGGATGCTTGGGGTGCTTATCAACGATTGCTACATCCTGCCTTTCACACTGTAGGTAAAGCTAATACTCAGACGTAGAGCTTCGCTCCGCCGAAGGCGTATGAGCGCAAGCATCTCACCTTACGCACCAGGATTAAACGGCTGGCTCGCAAGACCATTTGTTTCTCTAAGTCCATCTGGTTGCATGATGTGGTCATTGGACTATTCCTCAATCGCTATGAGTTTGGATTATTTATCTAGCTATCGATCCACACGTCTAGAACACTACCAATTCCCTACTGCCTACTACGAGGCTCATGGTCATTTGACCTGTCCGAATGGAGACAAGCTGCGCTCGGATGCTGAGGGTCTGTTTTGCTGGGTGGAGGGCGATCGTCAGGCGGCCAAAGTCGTGAATGGGCGCGTTGAGTTAATCCCTGTGCCGAAAGCCAAAAAGCCTGCTGAGGACAAGAAGGATGCCAACGGATAATGAATGGCTGCGGCTGCTGTACGTCCAGTTGACGCAATCGGGCACGGCTGGCGCATCTATTAATCAGAGCCAGGTGAGGGCGGCGATTGAGAGTGCGGCTAACCTCGACAGCTTAGAGCCTATCCGAAAACCTGAATCGCTCTTATTGCAATGCATGCACAAGCTAGATGGATCATCCCAAGATAGTTTTCTTTATATTTCTCCCACCGAACTAACAATCGCCGAAATCGATTCATCCATGAGTGTGTCCGTTCTACAACCCATCGTCTTGCTCTGTAATTGGGAATGTCATGAATGATCTGTTTGCGCTCATCACGGAAGGGAATATGTCCTACATATCCCCATGCCTTTACAAGCTCTCGCACCTCATCATAGTCATACCCTTTATCTAAACAAAGGTTGCGAACTTTCGTGTCTGAGGGAATCATCCGTTGAGCTTCTAAGGTCGGTTCAGTCAGCTTCATATCATGGCGATTCGCTCCCTCGACCCCTACTGCCAAAGGGATGCCTCTGCCATCAGTTAAAACACTCCGTTTAGTGCCAGACTTCGCTCGGTCTGTGGGATTAGCTCCCGTTGCCTCTCCACCTAACGGTGCTTTGACCATTGCTCCATCCATCGACATCCAGTCCCAATCAATCCCCACTTTTCGGGCATACTCTTCTAATCCCAATTCCCACATTCGCTCAAATACACCCTGACTTGCCCACTCCTGATATCGATCATGAACGGTACTCGATGCCCCTAAACTTCGGGGCATCGCTTTCCATTGACATCCGGTTCGTAACACATAGAAAATCGCATCTAGGGCTTGACGATTGTCCATTCTCGGTCGCCCTCCTTTCGGCTTGGGTGGCTCTGGCGGAATGGCCCAACTGATCCGTTGCCAAACCTCCTCAGAGATGCGGTAGGAAGGATGAATCTCTGTAAAGTCCATCATGCCTCAATCCCTGAAATAGTCTCTCTGCAATCATTCTAGCAAAATCGGGTTTTCGGATAGGCTCTTAATGCGGTAAGCGATTCACGAGCGATAGAAGTAAGGGGTAGCACAAAGAGGAGCAGCAATGAATTTGCTGAAAGTGTTCCGAAATGAGGCGAATCGGATAGATTGGATAAGGCTACAGCCAGCTAAAAAATTGTGCTAGGTACGCTGTGTCGTCTGAAACTAACAACTCCTCTGCTTCTGCGGATCAAAAATCTTCGAGTAATTCCTCCAGCCCTTGGTGGTCGCTAATCTGTGGCTTGGCGACCCTGACATTAGTGGCTCAGCTCAAAGGATTTGATGGATTGTGGCGATCGCCCTTTGATCCTGAATGGGACTATACGCCTGCGCCTCTGGTGATGAAAGGGGGCGATCCCTATTTGCGGGCGCTCATGCGCACCATTTCTGCTAGCGAATCCAATAGTGCCCGTCCGTACTCGTTGCTCTATGGCGGAGAACATGTCAGCGATCTGAGCTATCACCCAGACTTGTGCGTAACCATCGTCGCGGGGCCAAATACAGGCGACTGCACGACTGCCGCAGGGCGATACCAGATGCTGACCTCAACCTGGTTAGATAAAGCCAGCGAGTATCACGGTCAAAACAACTCGCTCATGTTTTGGAACTCGTCTTATAGCTTTGAGCCAGAAGATCAAGACCAGGTTGTCTATCGCTGGCTCAGCGACCCCAATGCCTGGGGCGGAGCTGATCTGGCTCAAATGCTCCGAGATGGCCAGCTTGCCGATGTGCTCTATCTGCTCTCGCCCACCTGGACGAGTCTGGGTTACGGCATTGAGACGAACGACATGAGCAGCGCCCTGCCACAAATCTACGATGAAATGCTGCAAGAAGAACTGCAAAATCCAGGATAAAGGCTGACCCAGGTCAGCCTTCTCACTCTATTCCACGCCCCGCTGTTCTATATTTTTCCGAGCCTTCTCAGCTCTGACATCGGCCTCTGCCATCACATCAGACATTTTTTCGAGCATCTCGCCGGGATAGGATTCCAGAACCTTAGTGGAAAGGGAAACCCGCCGCTTAGCTTCATCTAAGTCAATGATCAGCGCCTTAATGGGCTGACCCAAGTCAAAAACGGCATTGAGAGAAGCCACATAGTTTTTGCTGACTTGATTGATATGCAGCAAGCCTGTTGTGCCCTCAAAGTCTACAAACACACCAAAAGGCTTGAGGCTCACCACCTTGCCCTCGATTAGTTGACCGATCGCCAACTGACTGAGGCTAGCTGCCTGAGACGCCATGCGATGAGACAACACTAGCCTGCGGCGGTTGGGGTCTACCTCAATCAAGCTTACGGTTAAAGCTTTGCCAATGAGCGACTCTAGATCGTTGCGCTCAACCAGGTGCGATCGCGGAATAAAGCCGCGAATTCCCTGCACATCGGCTGTCACACCCCCCTTATTTAAGCCGCTAACCCTAGCTTGAATCGTCTGGTTGCTCTCTTGCAGCTCTGCCAAACGCTCCCAAGTCTTACGAATTTCTAACTGACGTAAGGACAGCGTCACTTGACCGTCCGCATCTTGTTCGCGGATGATCATGAACTCTCGTTCTTCGTCAGCAGGCAAAAATTCTTCTAGGTTTGTGACTCGCTTCAGCGAAGCTTCTTCGAGCGGCAGAAACGCTGCCGCCTTGCCGCCAATATCAATGTATGCCCCGTCGGAGTCGTAGCTTGCCACTTTACCCCGGACTACCTGACCTTTTTGAAATTGATAGTCGTGTTGCTCAAGGGCTTTGGCAAAGTCGTCAGTGGAAAAGGACAAGGTAGCCTCCTGGAACTGGAATCAAACAACCGCTAAGGTCAAGTCTTCCCAATATAAACAATTCCCTTAGCTTCTGGCATGGACGCAAAGGCAAATTGTTGGACAGAGATAGAAGCGATTATTCTAACCTATGCCGTTGTGGATTGCTTCACAGCCAAGGACGAGTTACTGCATCAATTTGAGCCTGTTCGGTTTCGGTCATAGACCAGCCCAAGGCTCCTGCATTCTGCTGCACTTGACTTGCTGTTTTTGCGCCTGGAATCGGAATAACGTTGCCTTGGGCAATGAGCCAATTCAGCGCCACTTGGGCTGGGGTTCGATCGTGCGCTGCACCGACAGTCTGCAAAACTTCGATCACAGGGGCTAATTTTTGCAACCCATTTTGGCTAAATTTGGGATCGAGCCGTCTAGCGCCTGAGGGCTGAATGTAATTTGCCGAGGTATATTTACCCGTTAGCAAGCCTTGCGCCAAAGGACTATAGGCCAAAATTGCCACCCCCAGATCTCGCGCCGTCTGCATCACGCCATTGCGCTCAATTTGGCGCGCCAACAAAGAATACTGCATCTGGTTCACCACCAAGGGCACGCCCCGCTCTGCCAGAAACTGATGAGCCTGACGCATTTGCTCGGCTGAGTAGTTGCTGACCCCGATCGCCCGAATTCTGCCCTGCTGCACCTCATCAGCTAAAGCATTCATCAACGCTTTTTGCCCCATGAAAAAATCGAACGGCCAGTGAACCTGGTATAGCGCGACTGTCGGTACCTGGAGCCTTTTCAAACTGGCTGTGAGAGCATCAGCAACGGCAGAGGGGCTAAACCGCCAGGGCAACGGAAAATATTTAGTCGCAACTTGTACTGGCTGCTGGGACTGCTGCATAAATTGTCCTAGCAGCCGTTCAGACTCTCCCAGACCGTAGATCTCTGCGGTATCGAATAGATGAATTCCGGCTGCCAAAGCCGCCTCGAAAGCGGCTTGCAAATTGGAGGATGCGTAGTCTTTGCCATAGCTCCAGAAGAGTTTGTCGCCCCAAGCCCAAGTGCCGATCCCCAAAGGCGCGATCGCAGTTTCGTTGGCTCCCAGCTTGATTGTGGTTGTCATGATTGTTTACACTGCTTAATATTTTTAGTCTAGCGCTCTTAAAGCTGAGGCAAGCGGCTTCTAGCAGAGATAATGACGCAGGGTCTGATTTTTCAGCACCTTATGAGTTCAATAGCCTTGTGAAGTCAATAGCCTTATGAGTTCAGTCACAGTGGGTTTGGTAGGAACAGGTTATGCGGCCAAAGCTAGAGCTGATGCCCTGCAAGCCGATTCTCGATCGCGTCTGATTGCCGTTGCAGGGCGTAACCTCAGCAGCGCTCAAGCCTTCGGGTCATCCTACGAGGCCGAGGCGCTGCCTACCTGGCAAGATCTGGTGGAGCGATCGGATATCGATCTGGTGATCATTGCTACGGTTAACCGCGATCATGGCACGATCGCTCGGGCGGCACTGGAAGCTGGAAAGCAGGTAGTGGTGGAATATCCACTGGCGCTGGATGCCGTAGAAGCCGAGGCGCTGATTCAATTGGCTGCCACGAAAAATCAGCTCTTGCATATTGAGCATATTGAGCTACTGAGCGGCATTCATCTGGCGATTCGAGAGGCGGTGGGGGCGATCGCCACTCCCTTTTACCTACGCTATGCCAGCCTGGCGATCCAGCGTCCGGCTCCGCAAAAATGGACTTACTCCCCGGAGCTGTTTGGCTTTCCCTTGGTAGGGGCAGTTTCTCGTATTCATCGCTTAACGGATCTTTTTGGCTGGGTCAGCCGCGTTACTTGCCAAGCCCGATTTTGGTATGGCTCTGGTCATGGGAATCTAGATAATTCTCAACTTTCCTCCTCAGAACTTTACACTTCTTGCCTTTGCACAGCACAGCTTCAGTTTAAGAGTGGGCTAATTGCGGATGTCACCTATGGCAAGGGCGAAGCCATTTGGCAGAATGACCGATCGCTCCAGATTCAGGGAGAGAAGGGAGCAGTTTTGGTAGATGGGCAGCAGGGAAAGCTTGTGCTGGCTGACGAAACCCGTGAGCTAGATATGGGGAGCCGTCGGGGTTTGTTTGCTCAGGATACAGGCAAAGTGCTGGACTACTTGATTACAGGCACTCCTCTCTATGTCACGGTGCAATCTAGCCTGCATGCTTTGAAAGTGGCTGATGCAGCGCGGCGATCGGCTGAGCTAGGGCGATCGATTGAACTCGAAGATGGGGCTTAGGGCAGGGATAAATTACTGGGTTTGCGGTCAAGCACCTGCCGAAGTATGGACAGATTTCCTTTTTATGTTTAGGCTTGGGACTGCTGTCATTCCAACCTAACCTGATGTAGAGCAGAGCTTACCGATTAGAGACTTGTAATCCTTTTCATTGCTATGACAACTCGTTATACTCACCCTTTGCTGATCGCTCCGTCTGGGGCACTCCAAATTTCTGACCTGCTGTCAGAGCGATCGAGTCAGGTGCAAGGGCATACAGGTAGGGCTTCACACCATCAAAAGCCAATCCGATTTTCCCTGATTATTCCCACCTATAACGAGGGAAAAAATATTGCTGCCATTGTCGATCGCCTCTCTCAACTGCTCGATCCGGTGCTGGCAGGTGATTATGAGCTAATTGTGGTAGATGACGACAGCCCCGATCGCACTTGGGAACTGGCGCAGGCGCTGATGGCTGACTATCCTCAGCTACAGGTGATGCGCCGCCAGCAAGAACGGGGGCTATCCACCGCAGTCATTCGAGGGTGGCAAGCGTCGCAGGGTGAGATTTTGGGAGTCATCGATGGCGATTTGCAGCATCCGCCAGAGGTTTTGTTGAATTTGTTGACGGCGATCGATCAGGGAGCCGATCTGGCAGTTGCCAGCCGCAATAGCGAAGGGGGCGGCGTGAGCGATTGGAGTCCGGCACGCCGATTCTTGTCCCGAGGGGCGCAAATTTTAGGGCTAATTGTCCTGCCCCAGGTGGTAGGGCGCGTGTCAGACCCCATGAGCGGCTATTTTTTGCTGCGGCGACAGGCGATCGCGGGCTGTACCTTAAATCCACTGGGCTACAAGATTTTGCTGGAGGTGCTGGGGCGCGGTACTGTGCAGCATGTAGCCGAGGTTGGCTATGTGTTTCAGGAACGTCAAGAAGGCGAAAGCAAAGTCACCTGGAAGCAGTACGTCGAATACCTGATGCATTTGGTCAGGCTGCGCCTCAGCTCGAAGGGAAAACCCATCAGTACAGCTCAAAAACCTCCTCTACAAAGGTTCATCCGGTTTGGGCTTGTGGGCTTGAGCGGTGTCTTCGTAGACATGATCATGCTGTATCTCTTGAGCGATCCTGCTACGCTAGCTTGGGGTCTGACGCGCAGCAAAATTATGGCCTCTGAAGTCGCCATTCTTAACAACTTTTTGTGGAACGATCGCTGGACGTTTGGCGATATCTCTAGCCGTCAGCGTGGCAAGCGCAAACGGCTGCGGCGGTTTGTCAAATTTAACTTGATCTGCTTGGCAGGGCTGATTCTCAATGTGCTGCTGCTGAACTTTTTGTTTAATGCTTTAGGGATTAATCGCTATGCGGCCAACCTGATTGCGATCGCCATTGTCACCGTCTGGAATTTTTGGCTCAACCTGAAGCTAAGCTGGCGTGTCACGGATACCCAGGAGTAAAGATAGCTTGTGCTTGGGGATTACCAAGGCAACCGATCGCCATTCCACGAAAAGAATTCGCCGCTATCGCTTTCCTGAAGCCGATCGATCACTTCTAGCAACTGCTGCACAGTGCGATCGACCGAAAACAGCTTTTCTGGGGGTACATTCCGCTGAAACGGCTGCGATAGCTGCGTGTCTGTGGTGCCGGGATGCAGGGTCACGACGATCGCCTTGGGGCAGGTGCGCTTGTATTCGATCGCCGTCGTTTTCATCAGCATATTCAACGCTGCTTTAGAAGCGCGATAGCCATACCAGCCGCCCAGATGGTTGTCGCCAATGCTGCCCACTTTGGCAGAAATAGTGGCGAAGATGGCGCGATCGCTATGTTTGAGGAGCGGCTGCATCTGCTTAGCCAATAGCACTGCCCCAATGCTGTTGACTTGAAAATAGCGCAATAGCTGTTCTGTATTAATCTGTCGCAGGCTCTTTTCTGGCTGCATCGTGCCCTCATGCAAGACACCAACGCAGTTAATCACGGTATGCAGGGCTGTTACCTCTGAGCGAATTTTCTCAGCTACCGCTGCGATCTGATCTTCTGCGGTAATGTCCAACAGTAAACAGCACAGGCGAGAATCGGCCAGGGTAAGCAACTCAGATTGGGGGTTGCGATAGGTGGCATAGACCCGCTGAGGGCGATCGCTCTTGAGGATCTGTTGCACAAAGCCCAGCCCGATGCCTTGCCCTGCCCCAACGATGAGCGTTGCTGTTTCTTGGGAAGAATCGCCATATAGCTCTGGCGGAAAGTTAACGGTATCCATCGTTGACCCAAATGATTAGCCACTGATTAGCCTAAGATAAACAACGGTATCTGGCATACCTGTACAATTGATTTTCCAGCATTCCACCCCAATCGGAAGCCCACCCGGTATCTTATATAGTGAAAACCCTCTAGAAACATAAGGACGACTATGCAGCCTCTCTCTACACCGCCTGCTGAAGCATGGCTGCAAATAGGCAAAATTGTGGGTGTACAGGGCTTACAAGGTGAACTGCGCGTTTATCCTGATACGGACTTTCCCGAGCGCTTTGAAACTCCTGGAACCCGCTGGCTGCTTCGTCCAGGAACCGCTCAACCAGAGCCGATCGAGCTAAAGTCAGGTCGCTATCTCAATGGCAAGGGGCTGTACATCGTCAGATTTGCCGGAGTTAGCGATCGCGCCCAAGCAGAAGCTTTGCGAGACTGTCAACTTTTGGTACCCAAGGACGATCGCCCTCCACTTGAGGCAGGCGAATTTCATGTGGCCGATCTCCTGGGCTTGGAGGTGTTCGATCAGGCAACGCAGCAGTCGATCGGCACGGTCATAGAAATATTTGCTGCTGGAAATGACTTGCTTCAGGTGAAGCTGCATGACGATCGCCAGGTCTTGATTCCCTTTGTAGAGGCGATTGTGCCTGTGGTAGACCTGGTGCAACGCCGCATTGAGATCACGCCGCCAACGGGGTTAATTGAGCCATAGTCGTGTAGATCTTTTATGCTCTAACGCTCGGTAGTGCTTCAAATGTGTTGTTGATTTTTTTGAAAGGGGCGCTCCGCGCCCCTTTCAAAAAAATCAACAACATGTCTAGAACATCACCCTAGCGCTCTCGATGTCCATCTGGAAAAACGGTGGATTCATCTACTACGGCCTGAGTCAAATTGGCCGATTGGGCGCGAAACAGATTGCACTGACTCAAATCAGCACCCTCAAACTGGGCGTCCTCTAAGTTGACATTGGATAAGTCGGCACCGATTAGATTCGCTAACTTGAGACAGGCGCTCCGCAAGTCGGCACTGCGTAAATTGGCTTTGGAGAGGTCTGCTCTCTGCAATTGAGCGTAGGAGAGATCCGCCCGCAAAAGTCGGGTTCCTTGAAGTTTGGCCTGGGTCAAATTGGCCATTTGCAAACGAGCATTGCTTAGCTCTGCGTCTTGGATCTGAGCCTCTTGCAAATTTGCCCGACTCAGGTTGGCATAGGGCAGGTAAGCCTGATTGAGATTGCTACCTCGTAGATCAATATCCTGTAAGTTGCATTCAAATAAGTCAATCTGGCTTAGGTCAACCTCTCTAAAATCGCGTCTGCCGTTTTGATATTCGGCCAAGAGATCTTGGGCAGTCATTCTCCGCATATTTGAAATACGAGCTTTAAAAACACGGGCTAAAACACAGGATTGCTCCAGGGCAGTGTTGCCCCAGGGCAGTGTTGCCCTGGGTTTGCTGTCTACTTTTTGAAACATCGGGTTGAAACATCAGGCGAAAGCACAAGCGATCGCCTCCAATCGCTCTAAATTCACCATGCTCTTGGGATAGAGATGGCATCTAAGTAAGTTAAGTATTTATGCTTATCATTTATAGAAGTTTACAAACACCCGCCGAAATTTAGCGAATACTTAACTTTTTTTTTAAACTTCCTTTTGCAAAAAATTGGGCATTTCAGGAAATACGTAAGTTATACAAGGGCTTTGAGCGCCATTCCAATCCTTTTGTAGACCATGTGTCATGGGTTGCTTTCGTCAAGGTTTCCTCAATAAAAATTTGCATAACGATAGGAGAGTTGTTACATTGCAGGGAAGACTCACCCCTCACACCCACTGCCCTCTCATGAACCTCCTCTTTGGCATCATTCCAACGCCGACTCCCCTCAAATCTCAATCCCGCGTTTATGACCTGAAAACCCGCTTAGACTGGGGAGAACCTGCCCTCACTATTGTGGATGTGCGCGATCGCGACGAGTTTAACCTTTGTCACATCATGGGTGCAGTGAGTTTACCCGCAGAGGGATTAGTCGGTCTGGCATTGGTCAACTTTGAGCTAAGTCGCGATCTCTACATCTATAGCGATGCCGATGAAGATACAACAGCAGCGGCTGAGAAACTTCGCCAAGTCGGATTCCGGAACGTGTCTGAATTGCAGGGCGGCTTACCTGCCTGGAAAGCGATGGGGTATCAGGTAGAGTCAGGGAAAGCGATCGGCTACTAGCCGCTTGGGCCTGGCGTGAGGGAAGTTCCTCTCAAAAAAGCTCTGCTCTGGATTGAGCTATGTCGGCCTTTGAAGCCCTAAATCGGTAGATGCTAGCTTTCTCATTGGCGCTCTGCAAAGGACATGGCGATCGGCCATGTCCTTAATTTCATACATCCCATAATCTGTAGAAATCCTACTCACTAGATTTGGTAGGCTCCTAGTCCTGGACTGTGATCCGAATGGACTATGATCCAAAAGAGTTCTGTGAAAACAAACTTCCATGCTTTTGGGCAATCGACTGATTCGGAGACTAAGATTGGGGTGGCAGCGAAAATGGGCGGTTTGGCTCGCAATTGCTCTAGGGATTGCGATCGCCTTGGGGGGCTGCACGGCCAATCAGCTCAGGGTGCAATCCGCAAGAGGGACGCAAATTGTCGTAGCGGGAGTTGACCCTAAGACGTTTAACTACCTGCTGAGCCAGGAAGTACCTAACGTATTTAACCGGATCTACTCAGGGCTGCTCACCGAAGACGGCATCACGGGAGAGCTTTCGCCGGGTCTAGCCGAGTCGTGGCAGGTTTCGCCTGACAGACTCCGCATCAGCTTCACGCTACATGAAGGGCTGAAATGGTCAGACGGTGAGCCGCTGACGGCAGATGACGTGGTGTTTACCTTTAATGATCTAGTTTTTAACGAAAAAATCCCGACCAGTAACCGAGACGCTTTGCGTATTGGGCAGAAAGGGCTGCTGCCTCAAGTTCGCAAGATTGATGATCGCCGCATTGAATTCATCTCACCAGAGCCATTTGCGCCTTTGCTGAGGGCGATCGCTGGCGGCACAGACAGCGGCGTTGCCATCATGCCCAAGCATATTCTAGAAAAAAGCGTTCGAGAAACCGATGGTGATGGGCAGCTCAAGTTCCTCTCCCTTTGGGGAACTGACACCGATCCCAGCAAAATTGTCGGCAATGGCCCCTATGTAATGACCCGCTACACCCCCAATGAACGGGTGATTTTTCAGCGCAACCCCTACTATTGGCGTAAAGACGCCCAAGGCAATCCGCTGCCCTACATTGAACGGCTGATCTGGTCGATCGTAGATTCAGGCGAGGCTAGCCTGATGCAGTTTCGCTCTGGCGATCTAGATGCGGCGGGTGTCGGTGCAGCCACCTTTTCGCTCTTAAAGAAAGAAGAAAAGCGTGGGAATTTCACCATCATCAATGCTGGCCCTTCAGCGGGTGCCTCGTTTATTGGGTTTAACCAGAACCAAGGCAGGCGCAACGGCAAACCGTTGATTGATCCAGTCAAGTCTCGTTGGTTTAACACTTTGGCCTTTCGGCAGGCCGTCGCCTACGCGATCGATCGCCGCACCATGATCAATAATCTCTACCGAGGTCTGGGAGAACCGCTCAACTCCACCATTTCTGTTCCCAACCCCTACTATCTATCACCCGAGAGCGGCAGGATTAAAGTCTACGATTTTGATCCCGAAAAATCCAAGCAGCTGCTTCTGGGGGCAGGATTTAAGTACAACAGCCAGGGACAACTCTTGGATGCAGATGGCAATCGCGTCCGGTTTACGCTGCTCTCTACAGCCGGGGGAACGGGAACGAATCAGCTAGAAGCACAGCTCCAGCGCGATCTGGCTCGAATTGGCATGCAGCTTGATCTGCAACTTGTGTCATTCAACGTTTTGTTAGACAAGGTTGGCGTCTCGCTAGATTGGGAGTGCGTTCTGATGGGATTTTCTGATCCTGACTTTGATCCCAATGGCGGTACCAATGTTTGGCAGCTAGATGGCCGATTGCATATGTTCAATCAGGCTGCCTCTTCAGACAAAGATCCGATCGAAGGTCGAGTCATTGCCGATTGGGAGGCAAAGATGGCTGAGCTTTATGCCGAGGGAGCGCAAACTCTGGATGAAACCAAACGCAAAGCCATTTATGCTCAAACCCAGATTTTGGCGCAAGAGAACCTTCCTTTCATCAATTTGGTCAACTCGCTTTATCTGGTGGCAGTGCGAAACGATATTCAGGGTGTGAAACCCTCACCGCTCAAAGGCGTTTTCTGGAACATCTATGACCTGAAGCGCAAGAAATAGAGAAAGCCGCACGCTTTAAGCAGCTCTGCGCGTGCTGAAATTAAATGGGTGTAATTTGGGCGGCTGTGCAGCCTTAGAAGTAGCCCGCAGCAGCCGAGGAATATCACCGCTGTTATAAACCCGAAACTCGCTCTCAACGGTAGCGACGGCTGTGCGAACCGCTTGATTTAGCACTAACGAGCCTTCTGGATCAGATACAGAACGGTGAAAAGTGCCAGGAGGCAGTCTGAGAATATCGCCATTGGCTTCTAAACGGACGATATGAAAGGGGCAGTCCCAAGAAAAGTTGACCAGATAGAATGTCCGGCCACCCGATAGCGCTAGCAGATTGTCTTGTTGATTGGGATGAAGATAAAACTGCCAGTAGCCTTCTGGGCTATTGTTGGGGCTAACGGCAGGGCCTTCATGAAAAACCAAGTCGCGGGCGTTGGAGTCAGAAATGGTGATGTCGAAAAACCGGACGCTGGGTGTGTCGCGAAATTTTTGGTACGGAATGAGTTCAAACATGGCGATCGCTCCTGCTGCGAGATGAGTTCAAAAATCTGTAAAAGGCAGATCACAACTCAATTCACAAATGTGTAGATAATTTAACTGCTGTGAACTCAAGTTAACCTCAGCATTTTTACAAGATCAAAACTGGTGCCGTTTGGCATCTATTCAGAAAGTGCATCGATGTATTAATGAATATCAGCCATTTGCGGATTTTACTGACGGTTGTTGAGCAGGGCAGCTTTTCAATGGCAGCCCTGAAGCTAGACACTTCTCAGGCTGCCGTCAGTCGGGCGATCGCGGCTCTAGAAGATGAGCTAGGCGTATCTTTGCTGACACGAGGACGCTTCGGTGCCTATCCCACGCTTGTGGGTGAACGGGTGCTACACCACGCCCGTGACATTTTGCAATCTCGTGAAAATATTGACTATGAAATCAATTTAGTCAAAGGACTAGAGGGGGGACGGGTACGCATTGCCTCTTTCCGCAGTGCCGCGACCCATCTGCTACCGCCGATGATGGCAAGATTTCGCCAGCGATTTCCCAGCATTGAAGTCACGCTGACAGAAGATGATCCGTTAGGAATTGAGCAGGCGCTCCGAGAAGGCAAAGTAGATATTGGCTTGGTGCCACTGCCGCGATCGTCTGAAGAATTTGAAACTTGGGAAATTGCCCGAGATGAATTTGTCGTGCTGTTACCTCAGCCCCATCGCCCGCCGGAAGTGCTCACCTGGCCTATGCTATCGGCCTATTCGTTCATTCTGTACAACTACGCAGAATGCACTTCAGCCGTGCGCAATCATTGGATGCAATCCGAGCAGTCTCTGAAGGTTGCCTATGAAATCAAAGAAGATTCAACGATCGTGAGCATGGTGGCGCAGGGCTTGGGCGCAGCGATTTTGCCCCGGTTGGCAGCTTTACCGATTCCCGATGGAGTGGTGGTGCGATCGCTGCCTGTTGCTCTAGAGCGGGTTATTGGTGCGGCCGTGATGGCCAATGTATTGCATCCGCCTGCGGTTTTTGCTTTTTTAGATTTGCTGCGGGGCACAGGGCTGTTTGCTCGCGGTAAAGATACCGCTCAAAGGACAGCTTGATCCTCTATGGCTCAAGATCCTACTGCTCAGGACTCTATTGCCAAAGACCCGATTGCTAGAATGAGGGCGATCGACTCATAGACCTCTAAGGCATCTGACTCTAGAGATCAAATCTATTTGAAAACTCACAAAAACGGTTAATGGGTGCAATAGCCAGTGGGGGCTTCCCACACTGCGGCAAATAGAGTGATGATGCAGTCTGAGTGTGGCTACGACTGCTATATTTTATAATTTGTTAAGATTAGCTGTAGACTTTTTCTTCTATCAATCCTATAATGCGATTTTTCTTAAGTTAATATTTATCTCATAATTTTTACTAATCATATAAACTCTCAGATATGTTGACGGCTTATCAAGACGGCTGTTAACGTAAAGAAACATTGCACCGTTTTCTGACTTGAACTGAATTGAAGCAGAGGTCTATGGCAAAGCTTGCCACTTTTGATTGCAACGAACTCTACATGCATTCCCATTCCTTCGACGCTCATTATTTGGAAAATCTGACCGTTTTCTGTGACTTTGATGGCCCGATTGTGGATGTATCCGATCGCTACTACCATACCTATCAGCTTGGTTTAGCTGCCATACAGGCCACAGCCGAACCGCACAATCCTCTCTATCTCAATCACCTGAGCAAAGAGCAGTTCTGGAGCATGAAGCAAGAGCGAATGCCCGATCGGGAAATTGCTATGCGATCGGGTCTGCAAGGCGATCAAATTGATGCGTTTCTCCAGCGCGTCAGCGAAATTGTGAATCAGCCTAATCTGCTACATCAAGATCAGCTTCAGCAAGGCGTAAAATGGGCGCTAGCTCTTCTCCATGCTCAAGGCGTGCGCTTGGTGCTGGTGACTTTGCGCTGCCAAGAACAGGCGACTCAAATTTTGCGCAGCTATGGGCTAGAGCATTTGTTTGATCAAATTTGGGGCACCCATGATCAAAACGCAGCCTACGTAAACCTGGCAGAGCAAAAAACGCAGCTCTTAGCAAACGCGATCGCAGACTGTTCCCGCCAAACTGCTGCCCAGACTTCAGACAACGCTCTATCGGCAACCCACCCGATTCCTTTCTCTGCCTGGATGATTGGGGATACTGAAGCCGATGTTTTGGCGGGTCAAACTCTCGGCATCCCGACGATCGCCTTGACCTGCGGCATTCGTAGCCAAGCCTACCTCCAACGGTTTGAGCCGACTCGCATCCATGCAGATCTGCTGTCGGCTTCTCATTATTTAGTGAGTCAGATGCCCGCTTGCCGAACCCCCTACTCTTGCGAACCCATTGAGTAAGAGTAAATTTAAGCCTTGTAGCTTTTAGCTAAGCCTCATGTAGCTATTGAACCGAGTAGACTCTCCAGCCTTTGCCAGTGCTAAGTCTGTGCTTGTTCAGAAATTTGAATCTGCTCCCACCAACGACTCAGGGGGTAGTAGAGTACAGGTGCCCAAAGACTGCTAAGAATTGCAGAACTCAGCGCAATCTGCTGGTGATAGATCCAGATCTCAGATAGGGTACGCTGCCCGCCCTCTGCCTCTGCCCCTACGGTACCCAGACTAAATTGTATGGCTGTGACGGTTTCAGCTACCACCGCCATGCCAAAAACAATGAGGGCGATCGAGATGAAATCTTCTTTGATATAGCGCTGCTTCTGAATGCGGGCAGTCAAAAGACCCACGATCGCCAGGCCCAATGCATGGGTGGGGCTAGGTGAAGTCATGCCATCCTGAATAAATCCTAGCGTTAGTCCAGCCAGCACACCCTGAAACATGGTGCGTTTGACGCTCCAGGCCACCACCCAAATTAATAGCCAGTTGGGATTGACCGACAGTAGCTCCATTCCAGGAAGGCGTGTGGGTAACAGCAGCAAACAGATCAGCACCGAACCCGCAGTAACTAAACAGTCAAGGATTCTGCGGGTATTAGGATGCAGGTCATATAAGTCGATCAAAAGCCTTCACCCCTGGACTGAGAATCGGCGTTGTCGCTCTGAGAGCCAGAAGGTTGAGACAAAACATTAGACTGTTGAGGCTCGTCCTCTGCACTTAAGTTTGTCGGATCAGCCGCCGCTTGAGGAATAGGGTAAACCATCACCCACTCCAAATGACTGATAGGCGCTGACAGTTCAACAACCGCCTCTGGAGCAGGGCTTTTGTTCAGGTTGACGGACTCAACAATGCCAATAGGCAATCCAGGCTGAAATCGGCGGCTAATGGAAGACGTTGTGACAACATCGCCTGGGCGAACATCAGGCACCTTATCAAAAAACTCCATGATCACCCGATTAGCGCCTTGGCCTCTGACATAGCCCATAAAGCGCGATCGCGTGATGGTAACGCCCACTTGACTGGTGGGATCACTAATCAGCAACAGACGGCTGCTGTGGGCAGTCACTTCTGTAACGCGACCCACAATTCCACCATTGGCGGCGATCGCCCCCACGCGAATTCCGTCTTGGCTGCCCCGTCCTAGAATGATCTGCTGCCACCAGTGATCAGGACTGCGGCCAATCACAGGGGCAACAATGCCTTCATTAGGCTGCTCTGAGGTGTAGCCAACCAGCTGACGAAGCTGGCGATTTTGGCTCTCCAGTTCAGCCAAGCGCTGCTCCAACTCCTGGGTCAAAACATCCTTCGTTGTCTCACTGGGAATCGCCAGATTCGCGAAAGGTCGAGTCAGAAATTGGTAAAGCTCAAAAACTGCTGCGCCTTGGGTTTGGCGAATTGCCCATGAACAAACTATAGCTGCGACAATTAGCCCCAACCGAATCCCATTGCGATCCCACCATCGACGCAGCGTATACATTCAGCTCAAAACCAGCCCGCTCAAAAACTATCGACCTTAGGCAAACACAGCTTAGAAATTGCGGGAGCGACCGCTAAAGACTCGCTCAAGCTGCTTAAAGTTTTCCAAAACCCGCCCTGTGCCGAGTACCACACAGCTCAGAGGATCAGCAGCCACATGGACAACAATGCCAGTCTCATGGCTGATCAAAGTGTCTAGACCTTTGAGCAAAGCTCCTCCACCTGCCAGCATAATGCCGCGATCGATAATGTCAGCAGCCAGTTCTGGTGGAGTCCGCTCCAAGGTGCGTTTGACTGCTTCGATAATCACAGTCAAAGGCTCGGCCATCGCTTCTCGAATTTCTGGACCTTTTACCATGACGGTACGAGGCAAGCCTGAAAGCAAGTGCAAGCCCCGCACATCCATCACTAGCTCGCTATCGTCATCCATCGGATAGGCAGAGCCAATCATGATCTTGATTTCTTCAGCCGTGCGTTCCCCGATGACCAGGTTGTGCACCTTTTTCATGTAGCTGAGAATGGCATCACTTAGCTCATCGCCCGCCACTCTGACAGACTCACTTAACACAGTCCCCTGTAGGCTAAGCACAGCCACCTCTGTGGTACCGCCACCGATGTCAATAATCATGTTTCCGGTGGGTTCTGCGACTGGCAAACCTGCACCAATAGCTGCCGCTACAGGCTCATCAATGAGATAAACGTCCCGTGCTCCGGCTTGAGAAGCTGCTTCCATCACAGCTCGTCTCTCAACCCCGGTAACACCACTAGGAATACCAATCACAATTCGGGGTGAAACCAATGTCCTGCCTTCATTCACTCGACGAATGAAATGTTTCAGCATCAGCTCAGCCGTATCAAAATCGGCAATCACACCATCCCGTAGAGGCCGTAAGGCAACTACATTTCCTGGAGTACGTCCCAGCATTTTCTTGGCATCTTCCCCGACTGCCAGGGGTACCTTATTTTCCTGATCCATTGCGACCACAGAAGGCTCTTGCAGAACAATACCCCTGCCAGACACATAAACCAGCGTGTTAGCGGTACCTAGATCGATACCCATATCACGAGATAGTGAAAAGCGATTACGGAAACCCACTAGCTTTCTAAGCCTCCAAAATCAATGCCTTAGACCGAAACCACACGACAGCAAAATACACCCAAGAATTCTATTACGTTTTCTGCGCAGAGTCTAGTCAACTCATAAGCGTTGGTCAATATCATCAATCGCTAAAGTTGACTTAGCGTGAATTAAATAATTGCCTTGCTTCAACAATTTCTTCAAAATCACCGCATAGACCCAACATATTAGCAGCTAAGCGTAAAACTTTGCAGAATAGTGTCTCTAGCAATCAAAAATTCAATCTGGACAATGGATGAAATTCTGTGAGAATGCAACTTTTCAAGGAGTCCTCATTGGGGTAGAGAAGGATCAGGATTTTTGTTGCTTGAACTTTGCCAACGCAGCAAAAGCCGTGATTTTAGATGCCACTACTACTTTTCAGTGCTATCAAGGTCATTGCTCCCTTTAAATAATTTATCCGCCAGAGCTACCAAATTTAACGGTATTTTGAAGGCTAATTGTACCTGAGCTGAAAAATCCTTTTAGAAGATTTACAAACACTTTAATTTGTGGCGGTACGGTGAAGGAAAACGGATTATTTGCATCTTAAACGCACGTAATTGCCTACAGGCTGAAGCTCCACAAGGGTTTTGATAAAGATGAGCATTTTCGTAAGAATTGGATATTTTTATAACTATCAGCTCTTGCTATGGAAGCTTTTCCTAAGGTTCGCTAGAATATTCAAAGCTGAAATACGTACATTTGTACCAAAATCTAGGGACTTTGATGCGGCGCTAAACGGTCTAGCCCACGACAACGCTAATTGAGCTATGCCAATTTCGGCTGTATTGGGCTTATCGCATACAATCGCATTTCTAATCAAAGACACGTTATCTAATCAAAGACAAAGGTAGTTTGTGCAGAAATTGTGTAGATATCTGCTCACCTCAGTCCCTTGTGTTCAGCTCCCTTTGTACTATTTTATACTGTGCAGTGCAGCCCTCACCCAAAACTTGGAGGAAAAATGAGTCTAAACTCGGTAACGCTGGTGGGTCGTGCGGGGCGCGATCCCGAAGTGAGATATTTTGAGTCAGGTAGCGTTGTGTGCAACTTGACCTTGGCCGTCGATCGCCGCCGAAAAAATAGCGAGGAGCCAGATTGGTTCAATCTAGAGATCTGGGGGAAAACGGCCGAAGTTGCCGCTAATTATGTACGCAAGGGCAGTTTGATTGGTGTGTCAGGCGCACTGAAATTAGAGCATTGGCAAGATCGAGGCACAGGCATGGCTCGATCGAAACCTGTGATTCGAGTCGATCGCCTAGATCTCTTAGGCTCTAAGCGAGACAATGAATCTGGTGGCGGCGGCAGCGAGAGTGACGATATGTATTGATAGAGGCTTCAGCTCTACAGTATCGAGATTGCTTTATCGCGACGATCGTCGAAAGGGGAGATTTTGTAGGGTCGCTCTGCCCACCTACAAAATCTCCTCCCTACCAACTGCTGTAAGTGCAGCTGTAAGTGCAGCAACGTGCATTGGGGTCAAAGGCTAGCTTTTTGTGTAACGAACGCATCAAAAATCAACCTTTCTGCCTAAGGCGAGGAATCATCCAAGGGTTAAAATAGGCAGTGACTAAGGGTTCGATCGATCGGTGGGTGTGCGAATAGTTATATGCCCAAATTTGCAACAGCATTGGCATGGCAGCAGGCAGATTTGCTAATGCAGCCCGTATTCATCAGAGTGGTAGATAACTTTGGCAAGCGGTTAGAGCAATCTACCTGGAAGGGAACCTACCAAGAGGTTGCAGTGTGGGCAGAAGATGTGCCAGAAGCCACGCGATCGCTCGTCAATCAACTTCAAAGCCAGCTTGACACCGCTACGCCTGAGCAGGCAGAAGAGATTGAGGCAGCTCTGGCACAGCTCCCTAGCACTCATCCAGGCTATTTGCTGTGTTTACAGCAGGGCGATCGCCAGATAACGATCGATATTTGGCAGCTTTGCTATCAAATTTGCTTTCGCAACTATAGCCCTGTCCTGAATGCTATGGATGCCGATCTGACCGTTGAAATAGATACGAGCTTGATTGATGACACAGGAGATGTGGACTGGACAAGGCTCGATCAGAAGACTCGACAAATTATTGACCAGATTTTTTCCAGCCTCTCTGCTTCAGGTTCCTAATTGGCATTGCTTATGGCTCCTTACAAAATTAAAACCAAGAACTTTTTGAGAGAGTGCGGCTCCGCCGCACTCTCTCAAAAAGTTCTTCAAGTTATTTCTGGATAGATCCTAATCAGGTGCTTAATCATGTGTATGAGGGGCGCTCCGCGCCCCTCATACACATGATTAAGCACCGCATCTAATATCTCAAGGTGATTCTATAAAACCCTGCTAAAACCTACGACCGAGCAATCTTTGCCGCATTCCTTCTGCAATTTTTTGCCCCAAGTACTCTGGAATTAAGCTCTCATTAGGGCCTAACAGATACAGAATCAGTCGGGTTCGCCCTCGCCACACCAAAAGATTGGCATTGACAACGAGCAAATCTTCCTGCCAGATAGCATACATAACTTTGTAGAACAGCCCTGGCTGGTTATCAGCTTCGATCAGGAGCGCGGGCAGATGAAAGACGGGATCGACATAAAACTCAGTCTCTACCTGTTCTAGTCCAGCATCTAGATTAAATTCAACAGCCAGCATCTCTTCAACTTCAAACCTTCCGGCCAAGGCTTCTCGAACAGCTCGACAGACATTTTCTGCGGTCTTGTCCGTCAACGCTTTGCCACCTCTCGAAACAACAAGTTTGACGAAAACCAGCATTGGCGGATAAATCTGCCCGTACAGGCTTAGACTATGAATCGTCAGACCATAGGCAGCCAAAACTCCAAAAATATCGCTCAGCAAAAAAGATTGATTGCGATAGGCAAAATGCAGCGCACTTTTGCTGCCCTCAGAGGCAAGTTCAATCACAGCTTGGCGGCTTTTGTAGAGCTGGTAGGCCAGCCTCAGGTTCTGTAATTGGATCTCGCTGCTAACAAATTGCTCATAAAACTGGGGGAACGCTCGGTTAAAGCGTTTCAATAATTCCAGCGTAGATGGTTTCAAACCCGAAGCCATAAATCTTGTAAAAGTTGCATGCCAAGAGGTCAAAGGTGGATCGGGCAAGAGAAAGTGCCTTCTTACTAGAGAACCCGAAGCAGGCGTTGTTCTCCCATCTCTAGTAGTCATCTTTAGCTTTAAGGGTAATGCCTATCGAGAGAATTTAAGGAGTTATCTGAGAATTCACCCAAAACCTAATGCACCCTCATGCGATCGCCAAGACTGCCACAAGAGGCAGGTTCTGCGATTATTTTCAGCCAACGTCAGCACGGCTCATTGAGTCTGCCGTTTATAATGAGCTTGGCTCTTGAGTCACGTCATTCAGCTTACACACAGATCACACAGTCTTACGCCTGTCCCTTAATGCCTGCGAGGGATAGATTTTGTTAGAGAGGCAATTCGCGCTGCCCTCCAAGGAAATTCATCTCAGCGAGCAGCAGTGCCAGATATCTGGACTCAGGCATGTCTGGCTTAAGACGGATCTGGCCTGAGACAATTGTGATTTTGCAGGGAATTCTATTTTTTGAAACCCTGAAATCGTCCGACTCGCTCTTCAGGTCAAGACTCTACTGTTTACGCTCTTTTTCCCTTTGCCATCATGCAAGCAGCAAGCTCATCTTCTATCAGTCGCTATACTGCCCTCATCCTCAAGCTCACAGGCGTACTCCTCATTTTGGGCGTGCTGCTTGATTACTTGATTTTGTCGCTTCCCCCTGATTTTAATAATGTTGACTGGCTAGTCAATTTGATTAATCAGTGGGTGGGTCGTGGCACAGTCCCCCTGCTCGGAATTGCGTTTATCGTGTTTGGCACCTGGATCGATCGCATGTTTAACGGATCGCTGTCCGAGCGCAGTGGCTTGCTAACAGCTTCCCTCATGTTTTCGCTCCTGATGGGGCTTGTGTTTCTGCTGTTTGTGCCGCTGCACTTCAACAGCAGCCGTTTATCTAGCGCTGCCTCTACACGCAACATCAATGAGCAGGCGGCTCAAGCCCAGCAGCAGCTAGAGGCGACTCTGGCTCAACAGAGAGAAAAGGTATCGGCGTTGCTGGCAAACGAACAACAGGTTGAGCTGTTGCAGCAGCAGCTTGACAGCGCCCAGATTCCAGCCGATCAGGCAGCACAGTTGCAGCAGTTAAAAGACACGTTGGCAAAGGCAAAGGCTGATCCCAAGATGTTGGATCAAGAAGTGGAAAAAGCGCGATCGCAGGGCATGGAGCAAATTAAGCAGCGTCAACAGCAAGCGCTTGACCAGGTGCAGGGGCAAATGCGCAACTCTAGAAACCAGGCCACGCTAAGCAGCTTTTTGCTTGCGGTAGGCTATTTTGTGGTGGCAGCAACAGGTCTGGGAGCAGCAAAGCCAGGGCGAAATCGGCAAAGACCTTCTCGGGCAAAAGGGCGATCAAACAAATAATCTGATCTTTAAACTTGCGATCTACTCAGGAGCGCAGCCGAAAACCTAAAGAGCTAATTTTCAGAGGTGCTTTACACCTCTGAAAATTAGCTCTTTAGAGAATGAGCGAGCCTTTGTGATCTACTGAATCCTGAGAAATCAAGCTAGAAATAAAGCCGGGATTAACTCCGTCGCCGGAAAAACTTTTGAAACTCCACAGCCCAAAAACCAATTGTGCTAAGGCTTAAACAAATAGCTAAATCTTCAATTGGCAGCGCTTGGGTATGGAAAAAGCTCTGCATCCAGGGCACATAAATGACGGCAATCTGCAACGCAAAAGTTGTTAAGACAGCCAGCAACATTGGTTTATTGGTCAAAAACCCACGATGCATCAGTAGCTCCCGATCGGAGCGCATAGAAAAAGCTAAACTCATGCGAGAAAAGGCAAGGGTGGCAAACACGAGCGTCTGCCAGTTTTGCCAGCCTGAGCTGAAGCCGTGATAGCCCAGCCACAAAAACGCAGCGCCCATCAGCGTGCCTACCCAAATAATATCTCTGCCAATGCCTCGGCTAAAGACGCTCTCGTTCGGGGCGTAGGGAGGACGCTGCATGACGTTGTCTTCGGCAGGCTCTACGCTCAGGGCGATCGCCAGCAGCCCATCTGCCAGTAGATTGATCCAGAGAATCTGGATGGGTTGCAGGGGCAGCGGCAAAGCCAACAGCGGCGCGAACAGCATAATCACGACACCGCTCACGTTGCCCGTCAGGCTATAGCGAATAAATTTGCGAATGTTGTCATAGATGACGCGCCCTTCTTCTACAGCCGCTACGATCGTCGAAAAATTGTCATTGAGCAGCACCATATCAGCCGCTTCTTTGGCCACATCCGTTCCGGCAATCCCCATCGCTACACCAATATCGGCCTTGCTAAGGGCAGGCGCATCGTTAACGCCATCTCCGGTCATGGAGACAATATGGCCGCGATTTTTCAACGCCTCCACGATTTTCAGCTTCTGGTCAGGCGAAACCCGCGCATACACCGATACCGACTCCACTTGATCTTCGAGCTGCTGGGACGAGAGCTGCGAAATTTGTTGCCCAGTCAGATATTTACCGTCTTTAGAAATGCCCAGATCTTCAGCAATATGCCGCGCCATGAGTGGATGGTCGCCTGTAATCATAACGGTGCGAATGCCCGCATCCGTACAGGTTTGCACTGCCTGCTTGGCTTCGGGTCGCGCCGGATCGAGCATTCCCACTAGCCCCACATAGGTCAAGTCTTGCTCGATCGCCTCTCCGATCGCCGCGCCTTGAGGCAGCTGCTCAAGCATGCGAAACGCCACACCCAAAACGCGAGTCCCGGAGGCTGCTAGCTGATCGTTTGCCTCGCGAATTCGTTTTTCCCAGCTTGCGTCAAGCGGCTCAGTCCGATCGCCCATCCAGACCTGACTCGACTGTTGCAGCAAGCCATCAACGGCTCCTTTCGTAAACACAATGTATGGCGCTACGGGTAGCTGGCTGAGGCTGCTGAGCTGGCCGACCAAGGAAGATTGTGACCCTTGGATGTCGCTAAATTGGTGAATGGTGCTCATGCGCTTGCGATCGGAGTCAAAAGGCACTTCTGCCACACGCGGAAACATTTTTTCCAGCGCCGATTTCTCTAAACCCATCTGGTCTGCCACCACGACCAAGGCAATTTCGGTCGGATCACCGATCGCCTTAGGGGCTTCGGCGTCTGGAGAACTGGATGGGGATCTGGGTTTGGCATCGGCAGCCAGCAAGGCATTGTTACAGAGAGCGCTGCCCACCAACGTCAGCGCGATTGGTGAGTCTAGCTCTGATCCTGATCCGGGCTGAATGGTTGACTCCTTACCATCCATCAATGAAGTGACCTGAGCAAAACTCTCCTTCAGCTCTACCCGATGTCCGGCCAGGGCGAATATCGTCACGGTCATGCGGTTTTCGGTCAGGGTTCCAGTTTTGTCGGAACAAATGGTGGTGACCGATCCCAAGGTTTCTACGGCGGGCAGCTTACGGATCAACGCCTGACGCTTCAGCATCCGGCGCGCTCCGATCGCCAAAGCAATTGTCACCACGGCGGGCAAGCCTTCTGGAATCACAGCTACAGCCAAACTCACTGCCGTTAAGAACATGGAGTTAAAGTCTTCCCCGCGCAGCAGCCCAAACACAAAGATTATGGCCACCAGCCCGATCGCCGCCAGCGCTAGCCGCTTCCCCAACTGATCCAGCCGCTTTTGCAGAGGCGTTTGCTCTTGTTCAACAGACTGCATGGAGTCGGCAATTTTGCCCAACTCGGTACCCATGCCTGTTTCGGTCACAACGGCTTTACCCCGCCCGTAGGTGGCAACCGTGCCCATGAATACCATATTGTGGCGATCGCCCAGCGGCAGATTATCTCCTGAGAGGATGTCTGCACTTTTTTCGACGGCCAGCGCCTCCCCCGTAAAGGCAGATTCTTGCGTCCGCAAATTAATGCTTTCTAGCAGCCGCCCATCCGCCGGGATCTGATCGCCATCCTCAATTTGAATCAAGTCCCCCACGACCAGCTCACGCGCCTCAAGAGACTGCCATTCGCGCGATCGGCAGACGCGCGCCTTGGGCATCGCCATCTTTTTCAAGGCTGCAAATTCTTTGCCTGCCTGATACTCCTGCGTAAAGCCCAAAATGGCGTTGAAGACGACGATCGCCAGGATGGCAAGGGCATCCTCCAAGTCACCCAAGAGCGCAGAAACGACAGCCGCCACAATTAGCACAACCACCGTCGTGGCAATCAACTGTTCCCACAGCATCAACCAGGGGCTTTTGGGAGGCTGGGCGATGAGTTCGTTTGCCCCCTGTTGCGATAGACGCTGATTGGCTTCATCGGTACTCAATCCAATAACGCTGTCTGTACCAAGCTGCTGTATGACCTGAGCCGCTTCAAGCTGGTGCCAATCACTCATGAGACAAGGGGAGGGGAAATGTTTGCCATCTAGATTAAATCACAAGTGTTCTGACCGCTTCTGGCTTTAGAGGGTTATGGTGTCAATTTTCATTGCTTACGCTTTAGTAAAGTATTTTCTTAAGTTTGTTTACATTTCTTAAAAGTTGCGTTACGTTTAGTTACATAAGAGTTAAAAACAAAATTTCAAAGCAGGAGAAGAATCATGAGAAGCGGCGTTGTAACTGAAGAGCAAGGTAGACAGAACATTTACGCGATCGAGCCTCAGGTCTATGTCGATGTTGAGTCCCGTGTTGGATTCACCGACTATGCCGAGAAGCTAAATGGCCGCTTAGCCATGATTGGTTTTGTGTTAATGCTGGTCTTGGAAGTGGCAACCGGGCATGGTCTTCTGAGCCTTTTTTCCAACCTGTAGTCTTTGACTAATCTTTATTAGGATTTGAGCGTCCGTACATCAGAGTGGCGCTCTCGCAAATTTCATCTCCCAATTGTGTGAGGCTCTGGTTGACAGCAATGTCGGCCAGAGTTTTTTTGCTCTGTGCCTTCTCTAACCCGTGCCCCAGCCGATTGGGGTTGTTTTTTGTGCATCTGCCGAACATGATAGAGCCAGGTTAAATTTGCGAGTGAAGCATGTCCAAGCTCAGCGAAGATTTCGCTCAAATTCCATTGCACCTGGCCATTTCGGAGAAGCTTCGAGGGCAGATCGTGAGCGGCAAGTTTTTGCCCAGCCAGCAGCTTCCTAGCGAACATCAGTTAATGGAACAGTTTGAGGTTAGCCGGATTACGGTGCGGCGGGCGATCGCCAATCTCGTCAGCCAAGGGCTAGTGGTTTCCCGCCGTGGCAAGGGGGTGTTTGTCAAAGAGTGGCGTAAAGTGCGGCGATCGCTTTCCAACCCTCTAATCTTTTTCGATGAAGATATGGCCCGACAAAAGGCTACGGCTAGCATCCGTAGCCTTTCTTTTGAGGGGGTGCAAGCTGCCCCCGATGTGGCTCAAAATTTGCGGCTGGCGGCTGAACGTTCTCAAGTCTATTGCCAAAAAAAGGTAATTTTGGTTGACCAAGTGCCCGTGGCTGTAGACATCACCTATATTTTGCACGACATTGGCCAGACGTTTTTCACAGAGCTGCAAACGGGATTGATTTATCCCACACTTGACAAAAACGGAGTGCTGATTGAACGCGTCGAAACCTTGATAGAATGCACCCACGCCACCCATGAGATGGGCGAACATTTGGAAACGATTTTGGGTGCGCCGCTGCTGGTCAACCGCTATATTGCTTACACCCAGGGCGATCGACCTGTGATCTGTGGCGAAACGCTCTCCCGCGCCGATCGGCTTTGCTATTCTGTAGTGTTGACCAAGGATGAACGGCTATAGGCTCAAGCTTTGACCTATGTTTATGGCGACCTAGTGGTCTGTCAATTATTAATTGAATGAGTCCCAGCTACTGAATCAAGTTCCAGCTACTGATCAAAATGTGCCGATCTAGCTCAAATTTAGAAAAAGCGTAACTGGATACACAACTTAGAACGAGCCAGCTTGTTATAACTAGCCGAGCTTTAGCACTTGAGACTTTAGCACTTTAAGATTTCAACACCTTGAGACTGGGGAAAGCTAAATTCTTTCACTCACTGGGAGTAAACCATGTGTGGCATCGCCGGACTCATCTACTATGACCCAGAGCAGTATAAAAACTTTGGCTCGACGCTGCTTTCATTAATTCAGCCTTTGGAAAGCCGTGGGCCTGACTCTTGTGGTGTCGCGTTGTATCACGATCGCCCTACTCCCTCCCAGATTCGGCTTTTGCTGGGCAGTCTCCAGAACGACCATGAGAGCGATGATGCGCCTTGGCCACAGGTGCGGCATTGGATGGAGCAGTCTCTCTGCATTACAGACTGGCAGGCGATCGCGCAGGTGCAGCAGGTGACGCTAGATTTAACCCATCAGAGCTTCGATCTAAGCCAGTTTAAGCAAGCACTGCATCACCAGTTTCCGGCGCTGCATGTGGTGAGTGCGGGGCAGGCTATGGAGATTTATAAAGGGATTGGCTCGGTCGAGGGGCTGGCAGATTTGTATGGCTTAAGAAACTTTTCGGGCACGCACGGCATCGGCCACACCCGCATGGCAACGGAATCGGTTGTGGATACTCACCATTCCCATCCTTTCACCAGCAGCTATGACTTGTCGCTAGTGCATAACGGTCAGGTTTCTAACTACTACAAGCTGCGGTTTCAGCTAGAGCGCATGGGGGCAGTCTTTGAAACGCAGAACGATTCAGAGGCGATCGCCCACTATATTTACTATCAGCTTTTGCAAGGAAAATCGTTGGAGGCGTCGCTGCATCAGCTCTTGGCCGATATAGACGGCACTTACACATTTCTAGTTGCGACGCGGGATAAGGTGGCTTTGGTACGCGACAAATATGCGGCCAAGCCTGCCGTAATTTATGAGCAATCTGGCATGGTAGCGATCGCTTCAGAGTATCGCGCTTTGCTCAACCTGCCTCAGTTTGACTCAACGGCAAAGCTGCGGGAGCCAGGAGCGGGTGAGGTCAATATCTGGTCTGTAATTCCCACTCCTCAAGCAGCTCATGCCTCTCCGCTCTCTCTTCTCGCACCATGACTGATTTTGCTGTGGCTGACTTAACGACTTTGACCTCCACCCCTTCGACCTCTACCTCCTCAGACGGCCAGCCTCTGGACTATAAGCCTCTAGACTGCAATGGCCTAACGACCCGCGAAATTAATCAGGCCATCAAGGCGATCGCCGCCACCGGACAAGCCTCCGTGACCGTCCTCAATCCGGCAGGGAGGCACAATCTGGCTGTTGGGCTAGAAACCTCGATGCTGATCCGGTTTGAGGGTTCGGTGGGCTACTACTGCGGCGGACTCAGCGACCATGCCAATCTTGATATTCAGGGCAATTGTGGCTGGTCAGTGGGTGAAAATCTCATGTCTGGTCAAATTATCGTGCGGGGCGATGCCTCAGCCAATGCGGCGGCAACCGCCCGAGGCGGCAAGATCTGCGTGCTGGGCAATGCCGGGGCCAGAGCCGGAATTTCGCTCAAGGGCGCAACGCTGATAGTCTTGGGCAATATCGGAGCAGGCAGCGCATTCATGATGCAGCAGGGACGGATGATCGTTTGCGGCGATGCCGGCGCAAACCTAGCAGACTCGATCTATGAAGGCGAAATCTTTGTGGGTGGGGCGATCGCGTCTCTGGGGGCAGATGCCCAGATCGAGCCGCTCACCGAGTCCGATTGGCAAATGCTCGATCGCGAGTTGGGCGATTGGAATGTGAAAGCGCAGGATTATGCCTTTCAAAAAGTCGTCTGTGCCAAGCAGCTTTACAACTTTAAGCCCAGAGACTTTGCCCAAGAGAACGCCATCTGAGCAGCGGTTTGCACGACTTCCAGCGATCGCTTTCAAGCCGCTCAACATCATCGCACCCCAACCTTCTATCAATGATGTTCTAGACATGGTGTTGATTTTTTGAAAGGGGCGCTCCGCGCCCCTTTCAAAAAATCAACAATACATTCGAAATAATACCCCTGCTATCCCAATGGAAAATCCTATCCTCCACACCAGCAAAACCTACACGCCTGAAGCCATCCACGCCATTCAAGAGCGAGCCGAGCTAGGACGTTATCACATCCGAGGATTTGGAGCCTTCCGCAACGTCCCCCGTCTAGACGATCTGGTGTTTTTAACCGCTTCTTTAACGCGATTGCCCCTAGAAGGCTATCGAGAAAAGTGTGAAACCAAAACGCTGCTGGGCACCCGCTACGCCAAGCGCCCGATCGAGCTAGAGATCCCGATTACGATCGCCGGAATGAGCTTTGGCGCACTGTCTCGCAATGCCAAAGTCGCCCTGGGGCAAGCAGCCACCTGGATGGGCACCTCTACGACCACAGGCGATGGCGGCATGTTGGCGGCAGAGCGAGAGGCTTCTGCCCAACTGGTCTATCAGTGCTTGCCTTCGCGGTACGGCTTTGATCCGAAAGACCTGAAGAAAGCCGATGCTGTAGAAATTGTGGTGGGGCAAGGGGCAAAACCGGGCGGCGGCGGCTTGTTGCTAGGGCAAAAGGTAAACCAGGTCGTGGCCGGAATGCGATCGCTCCCTGAAGGCGTCGATCAGCGATCGCCCTGTCGCCATCCAGACTGGATTGGGCCAGACGACCTGCGAATCAAAATTGAAGAGCTACGGGAAGCAACGGATTGGCAGATTCCCATCTACGTCAAGATGGGAGCCACTCGCGTCAAAGATGATGTCAAGCTGGCGGTCAAAGCCGGAGCGGATGTGATTGTGCTAGACGGCATGGAGGGCGGCACCGCAGCTACCCAAAGCATTTTTCAAGAACATGTGGGGATTCCGACCTTACCTGCGATCGTCCAGGCCGTAGAAGCCTTGAAAGAGATTGGCGTCTATGGCGAAGTCCAGCTTCTAGTCTCCGGCGGCATCCGATCAGGGCCAGATGTAGCGAAGGCGCTGGCGCTGGGAGCAGATGCGGTCAGCATTGGTACAGCCAGCCTGATTGCGATGGGCTGCAACAAGCCGATCTACGTTGAGGATTACCACAAGCTAGGCACAGAGCCTTATCACTGTCATCACTGCCATACGGGACTCTGTCCGGTGGGCATTGCCACCCAGGAAGCCTCGCTGATGGAAAGGCTACCCGTTGAGGAAGCGGCAACCCATGTCGCCAACTACCTGCAAGCTATGGTGATGGAAACCCAGGCGATCGCTCGGGCTTGCGGCAAGTCTAATGTGCATAACCTAGAGCGCGAAGATCTGGTGGCGCTAACTCTGGAGGCTTCCGCTATGGCAAAGCTGCCGCTGGCCGGGACAGACTTTGTGATGGGGCAGTAGGGGTTCACCAGCGTTCACGCAGCCTAGATTGTTCACGCGGCCTAGTGAGAGTTGCGTTCCCAAAAAACGCCTTCAGCATAGCCCTGAATCGCTTTGTCCTGGTTGGCGATCGCCAATCTCTTTTCGGTCAAGCAGGCATACAGCGGATCAAGCTCGACTCCAACATAGTTGCGTCCTGTTTTTTTAGCCACAACTGAGGTGGTGCCTGATCCGAGAAAAGGATCAAAGATCCAGTCGCCCGGATTGGAGCTGGCCAAAATGATTTTGGCTAAGAGCTTCTCAGGCTTTTGGGTGGGATGGTCGGTGTTTTCGGGCATTGACCAAAAAGGCACCGACAGATCCGTCCAGAGATTGGAAGGATGGGTGAGGCGATAGTTACCGTTCTCTGTTTTTTCCCAGTCTTTGGGGTTGCCTGTCGCATCGGTGTAAGGAGCCATCACTCTGCGCTTCAGCTTTACGGCCTCCAGATTGAAGGTGTATTGCTCTGAAGCCGTGCAAAACCAGATTTGCTCAGAGCAGTTTTTCCAGTTTGCCTTAGCCCCTCTGCCTTTCTCCCGCTCCCAGGTGATGCAGTTGCGGATGACAAGATATTGCTCAGCTACAAGCTGAATGGCGGCAGAAGATCGCCAATCGCCGCAGATATACACCGAGGCGGAGGGCTTGAGGATTTTTAGCAGCTTTGGCAGCCAAGACTCTAGCCAAGCTTGGTAAGCAGAAAGCGATCGCTCCCGAAAGCTAGATGCCCCAAAGGATTTTGTCAGGTTATAGGGCGGATCGATGAAGAGCAGATCAACGAATTGCGTAGGCAACCAGTCGAGAATTTCAAACAAATCCTGGTGGATGGTTTTGTTTTGCAGCAGGGCGGGGGCGATCGCGCTTTCTAGCTTCACAAGCTGCTGGGTGTAATATGCCCTCTCGTCGGGGGATAGCGTCAAGGTGCGGTTTCGAGGCGCTCTGAATTTCTCTTCTGGCTTTTCATCTGGTTTCTCTTCTGGCTTTCCGTCAGTCATTCTGGCTCCTCGTCGCCCACCGGATCGAATACCACTATGAATATCGCATCAGGCATCATTCGTTTCAGGGTAGTTGCACCTATGGTATTGGTCAAAATCGGCTAGCAGTGACTATGGGCGCTGGGCGATCGACCGTTCATTACTGGTTTAACAACACGCAAGATCCTACGGCTGAGTCACTTCTTCAAATCATTGAAGCGCTCCAAAAAATCGACAAGGCTGCGGCTAAGGATTTTGTTAGGCTCTATCTGGGCGATGTGTTTGACAATGTGATGGGTATTGACGAAATCTCTAAAGACGATTGAAGGCGATCGTATAGCTTGGGACTAGGAGCAAGCAGGAGCAATCGTAGCAAATCAACGAAAAAGCGGATGAATTTAAACGATGATTACTCAAACAATGGTGCAACCTTCCTCTTGGGTAGCAACAGGAATCAAAATGGCGAAAGTACGCGATCGCTACTTGTTCAAATTCTCTGAAGAGCTACAGGCACGGCTCAATGAGCTGAATCAGCGCAGAAAGCAAGACTCATTAACAGCAGATGAAGATGCAGAGCTAATTGGGATTCTGGAACTCGATCGCATCTTTACGCTGCTGAATGCCAAGATTATTGCTAAATCTTGATAATTAAGAAGGTGAATTCTATGGTTCAAGTTGTAATTAATCCCTCATCGTTGTTAGAAACAGGAATTAGGGTCGAAAAGATTGATAACTTGAGTCTCTTCAAGTTCACAGACGAACTGCAACTGCGCTTAGAAACACTGCTAGAAAAAAATAAGACAGGTTCATTAACGCCGGAGGAAGTCACAGACTTAGAAGGAATTGTAGAACTCGATCGCATCTTCGTATATCTCAACTCTTTACTTGCCGCTCAGCAATGACCATTAGCGAACTTGTCCGACAGCTTGTTCGCAAACGGGCAGCCTATCTGTGTGAATATTGCCATTCTCCTGAAAAGACTAGCGCCTCACGTTTTACAATCGATCATCTTCAGCCTCGATCATTAGGCGGTTCCGATCAGCCCGAAAACCTGGCATTGTCTTGCAGTCGATGTAATCAACGTCGCTATAACTTCATCGTAGGCTGTGATCTAGAAACGGCTGCGATCGTTTCTTTATTTAATCCTCGACAGCAGCAATGGGGAGATCATTTCATTTGGACGGTAAAAGGAACAGAAATCTTGGGCGTGACCCCGATCGGTCGAGCAACCTGCGATCGTCTAGATATGAATGATGCTCGATATTTGGGAGAGCGATCGATTCAGGAAGCCCGTAAACTCTGGGTTCAGGCAGGTTGGCATCCACCCTTGGCAGATCCACGTCAGACCCCTGATGCATGAATGCTGAACGGTGGCTTGAAGGGGACGATCGCCTCTCCCACCGTTCAAGGTTGTACAATTGTCGGTTGTATTTGGGCGTAAACCTTGATCGAACGCTACACCCTGCCCGAAATGGGCGATTTGTGGACGGAAAACTATAAGCTAAAAACCTGGCTGCAAGTAGAAATTGCAGTATGTGAGGCTCAGGCAGAGCTGGGCTACATTCCCGCTGAGGCAGTGGAGACGATCAAGGCAAAAGCAAATTTTGATGCGGCGCGGGTTTTAGAAATTGAGAAGGAAGTCAAGCATGACATGATTGCCTTCCTCACTAACGTCAATGAGTATGTGGGAGAGGCAGGCCGCTACATCCATTTGGGCATGACGAGTTCGGATGTGCTGGATACGGCTCTGGCGCTTCAGCTCGTCGCCAGTCTGGATGTGATTATGACCCATGTGGAGCGGCTGATTCAGGCAATTCGCTATCAGGCGCAGCAGCATCGCGATACGGTGATGATTGGGCGATCGCATGGCATTCATGCCGAACCCATCACCTTTGGCTTTAAGCTGGCGGGCTGGCTGGCGGAAATGTTGCGGCATCGCGATCGCCTCTGCGAACTGCAAAAAAGAATTGCCGTGGGCAAGATCTCAGGTGCGGTGGGCACTTACGCCAATGTCGATCCCCAAATTGAGGCACTCACCTGTCAAAACTTAGGGCTAGAGCCTGACCCCGCTTCGACTCAGGTGATCTCCCGCGATCGCCATGCCGAATATGTTCAAGCGCTGGCGCTGATGACGGCCTCGATCGAGCGATTTGCCGTCGAGATCCGCAACTTGCAACGCACCGATGTTTTAGAAGTAGAAGAGTATTTCTCGAAAGGTCAGAAAGGCTCTTCGGCCATGCCCCACAAGCGCAACCCCATCCGATCGGAACGGCTGACTGGGATGGCGAGAATTGTGCGGGGACATGCGATCGCGGCTCTAGAAAACATTGCCCTCTGGCATGAGCGCGATATTTCCCACAGCTCAGTCGAGCGGGTAATGTTTCCCGACTGCTGCATCCTGACGCACTTCATGCTGGTGGAAGCTACTGATTTGATCAAGACGCTGCTGGTCTACCCCGAAAACATGCGGCGCAATATGAACCTTTACGGCGGCGTGGTCTTTAGTCAGCGGGTGCTGCTGGCGCTGGTAGACAAAGGGCTGAGCCGAGAAGAGGCTTACGCAATCGCTCAGTCCAACGCCCACACAGCTTGGAATACAGAAGAAGGCGATTTTCATGCGCTGATCGCCCAAGATCCGCGCGTCATGGCGCACCTTTCACCCGCAGAAGTAGAGGCTTGCTTTGACCCTAAGGCGCATTTGAAGAACCTCGATCGCGTCTATCAACGGCTGAATATTTAGGAATTTGTTGGAAGGTTACCGTAGAGGCGTGGCATTCGGGAGGAACGCTCTCTCGCCCAGTCAAAAATGACCTGCCGCATGCCGCGCCCTTACGCTCAGCATCACACCGATCGCATTCAAGCATTAGGTGCCATTGTTGATGAGGTGCTATTTATTTGCAGATCCCTAAACCATCCGATCGCAGCTATACGGAGCTGTAACCGATTAGATAACCGATCGGATGATTCGCTGACCGGGTGCGAGACTGATAGGATTGACCCATACTTTCCCTGGACTTGCGCCATGAGAAGAGCCTTAGGATTGTGGATAATGCCATTCGCGTCGCTGCTGCTAACCAACGCTGCGATCGCCGCTACTCGCGTCACAGTATCTTATGGGCTGCTAGAGCGATCGATCTCTGTTAACTCTCTGTCTATCTATGCCCAAGAAGGCAGGATTACCAGGGATTTCAGCCACTACACGCGCTTTTTAGACGAAACCCAGCTCTTGCAGCTACGCCAGTTGTTGCGTGCCAAGTCTGATCTCTCGCCTGTGGCGGTTTCACAGTTTTTGTATACCGAACAGGGAGAGGTGTTGCTCAATCGCTTAGGCGAAGTGATTCAGATGGAGGGCAACTTGTCTGGGTTTTATGCCTTGCGATCGGCCATGATCATGGCGGCGGCTGAGCCAGACGGACTGACGCTGCTTAATGTGCTAGAAAAATTTCCCATTGACAGCATCCGCATTGACCTCAGCCGTGCCTTTGCCATTCTGGGCAATTTGGAAGCGGTGGTGCGGCAGACCCAAGGGGCGATTGCGCTGATTCAGCAGCAGTCTATTCTAGAAGCTCAAAGCGGTACGCCTGTCTCGCTGCTGACTGCGCCTGACCTACGATTGCCCGGAACAGTAGCCTGGGACAAATACACGCTCAACTTGCGCGATCGCCAGCGTAGCCGAGAGTTTCCGGTAGATATGTATGTGCCCAAAACTCAGGCACCCGCGCCTTTGATCGTCATCTCGCATGGGTTAGGCTCCGATCGCAGTTCCTATGCTTATCTGGCGGCACAGCTTGCTTCCTATGGGTTTGCTGTTGCAGTACCCGAACATCCCGGCAGCAATGCCGACCAGCTCCAGGCTCTGATTTCAGGCAGGGCAAGCCAGGTGACTGAACCCGCTGAGTTCATTAATCGTCCCTTAGATATTAAGTTTTTGCTGACGATTCTAGAACGGCGCTCAACCACAGACGATCGCTTCATCGGGCGGCTAGACATGCAGCGTATTGGTGTGGTGGGTCAATCTTTTGGCGGCTACACGGCTTTGGCTCTAGCGGGAGCCAATCTTAATTTTGAGCAATTGGCTAAGGACTGCGAACCCAATGACACCCTTAATTTGTCCTTATTACTTCAATGTCGGGCATTAGAACTGCCTCAACCGATCCCAAACCTGCATGACGATCGCGTTAAAGCCATTATTGCCATCAATCCCATCGGCGGCAGCTTGCTGGGCGAAGCAGACTTTGCCGCCATTCAAATTCCGGTGATGATGATCAGCGGTGGAGCCGATACCGTTGCCCCAGCGTTGCTAGAACAGATCCGTCCTTTTACCTGGCTGCAAACTCCTGAGAAATACCTGCTGCTGATGTCTCGCGGCACGCATTTTTCAACGATCGATGTTCCCAATGCTGACGGCAGGGTGGTAGAGCTGCCCTCGGATATTATTGGGCCTGACCCGGCTCTAACTCACACCTATCTCAAGGCCATCAGCGTGGCCTTCTTTGGCACCTACGTTGCCGATCAATCTGAGTATCGGCCCTATCTCAGTTCGGCTTACGTCGAAACCCTAAGTCGGGCACCGTCGCCCGTTAGTCTGGTGCGATCGCTCACTTCAGCCCAGCTCGCCAAAGTGTTTCGGGGACAGCCTGTAGAGCCGATCGCACCCACCGATCCTACCTGGACAGGTGGGCAGATTCGTCCTTAAATCTCTGGCGTCAAGGGCATGACCCTATCCGGCTATGAAATTTATGTTGCGAGGTGGCATCGTGCAGCAATGCGCTCAAACCTTCAGAAAAGCATTCCTGAAAGAAGCCGCTGGCATCAGGCCAAAAATCAAAATCGCCCCAGTTAGCTGACTCGATTCTATGGGCATTCTAGCGGGTGAAAGCTTCCTGGATAAATTGGGTGGGCTGCTCTGCGCCCGCTCATTAAAACCGCGACTCAAAAATTCCCAATGGTGCCCGTCCCATGTCCAAACCGCAGATTTCTGCGATTATCTGTACCCACAACCGAGAGCAATATTTAGGCGCAGCGATCGATAGTCTCTTGGCACAGGATTTCCCTGGCGAGTTTGAAGTCATCGTTGTGGATAATGCCTCCAGCGATGGCACGCCACAATTGGTCGAGTCGCGCGATCACCCTAGGCTGCGCTATTGCTATGAAGCCGTTACCGGACTCTCGATCGCCCGCAACACCGGAGCCAAAGCCGCCCAAAGCCCCATCTTGGCCTACCTCGACGATGATGCCGTCGCCAGCCCGCAATGGCTGCAAGTTTTGTACGCCGCCTATCAACGCAACGAAAAGCTGGCGATCGCCGGAGGCAAAGTCACTCTGCTCTGGGCAGAAGGCACGCAGCCGCCCATCTGGCTTTCATCGGGTCTGGCGGGAAACTTGGGAGCCTACGACTTGGGCAACCAAACGCGGCTGATTACCCAGCCCGGACTCACCCCCCGAGGACTCAATTACTCCATTCGCCGCAGCTTTTTAGATCAAGTCAACGGATTTGATCGCCATCTGGGTCGGGTCGGGAAGAACTTGCTGTCAAACGAAGAGCTGCATATGACCGAACTGGCGCTGGCGCGAGGCTGGCAGGTTGCCTATCTGCCCGACGCTCATGTGGCTCACAACGTTGCTCCAGAACGACTCCACCCAGGTTGGTTTCTCAATCGGGGCTGGTGGCAAGGCATTAGCGAAGGCTACCGCGAACAGTTAACCCAATCGGTAGGGTTGCCGCAACTCGCGCAAGGCGGCGAAAAGCTGCTGCGTGGGCTGTGGCGATCGCTGAAATACTGGCACGATCCTGCCCAGCGCTTTGACAATTTTGCCTACGCCTACGGACAGATCGGCTACCTCCAGGCCACCCTCCAGGCTATGTTCAAGCACAAGCACAATGCCCTTCTTTCTCAGACTTCAAAATCTAAATTCTAAAATAGCCCATGTCCAAACTTCCCGTCTCTGTTCTCATTCCGGCCAAAAACGAACAGGCTAACCTGCCAGCCTGCCTTGCCAGTGTGGCACAGGCGGATCAAGTCTTTATTGTCGATTCTCAAAGCAGCGATCGCTCCCTCGAAATTGCCCAGCTCTATGGCGCAACGGTCGTCCAGTTTCACTTTAATGGCCGCTGGCCCAAAAAGAAAAACTGGGCGCTAGAGAATCTGCCGTTTCGCCATGAGTGGGTGCTGATTGTAGACTGCGATGAGCGGATCACGCCAGAGCTATGGCAAGAAATTGCGATCGCCATCCAAAATCCAGACTATGCAGGCTACTATCTAAACCGCCGCGTCTTTTTTCTGGGGCAGTGGATTCGCTTTGGGGGCAAATATCCTGATTGGAATCTGCGCCTGTTTCGCCATACTCAAGGGCGCTACGAAAACCTCCACACCGAGGAGATTCGCAACACAGGCGACAACGAAGTTCATGAGCATGTGATCCTGCAAGGCAAAGTCGGCTATCTCAAAAACGATATGCTGCATATTGACTTCCGAGATATGTATCACTGGCTTGAGCGCCACAATCGCTACTCAAACTGGGAGGCACAAGTCTATTACAACTTGCTGACGGGCAGTGGCGAAAGCGGCACGATCGGCGCAGCTCTCTTTGGCAATCCGGTGCAGCGCAAGCGATTTCTCAAAAAGATTTGGGTGTATCTCCCTTTTAAGCCACTCCTGCGATTCCTACTGACCTACCTGATTCGCCTGGGCTTTTTGGATGGTAGAGCAGGCTATATCTATGCGCGTCTGCTCAGCCAATATGAATACCAGATTGGGGTAAAGCTGTATGAACTGCGGTTTGGCGGCAGCCTCAACCTTGTGCCCCAGGCTGAGCTAAGTCCCCCTGAGGCGATCGCTCCTGCTCTTCCTCAACCCGAAGCATAGAGCCATAAATCTCATGACTTCACATATCTCTCATTACCCGTCATCCGAGGCAGATGGCTCTGCCCCACTGCCGATCGCACCCTATGCCCCTGCCCAGGTTGATTTGCGCCAATATGATCAAACAGGGTTCGATCGGGGTCGTCCTGGCTGGCAGATCTTGCTGTGGTGGCTGGTGCAGAGCATCGCTTTTCCCCTCACACCGCACTTTGCCAATTCTACACGCGCGGCCTTGCTCCGAAGATTTGGTGCTCAGGTGGGGCAAGGGGTAATTATTCGCCCTACCGCTCGGTTCACCTATCCCTGGAAGGTTGGCCTGGGCGACTATAGTTGGATTGGAGACAATGTTGTGCTGTATAGCCTTGATCGCATTGAAATTGGGCAGCATTGCGTCATTTCTCAAAAGAGCTATCTCTGTACAGGCAGTCACGATATTCAAGATCCTGCCTTTGGACTAAAGACGGCACCGATCGTGATTGGTAATGGCGTTTGGGTGGCGAGTGATTGCTTGATTGCGGCGGGTGTGACGATCGGGGCAAATGCAGTCATCGGCGCTCGTAGCCTCGTCACCCAAAATATGCCCAATCAGCAAGTGTGTTGGGGCAGTCCTTGCCGTCCGCAGTATTTGAGGAAGATCCAGGCTTAAGAAAAATCCAGGCTTGAGAAAATCCAGGCTCAGCCAATCGAAAATTAAGGTTTTGTGAGAATAGCGCGCCACAAAGCCCTAAAAGCTGAATTCACTGGATTCAAGCGAATTGGGTAGCGTATACCTTAGTAAATAGACCTCAGTGAATAGTATCAATTAGTCGTTTGCCCATGCCTTCTGAATCTGCCCCCTTAACTTATCCCTCTGCCCGCCAGCTTGATCAAGTAGATGATTATCACGGTACGCCTGTTGCCGATCCCTACCGCTGGCTAGAAGATCCCCAGTCCCCTGAAACTCAAGCCTGGATTGAGGCTCAAAATCAAGTAACGTTTGCCTACCTAGAGCAAAGCCCAATTCGGGAGCAGCTTAAGCAACGCATTACTCAGCTCTGGAACTACGAGAAGTTTAGTACGCCATTTAAGCAGGGCGATCGCTATTTTTACTTCAAAAATGATGGCCTGCAAAATCAGAGCGTCCTTTATACGTTGCCTAGCCTAGAGGCTGAACCCAGAGTTTTGCTTGACCCCAATAAGCTTTCAGCCGATGGCACGATCGCCCTTGCCGGACTGGCTATTAGCGAAGACGCTAAGTTCATGGCCTATGGTCTGTCTGCCTCTGGCTCCGACTGGCGCGAGTGGAAGGTGAGAGATATCGAAACAGGAGAAGACTTGTCGGATCATCTCAAATGGGTGAAATTTTCCGGCGTATCCTGGACACATGACTCCCAGGGATTTTTCTATTCTCGTTACGACGAACCCAACAAAACTACAAAGCTAGAGGCCGTTAACTACTACCAAAAGCTCTACTATCACCGCTTGGGCACGCCTCAGTCGGATGATGTGTTGATCTACGATCGCCCTGACCAAAAAGAGTGGGGCTTTGGCAGCTTTGTCACCGAAGATGGTCGCTACCTGATTATTTCGGTGTGGAAGGGAACCGAATCTAAAAATCTGCTGTTTTATCAAGATTTAACCCAGCCCGATCGTTCGGTCGTTGAGCTAGTTAGCCAGTTTGAGGCGAGCTACAGCTTTATCGATAACGATGGCGAAATTTTTTGGGTACAAACCGACCTGGATGCGCCGCGCCGTAGAATTATTGCGATCGATTTAGCCCATCCTGACCCATCCGACTGGCGTGAACTAATTCCCCAAAGTGCTGAAACGCTGGAGGGCATTGGCTTACTCAACAATCAATTTGTCGCTTCCTATCTCAAAGATGCTCACACCCAGGTGAAGATTTTTGGTCTCGACGGCACTCTCGTCCGGGAAGTTGCCTTACCGGGACTCGGCTCAGTCAGCGGCTTTGGGGGCAAACGTTATGACACCGAGACTTTCTACAGCTTCACCAGCTTTACCACGCCACCCACCATTTACCGCTACAGCCTGCTGACCCACGAAAGCACGCTATTTCGTCAGCCTCAGGTAGATTTCAATCCAGAAGATTATGAAACTCGGCAAGTGTTCTACGCCAGCAAAGACGGGACACAGGTGCCAATGTTTATCACCCACAAAAAAGGGCTAAAGCTGGACGGCACAAACCCCACCTATCTTTATGGCTATGGTGGATTCAACGTTTCGCTCACCCCCTCTTTTTCTCCCAGCAATATTGTCTGGATGGAGATGGGAGGCATATACGTCATGGCAAATCTGCGCGGCGGCGGCGAATATGGCGAAGCTTGGCATCAGGCGGGCATGAAGACCAATAAGCAGAATGTGTTTGATGACTTTATTGCAGCGGCAGAGTGGCTGATAGCCCAGCAGTACACCTCACCCCAAAAATTGGCGATCGCTGGCGGCAGCAATGGTGGTCTGCTGGTGGGAGCCTGCATGGCTCAGCGGCCTGACCTATTTGCCGCTGCTTTGCCTGCCGTTGGGGTCATGGATATGCTGCGATTCCACAAATTTACGATCGGCTGGGCTTGGTGTGCAGAATATGGCTCTGCGGAAAACGCAGAGGACTTTCCGACGCTCTATGCCTATTCGCCGCTGCATAATCTCAAGCCCGAAACCTCCTATCCTGCAACGCTGATTACGACGGCTGATCATGACGATCGCGTGGTGCCTGCCCACAGCTTTAAGTTTGCCGCAGCCCTGCAAGCTGCCCATCGTGGCTCAGCCCCTGTGCTGATTCGGATTGAGACGAAAGCCGGACATGGAGCCGGAAAACCGACCGCCAAAGTGATTGAAGAAGTCAGCGATCGCTGGGCGTTTTTGACCCGGATTCTAGAGATCAGCCTTGAATACTAACCCAATAACAATGCTCAAAAATAGACTGGGAAACAGGCCGGAAACCCGACTGAAATAAAGCGATCGCGCCTTTCTCCTAGATTCTCTCTTGGCCGCTACAATGCTGTTCTTTACAAAGTTAACATCAGGAACAGGGCTATCTTGAAAAACTTTTCGGGCTTTATCCTTAACTTTCTGTTAAGTTGGTGAAGAAATTTTGTAGAGGCGTCCCTGATTGGTCAACTGGCTTAATGAATATAGGCAATGTGCAGATTTCTATTCAGGTTAACCCTGAGACGATCTGGAGCAAAGATAAACGCATGAAGTGCTCTCCATTCCAGATCTTTTCGGCTTCTCAAGACCGATCTGTAGGTAAGGGCTGCTTCCCAATAGCGGCTCGGCATGGAGTAGGAGGGCTTGAACTTTTGTTCAAAGCTGGGTTAGAGCTTACTGCATCGTTTGGCGATTGAGGGAGTCCCATGTTTATCACCATCCGCTCAAGATTGACAGAAATCTATCCGGCTTTGAGTTTTCCACTTCTGCTTTTCTACAACTTCTAAGGAATTCAGCATGACACAAAAAAAACGCGCGCTAATTACAGGAATCACGGGTCAAGATGGCTCCTACTTGAGCGAACTATTGCTTGAGAAAGGATATGAGGTTCATGGCATTATTCGCCGCACTTCTACTTTTAATACCGATCGGATTGACCACATCTACGATGATCCCCATGATGAAGCCGCCCGCTTATTCCTGCATTATGGCGATCTCACAGATGGCACAACCCTACGGCGCATTATTGAGGAAATTCAACCCGTAGAAATTTATAATTTGGGCGCTCAATCCCATGTGCGGGTTAGCTTTGACTCACCTGAATATACGGTTGATACCGTTGGAATGGGTACGCTGCGAATCCTGGAAGCCATTCGTGACTATCAGCAGCGAACTGGGATAGAGGTGCGTTTTTATCAGGCGGGTTCCTCAGAAATGTATGGTTTAGTGCAGGAAGTTCCTCAACGGGAAAATACTCCGTTCTATCCCCGTAGTCCTTATGCCTGCGCTAAGGTGTACGCACACTGGCAGACCATTAACTACCGTGAGTCATACAAACTGTTTGCCTGCAACGGTATTTTGTTTAACCATGAGTCGCCACGCCGAGGTGAAACCTTCGTGACTCGGAAGATTACTCGGGCGATCGCGCGGATTGTGGCAGGGCGGCAAAAGAAGCTCTACATGGGCAACCTGGATGCTAAACGGGATTGGGGCTACGCCAAAGACTACGTTCGCGCTATGTGGCTCATGCTTCAGCAAGAGCAGCCCGACGACTACGTTGTGGCAACGAGCGAAACGCACTCTATCCGAGAATTTCTCGATATTGCTTTCGGCTATGTCAATCTAGACTGGCATGACTATGTAGAGTTTGACCAACGCTATCTCCGGCCTGCGGAAGTGGAGTTGCTGATTGGTGATCCCGCTAAGGCTAAGCAAAAGCTAGGCTGGGAGCCTTCTGTCACCTTTGAACAGTTGGTCAACCTGATGGTAGAAGCTGATCTAAAAGCGTTGGGATTGGTGCCCTTGAATGGTCACACCATGCAGCCCGTCCTTGACCATGCCACCGTGCGTGAGAGCCTAAGTCAGATCAGTATGTAGGCGTAGCTAGGATGGGAGCGATCGCGCAAACATCCTTTTTTGTCTCGGAACTGTGCCCGATCGCGTCTCATATTAAGTTGCTTATTAGGTCACTCCTGATGTCTCATGGGGTATTTCGACCGCGTTCATGAGCTAGTCCTTGACGAGCAAAGTCGTGAGAGCGACGGGCAGAATATTGACGCTAGGGTGCTGATACCTCATCGTTCTGAGAGTTTTTGAATGCTTCAGGCTGAATACTATAGGCTAAGGATCGCACACAAAATAAAGCCAAATAGTTTTTGGAAGTGCCGCGCGGCACTTCCAAAAACTATTGCAGATTAAATGGTGAGCCTAAAGGCTTCAGGCCAGATGTTTCATGACTCGACGTTCAATGTCCCTTAGCAAATTCACTAAGCACCTAAACCTATGTCAACGCAGTTAGAGCCAACGCAATTAGAGTTCAGTAATCAGCGCATTCTGGTTACGGGTGGAGCCGGATTTTTGGGTCGCCAAGTTGTTGATCAACTTTGTAAGGCAGGAGCAGATCCGGCAAAGATTACGGTACCGCGATCGCGTGACTATGATCTTTGCACAATGGAAGCTTGCCAGCGCGCCGTCGATCAGCAAGATATCGTCATTCACCTAGCGGCTCACGTCGGCGGCATTGGTCTTAACCAGGTCAAGCCTGCTGAGTTATTCTACGATAACTTGATGATGGGAGCACAGTTGATTCATGCTGCTTACCAGGCAGGGGTAAAGAAATTCACCTGTGTGGGCACCATTTGCGCCTATCCCAAGTTCACACCTGTGCCGTTCAAGGAAGAAGATATTTGGAACGGCTACCCAGAAGAAACCAATGCGCCCTACGGCGTTGCCAAGAAGGCTCTTCTGGTGCAGCTTCAAGCCTACAGACAACAGTATGGATTTGATGGCATTTACCTGCTGCCCGTCAATCTTTACGGCCCTGAAGATAACTTTGATCCCAGCAGTTCCCATGTGATTCCAGCGCTGATTCGCAAGATTTACGAAGCGCAGCAACGGGGTGACAAACAAATTCCGGTTTGGGGAGATGGTAGCCCCACGCGCGAGTTTCTCTACTCTACGGACGCAGCCAGAGGCATTGTCATGGGAACGCAGTCTTACAGCGATGCTGAACCCGTGAACTTGGGCACAGGCTACGAAATCTCCATCAAAGATCTAATCACGCTGATTTGCGATTTGATGGGTTATGAAGGTGAGATCGTGTGGGAGGTAGACAAGCCCAACGGACAGCCACGCCGCTGCCTGGACACTGAGCGGGCTAAAGCCTTTGGCTTTACGGCAGAAGTGGAATTTAAGCAGGGACTAAAAAATACGATCGACTGGTATCGGCAGCATGCCGTTTAGGGTTCTCCTCGGCAAACTCTGAGGAGAGACGTTGAGGGTTGTTAGAAGACTCTATCGGATTAAGGCTCCCTTTTCCTGTTCAGAGATCACCCAGTTGGTCTTGAAGGAATCTTTGCAGGGTCGTAGATCTTGCAAAGATTCTTTGGCGAAAGGCTAGGGAATAATGTTGTCTGACACAATAGCACCTTCCATCAAAGCAGTACTCAGCTCAGATGCATTCACCTGAACATCTTTTAGGTTTATCCTATTGAATTTTGTAAAAATTGAGCGACGATCGCCTCGGTTTTTGCCATCAATTGCAGATCTTGATCACAAGCTTCAGACTTAAAAAAGGCAGCGATCGCCTGAATCTCCTGAGTGTTGATGGGCAAACCAAACACAGCTTTGACTCCAAAGGCTTTGGCGATTTGATTGCGTAAAAAATACGATTCCGATTCAGCAGACACATCGGCAATCCACTCAGGCGTTTGAGAAGCCCAAACTCGCCCCGGCAATCCTTCCGCGAACTTCAAGGTAAATTTTTCGCTGCAATAGCGGAACTGCTGCCAGGAGAGTTGGCGATCGCTTTCTAATCGCTCGCTCACATGCCAAACCAAACTCAATTGCAAAATGGGGCTATCAGGTTTGGAAAGCCAAATCTCACCATACTCCCATCCTGTTATTTCGCAGACTTGCTGAATAACGTTAGCCAACAAGTTGCTACATGCTGGCTGTTCATCAATCCATTCATTTACTAAATTGCTCATACATTCAAGACTCTAGATAATATTTTGAGTTATGCGGTAATTCCCATTCTTTACATTGCACATAGCGCTGTTAATTTGAGCTTCAATACAGTCTTTAAAGTTTCATCAGATCGTGTTTCACATTGCATCTAGTAATAGATCATTAGCATTATTATTTTATTCGGGCTTTCATTCTCAAGACTGAATTCCATAACTTGATCAGTAATTTGTGAGCCTGTGCAATATTTCTTGTAAAAGTAGGTACTCCGTTAAGATCATGCTTTTCGAGGAACAGGATTGTATAATTTGTCACTCTTTATCAACAATTGTCAATCTCTTCAATTAATACTGATGTCGGTGATGTTCTAGACATGTTGTTGATTTTTTTGAAAGGGGAAAAATCGGGCTATGTAGACAAAAAGCTACCTCTCAGTTTAGGGTGCAGATATTGAAAACTAGCACCTGAGAAATAGCAGTATGGATATTCTACAAGCCCTCTTGTCCAAAATGGGGCATTTAGCAAACCACAGC
>DATNPL010000241.1:0-124388 GCA_036703255.1 Coleofasciculaceae cyanobacterium
TGAGGTGTCAAGGGGAATCTTTCAAATCCCTTCCTCAACATCACAATAGGCAATCCGTAAGGCTTTGACCTCATCTGATAGGCTGGCACATCCCCTCTTACCTTGGCACCACACTGAAGAAATTCTGTCAACCTTTGACTCGGCTACTCAGCAGTTCTTACTTATGAAATTCATCTGAGGGAGTTCGCGCAGAGCGCGAACTCCCTCAGCAAAGCCCGAAAAAAGTTCGCCGCAAACGGGCTTTATCTCGGGCTTTGCTGCAAAACGCTTTACTGCGATGCCAAAAATATACGCAATCGCAGTAAACTCAGCGTCTGCCCAAGGTTGAGCTGCAATGGCGAAATTCCAGCCAAACGAGACTGCACCCAACCTTCACCCCAATACCATTCTTGATAGCCGTCAACGCCTTTGCTCATGAGCATTTGCAGCTCATTTGACTTGACTATTTTGACTTGGTGCTGGATTGGGATAGGGCCAATCCAACTGGTGAATGTGGTTCCTGGGCACAACCGTTCTGGCATCCCTGCTGAAAAAGATTGGGGAAAAAGCCACTTCTGAAATTGAGCAGGACACAGCAGGCTGTCAGAAATTTTTTGTTCCGAGGCAGCAATTTCAATTCGGAGGTTACTCTGTTGGAAAGTGCCAAGCATAGTGAAGTACAGGGGGTTAATTTCAGGATTAGTTTTTAGATTTTGGTGTTTGTCATTTCAAGGGCTTTTATGGAGTAGCCGCAATCAGTCTGCGTTGCCTACAGGGTATACCTACAGAGTAACAAGGAGTTTCGGCTTAACACAGAGGGATATTATGAGTGATTTGATTAAAGTAACAGTGAAACTTTTTGCGGCTTACCAAGAGACTTGCGGGGTTTCCGAAGTGGCTTTGCACCTGCCTGACGGAGCGATCGTGGCACAGGTACGCGATCGCCTGCTTGAACAATATCCGGAGTTAGAGCAATGGCGAGATGTGACTCGATTTGGCTTAAATCTTCAGTTTGTAGAGCCTAGCGCTGTTTTGCAAGATGGGGATGAAGTCGTGCTCATTCCTCCTGTAAGTGGCGGTTAAAAAATTGAGCCGGTCTTCGCTGAGCTTAAGTACACCCAATCTCTTATTAACTCAGTGATTGAGAACTAGGTGATTGGGCAAGCTGGGCGAACTGAACAAGCCAATCCTTAACCCGATAGGTTGCCCGACAATCATCTTCGTTGTAGCGAAGGATAGCTTCTAGATAGGCGCGATCGCCGGTAGCCAGCCATTGGTCATACCAACAGATAGACTGAGCGCCGTTGGCTTCTGCATCCCGCCAGTTGAACCCAAGCCAACGGGCGATCGGCTTAAGGGCATAGCTTTCGACAGGGAGGATAGCAATTCGCGTCACCCGTTCATGCAAATCAACGAAGCGGTGCAGCAATGGCTCAATCAAATAACTAGGCGTACCATAGTGCTGACCTAACCGCTTAACAGTTTGAACTTCATAAGGGCAAAAGTGGAAAATCGGAGCATTGGGATAGCGTAAAACCAGCTCCAAAAATTGATTCCAGACTTTACCTTCGTCAGCATGGTGCTCAGCCAGTAGAGGGCAGAATGTTTCGGTCTGGGCTAGGCGATCGACGACTAAAACGCCATGTAAGTACACTAAATTTTGTTCCGGCGCTGCTTCAATATCAAAGTAGAGTTCTATGTTTGCTGTAGGTAACTCAAAAGTTGACAGTAACGGAACCGGGGGTGAAGCTGAAGTTTCTACATGAGCGATTGCTCGGTTTTGAAGCGTTGACTGAGCTTGTTTGACCAAGCGCTGAGCGACCTGCGCCCCGAATCCAGGTAGAGATTCCAGTTGTTTAGGTGGGGCTGTCGCAATCGTCTCTAGCGTTTTGAGCTGAAGGGCTTTGAGATGGGCATAGCGACTAGGCGTAACGCCAGGTAGCAAAGAAAGGTGGCGATCGCTTTGTGCTGCGTCGTAACAATGATTGAACCAGTGGCAAAGATCGCAACGGCTATGGGAAATGAAAACTTCCGGTTCCTGCTGTTGCAACAAAGTTTCCATGCAGCCTTGCAAAATCTCTTCCATGCGCGGCAACACATCTACTAAGCTGACAGCATAGGTGCCTCGCTGCCGCAAAATCAGCCAACAGTTTTCTGCCCACATGCCCTGCACTGTCGCCAAGACATAGGTGTGAAACGCTACTGCGACTTGATAGTCTAGCTTTGGGCGTTTTCCCAGCCGAATATCTATGGGTGCATAGAGCCAGTCACCCCAGATAGAATGCCCTGGCTGCTTGACGAGCAAATCAGGACAGCTCACCAAGTGAATGCCATTGTCTAGTGTGACCTGAAGGACACCATTAGCGATGCGATCGACCCCTTGCTGCATCAAAAGAGTAGTAGCCGTAGATCCTGCTACCCAGTCTCGCCTGGGGTAGCTTGGCTCATAGAAGGGGGCGACAGACAGAACCTCTCGCTGGTGCAAAAAGCTATCCTGGCGCAACTTTTGCAGATAGTCAGGCGGGCGGCTTCGCTGATCGCGATCGCCATATCGATCTAAGAAGATCCGACGAGGACAGCGCTGATAGTTAAACAGAACTTCATCGGTCAGCCAGATTGTCGTCGAATCTGCTGCACCGTTCTCAGCCGAATTGGCAGAAGCAGGCAAAGGCGTAGGCAACTGAGCAGAGGCTTGAGCAGTCACTGCAACTCGGGAGGCGGGTAAGTTACCCTCAGCCTCCGTTGAATTAGGGGAGTAGGGATTAACCGACAGAACCCTCCAGAATAGAGCGGACTTTCAGGGGGAAAGACGGGAGCCACGGTTCAGGCTTAAAAAGAGCGAAGGTGTAAACCCTTGAAGCAGCATGAAGCATCCAAACGGTGGCGATCGGCTGTGGCGATCGCTGCCTCCCAAAATCTATACTTTGCTGCCACTTTGCCATAGGGTGTCGAGTTCCCCGAATAGGTTAAGTATTTTTGCAGTTTACGCGTTATCTATGACTTTAGCTTGATTCTTCTAATTCCGCTCATTCCTTATTGATCAAATTGATTAGGCCAAGTTGATCAAGCCGCCAAAGATTCAAGGTTAGCGAGAGGTCTTTAGTTGATCGGGTTTACCTTCATCCTGGGCTTCGCCTTGCAAAGGAGGGATGTGAGCCATGATAAGTTCAACCACTCTCTCCTTTTTATCTAGCTTGAGGAGGCGATCGCCGCTGCCCGTCCGGGTTTGGCTAGGAATCTGCTCTAGAAGCAATCGAGCCATGCGATCCGCATCGGTCAAAACTTTTACCTCTACGCCTGTCTCGGCCAAAGCAATTCCTACCAAACGGTCAGTTTTGACTGCAAACTGGATGGCCTGTACCCCAATTTCTCCTCGGTTAACCGATTTGATAGCGCCAATAGCCATACGCTTGACGTTGCCTTGGGCAGAAATCAGCAGCACATCATCAGCCGCAGTCAGCGCCAAGCAGCCTACCAACTCTTCCTGCTTCGACAGCCGCAGTGCCAGCTGACCCTGAGCCGCTCGCCCCATCACGGGTAGCTGCTCATCATTGATTTCAAATCGCATAACTCGCCCACCCGAAGTCGCCAAAACAAGCTGTTCTCCAGCTTCTGCAAGAGTCACATAGCGCAGTTCATCGTCATCTTTGAGTTTGAGTGCCGTTAGCCCTCGCCCAGTCAGGTTCGTAAATTCAGATAATGGCATGCGCTTTATCCGTCCCTGACGCGTCAGGAAAATCAGATCTAAGGTTTGCAGATCATCTGGGAACAAGACAAACTGCGTGACGATTGTTTCAGGATCATCCTGAGCCGTAGAGGGCAGCAAGGTCACCAATGGCGTACCTTTAGATGGCGTACCTTTAGTCTGACGCGAGGTAGGCGGAATATCGCTGACCTTGACCGTGTAGGCCTTGCCGCTGCGCGTTAGCACCAACAGTTCTTGATGGGCAGAAGCAACTTCTACCAATGTCGTAAAGTCTTCGTTTTCAATCAGGGTTTGTGCGGGGATTGGCTCTTGTTTGGCTCGTTGGCGTTGAAAAACTTTGGGTGAGATCCGCCGAACATAGCCACGATGGGTAAATTCTAAAACCACATCCTGGGTTTCAGCTTCTCCCTCAGCCGTCACTTCGGCCAGTTGTGCCAGTTCAGTTGCTTGCTCTTCGGCTGTCAACAGGCGAGTCCGGCGGGGATCGGCGTACTTGCGTTTGAGTGCGCGCAGGTCTTTTTTGAGGGACTTTAGCAGCTCTTTACGATTATCCAGCAGACGCTGAAGCTCTTGCATTCGCTGAGTCAATGCGTCGTATTCAGTCTGGAGATTTTGCCTTTCTAGCCCTGTCAAGCGGCGTAATGGCATAGCCAAGATCGCGTCTGCCTGACGATCGCTAAATGCAAATCGCTCTTGCAAGGTGGCTTTGGCCGTGCTGCCATCTGGAGCGTGACGCAAAATATCAATCACATCATCCAAACGATCGAGCGATCGCAGCAATCCCTCCAGCACATGCGCTCGACTCGCAGATTTGTCCAACTCATAGCGATATTGGCGGGTTAGCGTTGTTTCCCGGAAGCTGAGAAACTCCTGAAGCATATCTCGCAGAGGCAGCTGACGCGGTTGCCCATCTACGATCGCCAGCATGATGACGCCAAAGTTACTCTGAAGCGGGGTTAGCTTATAGAGCCGCTCTAGAATCAGTGTGGGTTGAGCATCTCGCTTTAGCTCAATTACGACCCGCATGCCTTCGCGATCGCTCTCATCTCGCAGATCGGCGATCCCCTCGATTCTTCCTTGGTTCACCAGCTCAGCAATTTTTTCAATCCAGCTTGCCTTGTTTACCTGGAAGGGCAATTCTGTGACAATAATCGCCAGACGCTGCTGTCGTCCTCGCCCAATGGGAACTTCTTCAAGCTTGACGACTCCGCGCACCGAGATACTGCCGCGTCCGGTGCGGTAGGCTTCTTGAATGCCTGCTGTACCACTGATTTCGCCGCCTGTGGGAAAATCAGGAGCTGGAATTAGGCGAAACAGGTCTTCATCTGGTAGATCAGGGCGATCGATTAAGGCAATCAAGCCATCAATTACCTCACTCAAGTTGTGGGGTGGAATATTGGTTGCCATGCCCACGGCAATGCCCGAGCAGCCGTTCAACAGTAAAAAGGGAAGTTGAGCGGGTAAGACAATCGGCTCTTGCTGAGAGTTGTCAAAGTTGCCGATGAAATCTACCGTGGCTTCACCAATTTCAGTGAGCAGCGCCTCATTGCCCACAGGCGAAAGCCGCGTCTCGGTGTAACGCATGGCGGCCGGAGGATCATCATCCACCGACCCAAAGTTGCCATGTCCCTCTAGCATGGGATAGCGGCTAGAGAAGTCTTGCACCATACGCACCAGCGCATCGTAAACCGACTGGTCACCATGCGGATGATACTTACCCAACACATCTCCCACGACGCGGGCGCACTTGCGATAGGGGCGATCGGGGGTCAAACCCAGCTCATGCATGGCGTACAAAACGCGCCGATGGACGGGTTTTAACCCATCTCGCACATCAGGAAGCGCCCGACCCACAATCACGCTCATGGCATACTCGAGGTACGACCGCTGTACTTCCGTGTGCAGGGCAGTCGCGATGATTTGCCCTGACGTAAGGATGTTCAACTGTTCAGCCATGCTTTAATGTCCTTCAAATTTTCGGGTTACAGGGAGCTTTAGAAATTTCTAATTAAGCCATTGGATCAGGCGCTAGGTGGGATATGGCAACTGAGTTAGGCATAACTTTTCACTTTAATTTCACAGTAGTATCAAATTGCGACGACTAAAGATCATTCATGCTGAAATTAGACTGGATTAGGCAGATAGGAAAAGCAATATGAAAACCGTTCTGATTGTGGAAGATGATCTGATTAACGCTCGCGTCTTTTCTAAGATTTTGACCAAACGAGGCGGGCTAGAAGTCAAGCACACTGAGAACGTAGACGAAGTTATGGAGATTGCCCAAGCTCGGGCAGCCGACATTATTTTGATGGATGTTTCTCTTTCCCACAGCATGTACCAAGGGAAACCCGTGGATGGCATCAAGATCACCCAAATGTTGAAAGCCGATCCGCAAACAGCCGACCTTCCCATTATTCTAGTGACGGCTCATGCGATGGAAGGCGATCGCGAACACTTTTTACGACAAAGCGGTGCAGACGACTATATTTCCAAGCCTGTTGTTGATCACCAGCAGTTTGTCGATCAGATTGTGGCATTGCTTCCCAAGGCTTAAGTATGCTTGTACTACATAATATCTACTATACTGCCAGAATATTGCCAGATTTTTTGCACAGAAGTGGATAAAAAGAAAACATCTGATGACACAGCGCAAGAAGTCGCTATGGCACCAGATGCCAACCCAACAAGGAGTAATCCAAAGATTGAAGGTTAAGTTTGAAAGCTAGCTTTCATGTGTTCTAGGGCCTTCCACGCACCGCAAAACCTGGAGCCTAAGCTGATTGAGGCTAGAGCATGGCTTAAACCAGCTTGCCCCATAGCCTTATAAACCCAGCAGTTCTACTAGTAGTTCTATAAGTAGGCGGTGTAGTCTTGCCCCAAAAACAGCGCCTTCTCTGCACTGCGACGACGGGTTAGACCGGGCAACTCTACGCCATCGCCTTTATTCCAACGAGCAAACTCACTGGCTGCGCCCTGGTAGTCGCCCTGATTAAGCTTTCGCAGCAGGGTTGAGCTACCTAATGCCCCTTCGCCCACGTTGTAGGTGAATGAGACGAGAGCAGAGAATTGGTCGCTAGTCAGCGACACTTTTACATTGCTCTTTACCGCCTTCTCAAATCGGAGCAAGTCCTCCTGAAGGTATTTTTCTGCCTGCGCCTCAGTGATGCGCATTCCTGCCCTAACTCCTGAGGTTGTGCCGTAGCCAATGGTCCAAACACCCACCGGATCAAGATAGGCATCAAGGCGCAGCCCCTCGAAAGACTTGACGACTTTTAAACCTTTGGAGTTGATCTTGCCATCAGAACTGCCGCTGCCGCCAGACGGGCTGGGCTGAGGGTTGTTACTGGTATTACCAGGCTGGATACCGCCGTTGTTAGAGGTACCGCCGTTGTTGTTACCCGTACTGCCGCCGTTATTGTTACCACTGCCAAAGTTGGCAATGCTATTGGAGCCACCGTTGATCTGCACTAGGTTAGATTGAGCCGCTACATAGCCCTTTTGGCCATCAGGCGTACTTACCTGATACCAATCTGGAACATTGGTGTCGTCGGTAGACTGGACTTTGCTCAGGATTTTGAGATTGGTACCAGAATTCAAGGCTGCGATCGGCGAGTTATTCAGCGTTGAGGGTTTTGATCTGAGGTTCAGCGTAGTGTCTGTAATCACTTGAGCAGTAGGCTGCACTTCTTTAAGCGAAATATCGATCGCTGAGTCCCCCGTCTTCTCGTAGTACTGCACATAAAAATCGAACGAGCCGCCTGCTTGTTCGGGCACGCTCAACACCTGTGTCCATTCTCCATTGCTGTTGCTGCGCCAATCGCCATTTAAGCTGGTGACGACTTTGCCCGTCTTGCGATCGCGGAAAAAGAATCGCGTGCCATCATTAGAGTCACTTCGCACCTCATAAAACTTGCCTGATTTGAGCGAAACCTGCGTCCAGGCTTGCATGGCATAGTTGTCATCTTGAATCGCTGAGCCAGGACTCCCCGACCCATAATTTACTTTCAATCGCGCCAGAGTTTTGCCGCTCTTGCCGCGTCCACCCAAATTTTTCTTGAGATCGGGTCGGCTAAAGTTGTAGCTGTTGTAATCCGCGACGTTGGCCGCGGTGCGGTTAATAAAGGTGCCATTCCAGCGGCTAGAAGATCCGCCAAACAGATTGCCCAGCAAATCACTTAAAAAGCCACGAGACTGGCTGGAGCCGCTTTTCAAATATTGATAGCCTCCAGAAGTTTGCAGGGTGCTATTAGCGGGCTGAGTCGATAAAGCCAGTTGATAGGTGGCAGGGCGATCGGCTCCGACATGAACCTTGAGGAAGTAGGTGCCTCGATCCAGGTTCTTAAGATTGAGAGATTGCTTACCCTGCTTGAGCCGCGATCGCCCCAGGCTTTCTCCTGAATCAATTCGAGCATTGCGATTGCGATCTTGAATCAGCTCAGCATAGGCATTGGACTTATTTTCTTTAAGCTGCAAATTCAGGCTGCTTTTTTGCTTGAGGCGGATGCTGTACAAGCCGTTGGTAGACGAATCGCCAAGTTCATTTCTTAGACCTTTTCCTCGGGCATTGAGGGCGATCGCCTCAACCCGCTTCAGACTATTTTCAGCAGTTTGTGACATAACTGTCCCCGTAACATCTGATACCTAATACCGTTGCGCTTCGTCGTAAAAATCTGTGCTTCGTTTTCTAGACGCAAAGGTAAAAGGACAAGTGCCCACGCAGATGATCTTTTTGAACCATCCGATGCAGGTCTATGCAGGGTGTTGAGAAGTAGGGAGGGAGGGCTTTGAATTGAGGGAGGGTACAGGGCGATCGTCTAGCTCAAAAGCGCTGTCTCCCGTCCGTTTACAAACCCGATATCGCCTGATGCGTGGAAACAAAGCCCCTGGGAATTTATGATAGAGAGGGAAAGCTCATCATAGTGACGATTTACGGCTTTCCTCAGCCAAGCTGGAAGCAACGGAACGTACCGCAGTATGGTCAATACCATCAACATTTTGGGGTTTCCCCACGCTTATGAGCTGTCATCGCCTCCTGATGCCTCACCCGTCTTGGTGTTTTTGCATGGCTGGCTTCTGAGTCGTGCTTACTGGCAGCCCGTTATCCAACAGCTCTCAGCAGACTATCCTTGCCTGTCTTATGACATGCGCGGCTTTGGAGAATCGCAAATAGCAGTCGATAGGGCTGCGTTCAACAGCGCTTCTGCCCCGATCGCTTCTGCTTCTGTCGAACTCGCTGCCGAAAGAACTGCCGAGAAAGCACTTGAGACAATTTCGGTAGGGGTTTCTACTGCCCGAACTGCAAGCAGCTCAGGTTTAACCAGTCTTGCCTCAGCTCCTGCCCTCAAACCAGGGCATACGCCCGCAGCCTACGCCCAAGATTTAGCGCTGCTGCTAAAGGAGCTAAACATCACAAAAGCCTGGTTAATTGGGCACTCATTGGGCGGCAGCGTTGCTATTTGGGCCGCAGATCAGCTACCTGAGACGATCGCAGGTGTCATTTGCGTCAATGCCGGGGGTGGAATCTATCTCAAAGAAGAATTTGAAAAGTTTAGAGTGGCTGGGCAGCAGCTAATCAACCTGCGGCGGCGATGGCTGGCTTATATACCTGGGCTTGCGGCTTTGTTAACGCGGATGAACGTGGCTCAACCGATCGAGTATCGCTGGGGCAGACAGCGCTTGCTCGACTTGTTAAGCGCCCAGCCCGAGGCCGCCATAGGAACCCTGCTAGACTCCACAACCGAAGCCGAAGTTAACTGCTTGCCACAAGTTGTATCGCGGCTCCGCCAACCCGCCTACTTCATAGCCGGAGCCAAAGACACCATTATGGAACCTCAATATGTTCGGCATCTGGCCAGCTTCCATCCATCTTTTGCAGCCTGTGGCGACAACCTGATTGAAATTCCAAACTGCGGCCATTTGGCGATGGTGGAGCAACCTGAAGCCGTTGTCCATGAAATTCGGCAAATTTTGGGCAAGGCATAGCCAGGGTTTGAGCTGAGGATTTGGGCTTAGAGGCAAGTTTTACAAGAGCCGAGCTGTCATAGGAAGCCTCTAGCTGATCACCGATCGCCGCTAATTCTCATACAGCTTCATCACATCCGAGATGGCCATTCTTGACTGTGCCCCTGCGGTCAACTGCGATCGATGGCCCCGATTAAAATGTTCGGCCGCAGCACAAGCAATCATGGCGGCATTGTCGGTACAGAATTTGAGCGGCGGGAACAGCACCCGCATCTTATGTTTCACCGCAGCTGCTTGCAGCTGATGCCGCAAGGCGCTATTAGCCGCTACGCCGCCCCCCACAACGATCGTCTCTAGCCCATAATCTAGGGCACAGGCGATCGCTCGTTTGGTCAGCGCCTTGGCAACCGTTAGCTGAAAGCTGGCGGCAATATCTGCCACAGGCAGCTCAGGTTCAGACTGCTGCAATTTTTGCGTCAGCCGCAGCACTGCCGTTTTTAGCCCGCTAAAGCTTGAGTCATAGGGATGATAGCCCCCCTGAGGCAGGGAAACCTGTCCCTCTGGCAACGCAAACGCGTGAGGATTACCTTGTTGGGAGAGGCGATCGATAGCTGGCCCGCCCGGATATCCCAGGTTGAGCAGTCGTGCTACCTTGTCAAACGCCTCTCCTGCCGCGTCATCGCGTGTTTGCCCCAAAATCTCATAGGAGCCGCAGTCCTTGACGTAAATTAGGCTCGTGTGGCCTCCCGACACCAGCAGGCAGAGAAAGGGGGGCTGTAGATCAGGTTCGCTGAGATAGGCAGCATAGATATGTCCTTCTAAGTGATGCACGCCCAAAAAGGGCTTTTGATGCAGCATGGCCAGCGTTTTGCCTGCCGTCAGCCCGACCAGCAGCGCCCCCACCAGACCTGGCGCACAGGTCGCCGCAACGCCATCGATATCCGTCCAGTGGACTTGCGCCTGCTGAAAAGCCTGGGCGATCGCCCCATTCACCGTTTCCACATGCTGCCGAGAAGCCACCTCCGGCACAACCCCCCCATATTGCTGGTGAATGGCAATTTGTGATGAGACGACATTACCCAAGACATGGCGATCGCGGACGATCGCCACTGAAGTTTCATCACAGCTGGTTTCAATCGCAAGAATAGTAGACATGAATTGATCGGGGTAAGTCAGGGCTGGATCAACTGCAACGGAATGGCAGAGAAATTATCTAAACTTTCATTACAAAATGATTGGGTTGGAGTTTTTTATGGTGTCGTTTTGTGAGTCAGCAAAGCCAGTTGATCAGATCTGGAAATTGTAGGTTTGAAAGAGGGCGATCGCCCTCCTATCAACTCTTCTAGCCTCTGGTTCCTGATATGTGATCTCGACCTGTCCACTTTTTCAAAAACTCAGTAAACTTCTTTTAAGAGCTTAACTTTACTGTGTCAACCTTGGGGAGTATGATTGCTCTGACAACCCCAAAACTCTTGTACAAATAACTTAACGTTTTGTACAAAAAACTTTGTAATTTATAAATGAAGGGAAACAACTCCATGCGAAGATTGTTTGCTCTAGCTCTTGTTCTTTTCCTGTGCTTTGGTTTCGCGCCCTCTGCTTCAGCAGATGTAGCCGGATTGACTCCTTGTGGGCAGTCCAAAGCTTTCTTAGCGCGTGCCGCCAATGCCACAACAGATCAAGCTAAGGCACGGTTTGAAGCCTACGCCAATTCTAACGTTCTCTGTGGTACAGATGGCTTACCCCATCTCATCGTGGATGGTCGCCTTGATCACCTGGGTGAGTTTATCATCCCCAGCATTTTGTTCCTGTACATTGCAGGCTGGATTGGTTGGGTAGGTCGCGCCTATGTGATTGCCGTTCGTAAAAGTAGCAACCCTGAAATGAAGGAAGTCGTAATCGATGTTCCTTTGGCGATCAAATACATGCTGACAGGTTTTGCTTGGCCCCTAGCAGCCCTCAAAGAGCTGACAACGGGTGAATTGACTGCGAAAGATAACGAAATTACCGTTTCTCCTCGCTAGTCCCAATTTGCATGTTTGATGCGGCAATATTCATTCTTGGAGCATATCTATGGAATATTTTCTGAAGTACCTCTCTACAGCCCCTGTACTGGCAACCGTCTGGATGATCATCACGGCTGGCATTTTGATTGAATTCAATCGATTTTTCCCAGACCTTTTGTTCCATCCCTAAGCCTAGTTTTGAGTCCAGAATGCTTGGGGTTCCCTGGGGGAACAAAGTCCAATTGGTAGGTCAAAGGATGAGTTGCAGCCCGTTTTGCGGCATAACTCACTCTTGGTCTAGAAATTAGTTAAAGCGAATCCTCGGAAAGAAAGCTGTAGTTCCTGAATCTACAGTTTTTATTCGGAAGGTTCGCTTTACTTGTTTTTAGAGCGATCGCCCTTGTGTTGCAGGTCACGAAAGTGCCCCTTCATCGCTCTAAGCGCTCAGTTTAGAGTAGGATTCATACAACACCCTAAACTGCTAAAAATCCGCTGTTTCTCACGCCCTGCACGCGAAACAGCGGATTTTTAGATTGCTAACTAGGGTTGAAGGCTTCGCACAGCAAAGCTTGCCGCCGATCTACGCGATCGCGATGCTTTACGCATCATCTAGAGCCGCAATGCCCGGTAGAACCTTGCCTTCTAATAGCTCCAAGCTGGCACCACCGCCCGTAGAAATGTGGCTCATTTGATCGGCAACACCCACTTTCTCAACGGCTGCGACCGAGTCACCCCCGCCGATAATCGTGGTGGCACCTGTTTTGGTGATGGCTGCCAGAGAATGGGCGATCGCCTCTGTACCTGCCGCAAACTTAGCAAACTCAAACACGCCCATAGGGCCATTCCAGATCACCGTCTTACAGTCTGCCAAGGCGTCTTCAAACACCTTCACAGAGTCAGGCCCAATATCTAGACCCATCCAACCATCTGGAATACTCTCGACGCTAACCGTCTGAGCATTGGCATCGGGAGAAAAGTTGTCGGCCACCACCACGTCCGTTGGCAAGAGCAGCGCCACGCCTCTCTCTTTTGCCTTGGCTTCCAAAGTTTTAGCCAGTTCGACAAAATCATCTTCGACCAGAGACTTACCGACATTCAGGCCGCGTGCCTTGTAAAAGGTGAAGATCATGCCACCGCCGATCAGCAGCTTGTCTACTTTTTCGAGCAGCGTTTCGATGACGGTGATTTTGCTAGAAACCTTAGAGCCGCCGATGATTGCCGCCAAAGGACGCTGAGGAACTTCGATCGCCCCCTGCAAATACTGCAATTCTTTTTCGATCAAAATCCCTGCGACCGAAGGCTTCAGGTAGTGGGTCACGCCTTCGGTCGAAGCGTGGGCGCGGTGTGCCGTCCCGAAGGCATCGTTGACATACAGGTCGGCCACAGAAGCCAACTGCTGAGCAAACGCCGGATTATTTTTTTCTTCTTCAGGATGGAAGCGCACGTTCTCTAGCAACAGCACATCGCCATTTTGCATTTCACCGACCTTGGCTGCTACCTGATCGCCAATGCAGTCGTCGGTTTTGACGACAGTCTTGCCCAGAAGCTCGGAAAGCCGAGTGGAAACGGGGGTAAGGCGGAACTTATCCGTCACCCGTGCTGCAAAATCATCGCCCTTGGGTCGGCCAAAGTGGCTGCTGAGGATAACCTTTGCACCCTTAGAGGTGAGGTACTGAATGGTGGGCAAAGCCGCTCGAATGCGAGTATCGTCGGTAATAGCACCCTGATCATCTAAGGGCACGTTGAAATCTGCTCGGACTAACACCCGTTTGCCCGACAAGTCTGCTGTTGTTAGACTCGTTACGCTTTTCTTGGACATGGCTGGACTCCCCCTTTAAATAAGTTTTTATACCTATGAAGCATTGTAAAGCGTTGGGGATCATTGCAAAAGTCCCAAATTGTCTGAGCGAATTAAGTTTCTGAAAAAATCTGTAAGCGATCGCGCCAAATGGCGCAAAGTGACGAACCTGCTATGAAACCTAATTTTCGCCCAACCTAATTTGTGCTGAGGACAGGAATAATGCAAAGAAACCCTAATCCAATGGGGATTGTATTCCCCAAAGCCTCGCCCTACAAGGACTTTAGGGATACGGTTTTAGCAAATGCGATCGAAAATTGCTGTAAGATAGCTCAAAAAAGGTAGATCAAATTTGCATGAATCAGGCTAGGTCAGATCTGGCCATTTCACCACTTTCACTCCAGGTGCTGCCTTATTCAGAGCTTTCATGACTCTGGCCTACCTTCACCATCTACCTTTACCCAAGTCTATGTCCCTACGAGGTGACTATGTTTAAGACTGTTTTATTCCCCATTGACCAAAGCCCAGAATCTCGCGAGGCGGCAGAAACTGTAGCGTCCGTCGTCAAAACCTGTGGCAGCCGTCTTGTAATTCTTTCGGTCGTGGAACTGCCCGAAGAAGGGCAACCCCCCAAAACCATTGCTGAACAAGAAATGATTTCTCCTGAAGCGATCGCTAAGCTCTTAGCCACAGCCAAGGCGCTCTTTGCCGACTTGGGCATTCCGTCAGAACTTATGGAGCGGCAGGGAAAACCCGCCTTCACCATCTGTGATGTGGCAGATGAAATTGATGCAGATGTGATTATTATGGGATGCCGTGGATTGGGGCTAACGGATGAAGGGGCGCAGGATAGCGTCACGATTCGGGTGATTAACTTATCCCCTTGTCCCGTGTTGATTGTGCCTTAGAATCGCAAGCTTAATAAAACCCAAGATTTTTCAAATCTTCCAGGCTCATTTATCCACGATCCCAGGTGACTCAGCGTAAGCGACATGCGGCAGAACAGTAGATACCTCCTGCAAGGGTTGATGGTGACACTGGCTTTTCTGGCAGCGGTCACGACTTGGGGCTGCATTTTGCTGATGTGGATGACTGCGATCGTGCCCAGTCTGCGAGAAATCGTGAGCAGCACCTTTCAAGGCCAGCTTTTATTGGCGGCATCGCTGCAAACCATGACCTGGTTTTTTTTGCCTCAAATCCAGTTCATTCCCGAACAAATGGGGCAGAAAATGGCGATCGTCATGGCAGGTGTAACGCTGTTTTTGCTGGCCGTTGTCGTTTTTTCTCTGTAGCTGCGGTCTAGAGTTGTGGCTTGCAAAAGCCAGTGTAGGAGTCTAGCTGCCTGACAGAACTTCTCCCGGTGCTTTAAGGTTGATAAACCTGTGCTGGAATACCTTGCTGCTGTAGCTCTTGAACCCGCTCTTGAGCAGCTGCCTCGCTGCTAAAGGCACCTAGCTGCACCTTTGCCCCACTCGGCAAATTTCGCACATAGGCATCGGGCACCGATTGACGCGCCTGCTGCAAGCTAGAGTCACTGCTATACTCTGTGCCCACGTAATAGAGGTTTTCGGGTGCAACAGGAGGGCGAACCGCAATTTCAGGAGCCGCTTGTGGCGGTGCAGTCTCAGCAACCGGAGCAGTGGAGCGTGCAGGAGGCGCAGGCTCAACGCTAGGTGGAGTTACCGGAGCCGCTGCCGCCACCGGAGGAGCCGATTCGACTGCGATCGCAGGTAGCTCTTGCGGCACGGGCGCTACAGAAACCTGAGGCTGGCTGCGCGCCGGGGTTGTGGCACCAGCATTGCGGTTAGCAGGCTGAGGCGACCCGGCTGTCGTAGGCTGAGATGGGGCTGGCGATCGACGAGCGTTGCTCGGTATCGTGCTGAGGGTGTCAAGGTTTAAGTCTTTAAATTCTTCAGCAGCCAAATTGGGCGAGGGAAATACATCAATCGGCGTTGTGGGAACCCGTGTCAGAGGGCTAGGGGCAGTCGGAGAGTTGGCGGTCTGAGGCGTCAAGAAACCGCTCATAGCAGAGGGATTCATAATTAAGTAGCCGAGCGTCGTGCTAGACAGCAGCAGCAATACCATAGAGCCAATGCCCATCGGCGTTAGCAGCGTGTCTAGCAGATCGGGACGGCGCTGCGCCCGCTGCGATGAAGTTTCTTCTTGAATGCTCTTCAACAACTCTTCTGAAGACTCTAGGTAGTCTTCTGGATAGTCTCTGGGTACTTCCAGCCGTTGAGTAGAGAGACTGCCGTGGCTGATGTGATCGGGATTAGCCTGACGCTGCTTGGCGTTGTCTTGAATGAGCTTTTGCAGGACAGCGTCTGGTTCATGAACCGACAGCTCTAGGTGCTGGGCATAGCTTGCAATGCCTTCATCTGGCATTTGCGTTGGCGGCGCAGGGGGCTGTGCCCAGTTAGGTTCAGCCAGATCAGGTTTAGCCAGAGGGGCGATCGCCGGAGCAGGCTCAACGGTTCTAGAAACCCCTTCAGCGGCATCTCCTAAAATGGCCTTGACCGGATTTTGGCTAGCCGCACTATTGCCGATAGGAAACTCTCCTGTTGAATGGAGGCTCAAGGCATCGCGAACGTTAGGGAGCTGAATGCCATTTTGCGGTGCCCGCGCCGGGGTTCGGCTGAGGCTGCGAGGCTGCGCTACAGCTTTGTGCCGTCCATAAGGCTCAGACTGAAGGCGCTGCTGCCGACGGTAGCGAATCAACTCTTCCTCAAGATTGACATCCAAATTGTCAAGCACCGCCCGCAAAACCGGATGAGGCACTTGTGCGTCTGGAGAAGGAATAAAGGTTTCTATCAAAGCGGGTTGGCGCATTACAGCACTCCTACCATTCACGGGCAAAATGAGTAAATTTTGTAAACATTTGTGAGGCTCTGCTGAGTCTCTTCTTGACTGAGTTCTTTAAGGCATACCCAGATCGATCGCCACCCTGAAAGCTTTCTAAACCTATATCTGGGGTTGAGAGCTATAGTAACTCCCAGTTGAGCTAAACCCTGACGCTATATGTGGAGAGCAGAGATTTTATCTTGCGGCTCTCAATGGCATATGATAACCAATTTCCAGAAAAAAACTGTCAGATGGCAAATTATGGCGTAAATATTACAGAGTTAGTCTATAACTTTGCGGCCACCTCAACGACTCTTATGGTGACCTATAGCCATTTGCTATGGCCGAAGTACGGTTGTTTTTTCACCTCTGGACTTCGTTCCTGTCTTCTGACCCGTCCAAAAAATAGCGCCGATTCCCTTTCTTGTGAGTGTTTTGTATGGCGATGAAATCTCTGCAACAGGTTCTGGGAGGGCTAGATCATCAAGAAAGCTGGAAAGGGCGGCGGCAGTTTCAGCAGCTTTTGCTCTGCTGGGGAGATGTCGTAGGTTCTGCTGTGGCAGCTCAGACTCGCCCGATCGCCATTCAACGCAAGAACCTCAGCGTAGCAACCTCTAGCTCGGCTTGGGCACAAAATCTAGCCTTTGAGCGGCATCGCATTTTAGAAAAGCTCAACGATCGCCTAGCGCTAGATCTCACCGATATTCGGTTTTCGACGGCTCAGTGGCATACGCGCAGCCTCGCCCCCGAACTGCCAGAATCGACCCTGCTCTGGAAAAATCACCCGAGCCGCATCGGCGCTGAGGCGGTTTCTCCTCCCTCTACTGCTATTGACCCCCAAAGCGCCTTTCGTGACTGGGCTAGGAGTCTGCGATCGCGTTCTCAAAACTTGCCCCTGTGCCCCACCTGCCAATGTCCTACGCCAACGGGAGAGCTAGAACGCTGGTCGGTCTGCTCACTCTGTGCAGCCAAGGAGTTTGGGCATGGCACCCGCGATCGAGCCTGATGCAGCAGAGCGATCGAATGGGACTGATAATTTACAGGTTTCTTAAATCTTGATAGTTCACTTTGCAGCTTAAAACTTAGAATTCAAGGCGGCGTCTTCCCTACTCCATTTCCTGAATCCCATGACCTTTCTTTCAATTCTCTACGGCATCTTTCTGCTGAGCACCCTCGGAATTTTTTGGTTGGTAGAAGGGCGATCGCTGCGGCTGTGGGTGATTGTGGTCACGGGTGTGGTGTTTTACAGCTCGCTGCAAATTCAGTATCTGCCGCTGCTGCTGGGAATGACGCTCGTTACCTTCTTTTTGGGCAAGGCGATCAGCGCACCGATGGATTGGCGGATTTCTAACGAAGACTGGCAGTATGTTCAGCAAGATTGGGATCAGCGAAGGTTGAAGCTTCTGTGGGTGGGCATTTCGCTGATTTTACTGCTGCTCTTGGGGTTCAAATATGTGCCCTTCTTGCTAGAAACGATAGGCTGGGTCGCACGGCAAGAAAAGCTGGTGCAAAACGCAGACTGGGTACGCAGCAATCTCATGGCTCCTCTGGCCATCAGCTTCTTTAGCTTTGAGTGCATTGCCTACCTGGTGGATGTCTACCGGGGAGCGCCCGCCACCCATGACTTCCTGAAGTTCTCTGCCTACAAGCTGTTTTTTCCCAAGCTCATCTCTGGCCCTATCACCCGCTTTCATCCTTTTGCTTCGCAGTTGCAAACCCTAAAATTTCCCATCCCCACTCAAATTGTGGAGGGACTCTGGTTGATTGCCTGTGGTGCTATCAAAAAGCTGCTGCTAGCCGACCATTTGGGCACAGTGGTCAACCTGATTTTTAGCAACGTCGAGCGGGCTGGCAGCGCTGATCTGTGGCTAGCGACTGTCGCTTACGGACTACAGCTCTACCTCGACTTTAGCGGCTATGTGGATGTCGCTAGGGGCAGCGCGCTGTTGTTAGGGTTCGACCTGCCGCACAACTTTAACTTTCCTTACCTCAGCACCAACATTGCCGACTTTTGGCGACGGTGGCACATGACCTTGGGTGACTGGCTGCGAAATTATCTTTACTTTCCTTTGGGGGGTTCGCGCCGGGGTCTGTGGCGCACTTGCCTAAACCTGATCATCATCATGCTCATCGCTGGGGTTTGGCATGGGGCAGCCTGGGGATTCATTCTTTGGGGAGGGCTGCATGGGCTAGCGCTGGCAGTTCATCGGCTCACAGAATCCCTCTCTCAGCGCTGGCAGGTTTTGCAGGCTTTCTGGCAAAGTCTACCGGGCGTGCTGCTAGCCTGGACAACCACCCAGATGATGGTATTTCTCTCCTGGATTTTCTTCCGTTTGCCCAATCTCAACGACTCTTGGCTAGCCTTCCAACGGCTGCTGGGTCAGGCAGGAGACATTCAATTTACTCAAAAGATTTATGTCGAGACGCTGCAAATTGATCGCCTCCATATTGCCGTACTTCTGGGGATAATTTTTGCCGCAATGGCGATCGCCTATGCCATTCATCGCGGCCTCAAGCTGCACCTCAACTGGATCGTGAAACTGCTGCTGGTGCCGCTTTGTCTGTTTGCCGCATGGCTGCTAGCACCCAATGAGGCTCCACCCTATATTTACTTTGATTTCTAATTTGCTAAACCTGCCCCTACGATTGCACTTTATTCAATCCGTGATCTTAAGGATCGTGGATTAAATAACGCTGGAAACTCAAGCGTAAGGGTTTAGCATTCGGGCAATTCTCTTTGCTACGACCAAGGACACATCTGCCGAATGCTAGACCCCTACAGGTATATCGGTTTTGTTTTGTGTGCGATCCTAAGAGCCAAATTTCTGTTTGGCTTGCTCATAAACCTCAACCGTGATTTCGGTGATGCCTGCCTCGGCTGCAAATTTCTCGATCTTCTTGCGGGCAGCCGGACGCACAAAAAACGGGATTTCCTTGAGGCGAGCCTCAGCTTCAGCCGCCCACTGGATCGAATCACTCATGGCTTTCTTTGCCTACAGATAATTTGCTGCCCAAGTTTAGCGCTTCAAGATTTAGCGCTCCAGGTTTAGCGTTCAAGTCTCACGATTGACCTCTTGCTGAAGCCACGCATCTACGGGTTGGCCGTCCTTGCGCTGAAGCTCAATCTCAATGGCGATCGTCTTTCCTGAGCCAGGAGGGGCAGGCTTTTCGTGAAACAGAATGTTGTAGGCGCTCGGATCTTGATTGTGCTCTTTTAGCCAATCTTGAACCTTGACCGTAGCAAAAAAAGACTGCCCCTGCTCAAACATGCGGGAGACTTGCAGTTGCAGCGTGTAGGGATCGAACCGAGCCATAGAGTTGCCTTAATTACGAGCCAACTCCATCTTAAGCGGTTAAGCGATCGCCAAGATAGTTCTGGCTCAGGTTGTGTGGCTGCTGACCCCACAACCTACCAACAGGCTGGCTTATTGGCCTTGAATGACCGCCATAGCTTGCTGAATCCGCCCTGCCAAACCTGCATCGGACTTGTGCGCCACCGTGATTTCGTTGAAACGGGTAATCGTGAGGTTGTTGCTTTCAACAATGGCGATCGCTTGATTGCAGTAGTCAATAGCGATCGAGCGAATATTGGGATCGAGACTATTGAGGCTGCTAGGGCGATGGCAGAGAATAGGCGGCACTTCGGCACCGCTGGTCTGCTTAATACTGTCGTAGGCCGCTTGCCGAATCGGCTCTATTTGCAACACCGATCGAGCGTAGTCCTGGATTTCATTCTCAGTGATAGCGGCTTGGGCATAGGCTGCATTGTCAAACGACAAACCGACTGACGAGGCTGCCGACACCTCTGACAAAACGCCAACAGGGTGCTGCTGCAAACTAGGTACCCATCCACACAGCAATCCGATGGCTGCAAAGGAACCCACCCAGAGCGATCGCGCCACCCGACGCTTAGAACCTGGCCGACTCGGAATCAAACGATTGGCCTTGAAACAACTTGAACTCAATTGAGGCAGCAAAGATAAGGCGGTCATCATAGCGGAAACGCAGAAACTCAGTATCAAACAGCTCACATACTTTGAATCATTCTAAGGGTGAGAAGTTCCAGGGATAGCACGTAAGTGTCGCTAATCGCTCTAGAATGATACTCTGATGGCTCTTGAGAGAGTAGCTTTTGAGGCAGCGTTTTCCGCCATTCAAGGCCGCTCTTTGCAGCCCGCCTTCTGTATTCCCCATCTCAACCGATCACTAGTGAAAGTTTTTATTTTCCACACACCCGAGCTAATTCCGACCGGAGCGCAACCCGATTGCGCGATCGCTATTGACGTTTTACGGGCAACCAGCACCATCTCAACGGCATTAGCATCAGGGGCTGAAGCGGTTCAAGCCTTCAGCTCAATGGATGAGCTAATGCGGGTGAGTGAGCAATGGTCGCCCGACAAACGGCTGCGAGCCGGAGAGCGCGGGGGCGCTACGGTAGAAGGCTGTGATCTAGGAAACTCGCCCCTGGCCTGCACGCCCGAACGTGTGGGGGGTAAGCGGCTGTTTATGAGCACAACCAACGGGACGCGCTGCCTAGAAAAAATTCAGCAGGCAAAGACTGTGTTGGCCGCTGCTTTGATCAATCGAGCCGCGATCGCCCAGTATTTGCTGCACCACCAACCCGAAACGGTTTGGATTGCTGGATCGGGCTGGGAAGGCAGCTTTTCACTAGAAGACACGGTTTGCGCCGGGGCGATCGTTCATCAGCTGAGCAGCCACCTGGCAACCGAAGGACACTCCCTCGAAAAAATTGCGGGAAATGACGAAACCATCGCTGCCGTTGCTCTCTATGATCAATGGCAAGATCGATTGGTTGATTTACTTTGCCATGCTTCCCACGGTCAGCGCTTGCTGCGCCTTGACTGTCTAGATGACCTGAAGTATTGCGCCCAGCTTGATACTTTGAACATATTGCCTATGCAGCGCGAGATGGGCGTACTCGTCAAGCATTAGTGCAAAGCATTAATTCTCATTGTGGATTTCATATCGGGGGTTTCGCGCCCTGCGGGCGCGAAATCCCAACAAAGCCCGAAAAAAGCCCGCCTGCGGCGGGCTTTTTTCGGGCTTTGTCTACAAAATGAGAATTAATGGCAGCATACAGCTGTAGCTGAGCTATGAGGCCGAGGCTTAGAACATTTCTAGCAATCCGATCGATCGCTCATTCCAGTAGGTTTGGTTCAAAATAGCGCGACGAAAATCTGTATTGTTCAGCAATGCCTGAGAGAAGTTTGCGCCCGTTAGATCAGCCCCTCTAAAGCTGGTGCCCCAGCGGGCAAACAAGGTTCTGCCCAAAGTCCGAACGGAGTTGCGCTTGCGGAGGGTGCGCCAGCCTACATAAGCACTGAGCAGCATGGCCGTTGCCGCGATCGCCATCGCCGAGACTGCCGTGTGAGTTTCGTACAGCGCCAAAACAAAACCAATGCAAAAGGCAGCAGCCACCGCCCAGCCCACCTTGGCATGGATGGCAATACGCGTCACGATCGCCACCATTGCAGCCACAATCGTCAGAGCCGCTACACAAAAATCAATCACAATGGCAATGGCGATCGCCCCAGCCACGGGAATGGCCAAAGGATGCACCAGCACCGCCACAAAGGCCAACGCCATCGCCAGCACAAAAACGCCAAACCCGGCAGTAATGCCTTTACGCAGCGCAATTAGCAGAAAGCCAACGTGCACCAGGACAGCGATCGCTTTTGCAGAAATCTCTAGGGCATTGGTGTGAAACTGTAGGCCGATCGTAGCGCCAATAAAACCTGCCAGCATGCCAATGAGCGCCGCAGCCAGCAGCATTGCGATCGAAAACAGCACGGTTTTAGTGCGATCGAGTCCATTCAGCGTTTGGCTAAAGTTAGCGTTTCTGAGAATAGCGTTGGTAAAATTGGCACCGCGAATATCTGATCCGCTGAAATCTGATCCAGACAAATCTTTACCCTTAAAGGACTGACCTCGCAAATCCTGCTGCCGAAAGTTGGTTTTCTCTGGAGCAGAACGGGTGAATAGCTGTTCATTGTTCATGTGTAACCTCGACGGTACTCGACCCAATAAGTGCTTGACCCATGACCGCTTGATAAAGCCACCCAACAATCTCAGCCTGAGATTATAGTGCTACGCGCTTAGATCCAAATGAGTTATTTTTTGAAAGCCTCGCTACGCGAGGCTTTCAAAAAATAACCTGTCCTCACCTAATTGCGTAGTGCCGTATTTCAATCCAATAAAAACAGCTCAATCAATGGTGCAGCATGGGCGAACTGATGGTAGATGCGCCCGGTTCAAATCTAGTGGGATGTCGGTGATGGTATGAATTCAAAAGTAGCAATTGCCCTATTGAGAGACGTTTTCTGCCAGAAAAGCATCTCTCTCTGCTGGCAAAAAATTATCTCCGAGAGCGGCACTGCTAAACGTAAACGCAAAACTTAACAGATTTTGATCTTTCTGCGCTAGCCATCGCTAGCGGAATGAGCCAATACGCATGACTTTGGGCTGTTTGATGTAGAAATCTTTCGTATCGTTACACTACAAACCTGCATGGCTGCATTATCCATCAACTCACCGCTTTTTGGGTTTCTTCAGTACTAAAAATTTGCTTTAAGCAATCTGCAATGCGATTTGCGGCTCCCGGCTTACCCAAGCGGCGATGTCCATTTTCAGCAATTTTTTGCAGCCGCAGAGGATCTTGCAGCAGCGATCGCATTTCTGCCGCAACGGCTGCCGGAGAAGACACCAGACTCACCGAAATCCCCAACAGACGCGCCTGCGCTTCGGCAAATTTGGGCGTAAACTGCGGCCCTTTCCCAGGCAGCAATATCGCAGGTTTGCCTAACCCCACAAATTGCTCTGTTGCCGTCCCTGCCATTGCGATCGCGATCTCTGACTGATGCAGACAGTCACTAAATGCCGTCGTTAGGATCAGCGTGGCCTGCGGCAGACCCGTCTGCAAAACGCTGGCCTGCTGAAAAATTCTATGGGGCGAGGTGGCTGTTTGCCGCCAGCCTGCCTGTTCGAGCGCCTGTTGCAGAGAAATCAGGTCAAGACTAGGGGCGATCGCCGCCAAAAACAAGAGATCGGGATAAACTCCTTCAGCCTGAATCGCCGCCGCCGCTTGCAGGATGAGCTGCCAATTTTCATAAGCTTCAGGCACTCTCGATCCGGGCAAGAGGGCGATCGTTAAGGGGCGACCGGGAGCCTCAAACCGCACCCCCATTGGCTCCAGGCCATCCATCATCGGGTTGCCCAAATCAAACGCCGGAATGTCATATTTCTCTAGCGCTGCTGCCGTCAGCGTATCTCTAGGAAACACTGCCTTGCAGCGAGGGTGCGCCATCAGCCAGCGCTCCCAGGGCAAGTACGCAGAACCCAAAGAACTCTCTAATTGCCCCAACCAAGACGGACGATCTAGGTTGCCCTGCTCGTCGCGCAGGTGATATTCCGACTTGGCGGTGCCCACAAAGGCATAGGGCGCACCACTCCACCAGGCAAACAGCAGCGGCACAATATCTCCCACCGCCAAGATCACGCCGTCTTGCTGCGCCCAGGTTTTGACGCTGCCCAACTGTGTGCGTGTCAAATCAATCAAGCCGCCCTGCAAATCGCGGGCAAGCTGCCGCCCATCCATATAGAGAAACCCACCCGACGGCAGCGGCTTTGTTGCTCCAATCAAGGGAATATCACTGCGCCTATAGGCCTGCCCTTCTCCCACGATCGGTAAAGCCGAGAGATCATGCCCCCCTGGAGCAGTTTGCTGAAGGGCTTGGAGAATGCGCAGGGCGATCGCATCTTCACCGTGACCGTTGCTAAGACAAAGAAGACGCATGGAGCTAAATTAGGCGAATTGATTAGGCGCAGTCTTTTCCTTATACCATTTTGAATTCACCGCTCGATTGATTTTTGGGCAGAGCACAGAGCCATCCCTAAGAGCGATCGCCCCCAGCCTGAAGATAGAATGGTAAGGTTCATTCGCGATCGCATCATGGCTGCTTTATCTCCTGCTAATCTGTCTCCCGAGCTTCAGGCTCGGCTATCTACGCCGCTGCAAATCGGCAGCTTAGAAGTGAAAAGCCGGGTGTTGCAGTCGCCGCTGTCCGGCGTCACCGATCTGGTGTTTCGGCGGCTGGTGCGACGCTATGCCCCTGAGTCGATGATGTACACCGAAATGGTCAACGCCACCGGGCTGCACTACGTCAAGCAGTTGCCCAAGCTGATGGAAATTGACCCGAACGAACGCCCCATCAGCATTCAGCTATTTGACTGTCGCCCCGATTTTTTGGCAGAGGCGGCACAGATGGCGGTGGATGAAGGAGCCGATACAGTAGACATCAACATGGGCTGTCCGGTGAATAAAATCACCAAAAACGGCGGCGGATCTTCGCTCTTGCGGCAGCCAGAAATTGCCGAAGAAATTGTGCGATCGGTGGTTCAGGCCGTCAAGGTGCCCGTAACCGTTAAAACCCGCATTGGCTGGTCAGACAAAGAAATTAATGCCGTCGAATTTGCCCAGCGGATGCAGGATGCTGGGGCACAAATGCTGACGCTGCATGGACGGACGCGATCGCAGGGCTACAATGGCTCAGCCCGATGGGAATGGATCACCCGCGTTAAAGAAGCGCTCTCTATTCCGGTCATTGCCAATGGCGATATTTTCTCAGTCGATGCTGCCGTCCGCTGTTTAGAAATGACAGGAGCCGATGGCGTCATGTGCTCTCGCGGCACGTTGGGCTATCCCTTTTTGGTGGGAGAAGTCGATTATTTCCTCAAAACCGGACTGCGCCGACAGCCCCCAACGCCGATCGAGCGATTGGAATGCGCCCGTGATCATCTGCAAATGCTGTGGGCTTACAAAGGCGATCGCGGCATCCGTCAAGCCCGCAAGCATATGACCTGGTATGCCAAAGGCTTTATGGGCGCAGCCGACCTGCGCGGCAAGCTGGCGCTGGTCGAAACCCAGGAGCAAGGCGAAGAGCTAATCAATCGAGCGATCGCCCAACTTGCTCAACAGGGCTGGCAGCCCGAAGATGTCTCTGAGCTTCAGCTCGTTGAAGTTTAAGGAGATGGGCGCGTCCCCAAACATCTCCCTGATCTTAGGATCATGGCTACAATGTCCAGTCTGGGATATCAAGACCCCGGCGAGCATAGTGAATTCGCAGATAAATGCCTAGCGTGAGTTGCTTCATCAGCCAATAGAGCACCGTTAGGCCCCCAAAGGTGAGCAAGATAATCAGTAAAGGCTGCCGACTCGTGAGCGTGTTCACCGTTATCGTCAGCACATCAGCCGGATCGGTGACTAAATCCCAGCTGTTGAACCGGATGAATCTGCCCAGAAAAATGCCGATCGCACAGAGGGCGTGAGCCAGAATCTCAGACCAAAAGACAAATTGACCAGCTCCTTGACGCTTGAGATAGCTGCCCTGGTTGAGCAGAGATACCACGTAGGCTTCAAAGCCACCCAAGATTGCCATCAAATGGAGCGGAATAAAAATGAGGATAATCAGCCACATTGCATAGCCCGCTCGGGTGCCGCGAATGAGGTGGATAATATCCGTTAGCATGTAGGGCGCATTGGGCAAAAACGCCACAAACACCACAAACACCAGCCACCAAAGCAGCGATCGCTTCTGAATGGTCTTGCGGCGAAATAGCCAAAAGCTCAGTGCCAGAGGAATAAAGGCAAGAAACAAGTTCCAAAGAATCCAGCCGCTGTAGATGCCGGAAAACGCCTCTAATGCCTGAAAAACTCTGCCTTGCATACCCAATTCCTGATTTTGGTAGGATTTCTTCTCCCCAGCTTAACCTCCCGATCTTCCGGCTGCGCCTCTTTGCCCACGCCTGCTCATGTTTCAAAATATGTTGTTACGCTTTGGAAGAAGTATTTTGTTCTCTTGCTCTCCTCACCTATGGTAGTTCAAGTCTTTTTAACGATCGCAGCTATTTTGGGCGGCACCTCGGTAGCGGCTGGAGCCTTTGCCACACATGCCCTAAAAGAGCAGTTGAACGAACGGGCGATCGAAGTTTTTGAAACGGGTGCTCGTTATCAGATGTATCATGCCCTAGCGCTGCTGCTGGTGGGGCTGTTGCTAAGTCGTGCAGAGTCGGGGCAGGCGCTGCTGACGTTCACAGGGTTTGCCTTTATGGCGGGAGTCGTCGTCTTTTCAGGCAGTCTCTATGCCCTCAGCTTTTCGGGGATTAAATGGCTAGGAGCCATCACGCCTCTGGGTGGACTGGCTTTTCTTTTGGGCTGGGGCAGCTTGGCGATCGCGGCCTGGAGCTATAAATAAAGGCTGCTCGTTATATCGATCGACTGTTTGATCAAACAACCGATATTTCCACTGATTCCAAGCTGCTGATATTACAGAATATTGAGCTGTGGAATCAAGTTATTTATTGCAGAATCCCTGCCATTCCTGAGTTACAGCCAATTTGTTCTCGACTGTCTCGGGTTTTAGAGATTAAGTGTTTTTGCAACTTGCCCCCAAACGCTAGCCGCTGCTTTTCAATAGAAGAATCCTTGGGAAAGCACCCAGGCAGCGCGATCGCCCAGAACCTTAGCAATTGTCTCAACCTTAAAGTCAGAGGCAAGCTAATGATCACAGGCTGCTGGATTGTGCTGCATTCAATAGTTGAAAGCAAGATTTGTAAAGGCCATGATCTTCTATTCTCAGCTAACGCAACTGATTTTGAGCTTCTATCGAGAGGAGCCAGCACCGCTTCAAACGCTGCAAATCTTGCACACCTGCAAACTCTCGCGCTGGTGGGGAACTTTTCAAATTCACTGTGTCACCCCTGAGAGTGCCGAGGCGGTTGTCAAAGCTATCGGGTTGCTGAGAGAGCCGATCGCTCAGTTGCGTCTGGCGCAGCAGATTAAGGTGTCGGTCAACGGTCATGTCTTTGCCACTTTTCCCGTTAAGCCTGAAAAGTCAAAGTCTAAAACTTCAATCCACAAATCCTAACGTCAGAACGCTCAGCAGCAACAGGTAAAAGAGGGCGCTGAAAGCTCCACAACCGCTGCCCACTATGATCAAAATCTGTGCCAGTCTGCTGCGTGACTGAAAAAGCCGAATTGTGGCTACGCCTATGCCTAAGCCCAAGACAAGAGGCAATATCGATATGATCTCTGGCCCAGGGGACGTATTGAGATAGCGGGCACCTCCCAAGCCGTACAAAATTCTGCTTAGTCCGATCGTCGCCACTCCCCAAATCAAGAAACTTAGGCTAATACCTGCAAATATCTTGATCGGCCAACCCAGATCGAACCTTGCTGAGAGAGCGGTGAGGCTACCCGCAACGATCGCAAGGGTGAACACCATAGTGTTCCACTGGGGATCGCTAATCTGCGATAAAAAATTCTGCTGTCGCAACGCTTGGAGATCGGCAAGGCTCAGACCCAGGGAATCTTTAATCACCACATTGGGAACATTGCCTGTAGCGAAGTCAAACCAAACTTCGCAAGGGAGGGCTTTCTCAGCAAAGTTGGCTTGGCAGGCAATACCCTGCGTCTCGAAGGCTCTGAACGGTTTGGCATGGGTGAGCGTCATCGTCAAAGGGCGATCTTGAAGACTCGTAGTGCAGCGATCGATCCAGTTATCTGCCACCTTTTGGGAGGTGCAAACAAAGTCATATCCTATGATTCGCAGCGCTAGGCGATCGCTTGGCGACAGCGATAGGCTGGCAATCGGGGCATCGACCCAGGCAGGGGCAACCCGAACCATGAGACTGCCCAAAGCCAGGAGCAAGATGAGGAAACAGCCGATCGCCATTCTCACCAAAAATTTTGCGGTGCTGTGGGAGAAGCGCATAGGAATTTTCCAGCGATCGGCGGTTCGATCGACTCGGAGGCGATTCGCTAAGTTCCGGTTTCTAGAATAGCTTAATCAAGGGATGATTTTGGGTGAACGCTTCGCATCCACAAAAATCATCCCCTCCCCTCTAGCTGACTAACACAACTCCTGCAATATAGGCGATCGCGTAGGCCAGCATCACTCCAAAAAATCCTGCTTAGCCATTCGTCGGGCGATAGTGGGTGCTGATCGCCATTACCTTTTGCGGGTCAGGGGTGGGCAGCAATGGACTCCAAGTGTCGATCGTCCGAAAACCTCGCACATGCGATTCATGAATGGTTGCTCTCACCGCATCGCGGGAGGCAAAAATAATCACGCGAATCACCTCTCGCTCTGGGTTGGGTTCATCCCCCGGTTGCAATGCGGGATGGTTGAAGAAATTGAATTCTCCGGTCATGGTCTATTCTCCTTGTTGTTTTGGTTGGGTTCACTTGTTGAGTTCTCACTTGCGGTAAACACAAGCTGAGAAGGAACCCCAAAAACATGGCTACTCACGATCGATTGAACAAGTAGCGCCAAGGAGTGTAGCTAGAAAGCTAAACTAACTGAAGCCCTACGGACTGGGACTCTCGGTCTGTAAGGTTAGGGGTATGTCGTAGGGGCAAACTACTTCATACCTCGCCAGAGATTTTTGGGTGAATTAAGGCTGCTGGCGCAGAATACGAAAAGCAACCTTAGCGGATAAGAATAGATGGAGAAGGGGGCGATCGTCAAGCTCTTTCTTGCACAAGTTCATCTGTATTTTGGGATGTGGGAGTTGGGAGTTGGGGGGCGATCGGGCAGCTTTTGCGGAGAACTATAACTTTTTTGCTGTGACTGAATCTGAAAATATGCAGAATAATTCTGCATATCTACCTAAATCGGCATACTATATGGAAAGATCTGCCTATCTACCCAAAACAGGGTGTTATACAGAAAATTTCGATATATCTGCCCTCTCTGGGGTGTTGTGCGGAAACTGTTAGCTTAATACGTTGTTAGCTGGCTTAGGCTATCGGTGAGAGCGTGTACTTCGAGGCTATTGGCATAGTGTGTTACGCTCTCAGGGTTAATTTATTATGCTAAATATCTTGGTTGTAGCAGTTAAATCACATCATGCAGCTTTCTCTGTTCACTGATCCCATTAGTTCATCTCTTGCGCCAACAAATCTTACAAGCTCGCGTTATCCTATTCATAGATGGGCAAATTTCATAGCTGGATATTCACCAGAGTTTGTCTCTCAATGTATCCGAGAAGCTTGTTTATCTTCAGGAGATACGGTTTTAGATCCGTTTGGCGGTTTAGGAACCACTCCAGTTCAAAGCTTGCTCGATGGCTTTAGCTGTATTGCCTGTGAAGCTAATCCTTATTTTGCCGATCTTGCAACAGCTAAATGTCAGGCTGCACTTGGCAATGTGGAGCCTGATGAAATTTTCTCCATATTACATCGCCTCGCACCATATGAAGGAGATTTGGCAAGTATTTATTCAGTTGACGCATTAAAATTTCTTCAGAAGTTAATTCCAGAAGTCCAACTTAGAATTCTTGTAAATGCAAGACTAAAAGAGGTAGAAGTCACTCCAAAGAATAAGCTGTTTTACAGATTAGTAGTTTCCATTATCCTTGAACTAACCAGCAAGTCTCAAACTGACGGTATCTACAAAGCACCCACAACAAAGAAAAAATCAAGTTCATTTCGAGATGCTTTGTTACGTATACAGTCACAAGTAATGGAAGATTTTTACCTGATAGTTAATAAGCAGAATATTCAATGTGATTTCATTAAAGGAACAGCTAATCTTCTTGCTGAAAAACCTTCTTCTATAGCGTCGTTGTGCGTTACCTCTCCACCATATCTTAATAATTTCGACTATGCCGAGATGAGTCGAATGGAGTTATATTTTTGGGGGTATGCTGGATCTTGGAGAGAGGTCACGAATGCGGTGAGAAGTATACTTATTCCAAATACAACGACTATTCCAATAGAAATCAAGAAAAATCATGAGCTATACGCAGATCAGTTAAGCCTTGAATTTATACAGTGTTTAAGGCCACTTGTTAATGAGTTGAAAATTCGTAGAACTCAAAGGGCAGGAAAGAAAGAGTACTATTCCCTCATCTTTCCATATTTTGCTGGGATTAAAAAAGTATTTACTGAATGCTTCAGATTACTTCAGTCTAATGCTGACATTCATGTGATTATTGGTGACGCTTATCTCTATGGAGTACATATTCCGACAGGTCAACTCACTTTAGCCTTATTACAAGAAATAGGGTTTGAGAAAATGGAAACAAAGCTGTTGAGAACTAGAGGAAGTCGTTGGATTTTATCAAAACGCGAAGGTGCTGGTACGCCAATTGGAGAGTACTGGATCTATGGAAGAAGACCTTGAGTTTTCTGAAAATAGCGAGGCTGTTGCTATGGAGCTTACCACCCTTTACAAGGTAGCTGCTGATGCTATGGAAGATTATATTGAAATTTATCTCGCTCTTGGCAAACAGTCTAATGGATTTTCAAATATTCAGAATCTCGATTTAACTTCTCGTAACAGCCGTTTGGTAGTTATACATGGGCTTTCACTAGAGTTGGATCCAGATACTTCAACCCCAGAAGAAATTAAATATGAAGCTGAACGAATGCTAGCGATAGCTCTCGATACAGAGTCAGCAATTACAGCAGGAGTATATGAAAGGATGCGTCTCTTTGCAGGCTCTTTAGTGGATAAGCTGTTTGAAGAGACGGATGAATTTCGTTCATTATCATCAGATTATCTGTCAACCAATCCAGGATTATTGCCGTTTTTCCAGCAGTTGGCAGGGCTTAGAAGCAAATCAGAGTTGAAGCGAGAAGTAGGTAATGCTTCTGACAATAATATTTCTAAGGCGGTTGCGGAGAGAATAGTAGAGCGCATTATACGTAACTTGAGAACTCGCACTTTTTCAAAAGAGAGACTTTTACAAGCTGTTGAGCCTACTTTAGAAGGAATAGTTAGGGATCTCGTAGGAAAAGTTTTATTGGAAAATATAGTTGCTGACGCGCTATCTGATTTACAAGTTCCTTTCATGCGTGAATCAGAGTATGCAAGCCTTAGAGGGGTGATTTATGATTTCCGTGCTGACTTTGTAATACCAGATGCACAAAATCCAGTTGCTTTTATTGAAGTGCGAAAAAGCTCTACACGACACGCATCGCTATACGCCAAGGATAAAATGTTTTCGGCAATTAATTGGAAGGGAAGGAATCAAAGGCTTCTGGGTATTCTGGTAGTGGAAGGACCTTGGACAAGAGAAACTCTTCGCGTCATGGCAAATATTTTTGATTACGTTACACCTTTAACCCGTGTTTCTCAAGTTGCGGAAGCTATCAGAGCATACCTAGATGGGGATAGAACGAAGCTGAAGTGGTTAGTGAATTTCAGTATTGAAGAAGCAAACCATGATAACGCCACCTAACATAGTTCATGCAACCAACCACTGACAAATTATCGATTAGAATTTGATGCTATCTGCGGCGGTTGATGGGTAACGTTATGCAATTCAGTCCTCGATAGTCAACATTCTGTTCTACCGAGGACTGAATTGCATTCATTCACTAGCTCTGTCTACACCCTCTTGCAAGCACTATATGTAATCACGAAACTCTGCAATCGGTTGACTCAGCCAAAATCTGCAATTTTGCCGTCTCTGCTGCCGTGCAAGTGCTTCAATAAGTGGCGCTGACCATCTACGGGTAGATTAGAATCTTTAGCGTTTCTGGTGTAGGTGAAACGGCTTGTTCGACAGCCGCCGCCAGATCTTTGAGGGCATAGCGATCGCTCACCAGAGCATCGACATCAATTTTTTTCTGAAAGACAATATCAGCCGCCAGAGATTGCACTTTATAAGATGAGCTGTAGCTGCCCATCAAATCAATTTCTCGTCGATACAACACATTGGGATTGAGAGGAATTTCCACCTCATCCGGAAATTCTGCAAAGAAAAGAATCTTGCCGCCCTTGCGGGTGCAGTTCAGCGCTTGAAAGAAAGCCTTGTCGCTAGGAACAGCTAGAAGGCTCGTATCCACACCCATGCCTTTGGTCATCGCCTCAACTTTTTGAACCAGCTCTGGATCGCGGGCATCAAAAGCAGCATCGGCTCCAATACTGAGCGCTTTTTCAATGCGGCTAGGAATCAAATCAGTGGCGATCGCCCTGGCTCCAAAGTATTTCACCAGCATGATAAACATTAGGCCGATCGGCCCTGCGCCAGTAACCAACACCGTTTGGCCAGGTGAAATTTGAGCTTTTTTAACCGCCTTGAGGCAGCAGTTGGTCGGCTCTACAAAGCTGGCTTGCTCAAAGGTAATGCCGTCCGGAATCGGGATCAGGCCACCATTGCGAACAATATGCCCCGGCACCTTCACATAGTCAGCAAATCCACCGCCGCTAGGGGCAAACCCGGCTGTCGTCGTCACATTTTTATAGACATCGCACATAGAGTAGTTTTCGTGCAGACAGTAGTCGCAATGCATACAGGGAATGTGATGCATCACAACAACCCGCTGTCCCACCTGCCACTTCTGCACATCTGCTCCAATTGCGGCGATCGTTCCTGCGGTTTCATGTCCAAAAATTCGCGGCGGTTCATACAGCGGATAGCGAATTTTTTTAATATCTGACTGGCACAATCCCACGACCTGCACCTGCACTAACACTTCATCAGCGGCTAGCTCCGGCACCGGAATTTCTTCGTAGCTAAGCTGATTCACGCCTCTAAATACCTGTGCTTTCATCCTGGTTCTCCGCTTTGGGCATCCACCGTATCATCCCTCAAAATTATCTTTCAGAATCACCAGATCAGATTACATTTCAGAATTATTCTCTCGGAATTGTCACGGGCGATCGCCATCCGTAAAACCCCTGAAGCTTCTAGGGTGCTACGGCCAATGAATAGGGTTAAATCCCGTAGCATCATCGGGGATGTAACAAATGCAACATGTTTAGTATGGGTTCAATAATGTTACGCGTTTAACACATCTCCTGTTCCCACGCTCATCTCCAAGGCATCCCCCATGACAGCTCAAACAGATTTTACGCCTCCTACCGCCACCTTCAGCCCTGCTGATGAAGCGCTAGATGTGGAGGTGAGCAGCAACTTAGTCCTAACCTTTGACGAGCCAGTGCAGAAAGGCACAGGCAAAATCAAGCTCACTGGCGGTGCGGCACCTATCGACATTCTGGTCACTTCTGATGCCGTCACGATCAGCGGAGATGGTCTGACTGTCACCGTCAATCCAACCAACGATTTTGCTTTCAGCAAAGGCTACACGATTTTCGTAGACTATGGAGCCTTTCAAGATTTAGCAGGCAATAGCTACGATGGCACTGAAACTTGGAATTTCACGACCGCAGCGTTCGTAGCCGTTGATAACACGCCACCCACCGTTGCAGCTTTTACCCCCACAAATTCTGCTAAAGATGTTTTAGTAGGCAGTAATCTAACTCTGGTTTTTAGCGAAGCGGTTCAAAAAGGGAGTGGCAACATCACCCTGACAACGGAGGGTGAGGAGCCGATCGTCATCGCAGTCGGCTCTAGCCTGATCACGCTGGGCAGCAATGGCTCCACGGCCGTTATTGATCCTGCAATTGATCTTCTCCCTGGAAAGATTTACACCGTCAGTATTGATGCAGGTGCATTCCAGGATACGGCCAACAATCCCTACAGCGGCACGACCAGCTGGAGTTTTACAACCAAGGGAGAACCCACAAATCCGCCTCCAGATACCACCGCACCCACCGCGACCTTTAGCCCTGCCGATGAGTCTGAAGCGATCGAGGTAGGTGCAAATCTAGTGCTAACCTTCGATGAAGTCGTGCAGAAGGGCGCGACCGGGACGATCGCCATCAACAAGACGGGCACCAACGATTTGCAGCTGATCAACTTAACCTCTTCAGAAGTGACGATCGCAGCCGATGGCAAAACCGTTACCATCAACCCCATCGATGACTTGGCACCAGGGACAAGCTACACCATCGGCATTTCTCAAGGAGCATTCCAAGACGCTGCGGGAAATGCCTTCGCCGGGATCACCAGCGCTACAGCCTGGAATTTTACGACTAAAGCCGCGATCGTTACTCCACCTGCTGATCCAACACCTCCAACACCGCCGACAACGCCGACTCCCGACCCAACGCCCCCCACACCCTCTCCTGACACAACTCCTATTCCTAGCCCATCTAATGCGTTTGGAGAGGCATTTGGTCAATTTCCGAGCGCAGGCAAACCCAACTCCGATAAACCGGGCGATCGTAAGAACGGCAGCCAGAAATCAGATAGGTTATTCGGCTCCAAAGGCAATAATGTCATCCGCAGCCTCAAAGGTCGTGATGTTCTTAAGGGTGGAGACGGCAACGATGACCTGGATGGCGGTAAGGGAAATGACAAACTTTTTGGGGGTGACGGTAACGACAATTTGAAAGGAGGTCTGGGCAACGACTTCCTCGCGGGTGGTAAGGGGAATGATGTTTTGGTCGGCGGATTAGGCCAAGACACGCTGATCACAGGCAGTGGCAATGACGTGATTGTATGTTCTAATTCCAACGTATCGAGAGCAGACATTGTCATAGGTTTTGACACCGCACTAGATTTGATCGATCTACGCGGCATCTTCAAGCTTGCCTCCCATCAAAGCGAAGGATTGAGCGATCTGGAGAAATTTAAGAAGTTTGTGCAGCTTGAGAAAGTCTCATCGGGCACGGCCATCAAAGTTGACAGCGACGGCAATGGTGCAGGTACAAACTTCGCGACACAGTTTGTACTACAGGGTGTACAGGTAGACAGCCTCTCGGCTAGCAATTTCATCCTCAGGTAGCCGCCGTAACCTGGATGCTTGTTTGAAGGCGCGAATCCGTTGTGTGGCAGAGCCACACAACGGATTCGCGCGCGAGGCTAATCTTTAAGGTCTGCCCAGACGAATGGGTGTAAAGACGGCAATCAAAAGAAAAGATGTACAAGAACGTGCGATCAGTTCAATAATGAAGCCAGGATAATCAAGCTCAGTCCATACCTCTTCATGTGTCGTGCTATGTCTGCTGGTCAAAAAATCTACGAAGGAAAAGCCAAAATTCTCTACACGACAGAAGATCCCAACGTTCTGTTAACCCATTTCAAAGACGATGCCACCGCCTTTAATGCCCAAAAGCGAGGCAGCATTGTGGGCAAAGGGCAAATGAATTGCGCCATCTCAACCCATTTATTTCAGCTTTTAGAGGCTGAGGGAATTGCTACCCACTGGCTTGACTCACCTAGCGCCAACGAAATGCGGGTACGAGCCGTAAAAATCTTGCCTTTAGAAGTGGTTGTCAGGAACATTGCAGCCGGAAGCCTCTGTCAACAGACTGGGCTGGCTCTGGGAACGATATTAAAACAGCCTTTGGTAGAGTTCTATTACAAGAACGATGCTTTAGGAGATCCTTTACTGACTCACGATCGCCTTTTTCTCTTGGAACTTGCAACCCCAGTGCAAGTTGAGCAACTTCAAACAGCCGCTTTGCAAATTAACCAGATTCTTTCTGATTTTTTTGAAAGATGTGGCATCACGCTTGTAGATTTCAAGCTGGAGTTTGGAGTAGATGCTCAGAATCATCTGCTGTTGGCAGATGAAATCAGCCCAGATACCTGTCGGCTATGGAACCAGGCAGATTCAGATCCGACCCAGCGAGTGATGGATAAAGATCGATTTCGTCATGACTTGGGGAACGTGGAAGCAGCCTATCGGCAAGTGCTAGAAAGAGTTCTGGCACAGTCGGTTCAAAAATAAGTGCAGCCAATGCTGTAAAATTGCTCCGTTCACCTGGGATCGATTCTAGGATCATTGACCCATAGCCATCTGGGATTCCCTCGATGTTGTTTCCTGGTCTGCGTTGACAGATCACATGGTGTGTGGACGTGCAAAACAATCTAAACAGTATGCGTTTTTCCCCCGTTTTATTTGCAGTTCTCACTGCATCCGCAGCGATTGGGTTGGCTCGTCCAGCCGAGGCAAATGCGTCTGAAGCTCCAGAGCAAACTTCTCTAGAGCAAACCGTCTCAGAACAAGCAGCCAGCGTGCCCATAGGTGACACGCCAATCGGTAGTACGCCAGCAGCCAATGTCCCCATTGCCAGCGCGCCAGAACAAGCTGCTGTAGAGTTTTTTTCACGCCCATCGGCTGCTCCATCGGGTCAATCTTCTGAAAATCAGTCTTCTGAGGACTCGTCTGCTGCTGCTCTGCCACAGGTTGTAGAGGCGATCGAGCTAGCTCAGACAGCGACTCCTGAGAGTCCTTCAGTGCCATTGCCTGAAGCGCCTGCAACCGATCCGACTCTGCCGACCACGACTCCAGACACGACAGTTCCAGACACGACAGTTCCAGACACGACAGTGCCGCTACCGCCCTCTCCAACATCGCCTGATACTGTACCCCCCGGCAGCTCTAGCCAGCCTGAGGCGCGTGTGCTGGTCGCAGAGGTGGCCGTGACGGGTGCAGAAGGCGATTTGCTCGATCAGGTCTATAACGCGATTCGGACTCAGCCCGGACGGACAACCACGCGATCGCAGCTTCAAGAAGACATCAATGCAATTTTTGCCACTGGGTATTTTGCCAATGTTCGGGCCATTCCAGAAGACACCCCGCTTGGCGTCAAGATTACTTTTGATGTGCAGCTCAATCCTGAACTGCGGGCAGTGCAGCTACAGGACAGTGTGATCGAAACCATTGTCTACCAGGACGAAGAGGTGCCGATACAGCAGGCTGTAGACGGCATCTTTGGAAGTCAATATGGCAATATTCTCAACCTGAATGATTTCCAAGCAGGGGTAGAGGAACTCAACGAACTCTACCAGGACAATGGGTATGTCTTGGCTCAAATCGTTGGTGCCCCTCAAGTTTCGCCCGACGGTACCGCTACGCTAGAAGTGGCAGAAGGCGTGATTGAAGACATTCAGATTCGCTTCCTCGATCGCGATGGCAATGCCACAGATGATGATGGCAATCCGATTGAAGGTAAGACACGAGACTTCATCATCACCCGAGAGTTTGACTCAGAACCTGGAGAGGTGTTTAACCAGCGGCGTATCCAGGCCGATCTACAGCGGGCGTTTGGGTTAGGTATTTTTGAAGATTTGCAGGTAGCGCTGAATCCGGGTGAAGATCCCCGGAAAGTCAATGTTGTGGTCAACGTGACGGAACGCCGATCGGGCACGCTTGGAGCTAGCGTTGGGGTTAGCTCAGCCGATGGTCTGTTTGGAGCCGTGAGCATCCAGGATCAGAACTTAGGCGGAAACAATCAAACCCTCAGCGCAGAGGCGCAGATCGGCTTGCGCAGTTTGCAGTTTGATACGAGCTTTACCGATCCCTGGATTGCGGGCGATCCCTATCGCACGTCTTACACCGTGAATGCGTTTGGCCGTCAGTCGATTTCGCTGGTGTTTGACGGTGGCGAAAATGAAGTTAGGCTGCCGGATGGCGATGACGACAATGATGATGGCGATCGCCCTCGTGTCTATCGTCTGGGCGGCGGCATTACCTTTGCTCGTCCTCTCAATGACGGTTGGCGGGCTTCCCTGGGGATGCAGTACCAAAATGTCTCGATTCGAGATGCCAGCGGCGACCTGAGCCAGTTTGATGAGCTGGGGAATTTGCTCAGCTTCAATAGTTCTGGAACAGACAATATTCTCTCGATTCAGGCTTCTGCCAGCCGCGATCGCCGCAATAGCGCCACTCAAACGACGAGCGGTTCTCTGTTGCGCTTCAGCGACGAGCAAACCATTCCCATCGACGGCATTTTCTTCAACCGCCTTCGTGCCAGCTACAGCTACTATATTCCCGTGAAGTTTACGCAACTTTCGCCGGACTGCCGTAACCCAGAAAAATCCCCTTTAGACTGTCCCGAAACGTTGGCATTCAACGTTCAGGGCGGCACCATTATCGGAGATTTGCCTCCTTATGAGGCTTTCTCATTGGGCGGGACAGATTCTGTGCGGGGCTATCAGTCAGGAGAACTAGGCAGCGGTCGCAGCTTCTTAGTGGCAACGGCAGAATATCGCTTCCCTGTGTTCTCGGTTGTGGGTGGCGCTCTGTTTCTGGATGTGGGAACGGACTTAGGCACCGCTGGCGATGTACCTGGCAACCCGGCTGGGGTGCGAGATAAGCCCGGTAGCGGTTTTGGCTATGGCATTGGACTGAGAATTCGATCGCCCATCGGACAAATCCGGGTGGACTATGCCATCAACGATCAAGGAGACAACGAGTTCCACTTTGGGATTGGAGAGCGGTTCTAGACCAGGTAAGGAGCGGTTTTAGGAGGGGTGAGGAGAGTTAGATGAGTCATGTGGCAGAGCCGCTGTTGCCCAGTTCAGCGCAAAGTTCGGCAGAGAGTTTAGCCCAAACTTCGGTATGGGGTCGAGGAAAGCAGCAGACTTTGGCGACTGCCATTGAGCGATCGGGTATCGGCTTACATTCGGGTCTTTCCACTCAGGTGCGGATTTTACCTGCTGAAGCGGGGCAAGGGCGCTACTTCGTCCGCACTGATCTACCCACCGCACCCATCATCCCGGCTAATATTCAAGCCGTGCGGCAAACCCTTTTGTCTACTGAGCTAGCCACCGATACCGCAACCGTTCGCACGGTGGAGCACCTGCTGGCCGCGCTGGCAGGCATGGGCATCGACAATGCCCGAATTGAAATCGATGGGGCAGAAGTTCCTTTGCTAGACGGGTCGGCGCTGAGCTGGGTAGAGGCGATCGCCCAAGCTGGAACGATGACTCAGGCCATCGATCGGCCTGAGTTTGTTTTGCACGAACCGATCTGGGTGCGTCAGGGGGATGCTTTTGTAGCGGCGCTGCCCTCACCAGAGCTGCGCTTTACCTATGGCATTGATTTTGAATTGGCTGCGATCGGCAACCAGTGGCATAGCTGGTCGCCCATTCAGCAGTTGGGGTCAGAAAGCTTTGCAGAGGCCATTGCGCCAGCCCGCACCTTTGGGTTAGTACACCAAATCGAACAATTGCAGCAGAATGGATTAATTAAGGGCGGTAGCTTAGAGAATGCCCTGGTCTGCGGCAAAGAAGGATGGATCAATCCGCCTTTGAGGTTTTCAAATGAGCCAGTGCGTCATAAACTTTTAGACTTAGTAGGAGACTTGAGTTTGTTAGGTCTGTTTCCGCAAGCCCATGTTTTAGCTTACAAAGCCAGTCATGCGCTTCATGCTCAGCTTACCCAGCATCTGGCTCAGGTTTTCCGATCCTGAAGGTGAGCAGTTTTTGCTGCCAGCCTGCTCCAGTCCTACCCTCCAGCCCTACTTGTATTGACTCATGGCTATACTGACTGACGACCTCGCTACCACTCAGATTCACACGCAAGATGCCGAGACGATCGATCGCGCTGCCGATCCTTCTGTTTTGGCAATCGAAGATATTCATCGGCTTCTGCCCCATCGCTATCCTTTTTCACTCGTGGACCGGATCGTTCAGTATGTGCCTGGGAAACTGGCCGTGGGCTTGAAAAACGTTACGTTTAACGAACCCCATTTTCAGGGGCATTTCCCAGGTCGCCCAATTATGCCGGGAGTGCTGATCGTGGAAGCGATGGCGCAGGTAGGAGGCATCATCGTGACACAGATGCCCGATTTGCCTGAGGGCTTATTTATGTTTGCCGGAATTGACAAGGTGCGATTTCGCCGCCCTGTGGTTCCGGGTGATCAACTGGTGATGACTGTGGAACTCCTTTCGGTTAAAGCGCGTCGGTTTGGCAAGATGCAGGGACGAGCCGAAGTGGATGGCCAACTCGCTGCCGAAGGTTTATTGACATTCTCGCTTGTTGACGTTTAAAGTCCTCTAGCTATCTACCCAATCCCTTGACTACTCTAATTCACCCCACTGCTGTCATTCATTCGCGGGCTGATCTGCATCCCACCGTACAGGTGGGAGCATATGCCGTCATTGGGGAGCGCGTGCGCGTGGGGGCTGGCACTGTGATTGGAGCGCATGTCGTGCTGGATGGCGACACGGTGATTGGCGATCGCAACCAGCTGTTCTCGGGTGTGGTGATTGGCTCTGAACCCCAGGATTTGAAGTATGACGGCTCCACCAATCAGGTGCGCATTGGAGATGACAATGTTTTCCGGGAATATGTAACGATCAATCAGGCAACCCATGCGGGAGAGGCCACTGTCATTGGCAACGGCAATTTGCTGATGGCCTATGTGCATGTCGGTCACAACTGCGTGATTGAAGACCGCGTCATCATTTCCAATGGCGTGGCGTTTGCGGGGCATGTCTGGGTTGAGTCTCGTGCCACTATTAGCGGCATCTTGGGGGTACACCAGTTCGTCCATATTGGACGTTTGGCAATGGTGGGAGGCATGAGCCGCATTAGTCGAGATGTGCCGCCCTTTATGCTGGTGGAAGGCAATCCGGCTTTAGTGCGATCGCTCAATCGGATTGGCATCCAGCGAGCGGGTCTGGCGGACGAAGCAGAAGGGAATACCTTGCGATCGCTCAAAAAGGCTTTTCGTCTGCTCTATCGCTCTGGCTTACCCCTCAATCAAGCTTTAGATCAGATCGAGCTGCTGTCCGATAGCGAAGCCCTCCAGCATTTGCAACAATTTATCCGCATTAGCCACTATGGAGCAGGGCGGCGAGGCTGCATTCCTGGCAAACGAGGCGCACGGAATGAAGAATGAGACAGCTCCGCCGATTCGCATCTTTATCAGCACGGGCGAGGTTTCTGGAGATCTACAGGGTTCATTGCTTATTGAGGCGCTCCAGCGTCAGGCAGAAGCTTTAGGCATCCGCTTAGAGATTTTGGCCTTGGGGGGCGATCGCATGGCAAAGGCTGGAGCTAAGCTTTTGGCTAACACTAGCGCCATCGGTTCTATTGGCCTGCTGGAATCGTTGCCCTACGTCTGGTCAACTTATCAAATTCAAAGGCAAGTCAAACGCCACCTTCGGGCGCACCCCCCGGAGTTAGTCGTCATGATCGACTACTTCGGACCCAATCTCAGCATTGGTCATTTCGTCCGTCAGCACCTGCCCGATGTGCCCACGGTCTATTATATTGCCCCTCAAGAGTGGGTCTGGTCGCTGAGTCCGCGCAATACGCGCCGCATCTTGCACATAACCGATCGCCTTTTGGCTATTTTTCCCGGCGAGGCAACCTACTACGAAAAGCAAGGGGGCAATGTGGCCTGGGTTGGCCATCCTCTGGTGGATCGGATGCAGAGCGCTCCCAGCCGTGCTGAAGCGAGAGCGCTTCTGGGGATGGCAGCCGACCAAACGGCAATTGCCTTGATTCCAGCCTCCCGTCGGCAAGAAATCAAGTACATTTTGCCTGTTATGTTTGAGGCAGCGCAGCAGATTCAGGCGCAGCTACCCCACGCCCATTTTTGGATTCCGCTCTCTCTGGAGGTGTATCGGGGGGCGATCGAGCAAGCGGTGCAGCAGTATGGGCTACGGGCTACGGTTGTCAGTGGACAGTCGCAGGCCGTGATGGCAGCGGCTGATCTGGCGATCGCCAAGTCGGGAACCGCCAACCTAGAGATTGCCCTGCTGGATGTGCCCCAGATCGCCATGTATCGGGTTCACCCCATTACGGCTTGGATTGCTGAGCATCTGCTCAAGTTTGAGCCGCCGTTTGTCTCACCCCCCAATCTGGTACTGATGGATGCAGCCATTCCTGAGCTGCTGCAACGTCAGGCAACTGCTGAGCGGATCACGCAAGAATCTTTAGATATTCTTCTCAATCCAGCTCGACGGCAAAAAATGCTGGATCAGTATCAGCAGATGCGGCAAAAGCTAGGAGAGCTGGGGGTATGCGATCGCGCAGCCCAGGAGATCTTGCAATGCCTCAGGCTCAGCGAAACTTAAACCTGTGAACTCATTAACCTTTCAACCTTTCTTACGGAATTTCTGTAAAAATCGCCCGAATTTGCCGCCCAGCAGCACTTTTGCAGACTCTGCCTTTCGATCGATCCCCTAATCTTCTTTTTAGAAGACACTAAGAATATCCAGAATCGCTTGCAATTCTTGGCACTCTGAATTAGTGTCTAGTATGTTCGCAGCTCCCGGACTCAGCTCTGAATCCTGGAACTACTTTTATAGGTATGTAGGTACCGGTTTTAGCGCTTACCTAGGCCGGGGCATCCTCTCACAAAGCTCTGTACATAGGTCGTTTAGATTATTTGAAGGTATCATTATGGAACCTGAGATGCAGCAATATACTGATGCCCCAGAGTATAAGGCGGAGAAGATAACTGTGGATATGGAATCAAAAACACCCGAAGAGACATTCAACACTGTCAAAGATGAAGCTAGCGATCAGCTCAAGCAGGTCGGAGAGAAGATTTCGGTCTTCCTAGCTGACTTGCCTGACTATTTGACAGAATTTTTTGGACAGTACAAGCGGCCTATCGTAACGATCGGTTTAATTTTCACAGCCATCATCACTGTGAAGCTGCTGCTAGCCGTCTTAGATGCAATCAACGATATTCCTTTGCTCTCGCCGCTGTTCGAGTTGATCGGCATGGGCTATACCGCTTGGTTCGTTTACCGCTATTTGTGGAAGGCGGAGAATCGCCGCGAGCTTTCTACCGATCTCAACTCTATGAAAGAGCAGGTTATAGGCAAGATCAACGAAGCCTAGAGTCGTCACTCTCTCGAGTGTGCCACCTTAACAGGGTCGCCCTCACCAAGATCCCTCCTTCAGCTTCTTAGCCCATAGGAGGGATCTTTGAAATTTTAAAGCCGCTATTTTTCTGTCAGCGTCCAGACGCCCTCTTCCCAGCTGGCATCGGTGGCGCGATCGCTCAGCCAGTAATCGCAGCGCTCTACATGCAGCAGAGCCGCCTTGTCGAACGGGTCAATAGTTTCTAAGAGCTGGCTAAAGGCCGTCTTGGCGCTAGAAAACCTGCGCTTGAGATAATGCTCGCGGCCTTGACGGTATAGGTCGATTAATTGCAGTTTTGCATCAGGCAGCACCTCAGACCGTAGCCCCACCAGCTCGTAAATACTGACTGGCTTACTCTTGCCCTTAACCCGTATATAGTCCAGTTCGCGCACCCAGACCTGCTCACGGCAAGGTTCATAGGTTGTTTCGCTAATCACAATGTCGCAGCCATACTGCTTGCTGGCTCCTTCTAGGCGTGATCCCAGGTTGACACCATCGCCGATCGCCGTGAACTCCATCCGTCGGCTAGAGCCAATATTGCCGCTGATGACGCTATCGGAATTAATCCCAATGCCAATCTTTATTTTGCGAGAGTGAGGACGGTTTTCATTAAATTGTGTCAAGCGCTGGCGCATCTCAATGGCCGTTTGAATCGCCATCCAGGCATGATCCTCTAGCGGAAAGGGGGAGCCATACACCGCCATAATGGCATCGCCAATGTATTTATCTAGGATGCCTTTATGGGTAAAGACGGCATCAACCATAGTCTCAAAGTAGGCGTTGAGCATGGCCACCACCTCTTCAGCCTCCATAGCTTCCGTCAGGCTGGTGTAGCCTCGAATGTCTGAGAACAGCACCGAAACTTCTTTACGTTCGCCTCCCAGCTTGGCATCGCCGCTGCTGAGCAACTGTTCTGCCAAGTCCTGGGTCATATAGCGATACATCATTGTCTTTAGCCGTCGCTCGTCGCTGATGTCGTCCATGACCACCAGCACGCCAGAGGTTTTTTGGCAGTCGTTAGCGTCAGCGATCGCATTGATCGACAGGTGGATGCTCCGCTGATCTGTACCCTTAATGGGCTGCAAGGTTTGATCAGGATAATATTGATGGCGGCTTTTCTCATCTCTCCCGATCAAAGCAGTCTGAAGCCAGCGGGGAAAATCGCCCTTCTCTAACCGGATCAGGCTAGTCACGGGTCTGCCTTCCAGGGACTCATGCTCTTCTAAGCCCAATAGCGATCGGGCGCTCTCGTTGACGGCAATGATCTTGCCCTCTTTATCGGTAGAAATCACGCCATTGGAGAGCGATCGCAAAATATCCCGCTGCATCTGCTCCTGCTGCTTCACCGTGGCAAAGAGTTGAGCATTTTGCAGCGCTACCCCTGCTTGAATGTTGAAGGCTTTCATAAACTCTTCGTCATTGCGGTTGAAGCTAGCTCGCCAGCATTCTGGTGCTTCAGGATAGTTGGCAGGATTGTAAGGCGCAAAATCGCCCTGCCTTTTTTTGTTGATTAACTGAGTGACGCCAATTAGCTCCCCATCAGCATTAAACACAGGCATGCATAACATGCTGCAAGTGCGGTAGCCCGTCTTTTGATCGGTGTCTTTGGAGGTGGCAGAGTTGGGATGGCTATATAAGTCAAACGGAATCAGCAGCGGTTCGCCTGTAGTCGCGACCTGTCCAGCAAAGCCCGCATCGATCGGGATACGAAACTGCTGAAGCTGACCGTTCACTGGAAATTTTGTCCAGAGATCGTTCCGCTCTCGATCGATCAACCAGAGCGTACTGCGATCGGCCTGCATGAGTTCCTGCGCTTCTTCCATCACCTTGCCGAGAGTTTCCTCTAGGTCAAGGCTGCTCTGGCTCAGCGCCTTCGTGGCCTTCATCAACGCCGAAGCCGCTCTTTGCTGCTGCGTTGCCTTGTAGAACGATCGCGAGGATTCTAAGATCAGTCGAATCGAGGGAGCAAAATCTCGAAAGACCTGCTCGTCGCCTTCTGTAAATCCGCCCAAGTCAATTCGCTCTTCTAGCACACCCTGGGGATCATGGGCAGCCTTCAGCTTATTGAGCAACTGCACCACGGCAACCAAATCACCCTGATCGTTGAGCAGCGGCAAAGCCAGCATGGTAAAGGTGCGGTAGCTATTGGCCTTATCTAGCTCTTGGGCGGCCGTCGAGCGGGGATCGCAATAGAAGTCGTAGGGAATGTTAATGACTTGTTTGGTCGTGGCAACTTCTCCTGCGATCCCGACCGTTTTGGGAAACCTCAACTCTAGATTTTTGCCGTTTTCATCTTCCGCAACGATCGACCACAGTTCATCTTTGTCTTCGTCTAGTAGAAAAATAGTCGTGCGATCGGCGTTGAGCAGTTCCCCCGTTTTTAGCGTGATCGATCGCAGCATTTCATTCAAAATGGCATCGAAACCCTGAGAGTCGAGCACATTGTCTAACAAAGACAGGGTTTGATTAACAATCCGCAGCTTTTGCTCGACATCCGTCACCACCTGCTTAAAGGTGTCCTGCGTCAGCGGTGCCAAAAATCTCGAAAAAGATCCCTTGACAGGGGTTAGGCTGTTGCGACGATTAGGATTGGCTAGGCGCGAGTTTTGATTGTAGGGCTGAATCTGGCTATTTTGACTTTGTGTAGCTTGAATTTGGCTATCCTGATTTTGCGTGGTCTGATTTTGCGTGGCCTGGTCAGGCAATACATCTTGAGCAGTTTCGTGTGGGTTCATGTTGGAGGCGGTATTCATGCTATCCCTCTGAGAAACTGTTGTCACCCCCTTCTTCAGAGAGTCTGTCTTCACCCCAGAATGAGTTTTGTTGCAGACCTCTACCTCGACAGCGAGCACCCCTTCGCTGATTAGCATAGAGTCGTTAGTGGAATCCTGACAAGGCAAGTGGGAAGATGCAGTCGTCATAAATTTTGGTGCGACGAAGCTTTCAAGACAACCATAGCCGGAACACAGCCAAAGCTCTCAAGCAAATTGGAGCCTAATACTAGAAATCACCCAAACCAACCAAAATTCCGTAGATAGACGCCACTGCCGCTCTAGGCCAGAATCTAGACCAAAATCTAGGCAATAGGCACCTTGCTTCAGTGTTGATGTTTATTTTTTGATTAGGTTGCACAGCAACCCGTTCAGAAAAGGAATAACGCATCTAGACCCGAGAGCGAAATAGGTTGAAAAGGTTGATTTTTAGGTACAGAGACTAGAGCTTTGCCGCCCGATCGCCGAGCGCGTGCTGGCGTGCCACGGCTTCAAAACCACGGCTTCAAAGCCATTGCTTCAAAGCCATGCAGACATGAGGCTGGACAATCAGAATATATCGGTTGTACCAGAGCGTATCTGCCACATCCGCAACAAGCTCAAACAATTCGGGAGAGTAAGCTCATAATTCCCAAGGCATTAAATAACGCGACAACTTGCCAGACTATTACTTTGTAGCGATAGATCGATAGATTGAGCCATAGATTTGACTTCTACCTTCAAATGCTTTTGCACCACCTCCACGACCTGCGCTGGCTCCAGCGGCTTGGAGAGAAATTCTGAGGCACCTGCTAATCTGGCTCGCATGCGATCGATCATGCCATCCTGCCGGGTCAGAATCACAATGGGCGTATCTTGAAAAACAGGAGATTTGCGGAGAAGGGTACAAAACTCATAGCCATTGACATTGCCCAAATGAGGATCAAGCAAAATTACATCTGGCTTGCGCTCTAGCAAGGCGCTAATGTCTTTTAGAGGGTTAAGCACGCTTAGAACCTCATAGCCATAGGGTTTGAGAATTTGAGCGATCGCCCGAATGGTAATGGGATTGTCATCTACGCAGGCAATGAGCGGTCTGTAGACAGCCGCAGCAGCAGGCAACTCGGGTTGCGGACAAGGCGAAGGCAAATCGGCTATTTCCCGCAGTTCCACAACCCCCTGGCGAATCAGCGGAGACAGGGCACGGAGAATTTGAGGGAGCGATCGCTTTAGCTCTTGTGACAAATCCCAGAAGGTGAGCTGCCCTTTCATCATCTGCATCACCCCTCTAGAGGGCAATGGCGTATTTTCTGACAGCGATCGACTGCGCAATACAGGCGCTAAATCAGGCGAAAATTGAGAAATTAGCTCTTGCAAAAAGCCCAAACCAGAAGCCTGCCACTGTTGACGTAGCTTCTGAGCCTCGTAAATCACCTGCGCCACCGACAAAAACACTGCCTTTTGAGGAATCTGATAGCCGGGATGCCACTGGGTTTTGATAAATTTTTCTCCCAGGATCGTGAACATCACTTCCTGCACGATCGCCTGAATAATAATTTTGCTTTGAGCAGGGCTGATTTCATGCCGCTGGAGCGCCTGATTGAGCAAATCGACTTCCCATAGCGTTTCGTCTGATTGTGCACGAAGCAACCAATCGACCGAGAACACCTCAGGACAATGGTATTTGAAAGCTCTGTACCACCGCCGGACTGGATGCATCCCCCCTGTGGCATAAACTAACCGCCCAGAATAGAAGTAAAGCCGCCATTGAAGAGAAGCCTGTTTGCCATGCGTGATTATCAACTCGCCAGTGGCTTGCTGCTCGTGCAACAGCAGCAAATTTCTGCCAATTTTGCTGGTTGCTGCTGCTCTGATAGCGGTTTCAGTGGCTGTTTCAATGACAGGTTCAGTTCCGGTTTCGGGTCGAGGTTGGGAAGTCATGGCAGACCTTGCTGGGGCGATCGTGACAGATATTTCAGCACTGAGGATCGCAAATTAATTAACCTGTCATAGTTTTTGGAAGTGCCGCGCTTTCAAAAAACTATAGGGGCTTTATTTAATCCATGATCCTTAGCTGGGGTAATGTTCTAAGAGTCGTATGTATTTTTTTGCAAGGGTCATAATTTTTGTCAGGGCCGTACCACGTCCCGTTTGAAAAAATAAACACCCTGTTTGAAATACCGTAGCAGCATGTACTCGCAACTACGGATTAGACACCCTGAGTCTTGCATGACGTGCATTATAAGTCCGTATATTTTAGGATGCCTGGTTAGCTCGGGTTTAGGCGACCGTGTAAATCAGGAAAATAATGGGCTAATCCTTGGCCTGAGGCGCTTCGGGGATCGGAGATTCTACGGGAGACGAGGTTACGTTATCCACTGCCAAATTAAGCTGATAGCTGACCGGATCAGCCGAAATTGCCACAACAACAAATTCATAGTACCCCGACTGATTAAGTTGCCCCACCCAGGTCGCCTCAGCAGCATCCTCAGGAAAGGGCGAGTTGCCCTGCCCCGGACGGGGAGGATAGAGAGAGAATAGCGTACTTTGGGGGGGTGCCTGAAGGCTAACCCGTAAAATTTGCCCTTCGGCCAGCTGAGCCGTATAAATTCTGCCCTCGCCTGGTGCAAGCGTTCCAGCATCCTGTTTGCTGAAAGAGTCTGGGTCAAACCGCAGCTGGGTTAAAGTTGTACCAGACTGCATGGCCCGCACCTGATCAAACGCGATCGCCTGCCACACTTGCCCGATCGGCTGCTCAATGAATTCCTTTCCCTGCATTTGAGGAAACAGGTGAAAAAACTTGGCATCTGTGAGATCAAACAGCGATCGGCTACCGACGTACAGCTTATTCACCGCCTGCTTCCACTGGTCGCGATCGGCATTGGTATAGCGGCCCAGCTTGCCTCTGGCCTCAGGACTCACCTGCTGTTCTAAAATTGTCAGCCATTCGTTAGCGATGCCATCCCAAATGCTGCGCCACTGACCATCTGTCTCGTCATCGCTGAGGGTACGCCCCTGCTGGTCAGGGTGCTGCTCATAGAAAGTCGCATTGGTGAGGTTAACCAAATATTGCTGATCGATCCCCAAAGCCTGACGACGAGTCTGAAGCGCTTGTTTACGCTCCTGCTCCTCTGGGGAAAACTTAGCCTCTTCAGGGCTGTTTTCTTCAGGCTCTGTTTCAGTAGAGTTTTGCCCAGGCCAGGATGCTTGCAACGGCGGGAGCCAGCGATCGCGCGTCCACACTGCTCCGACTATTCCCAACAGACCAGCCAGCAAGATGCTAATCAGCACACCTCGGCGCTTGGGAGAGGGCTGGCGAGAAAGGGGAGAGTTCAGCAGCGCAAAAGGTTCTATATATTCTGTAGATTCTGTAGGCTGAACCCAGGGAGCCTGTCCGGATGAGGGTGGCAGGGTGAAATCTGGCTGGGTATAGATTGGCGCTTGGGTCAAAGCTGCATCGGGGCGGGAGAACGGCAATGGCTCAGAAGGCTCTGATTGGAGAGCCTGCAACACTTCTAGAGCAGACTGGAAGCGATCGCCGGGTTGGGACGACATCATTCTCATCAGCGTTGTGGCCAGTAGCGAACTCAGATTTAACTGCTGCCGCCAAGTCTGAAACGGCTGGCTCATCAGCTCTAAAGGCTCTCGCCCAGTGAGCAAAACCATTGCCGTCATTGCCAAAGCGTACAAATCGCTATGGGGTGACGTGAACCCGCTCTGCATCTGCTCTTCGGGGGCATAGCCTAATTTACCTAAGCGCGTTGCGATCGGGACAAGCTCTGAAGATCTTGAGTCTGGAGCCAGATTTTCCAAAGGCAGGGTTTCTGGAGCCACAAACTGCGAAGCCGCAACCGCAGCGATTTGCTTGACGCCTCCAAAATCGATCAGAACGGGCAGCCGATCGCTCGATCGCAAAATTAAGTTATCCGGTGAGATATCTCGATGGATGACGCTATTGCTATGGATATAGTGCAAAACAGGCAAGAGCTGGCTTAAAAGTAGAAAGATCTCTGCTTCTGAGAAGAAGCTGCCCGTTTGTCTACGAGTCTCCAAAAGCTGGCGGTAGGTGTGGCCTTCGACAAAATCCTGCACCAAAAATAGACAGCCGCGATCGCCTAAATTTGCTCGAAATAACTCTCGAAACCTGGGAATTTGGGGATGGCGCAATTTGTACAGCACACCCGCCTCACGTTCAAACAGCTCCTCAGATTTTTGTAGGGCATAGGTACCCTGCACTTGGGGAGCAAACTCTTTTAAGACGCAGGCTTCGTTAAAGCGATTGATATCTTCGGCAAGATAGGTGCGCCCAAAGCCCCCATGCCCTAGCTCATGGACAATACGATAGCGATCGCCCAAGATCAAGCCCGCATAGACACCTTCAGCTAGCGTTGAGGACGGATTAACCTGCAAAGCAGGAATAGACTCCGACAGTCGTTCTCCACACAAATGGCAAAACCGACTTCCTGGCAAGTTGGTATGTCCTTGACTGCATAGCACCGATACCATTCCGACTCCCCCAACAGACTCGCTCTTCAACTTAGCTTACCTGCCCGTCGAGACAGGGTGTTTTAGAGAATCAGGAGAAAACCGTATCCCAGCCTAATTTTGTAGAGCTTATCTAGAAAGAAATACGCCAAAATTCCTTCCGGAGGCGATCGCCAGCTCGCCGTAGATCAAAAAAATAATCAGAAAATTGCTCGGGAACAAAAAATAAGGCTCCGGACTCTATTAGTTCATCTAATGAGGAGTCCGGATTATGTTCGCGCATATTACAAAACGGATGGCAGAGAATCGTAATCTATCTGACCCATCCTACAATCGGAAAATTCACCTAAACTGCCCTCGTATTATGAAGCCCTTCACCCTATCTACTTTCGCGACTTTGGCGCTGACGACTGGTTTAACTGCTTTTGCTGCCCCTGGATGGAGCGCAGAGCCATCGAGTCAAACGATTCAGATTGCTCAAACCCAAGTGGCTCAAAATAGCCGTGCTGAGCGAACCTGTACTGATGCTGCTAGCGATCGAGGGCTACAGGTTATCGATGTTCTCTCCGTCAATTCTTACTCGGGGGGCGCAGAAGTGATTATGGAGATCAGACGCAGCCGCAACAACACCTATCAGGTAGGGTGTGACTACTCTAGCGCCACTCGACAGGTTGAACTGTATGAGATTCAAGACAGCAATAGCTCTAGCGGCGGCAGAGACGATGATTACAACGATGATGACTACAACGACGATGATTACAGCGATGATGACAACTGGCAAAATCAATATGGTGGTGACAGCGTGCGCAACCGCAGCGATGCCGAGTCGATCGCACGTCAGGTTGTGGGCGACCAACTCGGCATTGATGAGCCTGACTCCAGCATCGTTAGGATTGACGACATTCAGCGAGAGAATGGCAATCGCTCTTGGACGGTAGAAGGTCGGGCAAATGGTGCGCCTTTTGTGGTGCAGATTCGAGCCAACGATGGCTATGTGCAAGACTTTCAGTTACGCTAGGGCACTTGATTGTGCATCCTAAAAGCGCGGATGCCCCAGAAAATCAAATGAGCATCCAGTTGAAGGGAGACAGCCATCTGAGGAAACCGCTGTTGGAAGGTTTTCAGCAGCAGTAGCCGATCGCCCCCTGTAATCACAATGGCACTTTGGGGCCAGCGCTGAAGCCAGTCGGCGATAAAGTCATGCAACCCCGCCAACAGGGTGTATAACACTCCGCTTTGCATAGCTTCAGCCGTGGCGACTCCCCAACGCGAAGGCAAGATGTCCGGTAGGGTTAGCAGCGGCAGAGCGGCAGTGTGTTCGTGGAGCGATCGCATCTGAAGCTGAAGCCCCGGTAAAATGGCTCCTCCCACTAACCGAGCCTCAGCATCTGCTCCCGTAAAGGTCAGGGCTGTTCCGGCATCAATCACCAGCACAGGTGCCCCTCGCGTCTGCACAGCACCCCAAACGGCTAAAGCGCGATCGACTCCTAAGGTAGGGTAAAGTCCCAGGAGCGGGATTTGCGCTAGCTCAATCCTGTGAGTGTTGGGGTAATCTTGCCACTGGGTCTGCTCAGGCACTACCGAGGCCATCCATAGAGGCAAAAGCGGCGATCGATCGATCGCCGCTTTTGCAGCGTGCGGTACATCCCAGGTAGACTCCAGCGAATGGCCTACAAACTTAGCCCAATGCAGCCGAGAGTTGCCCACCATGAGGGCAAGCCAAGCATCAGACGCATTGTTTTCATCAGAACACTGGCTGAATGGCTCAGACATATCTCAGAATTGTGGCAGCATTCAAAAAAAGGTGTTTCACGCAACAGCAAAGAAGCCTGGGCGCATCCAAAGCCAGCCAGCTTAGAATCATCTCACTCAGATTCTTAAGCTTACTCTCATTATTGGGGTACGGTTAGCAGCCGATACTTTGGAAGGATGAATTTGCAGATGAAAGTTGCAGAAGAGTTGTCCTGCGCTCCTCCCAACCTAAAATCCATCGTCGAACTCAGCAGTGTCTGCCGTTCATCCTTTGCTCTTCACCCTCCCTATCTCCCGGTATGACCCTCGCCTTTGGACGCGAAATTTGTGGCAATCTTCAAACAGCAGCAGCCAGAGAATGGCTCGTTACCAATGGCATTGGCGGCTATGCCTCAGGAACAGTAGCAGGCAACCTCACCCGCCGCTATCACGGCTTGCTGATTGCAGCCCTGCAACCGCCTTTGGGTCGGACACTGATGTTAACCAAGCTAGAGGAGATTTTGCATTCGGGCAATCAGGTGTATACCCTGAACACCGATCGCTGGATCGACGGTATTATCGAACCCCAAGGCTATCGCTATATTGAACACTTCAGCCTCAATGGCACTGTACCCACCTGGCGATTTGCCTGTGGGGATGCCCTGCTAGAAAAGCGAGTCTGGATGCAGCAGGGAGCCAACACTACCTATGTGCAATACGGACTGCAACGCGCCAGCCAGCCTGTAGCGCTGATGATCAAAGCGTTGGTAAACTACCGTGATCATCACGGCAATGTTCGCAGCTTGGGCTGGCAGATGCCTGTTGAGCGACGAGAGCAAGGGGTATGCGTGATGGCTTTCCCAGGAGCGACACCGCTGCATCTGCTGAGCGATCGCGCTGAGGTGATTACCCTCCACGACTGGTACTACGGCTTTGATCTGAGCCTGGAAAGATATCGCGGCCTGAGCGATCGCGAAGATCATCTACATGCAGCCACTTTTCACCTGACGCTTTATCCCGGCGAGACGGTAACAATTGTTGCCAGCACCGAAGAGAAGCCTGATTTGCAGGGGGCGATCGCCCTCAAGCAGCGTCAGACCCACGAGCAGCGATTGCTCAATCTCTGGCGCACAGAGCGGCCAGTAGCAACCCGCGATACTCCTACCTGGATGAATCAACTCGTCTTAGCAGCCGATCAGTTTATTGTGAACCGCACGGTGTCTGCGGCGGTTGCCTCTGAGCCAGAAGCGCCAGACGAGGCATTTCCTGGGACATCACGGCAGACCCCGCTCAACGGCAAAACCATCATTGCGGGCTATCCCTGGTTTAGCGATTGGGGACGCGACACCATGATTAGCCTACCAGGACTAACGCTGGCGACTGGGCGATCGGAGGTCGCGAGACTCATTCTTCGCACCTTCTCCCATTACGTCGATCAGGGCATGTTGCCGAATCGATTTCCCGATGCAGGCGAAGTGCCGGAATATAACACAGTAGATGCAACGCTCTGGTACTTTGAGGCCATTCGGCAATATTACAAAGCCACCCAGGACGATGATTTGCTAACAGAGCTATATCCCGTATTGTCAGACATTATTCACTGGCACTGCCGGGGTACAAGATTCAATATCCATCTTGATCCGGTCGATGGATTGCTCTATGCAGGCGAAGCCGGGGTGCAACTGACCTGGATGGATGCCAAAGTCGGCGATTGGGTGGTTACACCTCGCACAGGCAAGCCGATTGAGGTCAATGCGCTCTGGTACAACGCGCTTAGGACAATGGCGAAGTTTGCACGCCAATTGGGTAAACCCCATCAAGAATATGACGCGATCGCCGATCGAACTTTGGCTCGCTTTGTCCGGTTTTGGAACGATGACTTGGGCTACTGCTATGACGTGCTGGATAGCCCTACAGGCGATGATGCAGCTTTGCGACCCAATCAAATTTTTGCAGTTTCGCTCCCCGAAAGTCCTCTGACGCCTGCCCAGCAAAAAGGCGTGGTGGATGCCTGTGGGCGATCGCTGCTCACCTCTTATGGGCTACGCTCTCTCGCTCCCGATCATCCCGACTATCAAGGACACTATGGCGGCGGACAGCGGCAGCGCGATGGCGCTTATCACCAAGGTACCGTTTGGGGCTGGCTGCTGGGTTCTTTTGCGATCGCGCATTTCCGGGTCTACAATGATCCCGCTCAAGCACGACAGTTTTTAGAGCCAATGGCAGACCATCTCTGCAATCATGGCATCGGCAGCCTCAGCGAAATCTTTGATGGCGAGCCACCGTTTGCGCCACGCGGCTGCATTGCCCAAGCTTGGACAGTAGCGGAAGTTCTTAGAGCTTGGATGGTCATGGAATAGAGAGTTCCCTAGCCACAGAGCCTTATGCTGCGTTCAGTGAAGGGTGAGTTCGGATATGCCATTGGCAAGTTTTCAACCATCCTTGATGAGGCTAAAGTTCATGCTGCCTGAAATAAGTGAGCCGGATAAACCTTAGGTTCAGGAATGGGCATACCCTTGTTTTCAAAATATTCTAATAACAGCTCAATGACTTCTTGCCCGTGCGTTGCGGCTTCTGCATAGGTCTGCCCATCTGTGCAAGGTTGGTGCGATCGCGCAAAGCTGCCCCTGCCACCGAGGAAACAGGAGAGCTGTTTGCCGCACAGGTTCAACCCTAATTGGATTCGGGTGTCGCGCTGCCTTGAGCGATCGCATTGCGGATTTGCGGCAGTGCTAAAAAGGTCTTGGCCTGGTTCACCAGACGAGCGCCCCAGAGGTTTTGCTGCAAGAATTCTGGATCGCCATAGCGGTTGTCAATTCTGAGGGCAGCTTCTCCGAGGCTGACGGCTTGAGCCGTGTCGCCTTTGGCATAGAGGGCAATCGCGATCGCCAACTGGGGTTCTGCCTGGTTTCCATCAATTTTCACGGCGCGCTGCCATTCTTTCAGGGCACCCTCGGCATCGCCCTTTTCGTAGAGCACCAGCCCCACGTTGTTAATAGCAGGCCAAAATGTGTCGTTAAGGCTAACGGCCTTGCGGTACTGAGCGATCGCCTCGTCGTAGCGCTGAAGCTTATAGTAGGCATTCCCCAAGCTAAACAAAGCCTCGGGCACATCAGCCTTCAGCGCTAGACCCGCCTGAATAGACTGAATCGCAGCATCATATTTTTCCTGCTGAAAGTAGGCATCGCCCAGCGCAAAAAAGACGCTTTCGTTGGTGCGATCGAGCGATTGAGACTTGAGCAGCGCTTGAATTCCGGGATCAACTTCTCCAGCTTCTAGATACAGACTGCCGAGCAAAGCCCAAACTTGGGGATTATTAGGAGCCAACTGTGACGCCAACTGTGCTCGAGACAGCGCCAGCGGATACTGCTGAAACTGAGCCAATTGAGCAGCTTCTTGGGCTAAACCTAAACCCTGTTCCTCCAATTGCTTTTGATCGAGTTGCAACACATGGGGAACCAGCGCCTGAGCATAAACAGGCTGAACAATACCCCAAATGCTAGAGACAATCAGGAGGGAAGCGAAGGAAATTCGTTTAAACACAGCCGGAATTTGCGAAGAGGACAACAAACACTCAGTAAGCTTAGATCATCTGCATTGTATCAGGGCAAAAATCTTTGTGAACTGCCTCAAGCGCATCTTCAGCGCCGCCAATTTTAGGCACAGGCTCTATTCAGGCCAAGATTCTTGTGAGCAACATTCTAGCCTTGCTGTTTATTTTTTTGAAAGGTTTTCGCAGTTCCCTTTCCCCTAACGCATTCCGCATTGCTGAGGCAACCTATCGCCTGTCCTGGCAGATCTCAGGGACAAATCTCAGGCTGCCAGCAGATGTTTTGCCAGGGCTACGTCAAAGTAGGCTTGGCCTTGTGCATCGCCAGCCATCACTTGAAACGGTAGGTCTGGCTCTCCAAAGTGATCTATCACCAGCGCAGCTCCCGAAAAGTCTTGACTCTGGGTGTAGCCGTTCACGGTGATCACCGTTTTTAGACCCGCCTGCATGGCCGATCGCAAACCCTGACGGGAATCCTCTAGCGCCAAACAGACTTCTGGTGTCAGGCTCATGGCTTGCAGGGCATACTCATAAATATCAGGAGCAGGCTTCTTGGCTGGAACAATGTCTCCGGCAGCAATCACCTCAAACCAGTCGAGGGCTTCGGGGGCGATCGCGTTTTCCAGCAGCGCTGTGACATTAGCGGGCGTGGTGGTGGTGGCGATCGCCAACCGAATCCCCTGTTCACGAGCCTCTAGCAGCAGCCGCTTCACGCCGGGGCGCAAAGGAATCACGTTTTCCTGCAAAAGCTGCTTATAATGTACGGTCTTGGCGGCATGGAGGCTGGCGATCTGCTCGGATAGGCTCCCCGAAAAAGAGTCGGGCAAGCTGGCATCGGGGAGATGGTTGTCTAGATAAAAGCGAATGCGCTCTTTGCCTCCCGTAATCTCCAGCAGTTTGCCATAAAGCTCGACTGACCAGACCCAATCTAGCCCAGCGGCCGCAAAGGCTCGGTTAAACGCAACGCGGTGGCCGTCTCGCTCTGTGTTTGCCAAAGTGCCGTCCACATCAAAAATTAAGGCTTGGAGATGCGGCATAAAGTTAAAGTCTTGCGCTGAAAATATGGTACACTTGTACCAAGTTAACTCCTCAACTCCACAGGGTACCCTGCTTCATTCTTCTCGTATCAACCCGCTCTTCCGTGATTCAGGAGAGCGGCCAACGATCCTCGCAAAAAAGTTCTTGCAAAAAAAATTGTGAGTTTCAAGGCGATCGCCTGAAACTCAGCTTACTTTGAAATGAACCCCATTTCCACTTCAGGCTTCTGATCGAGATCTGTTAGCCCACCCGTTCCAACGCTGCCAAAGTCTGCGCTCCGACAATGCCATCTACGCCTAACCCCTGATCGCGCTGGAAAGCCTTAACGCCGCTCTCCGTCAACGTGGCGTAAAATCCTGTAGAAGAAGCATTGAAATATCCTGCCGATCGCAGCAAGTCTTGCACATAGCGCACATCTGAGCCCATATCTCCACGCCGCAAAAATACGCCAGCCGCAGGCTGTACAGGGCGATAGATCGGATCGACAGGCTGAGGACGCACAGGACGATAGTCTGGATTAGGCAGAGGCCGAACGGGACGAAAGCCGCCGCAAGGATTGATAGCACAGCCGCAAGTTTGTTCGGAAGCAAGCTGGTCGCCATCAGGACGCACCCTGACTGGCTCATAAACATAGGCGTAGCTATCAACGTAGGTATCGGGTCTGTTGTAGCGGTAGTCAGAACTATATAAATCTGATTCGTAGATGTTGCCGCTGTAGACTTCAGCCGACACGGCCTCAGCCAAACCTGCCGCCCAAGTTGCGCTCAAGACGCCCAGAAGCGCGATCGCCCCAGCATTAGAAAACATCTTGCCAGACAACAGGGGGTTTAGACCGTTAAGCGGATTTAAAGTCTCTAATGAGATACAAAGTTCTCTATTTTCAGGATCTTCATAGTCCTGAACCAGGTGAAGAAAAGCCAAAGCTTCCATAAAATTGCTCTCCAAGCCCAACTTTTAGAAATCAGCGCTGCTCAATCCGTAAAATTCAGGACGATACAGACATCATTAAATTCAGCGTAGAAAAATTAGCCGCACCAAAAATCCATAAAAGAGCCTGAGCAAAGCAGTCCTACTCCACATTTAATTCCTAATTTCTAGGAGTTAGACGAGGCCACTTTCTGCTTCACTCAAGGCTAATTTATCTGCAAGCCCAAGACTATCGGCTCAGGAGAGCTGCATAGGTCTGGGGGCCAACAATTCCATCTGCTGAGATGCCATTGTCAATCTGGAAGCTAATAACCTGCTGCTCGGTCTGAGAGCCAAAATAGCTCGTGATCGGAACTGGATAGCCGTTGGCGTTAAGCAGATCTTGAATGTTGGACACTCCTGAGCCAGAATCTCCAAAGCTATAGGTGCTGCCAACGCCAGGACGAACGGGCAGGAAACCGCCGCCGCCTTCCAAAGCGGCAATGGTGTTAGAGCCAGCAATGCCGTCAGCCACCAAGCCATAGTCGAGTTGGAAGTTGATCACAGCCTGCTCAGTTTGAGAACCAAAGTAGCTGGTGACCGGAACGGAGTAGCCGTTGGAGTTGAGCAAAGACTGAAGATTTGAGACTCCAGCACCCGAATCTCCATAGCTGAGCGCGCTGCCACCGGGCAAGACAGGCTGGAAGCCACCTGTGCCTAGAGCCGCTAGCGTTGCGGGGCCAGCAACACCGTCTGCCGTTAGGTAGTTGTCGTACTGGAAGTTGATCACGGCCTGCTCGGTCGAAGAGCCAAAGTAGCCTGTGTAGGGTCCCGAGAAATAGCCCGCACTGTTGAGAGCATACTGAAGGTCAGTGACAGAAGCGCCAGAGCTACCATAGCTTAGGCTGCCACCGCCACCTGGCGTAATGGGCACAAAGCCGCCTTCGAGAGCAGCAATTGTGGCGCTACCTGCAACGCCATCACCCGCTAAGCCCTGATCATACTGAAAACTGTAGACCTGATCTTCAGTCACCGAACCGAAATAGCCAGTAACGGGTACTGAGTAGCCATTGTCGTTCAGAAGGTTCTGAAGGTAGGTTACATCAGAACCGCTGTCTCCACGATACAAGGCAGCTTGAGCAGCACTGGCGATGTTTAGGATGAAAGCGGAAGAAGCCACACCCAGCAAAACAAAAAGAGTCTGGCTGGGAAGCTTCATTCCACTCAAGGAACTCAGTGCAGCTAGACCATCTTTCAAGAAAACTAGCTCTTTGCTTTCAGGATTTTCATAATCCTGAGCAACTTGGAGATAAGCAAAAGTCTCCATAGATCACTCTCCTCAAAACAATAATTGCAAGGTTAACTCTGATCCAAGTTTCATGCCCGACAACCTGGCTATGTGAACCTAACAAGCCGCCCTCACCGCCTCAGCCAACGAGTTATGAGGGATATCTCCAACTTCCTAAAAGAACCTAGAAATAGACACTAGGCACATGTTATTGCTCATTTATTCTACGAATATCATAATTTCACACAATAAGCAACTTTTTAAACCAAAAATCCTAAGTTTTCTAAACATGTACTATGCAGCGAAATTCACGCTTTGAAAAAGTGGCGATCGCGCTTAAACAGTTTTCCTATGTGAAATTAAATTTGAACTCACCCAATGCCTTTGCATCTCCACAATTGAAAACTAAAAATAGGGCAATTATGCTTGCCTAGAGGCTTTACTGGGTACCCTAGTGAACCGCTCTGATAGGCGGCTTTGGGCACAAACTATAAGCCTGATCATCAGTATTTTGTCAAACTGTAGAGTCAATCACAGCAAAGGTTTTTACAAATTCTTGATGACGGTTCTGCTGCCTCCACCACTCTAGAGAATAAAGATATCGATCTAGAGACAGATAAAAAATCGATTTAGAAATCGATTTAGAAATCGATAGGGGGTTGAATAAAATTTGGGAAGCGATAAAGTCTGTGTCGTTTGTTTCTCTCACACTCGCAGAGCTAAAAACGAAAGTATTTTGCAACACAGCCTTTGCTGATGCAGTTGCCGATTTTCTATTTGGCGATCGGCTGCGATTAAAAATACTCTCTAGAGAATATCTTTTGGGCAGATGAGCATTTGGCGGCATAATTTTCAACTTTGGCTCATAGACTGTTGCAAAACGAGCAAGAGAAAGGGGGGTTCTTGAGCAGAGATCTTGTAGGGATGCTGCTTTAAGGGTGTGAATCTTTGATGCTAGAGGGCTAAAAAAGTTGAAACCCCCTAAAGTTGGAAAACTCAGGGGGCTGGAAAGCTTGATCAATGAACTAGCTTGATGAATTAATTTAGAGGATCGGTCTGCAATGGCCGATGAGGCTAATTTAGCCCAGCACCCAATTCACCAGCGATCGCACCGGATATCCTGTCCCTCCGGCATTGTTGTAGCCATTTTCCTTATCCGTCCAAACTGGCCCTGCCACATCCAGATGTGCCCAAGGCGTATCTTTAACAAACTGCTTCAGGAACAGCGTTGCCGTAATTGCCCCGCCGGGTCGTGGCCCCGTATTCTTCATGTCCGCCACCACAGACTTTAGACCCTCAAAGTACTTCTCCTCAATCGGCATGCGCCAGAACTTCTCGCCTGCCAGCTCTGATGCCTGAGAAAACTGTGAAGCGATCGCCTCATCCTCAGTCCAGATGCCCGCAATATTGTCGCCCAAAGCCACGACGCAGGCTCCCGTTAGCGTTGCGAGATCAATCATGGCATCTACTCCCAGCTTATCGGTGTAGACCAGAGCATCTGCCAGCGTCAGGCGACCTTCGGCATCCGTGTTGTTCACCTCAATCGTCTTGCCGTTAGAGGCCGTGAGGATATCGCCCGGATGCATGGCGTGACCGCTAATCATGTTCTCTGTGACAGCGCTGATGAAATGGACTTCCACATCGGGCTTAATCGCGCCGATCACCTTAGCCGCACCCAGCGTCGCTGCCGCACCGCCCATGTCGGTCTTCATCATCTCAATGCCGCTGCCTGCGCCTTTGATGTTGAGTCCGCCGCTGTCAAAGGTCAGCCCTTTGCCAATGATTGCCAATTTTTTGCGGGGTGTGCCCTCTGGACGGTAGGTGAGATGAATAAACTTGGGAGGCAGATCGGAAGCTTGAGCCACGCCCAAAAATGCCCCCATGCCCAGCTTTTCGCAGTCGGCCTTTTCTAAAATTTGCAGCTCCAGGCCGTATTCCTGGGCGATCGCCTCTGCGGCTGCCGCCATTGTGATCGGGGTGACGATATTGGCCGGAGCCGAAACTAGCTCGCGTGCCAGAATTACCCCCAGACTAATTTGACGGGCACGGGCGATCGCCGCTTCTCCATCGCTAAAACCCAGGATGTGTACCTGCTCTAGCTTTAGCCCTTTCTCATCTTCCGACTTAAAGCGGCTGTCTTGGTGCAGCGCCAATTCAATACCCTCGACGAACGCCTGTAGGGTCAGAGCCGCATCATCATTCCAGGTGGGCAAACTCAAGCCCAGCGTTTTTACCTTCTCTTTTTTGCTGAGCCGAGCCGCCACTGCCGCTCCTCGGCGCAGAGTGTCTAGCTTGAAAGCCTCAGCTTTGCCCAAACCCACAACCGCAATTTTGCGAATACTGCTGCCGCCGCCGACTCGCGCCACAGCGCTGCTGCCTTCTTTGCCCTTAAATTCTGCTTCGGTGATCAGTTCGGTTAAGGTGCCAGAGAGATGTTGATCTAGCTCGGTGAGGTCGCCCGTCAGCTCGATCGCATTCTCAAACAACCCAATGACTAGACAGTCTCCAGACCACTCTAAGCGCGGTGTATTTATGCCTCGAAGATCCATGATTGATGCGACTTGTAATGCGTATGATTAGCTTGTGCTTCCAGTATCGCGCAATTTGATTGGGGCTTGTGTGGCGTCTCAGTATCTCCAGGTGCGATCGATTTTTGCCAGAAGCGCTAGGATGAGGAGCCAGAACCCATAAGCTTTTAGGGCGTTGCTGGTTTTATGTATGATTTTTTGAAAGGGGCGCTCCGCGCCCCTTTCAAAAAATCATTTCAGCTTAGGTTTAATGAGACGAAGAGGGCTGATGCGATTCGGAACCTTTGTAAAAGATTGCTATAGGCAGCTAAGTATACAAATAACGGGCTGGGTACGCGGATGGTGAATCAGTACAAAAAGCAGGTTTGGATAGCGGGGATTGGGCTAACGGCACTGACACTAGGCGCGGGCGTTTCGTCGCTCAATCTCTTGAGTGACTTTCAAATGCCTTCCATGAAAGAGTGGCTTGTTGCTGCCCCAGCTACTGCCGATTTTAGCTTGGCGCAAGACCCGAACTCTCAGGTGCTGGCTCTCGCGACTCAGCCCGCTAGCCGTGCTGCTAAGCTAGAGGCGATCGCCAAGGGAACGCCCTCGATCGATCGCAGCCGCGCCCGCTACCTGTTGGCGACCGATCTGATTCAGCAGGATCGCGGGGGTAAAGCGCTGCCTTGGCTAGAAGGATTAGAGAAAGACTATCCGGTGCTGGCGGCTCATATCTTGGCAAAGCGTGCCCAGGCTTACACGGCCACAGGCAACCCTGCCAAAGCTGCCGAAACCTGGAAAGCCCTGCTACAACAGCACCCCAAAGATGTAGCAGCGGCTGAGGCGCTCTACGCTTTGGGCAAAACCAATCCGCAATATTGGGATCAGGTGTTGAGCCAGTTTCCCAGCCATCCTCGGGCAGTTGATGTTGCCTCAGCAAGACTAGAGAAAAAGCCCGACCAGCCACAGCTCTTGCTGCAAATTGCGCGGCATGGCATCTATACCCCCGGCATTCTTGGCGTGCTGAATCGGCTGAAGGAAGAATATGCTTCTCAGCTGACTCCAGAAGACTGGGAAGCGATCGCCTTTGCTTTTTGGGAAAAGGGCTATTACGGCAGCGCTGGAGCCGCCTATGGTAAAGCGCCCAACACGCCGCTGAACATGTATCGCACGGGGCGAGGAGCGCAGCTAGGTGAACGAACTAAAGATGCGATCGCGGCCTACCAGGCGCTGCTGCAAGCCTACCCCACGACCAAAGAGGCCGGACAGGCGCTGATCAAAATTGCCGAACTGGTGGATAAGCCCGAAGCGGCGGTTCCTTTTCTGGATCAGGTCATTAACCAGTTTCCGGACAGAGCGGCTGAAGCTTTGGCTGTCAAAGCAGAGGTCTTGCTGGCGCTCAAGAGTCCAGAGTCGGCATTGCAGGCTCAGCAGTCGGTGATTACTCAACACAGCAAATCGGAAACAGCGGCGAAGCTGCGCTGGAAGCAGGTCGAAGAGCATGTGAAACAGGGCAACATTAAGCCAGCCTGGGAATGGGCACGGCAGTTGGCGCAGGAAAATCCGGATAGCGAATATGCGCCCGAAGCCTCTTTTTGGATTGGCAAGTGGGCGGCTCAACTGGGTCAGCAGAAAGAGTCTCAACAGGCTTTTGAGTATGTGTTGAGTAACTATCCTGACTCCTATTACGCTTGGCGATCGGCCAGTATGTTGGGCTGGAACGTGGGCGACTTTACAACCGTGCGCGCCCAGTCGCCGCAAATTGCCGAGTCTTTCCGGCGATCGCCTCCCTTGGCAGGATCAGTCGCAACCCAAGAGCTATACCTCCTGGGGCAAGACTTGGATGCCTGGACACGCTGGCAGGCCGAATTTACCAATCGGGTTCAGCCTACGGTGGCAGAGCAGTTTACCGATGGGCTAATGCGCATGGGGGTTGGCGATACTCTAGACGGCATTTTTATGTTGTCTAATTTGTCCTCGCGTGAACCTGCTGCCGAAAAAGCGCAATACAAAACTCTGCGGCAGCAAGTTGGATACTGGGAAGCCCTCTATCCTTTTCCGTATGAGGGTTTAATCAAGCAATCGGCCAAAGAATTGCGAATTAACCCCATGTTGGTAACGGCTCTGATTCGACAAGAATCTCGGTTTCAACCCAAGATTGAATCTTCGGTGGGTGCAACAGGGTTGATGCAGGTAATGCCAGAAACAGCCGACTGGGTTGCTCAACAGATAAAGGTAAAGAATTACAGCTTAGGTAATCCCAGTGACAATATTAAGATCGGAACTTGGTATCTAGATTACACCCATCGGGAATACAACAATAACTCACTCTTTGCTGTGGCTAGCTACAATGCTGGGCCAGGAAGTGTTGCCGATTGGATCAGCAGATTTGGCTTTAGCGATCCCGATCGGTTTATCGAACAGATTCCGTTTCCGGAAACGAAAGGCTACGTCGAATCTGTGTTTGGCAACTACTGGAACTATCTGAGGCTCTATAATCCAGAGGTTTCTAGAAAGCTAGCCGAGTATTCGTCAGAGCACTCCGCTTTGTCGGGCGCTGCGCCATAGCTGGATTCAGAGTCATCATCTTACGGCGGGGGCGATCGCACAAAAATGCAGTGGTTTGTCGATGAACTCCTCTACTTCCGAGGCATCGTTTTTGTCAAAGGCTGGGCTTATTGTCCGGAAGGTTCTCCTGAGACATCTCTTCAGAAATCGATTGTCTCCATGTCCTACCAATTTCCGGGCGCTGAGGCAGTTCCCGTCAAAGGCTACGGCTTGCCCAGCCCTGATTTAGAACATCAGTTTGGCAGAGCTGCTCAAAATAGCCGCTTTGAGTTTCATGCCTCGGTCGATTTGCCCCCGGAGCAGGTGAGCCAAATGCATCTAGTCTTCAGGCTGGCAGATGGTTCGACTCAGACGGCCACAGGATTGGTTGAGCGGAAAATCAGCACCGATCCTTACCATGCGCTCCACAAACGATTTTTTGAGCAAATTCGCGCTCAGCAGCCTCCCTTTAAGGTGCTAGAAATTGGTTCTCGCAATCGATCGGGTCATGTGCGCAAGGCACTTCTGGGCGATCGCGTGGACTATGTTGGCATGGATATCGTAGCCGGAGATAATGTTGATGTTGTAGGCGATGCCCATGCGTTATCTCATCTATTCCCGCAGCAGACTTTTGACGCAGTTTTTTCAATCTCTGTTTTTGAGCATTTGCTGATGCCCTGGAAGGCGGCGATCGAGATCAATCACGTTCTCAAGCCAGGAGGTTTAGTGATGATTGCAACGCACCAAACGTTTCCCCTGCACGAAACACCTTGGGATTTTTGGCGATTCTCCGATCAAAGCTGGCATGGGTTATTTAATGACCAAACGGGATTCAAGATTTTGGATACGGCGTTGGGTGAATCAGCTGCGATCGTGGCGCATCTACTACATGCAGTTACGGCTGACATGGACAAAAGCCCTGCCTATCTGGCAACCGCTGTGCTGTGCCAAAAGACTCAGGAAACGGCGCTGCGCTGGGATGCCAATTTGAAGGATATTCTTGAAACTCTCTATCCCCAGTGAAATCTACGGTACTGCACTTACTCCTGTTTTTCTCGCTGCTCCTCAGCGGCGTTGCCTTATTTTTGAGCCTTTGGATTGTGGTTCCTGCCCCGACGTTCACGCTGCTGCCTTTGGGGGTGGGTGCGCCAGAAATTAGCCCCTGGCTATTTGGGCTAAATGCGATCGCGCTCTTGTTTCTGCTATTGAGTCCTTCCAGCCACTGGATATTTACATTGGCGATCGTTGGCAGCGTTGCAGGCATGGTGCTGAGTGCCCATCCGCTGAGTCAGGTGGCTGTTGCCAACCAGCGAGCCGACAGCGCAATGGAGCAGTCGCTGGGGAACTATTTGCCGCAGATTTCGCCAGAGCTTCAGGCTCAAATGCGGCCACAGCCGTTTGCGCTAGTCGATGTGTTTCGAGGCATCTCTACAGAGCGTGATATTTCGGCAGGAGAGATTCGGCAGCGATCGATTCAGTTTGCCCAGCCCGATGGAGTACCGCTATTTTTGCAAGTCTATCAGCCCCCGCAATCTGGCCTGTATCCCACGATCGTCACCATCTACGGGGGAGCATGGCAAAATGGCAGCCCTACAGCCAACGCCGACTTCAACCGCTACATGGCGGCGCAGGGCTATACCGTTGTGGCGATCGATTATCGTCATGCGCCCCAATACCAGTTTCCGGTTCAGATTGACGATGTGCGGCTGGCGCTCACCTACCTGCAAAAACATGCTCTGTCTCTGGAGGCCGATCTCGATCGCCTGGTGTTGATGGGGCGATCGGCAGGTGCTCAACTGGCTATGATTGCCGCCTACTCTGCGGCGCTGCCCGTTAGAGCTGTCGTTAATTATTATGGCCCTGTCAATTTGACGGTCGGCTATCGAGAGCCGCCCCAGCCTGACCCGATCAATTCCAGAGCCGTGCTGGAAGCCTTTTTGGGCGGTACGCCCGATCAGAAACCTGCGCTCTATGAAAAAGCCTCGCCCTACACCTACATCACTCCAAATATGCCACCCACGCTGCTGATCTACGGCGGGCGAGACCATGTGGTGCAGGCAAAATATGGCAGAGGATTGCGCGATCGCCTTCTGGCTGCGGGCAACACTGCTGTCTATATCGAACTACCCTGGTCAGAACATGCGTTCGATGCGCTGTTTAGCGGCCTGGGGAATCAGGTAGCGCTCTATTACACCGAGAGGTTTATTGCCTGGTCGGTTAGGGATGAGTAAGGTTAGGTGGTGGGCGATCGCATCGGGTATTAAGCGGAGAACGCATCAATGCATGAAAATATTGCAGATATAATTTAGACAAAGCCATCCTTTCGCCTAGCTCTAATGTCGGACACCATTGAAGTCTTTATCTCTTATTCAAAGCAAGACAAATTGTTGCAGGAGCAGCTACTCACTCAGATGCGACCCCTTGAGAAGCTAGGGATTATCAGTTGGCACGATCGCCAGATTTTACCTGGTACTTGCTGGGATGAGGAGATCAAAGCTCGTCTGAATGCTGCCGACATCATTTTATTGTTGATTAGTGCTGATTACCTAGCGACTCAATATTGCACTGAAGTGGAGATCCCGGAGGCGATGCGCCGACATAAAGCCCGCGAGGCAACAGTAATGCCTGTGATTTTGCGGCATTGTGCTTGGAAATATATTTCCTTGGCAGCAATCCAGGCATATCCTGAAAAAGCAAAGCCGATCGTAAGCTGGGAGGATATCGATGAAGCTTGGACAAACGTCGTAGACGGTGTCTTTCAAGCGGCAGAGGAGATAAGAATAAAACGTGGTATTCCCCCAAAGGAATTACGAGAATGCCACCCGGCTAAACTTCGTTTCATCAAAAATGTTAAAGATCCAAATTTAATGCAATGGGCTTATTCGCTCGATCGCATGGAGAAACCAGAAAGCAGAGCTTTCGAGTTAATGTGGCGGGCAAGCAGTCATGGCGTTGATCTCCCTAAAACCGGAGATCTAATGATCTTGCATCAACGGGCAAAAGTTACGCATGTGGTCGAGTTTCTAGATGACCAAGTTCGTAAAACAGATTCAGGATTTTTTCGTTGGGTGAGAGCTGTATGGCTTGCAGAACCAGATTGGAATCAGCTTCCTCACCAAAAGGAGATTCTAGGATTTAGTCCTAATTATGCCGATGGCAATACTCACTCCTTCAACAGCCCTAATTTTTCTACGTTCCGAGAAGCTTGGGGAAGCTTGGAGGAATTTCAGAAACACATCTTTAACCGCTTGACGTAGTTGGGACTCGCTGAACACAAAGGTAGATGTTCCGATTTTTACGGGGGCATTTGCTCTACCCTTGCTACTGTCCTGTTGGCTCAATCATGGTCGCCAGATACTTCAAGATTTGCAAGACACGCTCTAAATCACGGTCTTGCCCTAAGATAAATTGCCGCGATCGCCCATAGCAGGGAGCCTCTCGAATCATTAATTTGAGAAAGACAAAATCTGTACCATTGGTGACTAACCCATAGCGAGGAAGGTTTCCATTGGGTGCAGCCAGCATGTAAGACAAGATCTGAGGAATGCCCACTTTAGGCGAAAACTCAGCTCGTTTGGACTCAATGACCAGCACCCAGAGCTGATCCTGTAATACCAAAACATCAATGCGACCTCGCACTATCACGTTTCCATCAGCAGCTTCAATCTCTACGGAGTCTTCGGTGCTGACATAGAACGGAGGTAAGAACAGCCCTGATAAATCCAGTAGGGGAGCAACGACCGCCAATTTAACGGTATTTTCTAACATCGATCGCCGCTCTAGATTTGCAACAACTGCCTGCACGCGCAACAGTCTTTGCTGTTCTGCTTCTGTCAGCGCAGGAAAGTCTACCTTCCACTCTGGGAAGAATGAAGGGTCTTCAATTTGCTGCAACTGAAACCGCTGCTCCAAATCGTAGAGGGTCACTTTTTCTGCTGCGATCGTTTGCACCATTTGTCTATTTTCCTATCCCTGGATCTAGTTCTATGTTAATGGATAGGCGATCGGGTTCTGAGATTAGAAGGTGGCGATCGCTAACCTAAGCTCTGAGTAGCAAAGGTGAAAGGCTGCGATCGCAGGTTTTGCCGTTAGTCTGTGCAGACTATAATCGATCGCAGGAAGCCCCATTCAAACCTTGCTGGAGGAGCTGGTGTCAGAGGAAATCATCAAGATCTTTTACTCCTATTCGCGCAAAGACTTAGACATGCGGAATACGCTAGAAGATCACCTGGCAGCGCTTAGGAGAGCAAACAGGATTCAAACTTGGCATGATCTTCAACTGGAAGCTGGGACAGAGTGGGAGCCAGCTATTCTAAATAAGCTCGACACGGCAGATATCATCTTGCTATTGGTGAGTCACAACTTTATTGCCTCTGAATACTGCTATGGCAATGAACTGAAGCGGGCGATCGCACGGCATGATGAGGGAACAGCACGCGTGATTCCCATCATTCTCAGTTCATGCGATTGGAACCATCCAGATGTGCCCTTCAGTAAGCTAAATGCCCTCCCAACTCCTGCAAAGCCAATTAAAAACTGGGCAGATCCAAATGATGCATTTACGATCGTAGCTCAACGAATTCGTGAAACGGTGCAAAGCTTAACCAAAGAATTGGAAGAAAAAGAAGTTCAAAAAAATTTAGAACTGGAAAAAGTTCAGTCAAGAGAACAACCATTTCTACAAACTCCTAATGAAGATTTATCTTTAGACGAACATCAAGTTGATCAAATATCTCTTGAACAAATTTTGTCGTCACTAGATCTAGAAGATATAGGACAGGGCATAGTTTTAGATTCTTCAAAAGAAGTGATTGAATTGCCTCTACCTCAAAGAGAGAAGCCAAAAAAGCAAAATAGAAATACTTCAACTAGTAGAAAAATTCTCAGAGACAGTGAGGAGTTAGAAGAAGCTATAGACTTTGTAGGTAAAGCGTATACAAGAAGAACTAGAAAACCCCTCAGCGAGGCTCAAAGAGCTATAGTACAAGGTGCTTGGCATAAGTGTTCATATGAAGATATAGCCAATAACTGTAAAAGCAACGCTACTCGCCTTGAAAGTTCAGGTCGTCGCCTATGGGAGATTCTTTCAGAATCTTTAGGAGAAAAAGTTAACAAAAGTAACTTCCGTGTTGTTATTAAAGATCATTTACAAAGAAAAAGAACTCCAATCATTGAAGATGGAGATAGAAAATCTACTAGTGGAAGAGCCTCTATTCAAATTTGTGAGTATGTCAATACGCTTTCTGGTCATTCAGGTTGGGTCAACTCAATTGTTATTAGTTCTAACAGGCAAATAATTAGTGGCAGTCAAGATAAGACAGTTAAAATTTGGAATCTAGATACTGCAAAGTATTTAAGAGATTTTGGCGGTTTTCTGTATAAAGGGCATTCAAACAGAGTGAACTCTGTTGCTATTAGCTCAGATAGTAGAGTTCTTGCTAGTGCTAGTGAAGATGGCACTGTTATCGTTTGGAATTTAGAAAATTATAGAAAGATTCATCAACTGAGACATCAAGGAGCTGTTCGGTGTATCACTATCAGTCCAGATAATCAATTTCTTGCCAGCGGATGCTCTAACCGCAAGGTTTATATTTGGAATTTAGTAACTGGCAAAAGTAATCCACGTAGTGAGCGAGAGGCAATCAAAGCACTCGTTTTTAGCCCAGATGGACAAACATTAATTGGCGCTACTGAAGATAAAATTGTCAAGACATGGACTCTTCAAAATTGGTCATATCAGAATCTACCTATTGATTATGAGTCCTCACCAGATTCTTTAGCTCTAAGTGAGAATGGAAATCTACTAGCAATTAGTTGTAGCAATAGAAAAATTAAGCTAATAGATTTACACAGGAAAGAGCAGCTTTATTCCCTTTCTGGGCAAGTAGTTGCTCTAAGCCCCGACTGTGAAATCTTGGCTACAGCACTTGATAAAGAAATTAGTCTCTGGAAGCTAGAAACTGGAGAGCTGATTTGTCCTTCAGTTAGAGCTGGAAATTTGGTTAGATCTCTCGCTTTTAGCCAAGATGGCCTAACTCTTGTTAGCGGACAAGGTGAAGAAATTAAAATTTGGCAGATCAGGAAAGATAAGCTTCCTTCATAAGGTTCCAGCCCGTAGGTTGGGTTTCGTGCCTCAACCCAACACCTAACCTTGTGAATGTTGGGTTTCGCTCTGCTCAACCCAACCTACGCGATCGATTAAATGATTTCAAGCCAGCCTGAACACCAGCCAACATTGACACTAAAGCAGTTGAGAGAAAAAGCCGGACTCTCTCAAGAGGCTTTGGCGCGTTTGTTGGATATCAGCGGTAAAACCGTCAGCAATTGGGAACGCGGGAAGAGTATTGCCAGCTTGACGGTGCTCCAAATGAAGACTCTGTGTAAAGCGCTGAGCGTAGAACTGAAAGAACTACCGGATGACTTTAGCTCGTAGATAGCCTTAAGCCTCACTGATTCTATGACAACGGCACATTTAGCAGCACGATCGTCAACACCAGCGTAATCAAATAGGGAAGATTTGCCCAAGATTTGAGGATACTATCCTTGCTGAATAGCTGCCCTAAAAAATTGGGTGATAAATCAGGAATGAGAAAGTTTCTGCCCTGCTGCTGCATTTGCTCTACCCATAGCTCATCCTCGCCAAAGGCATAGCCACCCAGAATGCGTGAGAGTCGATTAAAGTTTTTCCGAAACGCCTTTTCTAAATACAAATAATAGATGTCCAGCACGCCAAATAAGGCAAAAGCTCCGAAGGCTAGGACGAAGAGAATAGCGTTTTTATTCGTAAAACCAAAACCTACGATCGCCGCCCAAACGGTTAACCCTACCTGCTTCACGGCTAACGAGTTGTTTGCCATACGGGTAATCACATTCTGCAACAGCTCAGTTTGTTTAATTAGATATTCCCGGTTCTCTCTTACCCAGTCGGCATGGTTGATTAGCATAGTCAGTCAATAGTATTTGTCCAACCCTAGAGTTTACTTACGTTTGAAGAGAATGTTTTGTAGCTTCCAGTAGCCAATCTGACAAGCTGAATACTCGCAAGACTCCAAATACTCAAACGGATGCCACTCATTTTTAGCGATCGATTCCATATAGGTGCCGTCTTGCTGCGCCACATCTGGCTCTAATTCAGTGACATCGGCATAGTACAAATAGCAGATTTCATTGACCTGAGTCCCCACAATATAGTGACCCAGAGGTAAAACTTGCACAATGTATCCAGTTTCTTCATAGACCTCCCGTTTGGCGGCAGCTTCCGGTGCTTCTCCCACCTCTAGCGCTCCCGTCACCGGACAGGGAAATAGCCTAAACGCGCCATTCTCCTCTCGATTATCAAGACAGAGATGTTGCTGTCGAATGAGTACCTCATACTGCGTACTATTTTCGCCGCTTTTTCTCAGGAGAAACACCGCTACAGAATCCTTGCCTTGACGCTCCAAATATTGAAATCCTCTGGGAGATTCTTTAACCGTAATCCACTCAGTTTTGAGAATTACCTTATCGGTATCCATGCCCATAGCCCCATCACTTCACAATCGTCCTAGCGCACATTAGCAGCAAAGCGATCGCTACTTTATTTCTCTTATCCTCAGTTTCCGTCGTGTCTCAACCTTTACTTAAAAGCCTCTCTACAACAGAGCTAAACGATCGCCATTCCTGAGCTGCGATCGCTTTAACTCCGCCTCTAATCCGCACGAAGCGCGGCACTTTCAAAAAACTATTGGATTTTATTTAATCCATGATCCTATGCGGCTCGACCCCGTTGGATCAGGTGCAAAATGAACAGGAGTACGACAGCCCCCACAAATGCAACGAAGATGACGCCTGCAAGTCCTGGGAAGGGTGAGGCAATTCCTAATTGACCAAAGAGCCAACCGCCTACAAAAGCTCCAGCGATACCGACAACGATGTCACCGATAAGGCCATAGCCAATACCACCAGCTACAACACTAGATAATATTCCTGCAATTAAACCAACAATTAGCCAAGTCAGAAGATCCATAGTTACCTCCAGATGCAGCACATACTATCAGTCTATGGCGATCTAGGGTTCTATAGCGATCGACGTCAAACGTAGACATAACAATTAAAAATGTACAGCCTCGCCCCAATCGCTTTGGCTTACATTTTTAGGCAAATTGAGGAAACGGCGATCGCTACTGACAAGCCTCCGGAATGCTTGCAGCCGTCTCAGCTTCTGGGCTATTCAGAGTGGAGCCTATAGCAGCGGTAGCCATCGCTCCTTGTTGAGAGCATTGAGGCTGTGCAGCCGTCTCAATGGAGGAACACCGTACCAATATCAACATTCCCACAGAAACAACAACGCCCAACGCCCAGGGGCTTCCTTTTTCCTGTTCAGTCATGGCACTCAACTCACATCAATGAATTAATCGTCTCTGATGGGAATGGCGATCGGTTGTGAGCCGTCGATAATTTACATGAGTTTTGCAGAATCTTTACTCGATCGCCTGCTGTCACCGCCCACTCGACAGACAACAGGGTGACAGTAGACAACTGGCAGGCTGAACATCAAGGCTCTGGTGCGATCGTACTAGACTGCAAACTCTGCTGCATCTGCTGAGCGTCTGTGAGAAAGGCGATCGCCTTTCTCACAGTACTGACACCGTAAATAGATACAGTGATACAAAGTTTAAATGGACGGATTTAGAACCAATTAAGGGTAAATTTTAGTTCTCTTTAATAGAACATAGTTTAGAATAAGCGTTTCTTGTTCTTATGGATTTTTAGGAGGAATTTTATAACAATTGCAGATTACTCCAACTGAATTGAGAGAATTCTATCCTCCTCGCAGCAGCAACCGCCTGATTCACTACAAAAGACCTTTTATAAACACCACTGCCAGTCTTTGAGAGCGATCGCTTCCGACCTGCTTCGGGTTAGCTGGTTCAAGATTTGTCATTGAGGTACTTCCTGAAGGCTACGCTCCCAAGGCAAAGTCGTTGTGGCAAAGCCGCCGAATCTAAATGCTGCCAAACCTGTAGCAAAGCGATTTAAGCAAGCTATCATTTGTGGCAGCAGTGTTTTCGATTGATCTGATCAAGCTGAGGTCGTTGTTGATATGAACCACAAGATTTTGTTGGGCTTAATAGCAGTCCCCACGATAGCTAGCTCACTACTGGCCTTGCCGCTTCTAGCTATGGCATCTGCGGCAGAATCTCGTCAAAGTGTAGAGCCAGCGATCGCTACTTTTGCCGCTACAGCCTCTTGCGATCGGCCTGAGCCAGCGGCACAGTCAATTCAGTCCTTGCATCATGAGCGTATCCAGGATGGGCATGAGATTTTAATGGCCTCCGCGATCGATATTCCTATTGAGATCCCCGTCGAGCATCCCATTGATAATTTCAGCGCCGCAGAGAGTGATGCTGCCGTCACCCTTTTCGGTTGCGATTGCCCGTCTTGTCTCAGAGCATTGGAGCAGTTGCGTAGCCAAACGCTCTTGAATAATGGTCAGGGACATTGCTGGACAGCCTTACAAAGACGAGTCTCTCAGCCCGAAATGCAGGAAGTTTTAAACCTGCTGGAAGCTGAAGAGACTCGTGAGTTACGGCCCTAAAATCTCATTTCACGTAGTCTTCGCGGGTGCCTTTCGCCTCAATCGCCTCTCCCATGCGCTTGAGGGCATGGACATAGGCCGCAGTACGCAGATCACAATTCATCTCTTGGGCGATCGCCCAGATCAGCTCGGTTTCTCGGGTGATCTTTTCCTGAAGGCGCATGTTGACTTCTTCTAGCGTCCAGTAATAGCCGCTGCGATTTTGCACCCACTCGAAATAGCTGACGGTGACGCCTCCTGCATTGACCAAAATATCTGGAAAAACTTGAATGCCTTTGGCTTCTAGAATGGCATCGGCAGCCGAAGTGATAGGCCCATTGGCTACTTCAAAAATGTAGGGAGCGCGGATGCGATCGGCATTTTCGGCAGTAATTTGGTTTTCTAGCGCAGCCGGAATCAGGAAATCAACCTCTAGCTCTAGCAGTTCTGCATTGGTCACGATCGTGTGTTCTACATGGTTGCAGACTGAACCTTCACAGTACACAGCCTTAATGCCACGCGTCGATTCTTTAATTTGACGAATGCTGGGAATGTCTAGACCTTGCGGAGAATACACCCCTCCCTGAGAATCGCTAACGGCAACCACCTTATAGCCAGCGCGAAACAGCAGTTCGGCAATCACCGATCCAGCATTGCCAAAGCCTTGAACGGCAACGGTCGTGTTTTCGGGCTGTCGATTCAGCTTGGGCATGACGGTTTGGATGACAAAAAAGGCACCCATTGCCGTGGCCGTTTCGCGCCCTAAACTGCCACCCATAGAGATGGGCTTGCCTGTCACCACTCCAGGCGTAATCTGACGGCGAATGATGCTGTATTGATCCATCATCCAGCCCATGATCATGGGATTGGTATAAACATCGGGCGCAGGAATATCGACATCGGGACCAATAAAATCGGCGATCGCATCCACATAGCCCCGGCTCAGGCGTTCTAGCTCAAACTTAGAAAGCTCTTTGGGGTTGAGGGTGATGCCGCCTTTGGCACCGCCAAACGGCAAATTGAGCACGGCACATTTAAACGTCATCCAAAAGGCCAGCGACTGCACCTCATCTAGCGACACGCCTGGATGAAAGCGCACGCCGCCTTTGGCGGGGCCACGGCTGTCGTCATAGCGCACGCGATAGCCCTGAAACACCCGCAGAGAGCCGTTATCCATCCGCACCGGAATGGAAACCGTCAGGCTAGATTTGGGATATTTCAGCCGTTCGACGGCATCTTCATGAATACTGACATAGCGCAAGGCTTTTTCAAGGCGCTGGTTGGCATCAGACAAAAGTGATTCAGACATGGAAATTTCTCCAAAATTCGGGTCGTCGAACAGCATTCCAGTTGAAGAGAATGAGAGGCTGTTCGATCGATTCGGCTGATTATTTTTCCATTAAACTGTATCAAAAACTACAATTTAAGGAATATTACTAAACTTAATAATCTTGCTATCTCTCTGTTGCCAGGAGCCAAATTCAGTAGATCACAAAGTTCTCCCTTTTTTCTAAAAGCTGGATTTCAAAAGCGCTGCGCGCTTTTGAAATCCAGCTTTTAAGATTTTGTGGCGCGCTCCGCACGCCTACAAAAATGTCCCAAGCGTAATTCGCTGATGCTGCCAAGCGTTATTTCTGAACTGTGCCGTCGGGCAGCGTTGTGTTGGACAAAGTAGCGCTCTCCAAATCGACGCCAAACAGGTTAGCTCCATTGAGCTTTGCCCCCGTCAAGTCAGCGCCGCTCAGGTTGGCACCGCTCAAATCTGCCCCGTTGAGGTCAGCATTGCGCAAGTTTGCGCCACTCAGATCGGCTCCTTTCAAATTTGTGCTCTTGAGGCTGGCAAACGATAAATCCGTGCGGCTCAAATCGGCTCCGATCAGCTCAGCAGTGCTCAGGTTGGCAAACGAGAGATCTGTGCTGCTGAGATCGGCATTGCTAAAGTCGGCTCCGGTGAGGTTAGCCAGCGATAGATCGCTACCTTTGAGGTCGGCGCTGTTGAAGTTAGCGTTGCTGAGATTGGCAAAGAACAGCTTGGCCTCGCCAAGGCTGGCTTTAAAAAATTCAGCGCTGCTCAAGTTAGCAAATGACAGATCCGATCGATTCAGCGCAGCCCTAAATAGCTTAGTGCCGCTGAGGTTAGCTCGGCTGAGATTGGCATCGCGCAAGTCGGCATCACGCAGATCAAGATTGCTGAGATTGACCCGGTTGAGATCGGCGCTGCTCAAGTCGGCACCCACTAGCGAAATGATCGGCATCTTACTGTCGATCAAGTTCGATTCTGCTAAAAATTTGAGCAAAGCCGCTTTTCGCGGGCTGTCGAGTTGCTCTAGGGTAGCGATCGTATCTTGTTTGGCCTGAGTCCGAATCTCGCTGCCTTCTAACGAGGTCTTGAGATCCTTATCGACCACCAGAGCGTAAACCCTATCTTGATAGCTGGCTAACAACTCTTGCTGCGATCGCCGCACTACCGGACTCGAACGCGCACCCGATCGCCGCGTTGCCTCTGGCACTCTAGCCCCATACTCTGGCTCAGCCACATTTGGCTCAGAAGCATAAAGGCCGCCATTGGGCGCTGTCTCTCCTGCCGCAGAAACGCCTTCACTGCTATTCGGAACGTCAGTGCCCGATAGGTCTGAGCCAGATGAGTCTGAGCCAGAGACTTGATCGGGGAGCGGCTCGGAATCAACGGGCACCACGATCGCCTCAGGCAGGGGTGGGCGATCGATATACACGGGTTCATCGGCAATTTGAATGACCTCAACAGCTCGGTTGGGCTGTCTTTGGGGAGATTGATCGGGTGACAGAGATCGATCGGAGGCCGCCTCGGGCAGCAGCGTTCTGGCGATCGAAGCACCCTGAAATTGCACTAAGAACAGGGAAACTACCAGGAGTTCCAGGGAAGTCCACCAGGTGTGCTTAACTGTAAACCGCTTTTCTCTGGACATTTTGATAGCCGGGATGAGAGGAATGAGAGGCAGGATATGTGGGAGCAAGGATCTGATGTGCTGCCTTTGCCCCTAAGCTTGCCTAAGATCTCTTCAGTGAAAGGCTGGAATAAAGGCTATGGCACTTTTAAACAGAGGTACGATCGATCCAAGCTGCTATCCGGATGAATAGTCAGAATTAATGACGGTTGTTTATTCCATTTAGCTCCCCAATTTCTGACTCAATTGTTTCTAGATTGTGTCTGGTCAAAACCTTCAGCAGTTTCCATGAGTGGCTTCGTCGTTCAGAATTCGTTGTCTAGAACAAGAGAGCGCAAATGCTACGATGCATGGGGATAGCTGTCTTGAACTTGTTGTCTGGAACTTTTGCTCATTCTTTACGTTTGCCCCTTCGTGAATGACTAGAAAACCTCCTCGGCGATCGCCCTCTCGTTCCGGTTCGCGCCCTTCTCGCCCGACAAGCAGGGTGTCGCGCTGGCTCGCCAAGGCAATGTCGTCGCTACGCCAGAGCATTAGGGACTTGCTAGGGTGGCTACGGCCTCAACAGCCTATGGGGTTGGGGCTGCTGCTGGTGTGGGTAATCGCCTGCCTCTTGATAACCCATGTGATGACCCATGTTCTTTGGGATGGCTTTCGGGCTGGGCTGTCTCAGGACGGCTCTAAAGCAGCCGATCGATCGCAGTTTGAAGTCGCGTTTCGCTGGGTTTCTCAGCTAGACGCCTCTGATGCTCAGGCCGTTCCTAATGCTGCCAACGTGCGATCGGGCAATCTGAGCAAGTTTGGCATTGGCCAAATTACCTACAACCGCTGGCGGCGATCACAAAATTTGCCCTTTCAGCCCATAGCAGAACTGAGCGAAGCTGAAGCCCAAACCCTCTATCAGGCTTACTGGCAGGAAGAGCAGTGCGATCGCTATGCGCCTCCTTTGGATGCCACTTGCCTCGATACTGTAGTGAGTTTCAACCTCGGCAGTTCCAATCCAGGCTCTAACTCAGAAGTACAGCGCTTTTTTGCCGACTTGCCTGCCGACCCGCAGACAGCCGCGATCGCCGTTGCTCAACGCCGCATGGACTATCGTCAGCAACGCCTTGCTAGCGCCGCTCCGGCTCAGATCAGGCTTCCTGAAGCTCAAGCCGCGCCGTTTGATCGTTCGCCCTATCGTGTCAACTCAGGCGATGGCTCTGGGCTGCGTCCGCAGCGATCGCCCCAATCCGTAGCTGCCCTGGGCTTAAGACGCGATCGAGCGTTGCTGGCTCAACTTGAAACCTATCAGCCGCCGCAGCCCTCTAGCTCCATCTCAAGCTTTCTCCAATGGCTCAGGTCGTCCTTTTATTCGCCTGCTCCAGCCTTGCCACAGCCGCTTTCTTCGGGCGAGATCTATGCCAAAGCCGAGCCGTTTACCGTTGAAGTCTGGATAACCCTAGAGGATGGGACTTATGCTCCCGCGACAGGGGTCGTGGTTGATGCCGATGGCTTGATTTTGACCAATGCTCATGTGGTTGAGAACAATCCCAGACCCACCATTCACATTCGTGATCAGCAGCAAAATGAACAAACCTACGACGGACAGGTGGTTGCCGATGATCTCAGCGTTGACTTGGCGCTGATCCAACTTTCGGGAGCTAGCGGACTCCCGATCGCCCCCTGGGCTGAAAGCTCAACTCAGGTTAAAGTGGGCGATACGGTCTATGCCTTGGGTTCTCCGGTCGGTTTTCATTGGAAGTTGACCCAATCTAAGGTGATCGAAGTGCAGAGCCAGTGCGGCGTTCCGGGCTTGAGATGTATCCGCATGCCGCGAAATTTTTTGCATCCTGGCAACAGCGGTGGCCCGCTCCTCGACGTAACCGGGCAGGTGATTGGCATCAACCGAGCGGTGCAAGGCAGGACAGGCGAAGGGGTGAGCATTCCTGTAGAGGATGTCAAACGGTTCTTACGGCAGCAGGGGAAGTAATAGCAGCAGCGGCAGCGGCTAATCAGCCTTTCTCTAATCTGTCCCGAACCTGTCCGGGCTTGCCCCACAGCACACGCTCCTGCTTGTAGATCACCATGCCTGGTTTTGCGCCTCTGGGTTTGTAGACCAGCTTGGGTTCTGTGTACACGACTGGAGCCTGATCTCCCTGCCGCGCCCGACTATAGTAAGCTGCTAAATCTGCCGTGAACTGCAAGTCGATCGCATCGGCAACGGCTCCAGGCTCCAAACGCAGCAAGACATGGCTCCCCGGAATTTCCTGGGTGTGGAACCAGAGGTCATAGTCGCCTGCAATGCGGAAGGTGAGCTGATCGTTTTGGCGGTTGTTGCGCCCAATCAGCACCTCAAAGCCGTTGGGGGTGCGATCGCGTACAAAGTTGGTGGTTTCTACTCCCGTATTGCGGTAGCGCTGATCGGGGTCTTCCATATAGCTTTGTTGGATCAGCTCTTCCCGGATTTCTGCCAGAGACACCAGATCTTCTGGGGTAAGGTACTGGTCGAACTGGGCGATCGCCACCTCAATTTGCTCTAAATAGTGAATTTCGCTCTGTACCTCTGCCAGCAGCGGCTCTAGGGCAAGGCGCGATCGCTTCAGCTTTTGGTGGCGCTTATAAAATGCCTGGGCATTTTGCACCGCGTTCTTTTCAGGATCGAGGGGAATCTGAACGGGCTGCTCGGTGACAAAATCCGATAGGGTAATTTGCTTCATGCCGGGTTGCCATTCATGCAAATAGGCCATGAGCAAATCAGCCTGTTCGCGGTACTGGTCAGCATGGTCTGATTGCTGTAAGCGCGATCGAAAATCATTGGCTTTGACGTATAGCTTTTTCAGCACGTTGCTCAGCTTTTGGCTAATCTGATGTCGCAACTGAGAAAAGTCCTGCTGGTTTAGCGCATCGGTGTAGTAGCGGTGGAGCAGGGTTTGCACCGTCTTTTCGGGGCGCGCCATGTCCCAGCCCAGCACCGTGTAGCCTTGGGGCGATCGCCATCCTGGCTGAAATTGCTCTTGTTCTATGGCATGGAGCCAGTCTTGCCAGCCCCGAAAGAGCTGCTGCCAGTCTGTGGCGGTCAGCGTTTCGGTGGATTGTTCAGGGTCTAGTCCAGCTCTCTGGATCAACGACAGCACCAGGGCAGAACTCAGCCCTCGGTAGCACTTGATCAAATTTCGTCGTAGCGCCCCCGGTACTAAACTCAGCCGCTCTTGCCAGCGCTCTTGAGATTCGGTTAGGGTTGGCATGGAGTCCGTCAAGGCAGGAGGAAATTCGTAGGGCTGTCCGGTTTGGATGGGGCGAACTCTCGACTGCTGAGCGCTGACTTGATGGGCGGCTGTGACGATCGCATTGTCTTGAGTGGTCAAAATCACGTTGCTGTAGTTGCCCATGATTTCTACATATAGATGCCAAAGGGCTGCCTCTCCAGGGCGACGGGCAAACTGTAAGTCTACAACTCTTTCCCAAGGGGCAATGGGGGCGATCGCCACGAGCGCTAGGCTACCCAACTGATGGCGTAACTGCTGGCTAAAGGTAAAGGTGTCTGGCACACGCGGTGGCGGATCGCCCATGCAGAGTCGGGCGGCTTGGGGATGCCAGGAGAGGGTGAGCCACCCCCGCTGATTGAGGGTGCGCAGCGCTAGGGCAATCGTATGGCGATCGCTCTGATAGACCTGCTCTAGCCGAGCCGGAAGCCAGTCGGTTCGCAGTTCGGCGCAGGTGGCGGTTAGAGTTGTAAAGTCTACAGGTTGCACAGGAGTTGTGGGGACAGGAGGGTGGGACAGCAGATGCGGGAGTTCAAAACTTTGAGGTTTTGATGAAGCGACTTGGTGTTAAGCCTTGAGCTTTAAGTTTTGAACTTTCTCCTCTTAAGTTGGAGAAATTATCCTAAAATTCAGGCTATAAAAGCGATAACGTTCTGGAAAATCTAAAAATTGTAGGAATATCTACCTTTAGATAGAGTTATGTTATTGTGAGTCACTATTTTTCTCGATAACATAAAAAGGCGATTAGGTTCCCTGCGCGGCTACGTAAACTAGTTACTTATGGATATTAAGCTCATTAACATCGGATTTGGCAACATTGTGTCTGCCAGCCGGGTCATTGCGATCGTTAGTCCGGAGTCAGCTCCGATTAAACGCATCATTACCGATGCGCGTGAACGTAATCAGCTCATTGATGCCACCTATGGCCGTCGGACACGGGCGGTCATCATTACAGACTCAGGGCATGTCGTGCTTTCAGCGATTCAGCCTGAAACGGTGGCGAACCGTTTTGTCGTCAGCAAAGAGATGACAGGAGAAGACAAGTAGCAGCAGGGCGTAGCTTGGGGTTTCGGGCAAGCGTCAAGAGTTTCAGCGTAGACTGTAGGTTCAACCCTGCTGGACAAAGGGGCGAAGGCTGAGGAGGCATACCTGCCCAAAAAGCAAAAGCCCAGGAAACTACCCCGGAACGGGTCAGCAGAGATTGAGTCAGCAGAGTATACTGAGTTACATTTCGCGGTTGCAAGCAACGAGACAGACATGGCTAAAGGGAGACTGATTGTACTGACTGGGCCAAGTGGTGTGGGCAAAGGCACGTTGTTGCGATCGCTCTTTGCACGGCACCCAGAGCTGTATCTGTCGATTTCTGTCACCACGCGCTCACCCCGCCCTGGAGAAATCCACGGTCAACACTACTACTTTGTCAGCCGCTCTGAGTTTGAGAAAATGGCGGCAGAGGGCGATTTGCTAGAGTGGGCAGAGTTTGCTGGAAACTGCTATGGCACGCCCCGTCGCCCGGTTGAAGAACAGATTCAGCAGGGGCGCTGGGTGGTTCTGGAGATTGAGCTTCAGGGCGCTAGACAGATCCACAAAAACTTCCCAGAAGCGCTGCGCGTGTTCATTATGCCGCCTTCGCTGACCGAGCTAGAGCAGCGGTTACGGAGTCGAGGGCAAGATTCTGAAGAGGCGATCGTCCGGCGGTTGGCAACGGCTAGAGCCGAGATTGCTGCCGTGGGCGAGTTCGATTTTCAGGTCGTCAATGATGACCTAGATAAGGCGCTGCTTCGCATTGAGCAGGCTTTGTTTGTGCCGCTGGCTGGCAGCGTATAGGGCGTTGCTGATTTCTGGGCTTAATTTGGAGAGGCGCGCGGAGCGCACCTCTCCAAATTAAGCCCAGTCTCTTAAGAGTTCATCGTCACCTGACCGCTGGTTGCCAGCACTCGGGCACTGACTCCAAACACCCGGAGCAATCCCTCAGAGTCGGCATGGCTGTAGTCACCGACCCCCTCCATAGAGGCATTTTCTTCGGAGTAGAGCGAGTGAGGGGCGTGATCGGCAGAGACAAAGGAAATGGTGCCTTTGTAGAGCGAAACGGCGATCGTTCCGGTGGCTAGATTGGCGGTTTTTTCGATCGCTTGCAGCGCCATTTGGGTGGCTAGATCGTACCAATAGCCCTGGTAAATTTGTTTGGCGATCAGCAAAGAGAGCTGATCATAAAACTCACGGGCGCGGCGATCGAGGATCAATTGCAGCAGCAAGGCGTAGCAGGTACCCAAAATCTCGACCCCCGGACTCTCGTAAACGCCGCGTGACTTGATGCCGACAAAGCGGTTCTCGACCAGATGGGTGCCAATGCCGATGCCGAGCCTGCCGCCGATGGCGTTGGCTTGGGTGATGGCTTCGAGCAGGCTGACGGGCTTGCCGTTGACGGCGACGGGGCTACCTTTCTCGAAGGTGACGGTAAATTCTTCTGCGGTGTCTGGGGCATCGATGGGATAGCAGCCCATGATCGGCTTGACAAAGTGGGCTGGGGTAGTGAGCGCTTCTAACATGCCCGATTCGTGGGTTAGCCCCAGCAGGTTGGCATCGGTGGAGTAGGGCTTGTCTTTGGATGCGGTGATCGATAGCCCTTTCTCTTGGCAAAAGTCGATCATTTCGCTGCGGCCAGGGAACCGCGCCAAAAAGGACTCATCTCGCCAAGGGGCATAGACATCAAACTCAGGAGCCAGCATATTGGTAATGAGCTGAAACCGTACCTGGTCGTTGCCGCGTCCGGTCGCGCCGTGGCTAAAAACGCTCAGCCCTCGCTTTTGCATTTCTTGCACCATTGCCTTAGTCAAGACGCACCGGGCAATGCCTGTGGTGTTCCAGTAGCGGCCTTCGTAACAAGCCTGAGCCTGAATCACCTGCAACCCGATCGCCGCGATCGCCTCTTTGCAAGGCAGCAGCACAAAATCGACTGCCCCAGATTGCAGCATCCGCTGCCGAATGGCTTCTGTATCATCTTCGTCGGGCTGTCCCAAATCAGCAGTAAAGCACACCACCTGAACGCCTTGATCGGCAAGCCACCGCGTAATCGTGCAGCTATCTAAACCGCCTGAACCCGCAAAGGCGATCGTCTTTCCTTTTAAATCTTGCGCTTTCATGCTAGATACTCCTTCCTGCGGTTGCAGCCTTGAGGGATGAACTGTGGCTTAGCTATTGCCAAACCGAAGGTCTTATTATCTAGCCAAATCTTGTCCAAATCCTGTCTGAATTCGTACAGATTTGGAATCGAGCGTTACAAAATCCCATCTTTTGGCGATCGCAGAGGATTTGCTGACTCAAAGCAGGTGGGAAACGGATGAAGTGGATACTGCTCCAAAAGTGAGCGATCGGCTTCATCCGTTCCTGTTAGCGGCCTAGTTGGTGGGGCGATAGTGGGTGCTGATCGCCATAAACTTCTGCGGGTCAGGGGTGGGCAAGAGCGGACTCCAGGTGTCGATCGTCCGAAATCCTCGCACATGGGATTCGTGAATCGTGGCTCTCACCGCATCGCGGGAGGCAAAAACAATCACGCGAATTAGCTCCCGCTCCGGCTTGGGTTCTTCTTCAGGCTGGAATGCAGGATGGTTGAAGAAATTGAATTCTCCGGTCATTATTCTATTCTCCTTGTTGTTTTGGTTGGGTTCGCTCGTTGAGATCTCGCCTGAAAAACAGGCTGAGAAGGAACCCCAAAAACATGGCTACTCACGATCGATTGAACAAGTAGCGCCAAGGAGTCTAACTAGAAAGCTAAACTAACTAAAGCCCTACGGACTGGGTCGTTCGGTCTGTAAGGTTAGAGGTATGTCGTAGGTGGCTCTACTTCATACCTCGCCAGAGGTTTTTGGGTGAATTAAGGCTGCTGGCGCAGAATACGAAAAGCAACCTTAGCGGATAAGAATAGATGGAGAAGGAGGCGATCGTCAAGCCATTTGTCGCACAAGTTCATCTGTGTTTTGGGATGTGGGAGATGAGGGGGGCGATCGGGTAGACGAGGCGATGGAGGTTATAGCATTGGCAGGTGATGGATAACTCCGGCATTTGGGGCGTTATCCCGTGTAAATGCCGGACAAGCATCTCATCTCCAGGATTAACCCTCAGACATAACGGATAACACCCCAAAACTCCAGACTTAGACTGCAAAGTGTTCTATTTAATTCCTTAAAAAGAGAGCGTTATCACGCGAATGTACTGGATAATCTCGGGAAAGTAGATACTTATCTAGCAGATGTAACGTTGAATATATAGTTAGACCGCTTGCTTCTGGTAAGGACAGCGCTCAGTGAAAATAAGGAGTTACAGATGCTCACAAATAATAGGCTCACGACTAGCCTCGAATCCACTGCCAATCTCAAAAACAAATCTTTCGCTGCTTTGAATTTCCCTGTAGAAGTCCGTCCAGAAATTCAATCTGTTCGGTTGAAGAGAGCAAGCGAGTCTAAAGCTAGAGCATCTGAAAGACCTACTACCAAAGTAGTTCCTAGCGGGCGGCTGTTTACTTACAGGATCTCTGCATCAGGTACAACGTATTCTGGTAATACATCCTTCCCATCGTCAAACACTTCATATACGCCTGCTGCTAATTTTCGCCTTCCTGGAGCTTTAGTCATTGAGCCAAGACTTGGTGCCCAAAACACAAACAGAAGGAATGGTTTGAACGCTAGAGAAATTACTTTCATTATTGGCAATGATGCGAGTTTAATCACAGCAGGCACTTTACGGTATAGCACTCATACTTGGGGACACCGTCATTGGGGAGGCAGAACAGCAGGTCGTCCTGCAATTGACACAGCTTTTGTAAGTGCTAATAATCGAACGAATATTTTATCCGGTAGCGTTGATCCTCAATGGTCGCGCAATGATACTTCTAATCTGTTTTCGTGGAAAAGTAGCCTAACAAGTGCGCCTAAGCAAATTCTATCAGGAAATTTTAGGATCAGATTTACCAATGGAGGACGTAACATTTCTGGAAGTATCACATTCTTTGGCAACGGTTTTATTGAACCAGGAGCTTATGCATATACAGCTTCATTTACAGGTAGTCTCTTTCGGTAATTCATTCTAAATGGTTAAGTTTACGCGGTCTAACATAGTCCCTGAGGCGGACGGAGTCAGTAGAGAATTCTAAAGTGCAGTGTTTGGCTGAATTCTAACCTTGATTTTTTGCGTGAAAGTTAAAAGTTCGTTTCAACAAACTTGTGCGGCTCCACCCAAAACTACTGTTCTGGATAGAGCCGCACGGGTGTGATTCAGTTAAGCTGCTTGAGTTAACTAGGCTGCGCTAACAAACCAAAGTGGATTCTAGTCGGATGCGTAGATCTCTGCACCTTAGATCTCTGCGATCGCCTACTTATTACTGAGCTTCTAGCGTGGGAGGTAGTAGCACCTTGTCGATCGCGTGAACGACGCCGTTGCTAGCAGTAATGTCTGTTTCGACCACTTTGGCATCGCCCACAGTCACTTCACCTGCGTTGGTGCTGATATTCACCGGAGCACCCTCGACGGTGTTCACTTCTCCGGGTTTAATATCCGCCGAGGTGACAGTGCCAGGAACAACGTGGTAGCTAATCACTTGCTGAAGCTTAGCCTTGTTCTCGGGCAGCAAAAGCTGATCAAGCGTTCCGGCAGGAAGGGCTGCAAACGCCTCGTTGGTAGGCGCAAAGACCGTGTAAGGGCCTGTGCCGCTCAGCGTTGCTTCTAGACCTGCGGCTTGAATGGCAGAGTTCAATGTGCTGAAAGAACTATTGTCAGCCACAACCTGGTCGAGTGTGGTGCTGGCACCCTGAGTTGGCGCTGTGCCATCAGACATGGTGCCATCCGCCATCGGGCTTTGGGGTGCTTCTGAGAGCGGTGATTCAGTGGTGGTTGTGGATGCAGAATCCGTTCCGGCTGTGCAGGCTCCTAGAGTAGCAGCTAAGCCTAATCCGGCCAATCCGACCATCAGCTTACTAGAAATCGAGTTTCTCTTAATCATCGTAACTCTCCTAACAAAATCCAAATCATGAAGCCTCACGCTCTGTGAGGGCGGACTTCATATTTGTTTACATCCCACTAAGATAGGGGACGCCGTTGAGCAGAGTCGTCGTTCATCGGGTAGAGATTCTGAGCAAGATAAAGCCTTCTTTAGACTGATGGGCTTAACGGCTAAAGCAGAGTAAAACGCTCGAACGGGTATGCGAGTCTGTGAAGCTAGACCTTAACCTGGTAAAGGATTCCCTAGCCAGAGCCAGCTTTCAAAATCGCTCGATCGCATCCCTGTCCCTGAAGGAAATATCAGATCAGTACGGGCTTCGGCAGTGCCTCGGCGGTTGCTGCCCGGTTGCCCTAATGCTTGTCCGTCTAGGTAGAGGCGATCGCGTCCCCTTTCGCTCCAGATGACGTTTCCCCGGAGCCTGATCCGCAGCAATAGCCTTTCTTTGAGCAAGAACTCACGCAGACTAGAAATCTCTTGACTCACGGGAAACCAGCGAATGGTGTTGGCAGAGACGCTGATGTTGCCGTCGAGAATGAAGCTGGTATCGGCTGTGGTAGTGGGTGAGTTAAAGCCCAGAGGGGATTCGAGATTAACGGTGAGGGTGGCTGGCGTCACCGTTCTCAGTCCTGCCTCTTGCTGAACAGGTGCAGCATCTAGGGTAATTTCTAATCCATTTTTGAGTAACTCCTCTAGGGTCAACAGATCATCATTGTCCCAACTGGTGCGGATCACATGCATAGCATTTTGACCCGTCAGGGGTGGAAAGATGAGACGGCAATCATTCCGTAGAATCAGCCTTGTTCTGGCCGATCCCAGCAGCGCCAAACGGCAGTAATGGTGCTGAATGCCCAGAGGAGGCTGAGGCACAGGAGCGTTTGCCTGGTCAGGCCACTCGACGGTGCCTGTTGCCGTGCGTGCCGGGATTAGCCAATAGTCGCCGGGTTTATAGGTGCCGTTGGAAAACTCAACTTCAATGCCGCCTTCGATCGCCACCCTAGAAGTCGAGATGGCAACGCCTGCCGTTGTAGCAGTGGCTCCGGTCTGATCCCAACGGCGCAGTTGAGGATGGCGGCTGAGATCTAGGGCGGCGATCGGCATATCTGAGCGAATGGTGATCGTCCGAGCCGCCGGATCGACTTGCTCAATTTGCACGAGCTGCCCTGACTGACCGCTGAGATCTTTGAGATCGTCAATCAGCTCGACCCATTGCCCGTTAGCAAACCCCAAAACTTCATCTAAGCCAACGTCTTGAACGGTGATCGTTTGACCGCTGATGGCGACGATCGCCGTGACCACTGAGCCGTTGTCGCGCGACCATTTGAAGGTGGTTTTGGCTCCATCACTCTGATGAATTTCGACGCGATAAAGCTGATTTTCGAGACGCTGATAGCCCGCACTGGGGGGAATCAGGCAAGGACTCTCTGGGGCGGTGGGCGAATCGGTAAAAACGTTGAGTTTGCCGCTGCTGGGGCGAGTCAGCCTGTCCCATTCGGGCAGTGGGGTGCTGCAAGTTAGGGGCAGAGAGATCGCCGCTATTTCTTGTTCGATCGCCGCCAATTTTTTCTGAACTTCTAGAATTTCCTCAAAGCGCTGATTCTCTCGCAGCTTTTGCAGTTCAACTTGCAGCTCTGCCTGTCGCCTTCTTAACGTTTCGAGCTGCCGGGAAGAGTCGGGCAGAGCGATCGGCAGGAGCTTGACCTGCCAGATTGTTTTGGTGCGGGTGGTGGTGTCGGCTCCGCCTAGGGCGACTTCTCGCAGCAGCGGATCATCTAGGGCGGTCAGGTGCCGCTGCCACACATCCAGATAGACGACCCAGCCCCCCGGATTGCCCAACAGCTTTTCTTCGGTGGGTAAACCGGCTAAGTCGCTAGTCCAAGGCAGATCGGGCTGCGATCGATAGTTGAGATCCTGCTCGTTTTCGCAGAGAATGCCGTCAACGTAATAGCGACCTTTGGCGATCGTTAGGGTTTTGCCGTCGGTGGTGATGGCGAAGCCTGCGGCGTTGAGGGGTGCGCCACAGGAGCCAATGACATCCTGGGTCTGTGTCTCAATCCGGTGCTGATCGATCGATCGCTGTTCGTTCCAGTCGGCATCGACTTGAACCCGTCCTTGCTGCATCAGCACAGCGCTGTAGTGTTTTTTGGCATCGAAGGTTTGACGACTAAAATCACCCTTCATGGGAGGCTCCTAGGTTTTGGATATGGGATGTTGGAGGTTGAATTTCGCAAGTGGGCAAAGTTAGCGATGCTGGAATTCAAGGAACTTTAACGAGCCTGTCACGCGCCTTCAGGTGACGTAAAAAATGCCTGCTTCTAGGCCGAAGCGTAGATATTCATCGAGACGCACCCGCAGATTCATCTCTCGCTGTGGCTGATAGAGGTCATGAAAGGCACCCATTTCGGCTTCATCGTCGGCTCCCTGACGAATTTCAGGGGCGCAGCGGCGGCTGAGTTGTCCGTAACCCGGATCGCCATAGCGGGTAGAGGTGAACAGAGGAGTTAGCCGAGCTTGAATCGCGTTGCGTTCGGCGGCAGAGAGCAGAGTAAAGGCATTGAGTTGGAGCATGGCCGCGCGCTGCGTCAACGCCAGTTCGGGTTGACAGCGATAGCGCTGAGCCACTTGAGAGTCAGTTGGCAGATAGCAGAACCGCACACAGCCCTTTTGCCGCCGGATGGCGATCGCCTTGCCAACCAAAATGCTGTTGCTGGCTTCTAGGCTGCGGACGGTAGTGCTGCCGAACAGGGTGCTGGTTTGCAGCGTCGTGTCGGCGTGGGTGGCGATCGCTCCTTCTACAATGCTGTGGCTGATCTGAAGCTGGGGCACTTTTTCGGAGAGGGTGATGGTTCCACAGATGCTATGGGTGAGGCTCAGGGCAAGCTGGGGATTGGCGTCGGCTAGGATCGCCCCTCTGAAGGTACAGTCTGCAATGTGGAGGCTGCCCAGATTGCCTTCTGCGATCGCCAAGCCTCCTTCCACCAGCAATCCACTGAGGATGAGCTGCCCCAAAGCCGTAGTCTCTGGCTCGACAAGATGCTGCACCGTCAGATCGCCTTGCAGATGCGGTCGCAGACCCACGGGCACGAGTCCTGGTAGCCGCTGCTTTTGTCCGGGTAAGTCTGGATGATCGACTTCTAGCCAATCGGCGGCGACGATGAGCAACTGACTCCCGGCAATGAGGCTGATGCTGGGAAAGGCTTCGGGGTAAGTGCCGTTGTCCAAAATGGCGATGATGCCATTGCTGCCCGAAGGCTGGCTATTCCAGGCAGCGATCGCCTCGCTGACGCTGGCAAAGATCTGATCGGCAACGGCAGGCTGTGTCTGGCTGACGCCCACCTGCCAAGTGACAGGACGCTGCAACAGCGGCAAAACGGAGGCACTGCGATCGTAAGAGCCGCCCCCCATCGCGTGACTGAAGCCGTAGGTGTAGGTGACGGCGACCCGTTGCGGTTGGACTCCCAACGGCAGGGTTAATCGTCCCAAAACCGGATCGATGGCGGCTCGGATGGGGGCTTGCGGTCTGCGCCAGTCGCTTAAGTTGCAGATCTGGAGGTCTTCGGGCTTAACGGCTGTCGGCTCATCAAGAAAAACCTGAAAAACATCGGCGCTACTATCTTGAAAGTAGGTTTGGGAGATGGGCTGAGCGGTGGCGATCGCTTCTCGACGGGCTTCTAGGTCTGTATATAGCTCACGCCGCGAGAGGGGAGCCGTAAAGTCTTGTGGCTCAGCCTGCGTCAACTCCGGTATGGGCTGAGATTGATGAATTTGAGGCTGATTAAACAGCGGTGCATCCAGACCCAGTGGATTGAAAGTGTAGCGACCGTCAGCCGCGATCGCCCTTGCAGTTCCCTGAACCATGCGACATCCCTGCAATCGCCACAGAAAAACACCGATATTGGGAATGTTGTAGCGACCTTGCTGACTCTCAATCCGGCGAACATCCAGGGTATGCGCGAGGCGATCGAAAGGGGTATTGATCCGCTCTAGAGACTTCCAGCGTCGCAGATCGGGCGTTTGGGTATGTTGGGGACGGATATGGTTGAGAAACTGCGTCGTGCCCAAGTGCTGAAAGAATTCCACCACGGTTGCTTCCCATCCAGTGACATCTTGGGCAAGCTGTGCCAGGACAGAGGTGGTTCCTTTGCGGCGACGATAGCCGATCGTGTTGGCTACTTCGGCACGCGGGCTGCTCAGCGTAGCGGTGACGCCATGCAGCGATCGATAGCCAATTAAATCTCCCAGGTAAGGCACCACCCAATCGGCGCAGGTTTCAATGAACTGATCCTCATACAGCTGCTCGAGATTCTCGTCTAAGACGGCAATTTGTTGGGCGATCGCCGATAGGACGGCCTTGAGGGGTTCGCCTTGTTCTGCATCTCGAATGCGGTAAATATCGGGGAGGAGATCGTAAAGCCGTTGGGTATCGAAGCGTTGGGTGTCACTCATGGCGTTACTTTTGTGGGAGGGAGAAGGAGGGTTAGGGCGAGGCTAGGATATGGGCAAGGCTGGCGGGATCAAGGGTGAGGAGTTCAGCAGCGGCGATCGACATTTCGGCTCCGGGTTGGGGAGCTGCCGCAGCTAAGAGCGGCTGAAGGCTAGGGCTATCCTCAAAGCGATAAAACTGATCCACATCTACGGCAATTACACCCGCGACGGCCTGCATGACGGCAATGACTTGACTCAGAGCCACGCCTTCACCTAGCGATCGCGCCTCAAAGCTAAACTGACGCTGTAGCTGCTGTCGCACACTCTCTAAAACGAGGTCAGGACGGTAGTCGGCATCGATTTTGACTTGAGCAGCCAGCCGAAAAAAGGCCGGACGGTAGGGCTGCACCCGCAAAGGCACATAGGGATCGCCAGATTTCTGCATCTGATCCAGCAGGTTTTTGTAGAGGGGGCTATTGGGCTGGAGGGGGGTGCCGTTGGCGGCAGCGATCGTGACTAAAACGCCTCGCTGCTGTCCGTTCCAAGTCCAGGTGGCTAGCGCCTTGGCAATTCCGGCAAAGGCGCGGGCAAAGTCTTCGTAGTCCTGCAATGAGACAATGCGATCGAAAGTCAAGACGGTCAAGGGGGCATTACGTCGCGCCTGATCTAGCCCTTCCGCATCTTCGGCACCGTCAGCATCTTGAGGATTGATCACGCCTTTAACACCCAGAGGACGGGTCATGAGCAGACTTAACTGTCCGGCTTTCACCAGCCCGCTCAGCCCGATGCCTTTGCGATAGGTGGCGGTAATATTCTCCTGTCCGCTGGGGGGACGTGCCCCCGTTTGGCCATCTCCAAAGGCGATCGTAGTTTTGCCCTCTGGACTGATGCGGCTGACGAAAACGCGATCGGGTCCCTGCCCGTACAAGGTCGGCACTTCGTGCCACAGCAGATTATTGACCCGCACCTGAAGCGTTGAGGCGCTGCCGCTGGGCGTCGAGGCGCTAACGTAAGTCAGAGGCGGCTGGCGCAGGGAAAACTGCTGATAGGTCTGGCTAACATCGCCGCTGCCTAGCACTTCTTGCACGGTTTCCCCATGCGTGGCTAGGGCGACATTGGCGTTGATCGTGACGGTAGTGCGGCGGTAGGAATGCAGCAGGTTTTTGCCTAAGCCGATCTGGGTGCGCCCGTTGATGGTTTGCAAATCAGCGATCGCCATCACTTCACTTTCAACGCTTTTGAGATCGATGCGTTCTCCAGTCAGGATAGCTTTTTGTCCCAGTTTTAGCTCTGGATAGTAGCCACTCAGTAACAGCGTGCTGCCCTGAATCGGGTCAGGATGGGGTAATTCTGTCAGCTCTAGCGGTTCACTTTGGACATAAACCGTGGTTTTTCGCAGCAGTGGAAAATTATCGGCATTCCACCATTCGCTATCCAAAGTCAGCACTGTGGTTTTTCCGCTCATGCCATAATCGGTACGGGGACGGGTATTCACCTGGGTCACTTTACAAATCTTCGGTTCGGAAAAATCAGCGTTGTGAAGGGCAATAAAGCTGCCGACCGTGATCTCCTCATAGGTGCTATCTAAGGAAATTTTGTTTTTAGCTTCTGTTCCCGCCAAGGGCCATTCTGAGGTCGCCAGCGTGCCGTCGTCATTGCGGTTTGGTTTGCCTGTTTCATCATAGGTGAGTCGGGGTGGGGCATTGTAGCCAAAGGGAGCGGCGATCGCCCGGAAGGCAAACACGCCCGTCGGGGTGGCAGGCTGCGCTAGAGCGGCAATGGCTCCTTTCAACTGGGTGAGATTCCAGCCTTGAAACAGCGCATAGGAAGCTAGGTCACTCTGCTTCCAAGTCTGATGGGCGATCGTGCTTTGAATCGTGGTGTTGGTCAACGACTGCGCGGTGAGGGTAAAGGCCGCCGTCGCAGAGGGCAGCAGAAAATACAGCGGCGAGATAGGCGGCACTTCTAAATCAGCGATCGTCTGCTGCGTGGCGTTGTCTACGCTGACCTGCCGAATCCGCCGAAACGTCTTCTCGGTTTCGGTTAGCAGCAGCAAGCCTCCCCCAGATTTCAGGCGGGTGTTGTTGCCGACAAACCGAATAGAGGACATTCCTTTAGACACGATCTGGGGCAATGTCTGCTGGGGCTTGAGGGCGTTCCAGTCTGCCCGCGCCTCGATCGTTTCCACGGTTTCAAAGGTCTGCGCCTGTTCGCCCGGTTGGGGAACGCTTTGCACCTTTGCGCCGCTACCGATCGTCGTCTGCGGGGTCGCGCCGATGGCATCCTCAAGGGTAAAGGCAAGATGGGTGCTGGCAGCGACGCCGGGACGCAGATCATAGCCGATCAACCTCGCCAAATACAGCAGCGACAGCCGTTCTGTGGCGGTACGCAGATAAGACTCATTGGCAATGCGCTCCTGATAAAAGGTCAGCACATCGGCTACGGTTGCCCAGGCATCCAGCAGGGCGATCGCCAGATCATCGTCTTCGCGGGTCTTGAGCGGGGAATCTGCCAGACTCGCCAGCAGGCTGTGCTTGAACTGAGGCTGCGTGCCGACTCGATAGGCGATCGCCTCCAATCCGGGACGGTTGACGATCTCGACCGGGGTTTGCGCCGTAATGCCTTGGCAGCAGCCGCAGTCGTCTAGCCCTGGGGAAGCTGAGTCAGTCTGTGAGCGATTTGCGTTCATCATTTCCCTCCTGCCATCTTGAGTCGAAACAAACCGCGATCGGGGAAGTTGGGATTGTTTTCGAGGCGGGCAATCTCAAGTCGTCCCAGATCTAGCCGACCCGACTGGAGTGCCGTGTTGGACGCGCTTCCCTGACGCTGAAACGTGGTGATGCTGACCGAGGCCACCCCTGCCACCGATTGCGCTGCGGCGTAGAGACGGCTGAGATAGACCGACTGCCCAAAGGTAAAATGGTCGGGATGAAAGATCCCCCGACGGCGATCGGGCAAAATCCGGCTGCTAAACAGATCGAGGAGTGCCGCCTTCACCTGACTGCGAAAGTAACCTGGCTGAACGCAGACCCCCATCTCAACCTCTAGCGAGACATACACCGGAGCCTCAATTTCTAAATCATGTCCGGCGAGGCGATAGCGCTCTAGATACTGCCGGAGCTGAGCTTCAAACTCAGGAGTCACCTCGGCTCCACCCTGACGATCGATCGTCAAAAACACCGTGCGCCAGCTTCCCGTCCAGCGAAAGGTCGCGGCGGCTCGCTGTACCGTGGGAAACCGTCCGGCCACTGTGGCATAGTCTGTGGCGGTGACGGCACGTTCTTGGGTGCGAAAGGCGCTGGGGGCACGCTGCCGCACATCTTCGAGGCTCTCTGGATCTCTGCCGCCCTGTGCCGCTAAGGGATTGCTCACCCGCTTGATCACCTCTGGCGTGATCGCCGGATTGCTGCTGGCTAAATGCACCAGGGTTTCTGCGCCCACATTGCCCGCTTTGCCGTTGCCGACGCGATAGGTAGCGCTAAAGGTGGTGCCGCTTTCGGGTCGCCGTCCCTGCTGGTCATCGCCAAAGCGGAGAGACACCGCATCCTCAACTTCCGCTACAAACACGGCAGCCGATCGATCGCTCTTCAACAAATCTGGCTGCGATCGCCAAGTCAACTGCTGGCTCTCTAGACTGCTCCTGAGATCGATCGCGGGCACAGCTTCCTGTACCGCCCATTGCATTTGAGCGCTGGCCGATAGGCTAGCGGTATAGGCTGCCGCATAGGTGAGCGGAGCCGATCGCAGCTTTGGGCGAAAGCGCGGCAAGACCGGAATATTGGGGGAGGGGCTACAGCGATCGCCCCCGGCAAGGGGCAGCTTAAACAGGGTTGGGGCGGGGACTGTGCCAAGTGGCTCTTGGGCGATCGTCAAACCGTGATCGGCCAGAACAATGTTGCCCCATGCCACGCTGACCGCAAGGCTGTCGTTTTGCCGCTCGAACGTACCCCGCTCAGAAATGCAGAGGGGAAAGGGCAGGGCATCTTCGCTCGACCAGGCAATCTCGGTGATAGGTAGCGGCTGACTCTCTTCACCCTCGGCGGCTGGCTGAAGATACAGGGGGTCGCCTCCTAAACTCACGTTCGTCAGGCGCACCGCCCAGCGATGGCTAGGATCGGCATCGGCAGGCCGCCCGGTTTTTGCCCCCCGGACTTCTGCAAAAATCAGGACATCGCCGCGCTGCAAATGGGAAAAATGTCCTTGCAGGGTTGCCTGAGTTGCGCCTTGAGGCAAACAGCAGCGTGTGTCGCCCCAGGTGTAGAAGTTCATCTCGTTATGCGCCGAGTAGAGGGTGATGTCATGTAGGGGTTCAAAGACTTCTGGCCGATCGCCTGCAACAATCTGCGGCAAGCGATCGTTATCTAGCCAAGCATCATCCTGCACGCGGGTGAGAAATCGGGTGCGAATATCATTCGCCTGCCTAGCTAAGGTCACTTGATCAATCGTTATCTGAATCTGTATCCAAACTCTGGCATTGCAGCCCTCATGCATGATGTAATCCACCAGGCGGGCATGTCGCCGTACCGAAACGCGGCGGCGGGCAGTATCCAGATAGGCTTCTGTGGCGATCGCATCTTGTTGATAGCTCAGGTAATCGCCCACATAGGCCAAGAGTTCAACAAGGGTAATGCCTAGATCAGCAGCGTTGCGCTCTTGCCACTGCGGCATCAACAGCGCCATGCGATCGAGCATGAGCTGACGAAAGCTGGCGTAGTCTTTGGCGAGGTAATTAATGTCAGGTTGGGCTGCGCCCTCTGGCAGACAGGGCTGCGACTCTTCGCAGTCAAATTCGCTAGGGCACTCTACTTTAAAGGAGAAATCGACCGATCGCAGCAGCGGATCAAAGCCTGCCAGACTGTCGGTATTGGCAGCAATCAGATGCAGCGTGTAGGTGGAAAAATCGCCCCATTGGTTGACCCGCACCCGCACCACCTTGGAGTCTGGGAACGTTGTTACCTGCGTAACTTGAATCTGACGAATCCGATCGCCCCCGGCAATCTGAATATTGCCCTGCGTCAGGGTAACGCTCTCTAGAGGCTTGAGCAAATAGACCAGCAGCACCCGTTGGCGATCGGCAGGATTTGCGGCACTGCTATCCACGACTTCGAGATAGTCGATCCCGTTGAGGTGAGCCGACTCCAGCACCGCACTGCGCCGCTGCCGATCACAGCAGAAATATTGCATGTTATCCCCCTCCTCGCGTAAACTGAGCCACCTGCCGCTGTTGCGATCGCCGCACCACATACTGCACAGTGACGGCTAAGGTGCTGTTGTCATGGTTCACCTCAACGGCCTCCACCAAAATCAAGTTGCCTAACCACTGCTGCAATGCACTATGCACCGTCACCTGAGTAGCCGCCGCCAGAGTGTCGCTGTTGGGGGCAAACACCAGCTGCATTAAGCCACTGCCAAAGGTGGGACGGTTGACCCGTTCGCCCGGTGATGTGAACAACACTTGCTCAATCAAATCTCGAATGTGGGTATCGGTATCCGCGATTGCCGTTCGCCCCCGCGCATCGATTTGGAACGGAAATTTAAAGTGAGGCATAAAGCGCAATTTTAGAGATTGGATTTTAGAAGCTAGATTTTAGAAATTGAACGAGTCTGGCACTGGCGCTACAGGGCGGTAGCCCGACTTTGGGTGGCCGCGATGATTAGGGGCGTTCCTGTCGGAGCACAAATGGCCTGACTGTCTAACAACAGCACGGGCGCACCCATTGAGGTAACGCGGATAGCGGCCGTTATCCATTGCGCTGTGACACAAGGCCCATTCGCGGCATTGGGAGGCGGTAGGGTACAGCCTGCGATCGCATAGGTGTTGAGTTGAGTCACGATTGGCTGACCGCTGACGGTCACTCGAGGATTAAAAGAAGTGGGTTGAGCTTGTCCCCCGTGACTGCATAAAACGCTGGCTCCGGCATGAAGAATAAAACCTGGCATCATTCTGCTCCTGCTGTTGGCTCCCATAAAGTGCTGAATTTTGGACTCGCTTCATTGACCCACAGTTATTTAATCCACGCTCCTAAAGATGGCTCTAGGTCACGACCAATGCGCCCCCATTAATATTGGTCACGCCCGTGATATTGACTGCGCCCATTAAGGTAATCGTGGGTGCTGTGATCGTCACCCCTGTCGCATCCAGCGTGATGGAACTGCCGCCGCTGATCAGCATTGCCCCCGGTGCCTTCATGGGCGGAATCGGTACATCGCTAAGCACAATCGCACTCTGAGTCACGGTCTGAATCACCACGACAGGTGCGCCAGGAGTCGTTAAGGCACCTAGAGTGGGCACTTCTGCTGCCGAACCCCACCAGCAGCCCACCCAGACGGGATAATCTGGATCACCCTGCTCAAATTCAATCCAGACTCCGGCTCCGATTGGCGGCACGACATAGGCTCCCATCTGTAACCCCGCCCAAGGCACACAGGGCATCGCCCAGCTAGAGGGAATTAAGCTCGACACATCAGGGACGATCGCCTGGAGCCGACCCATCCGCAAAGGATCGATATTATTGACGACAGTGCCGCGATATTTGCCGTAGAACTTTTGTCCGTCGCTCATGTCCGATCACCTTCCGGATTATGGTTTTAAGGATCACAAATGAATTAGCCTGGAATATTTTGTGTGCGACTCTATGTTGATGGGTGAGCAAGCTTGATGCGTGAGCGAAGCTACACAGCCCTGACAAAAAATAAACGGTCATGCAGGAACTTTGGACAAGGTCGAAATCAGGCCGTTGCGGCTGAGGGTAAAGTTTTGCTTAAATTCTCCTCGCTGAATCCGATGGGTAACATTTTTGACGTAGTAAAGCCCATCAAATGCTGTCCCTACGCCCCGGACTCCCACCAGCTTGCGGGGCTTTAGCACCCGTCCGTAACGCAAGACATCCAGGCTGCCCGTACCCAACACGGCATCGGCAGACTGAGCCGCTTTCGCCAGACCGATCGCTGCTGCCTGCACAAAAGAAAGTTTGGCAGTTTCAGAAATGAACTCAAACGATTGGGGTATAGGCGCAACGGCTCCTAGCGGCGGATTGAGCGGCGTAATGTCGGGAATGGGAATGGGAATCGGCACCTTGGTTTCTTTATTTTGAATCATCAAAATGGGCAGTTTTTTGGCGCTGCCGTCGAAGGTGAAATCTAGCGATTCGACGTTGGTAAAGCCGTCCATATTGCTGTTGAGGGCGGGTTGGGGCACACCCATTTTGATTTCGGGTCCCCAATAGGCGACGCTGGTGCCGGGAGCTGGCCCTGGATCGAGATAGAACACATAGCCCACTTCGCTCGCCAACTGGCGAATGTATTCCAGGTCAGTGCCCTGCTGCCGGGGAATGCGATCGACTGGAATAGGGACATCGATTAAGATGCTGGGAACCACCAAGGGGATAATGCCCAATGCCGCATACTTAGCTAGAATCAGCGCTACTCTGGCCTCGGCGGGCATGGCCGGAAAAGGCGTACCGGGCGGGTTACTAAACAGCGAATAGGACATGACTTTGGTGAGATCTTCTCCAGTCACCGTGAGAATAGAGTGTTGGGCATCTCGTCCCGGTGAGATCTGATGGTGCGTCACCACACCATCAATCAGCACATCTGGAGTCCCGTTGAGGGTGGCTACCAAAATCACCCGCAGCAGCGGAATCGGACTGCCGCCAGATAAAAGGAACAGCGTTTGTAAGGGCGATCGATTGCTCAAGGCAAAGGTAAGCTGAAACCCATTATTCACCCCGCTGCCGCTGCTAATCGTCACATCCGTCAGAGCCTCCAGCACGACCTGGGGCACGGGCACCGGAACGCCGACGCCCACCATCAGCGTTAGGTAAACGCCTTTAAGCATAGGGAACTCCTAGAATGCCTTCAGGTAAAGTGATCCGAAGCTGCCGACCCACGATTTCAAGTTCTTGGGGGCGCAGAGCCGCATTGGCATCACAGATGCGCCAAAACTGCTCAGGGTCGCCGAGATAGTGAGCCGTAATATTGTCTAGACGATCGCCCTCTACCACCTGGTGCTCTTGCAAGAGGGCAAACCGTTCGGGAGGAGAAATTAAGCGGCGGCGTAGGTAGGCAATGGGGCGATCGCCATTGAGCTGACCCGTATTGAGCTGGCCTACATTAAGCTGGGCAATTTCGATCGCATAATAGCGGCTCGTAACCGGAAATGGGTTCATTAGGGAATTCCTCCAATACCAAAAGCGCTCAGGCTGCCCCCCTGATTTTGGGTGGCTAGCCCCTCTTTCTGTTGCAAATAGGTCATGAACAGTCCCCCTCCTTTACTGTCGAACCGCAAATCGGTAACGCTGAGGACACGCATCGTTAAGCTGACCTTGGCGCGAATCGGATTCAGCGAGGGGTCAAAAGCTTCCTCGGTGATGCTGAAATCGGTTAACCGTACAGGTACGATGCGATGTTTACTCCAGACAAACAGCGTTAGCGGAGCCATCATCGGCAGAATCTCCAGCGTGCCCGACTGAGACAGCCGATAGTTTTCCTGAAGCTGGCTACTGCTGGGATAGGCGATCGTTTCTAGCGCTGCCAACTGAGGGTAGATGCCAAATTGTGCCGCCTTGGGGTTTTGCTCAGGAAACTCTAGCTGATCGGTCAGATCTAACTCAGCGTCTAGCTTAATGGTTTCGACGGGCGCACCTTTAAGACGCAAAGCCTCTGAGCGATCGCCATCTCCCGTGCCCTGAATCTGCAAGTTGCGGCTGAGGGTATCCGGATTGTATTGCAGGTTAATGACTCGCAGTACCGCCGAGGTATCAGGATCGAGTAACACAATGCCCCCTTTGAGCAGACGGGGAGAACCTGGAAAAGAGGTCATGGAAGTTTGTCCTCTCAGAAAATTTGATATTGGCTAGATTTGATGTTGGCTAGATTGAATGGTGCCTGTGTCTCGACCTTGTGGGTCAGCCCTCAACTTTAGAGGAGGCAGATTTCTCGACGTTCTTTAGCATTGAGAAAGGTTTGGCTTGCACCCTGAATCCTGTCGTTTAAGCCCCCCGCCCGGTTAACTGCCCGCCATCATCGCCACCTATGCCAAAGGTGGGGGCACCCTGCCGTCGTCGGATGCGGTTAATATAGGGCAGCAAAATCGAAATCGATTGATAGTCTTCTGCCGTAGCAGTGCCAGCCCGAACTTTTTGCAGCAGCTTGTTATAGTCTTCAACGGCTTCTGCCTGCTGCTCAGGATTCCAGTTTTCCCACGGAGTGCCTGCATTGTGAGCCGTCCGCCAATTGTAGGCAGCACTGCGATTGCCGCTGCCCACAGCCGCCCTAATTTGCGCGATGATGCTCAACGGCATGTAGGCCAACCCGCCGTTTTGGTACTGCCAAACGTGGGTCATTTCATGAATGAGCGTTTCCTTACCCCGATCGCTCAGCTCTAGCGTATCGCCAACAAAATGTCCCCAATCGGACTTTAGGTGAATGGTGTTGCCAATCGTCCGGGGTGCACCCGCCGCATACAGGCTATCTCGCGTAATGGTAATGTCGCGGTAGTTGAGGCTGTCCTGAAAAATCTCCTGCGCCATGTCAATTTCTGGCTGCGCTAGATTGCGGCTGCGCGTTGTCGCATCATTGCCGATCGCAGCGCCAACCACTAACCCTACCAGTCCACCGACGATCGCCCCGACTGGCCCTAAAAACGCTCCTAGAGCAGCTCCCGCTACGCCTCCCAAGATGCCACCGATAATGCCCCCTTTGACGCTCCGCTGCATTACTCGATGGGGGATTCCCTGTTGCAGCTTTTCCTGATGCCCTGATGTAGGCTGTTTGCCGTTAGGTTGGCTACTGCGTTGGCTGCTGTGTTCGCTTTGCCGTTCTGCCTCTGCCTCATAAATCGTGTCAGCTCTACCGATCGCTATAGGATGATCGTTCCCTGCATAACGGGCAGACTGCTGCTGCACAACATGGGTCAGCTCATGCGCCAAGAGCGATCGCCCTTGGGGAGTTTGTGGCTGATACTGCCCTGCGGCAAATACGACATTGCGGCCTACGGTATAGGCCAGTGCATTGACAGCTTCAGCCGAGGCCGCAGCCTTGGCGTCGGTATGCACCTGTACAGAGCCAAACTCGTGACCCAACTGAGATTCCATGCCTTGGCGCGTTACCGGATCAAGCGACTGACCCGACGTATCTAAAACCTCATGAACAATCGGAGGCGCGATCGCAGACTGGGTCGGTGATTCCTCTGGACGAAGCGCAGAATTCTGCCCGGTTAGGGCAGCCGGGAGCGGAGATCGAGAAAGGAGCGATCGCCTATTCATGTCTTCAGACCTCCATAGATAGATTGGGCAATTTGGACACCCACAGCTTCTGGTTTCATGCCGAGAGCCATTTCAAACGTGCCGTCGTTGATCTGATCGATCGCCCTGCCCTGAGCTAGAGAGTCGGGCATCGCCTCTGTTAATAGTCGGGTTAGCTCTTGCTGCACAGATTCGCCGATACGGGTGCGATCGCCCGGTGCAAATCCATGCAAGATCAGTTCCTCAATTTGCAATTCCAGGTTCACTAAATCATCCCTTTTCATTGGGCTTCTCCTTCATCTGAGTTCTCTTCTCCTGTAGCTATGTATTAGGACATTTTTGACTCTAGCGATACCGGGGTTATTCTCCGAACCTGAAATACCTAAACCCATCCGCCTATCTCCACATCCGTCAAGGGTTTCTCCAACTTGGCATATTCTCGCTGTGCCGCCCTGAGCAGGTGCACCATCTGCATCGGCGTGTCTGCATCAGCTGCTAGAAATGCGGCATTCAAAGCAATGTTGCGAATATGGCCTCCTGCAATGTTGAGCTGCGCCAGCTTTTGGAAATCTAGATCTTGAGTCGGCAGGTTTTCAGGTAAGATGCGCCGCCAAATCTCTAAACGCTGTGCCCAGTCGGGGAAGGGAAACTGCACCACAAACCGCAGCCGTCGCAGAAATGCCGTATCGATCGCCTGCTTCAGATTGGTCGTCAAAATGGCTAACCCTCGGTAAGCCTCCATGCGTTGCAGCAAATAGCTGACTTCGATGTTGGCATAGCGATCGTGCGCATCCTTGACCTCACTGCGTTTGCCAAATAGGGCATCGGCTTCGTCAAACAGCAAAATTGCGCCACCCATCTCGGCTGCATCAAACATACGCCGCAGGTTTTTTTCGGTATCGCCAATGTATTTACTCACGGTCTGGCTCAAGTCAATGCGGTACAGATCTAATCGCAGCTCCTGTGCTAAAACTTCTGCTGCCAACGTCTTTCCGGTACCGCTGGCTCCGGCAAATAGAGCGGTAATGCCCAAGCCGTTAGGGCTGCGTCCAGCAAACTCCCAGGTGTCGTAGACTTTGGCGCGATGCCGAACCTGCGCCGTGATTTCCTCAAGAATTTGCTGCTCCGATGGAGGCAAGACTAGATCCTGCCAGGTGGCGCTAGGGCTAATGCGTTGAGCCAGATCGGCCATACGCGATCGCGACTGAATGCGGCAAGTGTCCCAGAGCAGTGGGGCGATCGCGTCAGGGCTGTGATGAACCGACTGCCGTACAGATTGGCTCACCGACTGGCTTACCGACTGAATCGTTGCTGCATTCAGATTGAACTGAGACACCAAGGCTTCTATGCTTTCGTCATTTGCCTCGGCCTGAGATTCAACCTGAGACTCAGCCTTGATCGGCGCAAGCTGCTGTTGCCAAAGGTAGCGCTGTTCGAGCGTGCTGGGTCGGCTCACATCCAATCGCCAGCTAGAACGCTGCATCTCCAAAGGTTCCCGTCCGGCGATCGCCACCCGACTCTGGACAGTTTCAATCAACGGCAGAATGTGCTGGCCTCGCTCTAAGCCGTCGTAGGTGATCAGCAGGGCGCTGTGGCTCAGCAACGCCTCCCGTTCCCACAGGCGTATGAGGGCAGTCCGTTCAGCAATTGCACTCGGCACATCGACAGCCCGCAAGATATGAAGCTGAAGCCCCGACTGAGCACAGGCATGAGCCGCGATCGCCTGTTTACCAACCCCATTCTCACCACAGATCTGCACCACCGATGAGCTAGCCGGATCAGACCAAAAAGCGGCCACCTGTTCAGCCAAGCGCTGGTGAGAGGGCGGCAGTTCGGCAGAAAGGGCAAGGGACGGCGCGATCAAGCCCCGAAGGCGATCGTCGAGATAGGGCACCCCGGTGAGATAATGCAGCACCCGTTCATCAATGCGGAGGCGACTCTGGGTCAGGCTGTTGCCCTCCAAGACTTCAATCAATCGCCAATAGCGCAAGGGAGCCACTGGAGTTAGGGCGCTCCAGTGGGCAGCGGGTAGAGCCGCCAGCGCCAGACTAAAGGTGGGACAGCTCAGATGAGGTGCGCCTTGGGCCGTGGCACAAAGGTGAGCCAGCGATCCGCTCAGCTCAACGCCAGCACAAAGCAGCAGCAGCGATCGCTCAAATTCGCTGAGCTGAAAGAGGGCGCAAAGGGTATTGAGGGCAAAAGCCGAGGTGGAATCTGGAGGGGAGGCGATCGGTGAATCTGGCTCTGCTAAAGGTGTAGCAGGAGTGCCTGAAGGCGCAACAAATTGCTGTAGGGCATCCCGTATCGGAGTGAGGGCTAAGGTCAGGTAGCGCTGATTGGCGATCTGGTCTGCCACCGGAGCAGCGGTATTTCCGCCAGCCTGTGGCAAGGTGGCCTGATGAGCGCTCTCGTACTCTGTTGCTCTGTCGCCCATCACTCTGTCACCCGTTGCTCTGTCGCCCGTTGCTCTGTCGCCCGTCGCCATATTCCCCATGCTCATGTCACCTGCACCTTCGGAGCCATGTACAGATTAAAGGTAGGGCTAGCCGGATTTTCATCGACTTCGAGCGCACTCTCTGCCCCATCAACCTGCAACCGCAGTAAAAAAGTGCCGACGGGGAAATCGTTGGGAATGGGAAAGTTGAGGCTGGTGGTGGTTCCAGATCGGGGCGGAATCGCGATCGCCTGACTATCCAACAGCAGCGCCACCTGTTGATCGGCTCCTACGGGCGGCGTAACGGATAGGGTCAGAGTATTGCCTCGCGCAACGGTGAGGGGCGGCACAGGTAAGCCCGTAATTTCTGGCGTCACAATGAAGGCTGCCACATTCGACTCTGAGCCTCGGTGCGGTTCGTCAGGGCTACCCGTCTGCAAATCCAGCAGATGCACCACCTGAACCGCATTCACGCCTGCCGACAAGCCAGCTGGCAGCAAAACTTGAATTTTGCTATCCTCGATCGCCCCTGGCGTAACGGCCACCCCGCCAAACTTCACCTGCACGAGATCGCTCTTGAGGTTTTGCCCCAAAATCGTTAAACTTTCGCCCACCTTAAGCACCTGCGGCGAGACGGCATCGATTTGCGGACGGTGGAACGGCAGCACATAAAGACGGCGATCGCGCACGGGCAGGGCTGACTTTGTGGCGCGATGGCTTTCAATTAACACCACCGACAGTTGGTAAGCCGCCGTCAGCCGATAGGGAGACTGCAACCCAGACCACAGCCGCGACATCTCCTCTGAACTCAGCGCCTCAGGCGTGATTTTAATTTGCTCGATCTGCTCTGCCAGATCTGCGGCGGCTAGGGCACGCTGCGCTGCCGGAGCGCCAGGAGCCGACAAACTACTGAGAGCTGTGCGGATGGCATCTCTCGTCAGGACGGGCGTTTCATGTAAGAGCTGCATGCCATAGCCCAAAAGAATCTCGGCGTGAAAAGTCTCTTGGCTGTAGGCCGTGAGTAAATAGTGGAGATCTAGCGCCAAAGGGGGATTGGTGAGGCGATCGCCCCCTCCACTTCGAGAGGGCAACCCGGCATTGCGCCAAGCCGCATTGGGCGTTGTTTGGTAGAGAAATAAATTAAGGCGATCGGGCTTTGCAGTGTTGCCACCGGGTTGTGCGGCATCGGGCGGCAATAGCGTCACAGTCGGAGTGCCGCCCAGTGCCGCCGCCAGCCCTCGTCGAATCAGGTCATTTTCCAGCAGGCTTTTGACCACTGCCGAGACAGCCCCCAGCGCTAGAGCGTTACTCATGATCGGCCTCCGGTGCGCGATTTCAAATAGCCTTCTAGGTCTAGGCTGGGTCTAGGCTTTGCTGCCGGACGAGCTGAGGTCGGGGGGGCAACAGCGCGGACTTCAATCCGACCGATGGTGATGTGTACAGTCGGAGGGGCGTCCGGCTTTTGCCTTGCCTCTTCCCAAGGCAACACATCCTTAGACACGATCGTAATTTGTGGCTGGATGGGCAAACTGAAGGGCGATCGCGACGCTGCTTGCGGCTGAGTTTGCAGCTGTGTTGGCAACTGAACGGATAATGGAGCCGAAAGATCTGGAGCCGAAACAGGCTGCGCTGTTAGGTCAGGACACATCTGCTCTGAACTTGGCTGTATGGAGGTAGGCAAGAAGGCCGATCGCTCCAAGCCAGCGGCAAGGGGTGAAACTGTTGCAGCTCTAGTCGTTCCATCCATCGTTCTGACCGCAGGAAAAGTATCCGCTGCCGATGAGGGCGATCGCCGCTCCAAAATTTCGGGTGAGCCGTCTATCTGGGAATCAGGCTGTAACTCAGGCGGCAGTGAACTGGATTCCTCCTCCAAAGCGCGATCTACAGGCTGCAAGCGGGATAATCTATCGGGTGAAGCTGGCTCAAATAAAGACGGCAGCAGCGGCTGAATTGCGATCGTGGGGTCAAAGCTGCGCCGCACGATAGTGCTGAGATAATCGCTAGAGTTACTCATAGCCAATCATCTCCAGATAAAGTTGCCGTCGTTTGGCACTTAAGGCTAGGATTTCTGACTCGCGCCAGCCATAGGCCGCAGCGAGTCGATGCACCTCTTGCAAGGTTCGTCGCGCCCAGACATGCAGCTTGCTCCACAAAAACGACAGGATATCGAATAGGGTTTGCCACTCATACCCACAGGCAGGGCAGGCAAGGGCAAGCTGCACATTGGCCTGCGGGTCAGCCTGTTCCATCTCTGCGACTACGGCCTCTAGAACACTCGCAGGCAAATCTCCCACAGACATGGAGCGATCGCCCTGCTGAACTAACAAACAGCGATCGAGCAACTGCTGCCGGATCTGATCAATATTGGGCTGATCGGCATTGATCGAATCGGCATTAGACTGATCGGCAACCGCCAGCAGATCAAGGCTGTTGGGCAACCGAAACTCTACAGTGTATGCCTCGAACGCCTTTACCCCAACCGCAGCCGTTTCCAAAGGCATATCCGATCGCGTCTCCATTTGCAGATCGGCAACGGCAAAGGTTAGCTCTAGGCGATCGCCACAGTGAGGACAGGTCGCCAAGCCCGTGATTTGACTGCCAAATAGACTGGCCTGAAGCGCTAACAGCAGCCCATCTCGCTGACCCAGACTCAAACTTGCCAACTGATCTAAGGAGCATTCTGGGTAGGCAGCCGCTAGCAAATTCAAGGCGCGATGCACCGGAGCTTGATAAAGTCCCCGTTCCCAGATGTTCAAAAGTTCTGAAGCAGATGGCGATCGCATAGTGATTGTACTCAACTAATTTGGCGGCTCGGTAAAACTTGGCTCCGTCGGTTCGGCCACTTCATAATCTCGTTCCCAGCCTTCGTTCTCCAGCTTGATATGCTGAATAGCGATCGCATTGGCGTTAGCATCGAGATCGGGAAGAGCCTGAAACTCGGAAACCCAGCAGCGAAATAGCTTGTAGGCCAGGGCAAGCTGCCCAGATTCGTTATACACCTCCAAGATGATGTCTTTGCGGAAGTCCTTGAGCGAAACCTCTGCCCCTAGCCCAGAGCCAAAGTTCCAGACTTTGTTTGCCCACTTTTCAAACTCGGTGTCATGGGTGACGCCTCGCTCTAGCATGACTGCTTCATATTCAGTGCGTCCGGGCGACTTGCGAGAGCTGCTCGGATCGCCGCCTTCTCGGTGTTTCACCACCTCTGTCGATCGCTTCAATGAGCCGACTTTGCTCACTCCTGCCACATACCGTCCATCCCACTTCATGCGAAATTTGAAGTTCTTGTAGGGATCAAATCGCTGGGCATTGACGCTAAATTGAGCCATCCCGATCTCCTTAGGGTATACAACTATCCAGTTGAGTAGATGAATAAATGAATGGATGAGTCAGTGAATAAATGAATGGATGAGTCAGCAAGTCGATCACCCATTCATCCTTACTTAACGGACTCAAGTTAACGAACTAGATGATGATCTGCCCCGACAACTGCTGGATTTTGATAATGACAAACTCGGCAGGCTTCAGCGGCGCAAAGCCCACGACAATATTGACAATGCCTGAATTAATGTCGGTTTGCGTCGTCGTTTCTCGATCGCACTTCACCAGATAAGCCTCACGCGGCGTTTTCCCCTGAAATGCACCCTGACGAAATAGCGTGTTCATAAATGCACCCAGATTCAGCCGAATTTGTGCCCACAGCGGTTCATCATTCGGTTCAAATACGACCCACTGCGTTCCTCGATACAGGCTTTCCTCAATGTAAAGTGCCAGCCTTCTCACCGGAATGTACTTCCATTCGGAGGCAAGGCGATCGTCTCCTTGTAGCGTTCTCGCGCCCCAAACCACACGACCTGCCGCCGGAAAAGCCCGCAGGCAGTTGATGCCCAAAGGATTTAACTCACCATTTTCAGCATCGTTCAACGGCAGGCTAAGCTGCGGTACGCCTACCAGCGTCGCATCCAGACCCGCCGGAGCTTTCCAGACGCCGCGCTGCGTGTCGGTACGGGCAAAAATCCCGGCGATCGCCCCACAGGGAGCAAAATCCTCTAGCTGATTGTCTCGCAAAGGGTTAGTCTGCTTCAGGCGCGGAAAGAAGATTGCGGCATGGTTGCTACGGGTGCCGACACTGCTGATACCCGCCTTGGCTGCATCTTTGCTGCTCCAGCTATTAGGCGGATCAACCAGAAGGAAAGCACGATGCGCCTCGCAAAATTGTGCGGCCTCTCCCACCAGTTCGGGTTCAATATTGCCGCCTAGAACATGAGGGGGAATGCAGAGGAGATTAAACAGATCGGCTTTTTTGAGGGCATATAGCCCCTGTTTATTGGTTTCTAGGCCAACGCCTGTGGTGAATTCTGCTCTCGTTAGGGCTGCGCCGTCGCTGGCTACCAGATTTGCAGTCTCTACCTTAATACTCGTAACGTGGGGCGCAACATGATCACTCCAAATATCCTCGCCTGCGGCAGGGTCATCCTGTTTGTCGGGTCGCTGAGCGGGTAAGGCCACAGCAGGATCTTTGCGGACTAAGCTTGATTCGTTCACCAGCACATTGTCTATCTGACGCGGATGCCCCACGGTGACAGACACATTGCGAAAGACTTCAGTTTGTCCGGTTCCGGTATCCCGAATCGTCAGGTTAAATAGGCTGTTTGCTGCTTCAGTCGGGGAGAGGGCGCGGGTGTCATGATCGACTCTGGCCCGTAGCTTGTTGCCCCAAGTGCCAGGACTTGCCGCCACTAGCCCTAACGTCTGTGCTGTGCCGATGCCCAGCTTAGCGACACTGTTGGTGGCCGGAGGTTTGTGCAACCGCACGACGATCGCCTGACTGCCCCCATTGAGATAAAAGTCTCGGACAGCATAGCCCAGCGAGCTTTCGAGCCATAATCCACCAAAGATGCGTTCAAAATCGCCGTAACTATTAATCCCGATCGGTTCATTGACTGCACCGCGCAACGCCCGTCCGACAAAAGCTGTGATTGAGGTGGCAACGCCTGTAACAGTGCGAACACCGCTAGGAATCTCCTCAATATAAACACCTGGATAAGTGGGAGCGATCGGCATCAGACGTTCTCCTTTTCGGTGACTATTTTGATAATTTTGGGGTAGCTGTAGTGGGTGTAGCGGATAGATAAGGGGGTAAAATTGCGCCAGTCAGGACACTTTCTTGCCAACTACCAGATCTCTAGAGAGAATGGGCTGCCTCAAATATCTGCCCAAAAACCTGCTGCCAACGAAAGCTGGCAAGACTGAAGCTAATTGAATTGGGGCTAACTTACCCAGGGCTGGCTTACTGGCTTCATTGAAGCTAATAAAATTGGGGCTACAACACAGGGCTAATGCACGGCTCTAACACACGGCTCTAATGCTCGGCTTAGAGTCGAGCAGCCGGAACGATCGCTGGGCTACAGATTAAGGCTAAATAGTTCATTAGCATAGACCGTCCTACTCCTGTACAGAAAACTTACAGAAATAAGATGTCTCACTATCGATGGAGTGAAGAATAACACTGGAACACGACGAAGGAAGCATCCCTATAGGGATCGGTAGATTTGACTATCCCTTTACAAGCTATCAAAGCAGTTGATCCGTAGAATTGCCCTAGTTTGTAAGACGATCGTTAGAAAAAATTACCTACCGTAACGAAAAAGACGACATTGCTTAATTCGGCGAGGGTTCCTGCGGTTCTTCCTCTAGCTTTTCTTCCTCTAATTCCTTTAAAGCGATCTGGTGGCTGGGCGGCAAATCCAGCGCGATCGCTCCCAAAAGTCCTTTACGAAAATCATTCAGGATCTGTACACAGGTGCGTTCTTTGTTGCCTTGGTAGCGCTGCTCTGCCAAAACTTCTATAAAACTCTCTCCTGTAATTGTCGCCGGATCAAGACCATAGCGCGATCGCAGCGGTGCCTCAAACGCGATTTCGGGAGATTGGGCTTGCAACAGCTTGAGGCGATCGACGAAGGCGGCTGCCACGCGCTGATTGTCATAGGCTGCTTCGCCAATATCATCACAGATAGCCAACTGCAAAGCGGCCTCCTGATCCTCCATGCGTGAGGGCAGCACGCCAGGTGCATCCAATAGCTCTAGCTGATCTGAGATTCGCACCCACCGCAACTGACGGGTAATCCCCGGACGACGAGCGCTGTTGACCACCTTGCGCTTCAGCAAGCGGTTAATCAGCGCCGATTTACCCACATTGGGAAATCCAATTACCACCGCTCGCACAGGTCGGGGCAACATGCCGCGATCGCGTCTCCGCCGATTCATGCGATCGCCCGTATCTTTGGTGGCCTGCAACAGCACAGATATTCCCTGCCCCTGATTGGCGTTTGTGAAATAAGGCTGTTCTCCTTGCGCCCGAAACCACTCTGTCCAGGATTGCTGCACTTGAGGCGGAATCATATCCACTCGATTCAGCACCAGCACATGCTCTTTGCTGCCAATCCAGGTGGCAACCTGAGGGTGGCGTGAGGAGAGAGGAATTCTGGCATCGCGTACCTCTAGGACAACATCAACTTTTTTAAGCTGCTCAATGAGCGATCGCTCGGCTTTGGCGATGTGACCGGGATACCACTGGATAGGAGGAGAAGTCATGGGATGAGGGTGGATGGCTGAACCTCTAGTGTACTGATTAATCTGTACTGATTAATCGCCCGCCATATCTGCCAGAGATCTCTGCCAGAGGTTTATGCCAGAAGTTCATTCAATTAACTGCTTTTGATCTTGAGGCAACAAGTCCTCAAAACGATTCTTTGACCAAAACTCAGTCGAGTAGGCGATCGCTACAATTTCTGATAGCTTAATCAGCCAAACGGTACGGCCATAAGGCGCTTCGGTTTCTTCCTCAGATTCATGCTCAGGCACATGCAGATAAAGAATCTCGACGAATTCTTCATCTAGATAGACAGGAACGCCCGAGAACCGAGCATCCTTAATTTGCAAATAGACTTCAATCCCTTGCTGAAGGGCTTCTTCAAGTCGGCGGCTGACTAAATTGGGCGGATGGTGAATCTTACGCATGACATCCCCCTTTAATGGTTGAATGGATGGCTAATCAAAACTACAACGTTGCTAGGGTTTAATTCGATGGCTTTTACAAGTGGACGGTTTGTTTTACGGTTTGGTTTAGAGTCAGGCGCAGGCAGCAACTCTGCCAGAAAATAAGCAACCTGTCTAGAACGTACCCAAAATTGGGACATTAGTTAAAATCATAGCCGCTTAAAATCAGCCTTTACTCATACTACAATGTAGTATGAGTAATTTCGGAATCTGACTCGCTGAAAAACGCACCCCGCTAGCCTCTACTTAGAATTGCACACAAAATTAGACCGAATAGTTTTTTGGAAGTGTTGCGCGGAGCGCAGCACTTCCAAAAAACTGTTAAAGGAGCGATGCGAACCGGGCATTCCTGCAGAGCCAACAGTCAAGAAACGCAGGCGTGTTGCTTGAGGGTCAATAGACTGTGGCAACCCTTTTGAAGTGTCAGCATTCGTAGTGCAGACAGCTCATCCGCGATCAAGAGAGGCTTTGTGCAACGCACAAGGCAACACCCCCCAAGGAAATCTCAAAACTTCAATAGGATTGCTCTGCGAAGCGTGATGTTGTTTCTCTCATCCAACAAGGCAGGATGCTAGTTCAGCTCTCCAGACTGACGAATCAACGCTGTAGAAAACTTGGCTGCATTTTCATGCGCCTCTAGATACTCTTTGCCTCCCAGCATCACATCGCCATAGTAAGCGTAGGGCGTTGCGCCATAGATAGGTAATGGATCATCTTCGGGATAGTCTTCCTTCGCTTCTTCAACCATTGCCTTGAGCTGTTTTACCTTAATGCGCTGAGCCGGGAAGTAGTGAAGTTGCGCAGGTGCGCTGCCCAAATAAGGAAAGGTCGGATCAACAATGCGATCGCCCATTTCGAGCCAAGCATGCTCTATGGGCGCATAGGGCTTGTCTGCAATGACCAAAAAGCCCTGGACATAACTTACGCCTTCAGTAGTTAAGGCGGCTCGGTAAGCATTGTCAAAGGGTGACTTTGCCTTGCTTTTGATCTGCTTGGCAATTTCTTGGGAAAGTGTTTCGTCCAGCAATGGATTCATAATTATGGGGTTGAGATTTGCTGGGTCTCCAGTATGGGCCTTTATATAGTCTATATTGTTTACCCAGATGTATTGGCTAGGAGCGTAGACAGATGAAAGCCGCAAAGGCACTGGTTTACCTAGAAGGCTCTATAGGAATGGAAACGGTGACGGTTGAGTTTAGATGCTGGGAACAACTCTATGCCGTCATTCAATCGATTCAGTGTGCCAATCCATCTAAAAAGGCAGGACTGGAAGAGGTGATTGATCCAATCCCTCATAATTTCCCAATCTTTGAATGGCAAATCTCCTCTTTTCATCGATTGTCAGCGCGATCGCTTTCTCCATTAGCAAAGCCTCGACCTCTAATCATTCGATAGCGACTCATTTGGCAGCAAATTTTACAAAACCACAGGATTACCTGAGCTGTTGCTGACTCTGTTGATTACTCTAGAGCAAGAAAACCAAGCTCATACTTGAACCTTTATCTAGCCAAGTCTGGCTCAGATATTTCTAAAGGACAGCCTTAGATGGTCGCTCGTTGCGATTGTGATTCAAATTGCGATTGAAATGTATCCATTTTATGGACTCGAGAGTAGAATAGGTAGTGAATATATCGTTGGTGAGATAAACATGGCTGTAGCAACTGGCAGACGACCTAAAGCAATTAGTGTTTCAAAGCAGGCAGTGGATCAAGCAGGTGCTCTATTGGGTCAACTGCCAGAGAAGCCCAAGGAAAACTTGTCTCTCCGAGACGCCATTGACCAACTCCAAGAAGAGATCAAAGAAGCTTTGTCCAAAGGTTACACCTACATTGATGTTGCAGGTTTGTTAGCAAACAAAGACATTTTGATCAGCCCTGCAACCCTAAAGCGCTACGTTTCTATGGGTCGGGGCAGAGCGGCTCAGGCACGCAAAGAAGCAGCCAAAACTCCACGCCGCTCTCGCAAGGCTGCAACCGAAGCGAGCGAAACGCCTGAGGCCGTCGAGACACCTTCCGCTTCGTCAGCACCTACAGGCCAGCGCAAACGCCGCTCTAGCGCCAAAGCAATCGAAGAACCCGTGGCAGAGGCTCCAAAAGCTCAAACAAAAACGACAGGTCGGCGACGCAGTGCAGCTAAAACAACTTCCACGGCAACCTCTACTTCTGGAAGAGGCCGTAAGAAGGCGGGAGCTTAGAGACTGCCATTCGCTATCGTGACCTGAGCAGACTAACGTGGCGTTGAGCTAGAACTAGGATTTTTAGAGCTACGCGTTTGGGATTCAGGTTTGGACAAGACTCTTTCAGGCGATCGCAAATTCAGGCGATCGCAAAGTTCAATATCCCTATGGCTGAAAGCCTGATTTTGGTCGTGCAGAATGCAGTACCGAAATCAGGCTTTCTCAGGTTTTGTGCTGTATCGGATGCAGTACAACACTCAGCCAGCAAGTTATGCGCTTGAAGTAACAGATAGCCTCAGCGCCCTTTCAAAATATTGCTGATAGAGTTTGCAGCTAATGGTTCCCTGAAAATTTTCTACTCGAATCAATCCCATGCTCTGTAGCCTGAAAGCAAATAATGGATCTAGATCGATCGGTTCGAGAGACTGAGTCATTATTTTCAGCACCGCTAGCAGTTCGGGGTAAAGCTGAAGCTGAGCAAATTGCTGTCGAAGGTGAGCGCTAAAAATGCCGTCAGATGCGATCGCCTGCTGCTGTAGCTGCTCTAACGCAATTTCCTTAGTGCTGATGTGATAGAGCGCCAACTGTGTCAGGTAAGGATTCCCTCCCAGCAGTTGGGTCAGTTGCTCAGCATAAATTTCAGCTTGCCCTATCCCATATCGCTGAACTAAATCCAGCACTTGCTCTTGCGTAAAAGCAGAAAGTTCAACGGACAATCCCACATTAAAAGGAGACTGGTTGAAATCCAGCGGCAAATAAATTTCGTTTGAGTAAACAACAATCAGCCGAAGCTGCTGCCAGATGTTGCTATTGCCGTAGCGGGCTTTTTCATACCAGGCGCGCAGCATACCAAAAAAGTCGCTGGCAATCTCTGGATAGTGAAATAACACATCTGCTCCGTCTAGGGCGAGTACCAGAGGAGCGTTAATCTCAGGCAGCAAATAGCTCTCAAAGTAGCGCGTGCAGTTGTAGCTGCTGCCAAAGATAGTATCCCAGTAGTCATCAACCCGATTGGGGATTTGAAGGTTTTGAGTGATAACGGCACAAAACCAGCGAAGAAATCGATCGAGGTTAGCCAACACCATTGAATCGGCAAGATGCAGGCTCAAAATAGTTCCAGGGAGTTCTTTATCTCGTACCCAGGCGAGAGTCCGGGTCATGAGCGAAGTTTTACCAAACTGATGAGGTGCTCTAATCCGAATGAATGCACCGGGCTGCAAAATCTCTTCACACACCTGTTGCTCAATGGGGGGACGATCGATATACAAGCTTGAGTCTAGTGAGAGCTGACCTTGCAGAGGCTTACGCAAAAGGCTCTGAGCGATCGCATCAGAGTCAAGGCTAATATAGTCGCTCGTATTGAGACTGAGGTGAAGGGCGTTGAAATAGAGTTCTAACGTTTGGCGATCGACGGCTAGCCGCTTACGTCGCACCTTGGTGATCGTGTTAGGGCTGAGATCGATTAACTCTCCCAACTGCTCTAGCGTGTAGGGCTTTCCAGAGTTAGTTTGCTCAGCTAGACGTTGCTCGGCTGCTTGCAGCCTCTGCCATCCTCTCGGGCTGAGGATGACTCCTCGTTTGCGTCGCTGTGATTGCAATTGCTGAACGACCTCTAATTGTTGAACCATGAGATGTAAAAGTTGGGTGAACCCAACCGATGATGTAGAACTTGGGATGAATCGCGATGAAGACTGCGCCAGTTCAAGCCTGTTGTCCGTGGAAGTGGTGGCTTCTATTGCCAAGTGAGTCAGGGTTTAAGTAAAAAATGGACTGCAATGTAAAAGAGTAAACAATGGGATTTGAAAAACGCTCAATTCTGTCAGACTGAAATCAGCTCGTAGCCTCAAGCAGTTCAAATTAAAATAAGTCTCCAGAATGAAAAATCTGTAAATGTTAATAAAGTTGACTCAAAAGCGTATTCAACTTGCGCCGCTCTTTTCTGTTTTTGATTGCTCAGGGTTGCTGAATTTGAGGGTGAACTATCAAATTTGCTAGATTCTGCCTTTAAATCAGCAGCGCCAATTCCCCTACAATCAATATTTTTTGGCTCAAATTAGGCTAATTTTCTGCATGTTACTTTGGCTGATGCCGTCAATCAAACTCATTTTTCCCAAGTTATGAGCGGGTTGTATGAATAAAGCTTCATATGCTCAATTTAATACTTGGACTCACAAGTTAAAAAACCGCCAAATGGCTGAACTTGTTGCTAGGCGAAGAACGTGCCGCTAGGTAAACCAGTGTGGCAACGATCATGGATGCAGATGGTCATTGAGATGGACGAGGCTCTGTCAACCGAGCTGGATAAGAGGCGTATACGGGTTAATCTCTTTTTAGGAACTGAAGCCATCTATTCAGCTATCTATAGGGCTGTAAAGTGCCGTGAAAAATGCAGCCTTCCCAAAATGGCGCTGAGCAATGGCTCTGTTTGCGATCGCCTGAGCCTGTACAAACCCATGAGCGATCGCACCGCACCGCATGAAAGCTGCTTAGCAAAAATTTGTGCGTAAGTTAACCCGTCTGATGGGCGATCGCCCTTATGATTCTCAGTAGCTCCACTTATGGCAAAGCGTCCCTAAGTCAGCAATCCGCTGGGTAACTTTGGTCGTATTGCCCCTATCAAGTCTCGGTTGAAGTCTCGGTATCAGAGGTTTGTTCTGTATGGATTCTAAAGATATTGCTGCCCTGATTCATCCCTTTATTGCGATCGGTTTTGTGTTTCCTTTGCTTGGGGTTGTGGTTCACTACTCAATGCTGACTCGCAACCGTCGCCTCAAAACGAAAGAAGAAGGCGGCAAGAGTAAAATTCCGCCAACGGTGGGTGCCGAACATTTAAAGCTAGGACGGCTGCTGAGCAATGCCGTCGTTGCTCTCGCGCTCATCGGGCTGGCCTATCCGATCTTTTCTAAATTTCTAGACAAACAAACCTGGAACCAAGAATCGTTGCGGGTGGGATTTGTGGTGCTCATGTTTGCCTTAACGATCGCCTCTCTGGTGGTGCTCAACAAAGCGAGAGCCAGAGTCTGGCGAGGCGTTTTTGCCACCCTGACGGGAATGGGGCTGATTCTTCTGGGTTGCCAGCCTGAGGTCTATCGGCGTGGGTTTGAGTGGTACATTTCTCACTACCATTACGGAATTCTGGCGGCGCTGTTGATGATCTTTTCCCTGGCTATCTTTCCTGATATCTATCACGATCGCACCAATCGCTGGCGCAACGTTCACATTATTCTCAATAGCTTTGCTTTGATTTTGTTCATCGGCCAAGGGTTTACGGGCACCCGAGATCTGCTAGAAATTCCTTTAGCTTGGCAAAACCCCTACATTGAGCAGCTTTATATCAACAATTGCCAGCCGCCTGCCGCACCCGCAGCCTGTGCTGTGCAGCCCGCAAAACCTTAAATCGGCCTACGAAGTTACACAACCGTTGTTTATTCAGGCTTGGCTGCACATACCCACCTCCATAGCGGATGGCTTTCTCCCTGCTGGCGAATGTGCAAAACCTGTTTTTCGAGATAAGTCTGGTGCGATCGCGGCAGTCCCAGCAAAATATTACGGCTTTGCCCTACCAAAACGGCAACCGTCATACCGATGCATAAACCCAAACCGATCGCAGGTAAACGGTTGTAGATCAAAGCATAACGAACAGCCGCCAGCGTCAGATGATCCTGCCAGAGTGGAATTTCAAAGCGCAGCCCCCAAAAGCTGAGCGGTGCCACAACTAGCCACAGCACACCCACGACGACCCAGCGACTGTAGATGGTTAACCGATGCAGTCGCTGCACCTGCTGCTGAAACGTGGGATCTCGTGGATCTGGGCTGGGAGGTAACGGCGCGTTGGATGAAGCAGGCGGCAGAATCATCTGAGCTGTACTTTAAAAGCTGCTGTCTATTTTTTGAGGCGATCTGTTTAAATCTTATGTCATGATCCCCTGACTCATGATCCCGACGATCCCCTTGATCCCTCAGGCATGTGCCTTATTCCTCATGGGCTAATCATGAATTGATTCTGGGGAGAGGTCAACCCATAGCCCTTGACGCAGGGTATATAATTTTGGCAAATCTTTTGTAAAGATTAACAACAGTTAGGGTTGGTTAACATTCACTTCAAATGATGTCCCATAGAAGAAGTTCCCCCGTCATCGCGCTGACTCTGCTCCTTGCCTTGGTTGCGGCTCCCAAGACGCCAGCAGATTCATTTAGAACCGACCCTATTCTGGCGCAGGCTCCTGCCGCTCCAGCATTCAATCTCCCGGAAAGTGTGGCTAGCGACACGATCGTCAAGATCGATGGCTCCACGAGTTTACAGACCATCAACCAGCTTTTGAAACAGCGTTTTCAGCAGCAGTACAGCGGCACCCAGGTTGAAGACCGCTACTCTGGCACGGATGCCGCGCTGCAAGCTGTTTTGGACGGCAACATAGATTTGGCGGCAATCGGTCGCCCGCTAACCGACGCAGAAAAAGCCCAGGGGTTGTCTGCTGTGCCGATCGCCCGCCACAAAATTGCCATCTTGATCGGCCCTGACAATCCTTACGCAGGCGATATCTCTTATCAGCAATTTGCCAGAATTTTTCGAGGAGAAATTACAGACTGGTCAGAGCTAGGCGGCAGTCCCGGTCCCATTCGCTTTGTCGATCGCCCCGATAGCAGCGATACGCGATTGGCCTTTAACAACTACCCGGTATTTCAATCAGCTCCTTTCCAGACGGGGGAAAATGCGGTCAAGTCTGCTGAAGACACAACCGATGCCGTGATCCAGCAGCTAGGAACAGATGGCATTAGTTTCTCGATCGCTGACCAGGCGCTAGATCGTCAAGACGTCAAGATTGTGCCAATGCACAAGACATTGCCGACTGATCCCCGCTATCCTTTTTCTCAGCCGCTGACCTATGTTTATAGGGGCAGCCCTAACCCTGCGGTGTTGGCATTCCTGGGTTTTGCAACGGATGCCTCTAATCGACAGGCGATCGAACAGGCAAGAGCCAGTGAAGCAACTCAAGCGGCAGCTATTCCTCCGGTCGGGGCGGCCAGTCCTACCATTAGTCCTTCAGCCATTAGCCCTTCTAGTCCTTCGGTAGCGGCTGATTCTCCTGCCGTTTCTTCTAGCGAAACCCCAGCAGCACTAGATCCAGCGATCGCTCCAGCCGCAGCCCCAATTAGCTCTGCCAACGACTGGCTCCCCTGGTTGCTTTTGCTTTTGCTAGGCGGCCTTGGACTCTTATTCTGGGCATTGAAAGGTCGGCAGCGTCAGGCTTCGCCCCTGGCACAGCCACCAGCCGCCCCTGTGCCTGTACCGCCCGTCGCCCCAACCCCGTTGTCTGAGGCAGCATGGAGCGAACCGCCTGCTCTATCGCCCAGCTTTCCGGTAGGAGCATCCGGAGCTGAAGCAGCATTAGGGGCAGGCGCTTTGGCTGCCGGAATCGGAGCTGCCGGAATCGGAGCAGCGATCTGGGGGGCTAGCCGTCCAGAGAGCCGTATCATTTTGACGCCTCGCAACTCAGAGCAAGCCTATGCCTATTGGGAAACGCCTGAGGCTCACAAAGCAGAGTTGCGCCGTCAGGGTGGCGAGGCGCTGAAGCTTCGCATCTACGATGTTACAGATATTGATTTAGACAGTCAGGCTCCGCACAGCGTTTTGCAATATGACTGCGCGGAAACGGATCAAGATCGGCATGTGCCTATCCCTGAGAGCGATCGCGACTACCTAGCAGAAATTGGTTATGTGACGCCCGAAAACCGCTGGCTAATGCTAGCGCGATCGGCTTCTGTGAGAGTGCCGCCTGCTCCTGTAGCGGAGCCTATGCTGGAACCACAGTCCAATGGGTTGGGGTTGGGTGCCCTGGCCGGGGGGGCAGCAGTGGCGGCTGCGGGGTTGGGTGCTCTGCTGCCAGAGCCAAGCGAGCCTGAGCCGATTCCACCTAGCCGCATTGTTCTTACCCCGCGCAGCTTTGAGGATGCCTATGCCTATTGGGAAACACCTGAAGCGGCCAAAGCCGCATTGCGTCGGCAAGGGGGTGAACATCTAACGCTGCTGCTTTCCGATGTCACGGGTTTAGATCTGGCAACGCAGGTGCCGTACAACGTGCAGCGGTTTAACTGTGCTGAAACCGAAACCGATCGCCATGTCCCCATTCCGATGGGCGATCGGGACTATATTGCTGAAATTGGCTACTTAACCAGTGATAATCAGTGGCTGCTTTTGGCGCGCTCAGAGCCGATCCGCGTTCCTGCCATGCCGCCCGTTGACGCTGCTGAATCCATTGATGCGCTCTTGGTTGAAGCTGAGCCTGTGGCGGCTGAGTCTGCCATTATGACAGCCGATGCGGGAGGCAGCGATATTGCGGAGGTGCAGTCGGAACCCTCTCCAGAGGCTGGATATGCTTTTCTGACGATGCCTCAGTATGCCAATGGCGATCGCTCTCCAGCCGCCACAGGATTTGACTTAGAACCTGCTGATCTAAATGGCGAAGATTTGGCTTCGGTAGATGCTGACTTGCCTGACCTGCCTGCGGGCTATGGCGAGAGCCGCATTACCCTCATGGCACGCGATCCCCACTGGGCTTATGCCTACTGGGATATCCTACCTGAGGATTGGACAGAGGTGCATCGTGCGGGAGTCACAAGTCTGGCTCTGCGCTTTTATGATGTGACTGATGTAAACCTAGAGGTGCAAAATCCTCACAGTCTGCAACAGTATCACTGCGATGAGCTAGCTCGAGACTGGTATATTCCTGTCCCGGTTAGCGATCGCGACTATATTGTGGAAATTGGCTATGTGACGGGCGAAGGCAATTGGTCGATGCTGGCGCGATCGATTCCGGTGCGTATTCCGCCTGTCTATCCTTCTGATTGGTATGAGGAAAAATTCACGACGGTACCTTGGGAAGAAGAAATTCGTACCCGCGTGTTTCAAGGACTAGAAGAACCCTACAGAAGATCTGAACCTGAAGATCCGGCCTACGATCGTTTCTTAAAGTTGGCTGAGGTTTTTCAAGAGCAACGTGTTTCTGGATCGCTGTTTGGCTCTATGCAGCAAGTTCCTCAAGCGATCGTCAGTTCGTTTATGTTTCCTAGTGGTTTGGGCATACCGGGAGCGATTACAGAGTCTGGAGTTGGCATGTCGGGCATCGGCATGTCGGGCATCGGCATGTCGGGTGTCGGACTAGCCGGGATGTCGGGCGTTGGAATATACAGCATGTCTGGCTTGGGGCTGGCAGGGATGTCGGGCATTGACCTGTCGGGTATGGGGCTAGCTGGAATGTCGGGCATCGGTCTGTACAGCATGTCTGGGTTGGGACGGGCGGGGATGTCGGGTATTGGAATGTCGGGTGTCGGACTAGCGGGGATGTCTGGCGTTGGCCTGTACAGCATGTCCGGCTTAGGACTCGCAAGCCTATCGGGTGTTGGCATGTACAGCATGTCTGGTGTTGGCATGTCGGGAGTCGGCATGTACAGCATGTCTGGCGTTGGCATGTCGGGTATGGGTCTGTACAGTATGTCCGGAGTTGGCATGTCTGGAGTCGGCATGTACAGTATGTCTGGGGTCGGCATGTCCGGTGTGGGTATGACCGGTATCGGTATGGCAGGACTGTCTGGCGTCGGACTAGCAGGACTGTCTGGCGTCGGCATGTACACCACGTCAGGTATGGGCAGAATGTCCGGCGTTGGCCTGTACAGCATGTCTGGCTTAAACGACCACGGCACCTCCGGCATGGGTTTTGCAAATACCTCTGGCATGGGCATGATGTCCGGCACAGGTTTAGCTAACCTGTCCGGTGCAGGTCTGTATAGCCTGTCAGGAATTGGGCTATATGGCACCTCAGGCGTGGGGATGTATAGCATGTCTGGGATTGGCATGTCGGGTATCGGTATGTCTGGGATTGGCTTATCGGCAACACCAGACCCGCAACCCCGAAAATTTTGGCTGATTGCCGATGCTGAGCTAATCGTTCATGGCGCAACAGAGCCGGATGCGACTGTCACGATCGCCGGACAAACTGTTCGCCTCAACCCCGATGGAACCTTTCGATTTCAGGTGATGTTCCCAGATGGTAATTTTGACTATCCGATTCTGGCGGTTGCTGCTGACGGTGAGCAAAACCGAGCCATTCATATGAAGTTTAGCCGTGAGACGCCAGTGCGCCGGGTAAACACGAAAGATGCGGCAGTAAATGAATGGGTTTCTTAAGGCTTGCCTGTGCGTTGTGTACCCTTTAATTAAGCTGTAAAAATTGAGCCATAAATCTTTTTAGGAGGAGCGCTGGACGCTCCTCCTAAAATTTTAGGATTAAGAACATCCCGAATACGGCTTAACGTTGCTGAGCCAGTTGCAGTACCTGATTGAGTTTGCCGCTGCGATAGCCCTCTAGATCAAGCGTGACATAGAGAAAGCCATAGGATTGAAGCGTACTGACCAAAATGGCTAAGTCGGTCGTCAAAACAAATTCTTTAATCTGCTCAGGCGGTAGCTCAATTCGTGCTGTATCTTCTACCGATCGCACCCGTAAGTTTTTTAGCCCCAGCGTTCTCAAATACCGTTCAGCTCGGCCTACCCGCTGCAACTTCGTTGCCGTAATCGCCTCGCCATAGGGAAAACGAGAGCTGAGACAGGGCTGAGCGGGTTTATCCCAGCAAGATAGCCCTAGCATTTTGGCGAGTTCCCTCACCTCTAGCTTGCTCACTCCCACTTCGGCCAAAGGCGATCGCGCTCCCCGCTCTTTAGCTGCTTGAATTCCAGGTCGATAGTCTAATAGATCATCGGCATTGACCCCATCTACAACATAGGGATAGCCCCGCACAATCGCCAAGGGCTTCAACGTGTCATGGAGTTCGCTTTTACAAAAATAGCAGCGGTTGACTGGGTTTGATGTGTAGTTGGGATTGTCCATCTCATGCGTTTGCACCACCTCATGGGCAATCCCAATTGCAGCCGCCTGAATCTGAGCCTCTTCCAAGTCTTCGGGTAGCAGCGAAGGAGACTCAGCTGTGATGGCTAGAGCACGATCGCCCAAAACATCGTAGGCAATCTTGGCGACTAAGGTACTGTCGATTCCGCCTGAATAGGCAATCAGCGCTCGATCCATTTCTGCAAAGAGCGCTCTGAGGCTTTCCAATTTTTCAGTCAACATGGCAGTTCTGCAAGTGTGCGTTGAGTTTAGGCTGATGTGGCTTTCGGCGGAAAAGGGCGGGCTATAATCTTTTCCAGCATCAATGACCCGTGATTCTCTCCTAGGGTAGCGAACTTAGAGAATCATCTGAGCGGTAAATGAAAAACTGAGTTAGGCTTTGTCTTGGCGCAAAGCATCCTGGCGCAAATGATGAACGAGGGCTTGCAGACCCAAGGCATAGCTCTCTGCACCAAAGCCGCTAATTTGACCGATCGCCACTGGAGCAATATAAGAGTGATGGCGAAAGGCTTCGCGCCGATGAATGTTGCTTAAATGAACCTCAACCGTTGGCAGTGCCACAGCCGCGATCGCATCTCGAATCGCTATGCTGGTATGGGTGTAGGCTCCAGGATTGATCAAAATACCCTGATGCTGATCCCATGCAGCATGAATCCAGTCGATCAGAACACCTTCATGATTAGATTGAAAGCTTGAAATCTTGACCTGCAAATCGATCGCCTGTCGCTCAAGGGCAGCATCGATATCTTTCAAAGTTTCGTGACCGTATATTCCAGGCTCACGCCTACCCAGCAAATTGAGATTTGCCCCATGCAATACCAGAACGCTCAGCAATGTGTGGCAACCCCAAGGACGCGACTGCAAAATCACAGACTTTCCGGTAGAGCCTAGATTGGTCTTGAAAGAGTTTTTAGAACTCTGCCTAAGACTTTCCCTTAAGTTCTTCAGACTCTCAAGTTCCTCAGAACCAGGCTCTGCCAGAACTTAGTTAAGCAGACTCATCCTTCAGCATTTGAAAATCAAACATGCCGACAGACTGCCGATGATCAAGCCCGGAAGTGCCCTGAATTCCTAACAGCTCTAACGCCGACGGCGATCGTCGTTGCGAACAGGAACGGGAATAGGCTCAGGTTCAGGCTGCGCTTCAGGACCCAGCAAGGCTTCAATGAGCCTACCAGCCCAGTCCTTTAGCTTCTCAAGCACTCTTTCGATGTAATCCATCACTTAGAACAGCTCCTTCCATGTAAGCCTACTGCAAAGCCAGGAAACCCTAGCTCAGCGATGTATGTGATTGACTTTACATTCTCATCATAACCAATCGGCAGAAATGATCAAGTAGCTTAATGGTGAATTCCGTTTTTAAACAGGTTGTGCTTCACCAGATGGGAGGCTGATTACTGAATTCAAGCTGCCGAATTCAGGCTGCTTGATGCAGACTGCCAAATTCAGATGCCAAGTTAGCCTGCCAGAACGGTGTCAAGGCTAGCTCGCACTGCCGCCGCTGATTGATGAAGCGCCCTTTTCTCTTCTGAAGTCAGATTTAGCTCAAAAATTTCCTCAACGCCGCCGCAGCCCAGCTTGACTGGAACTCCAATGTACAAGTCCTGTAATCCATACTGTCCTTGCAGATAAGCCGCAACGGGTAACAGGCGGGGTTGATTCAGCAAAATCGTTTCAACCATGAGATAGGTGGAAGAGGCCGGGGCATAGTAGGCTCCGCCTGTTTTCAAAAGCTCTACAATTTCGGCTCCGCCATTGCGCGTTCGCTCTACAATTCGGGCGATCGCCTCCGCTGACAACAGTTCGGTGATGGGTACGCCATTGACGGTCGAGTAACCCGGTAGCGGCACCATTAAATCACCATGACTTCCCAACACCATTGCCCGCACATCGGCTGGCGAGATCCCCATTTCCATCGCAATAAAGGTTTGGAATCGGGCAGAATCCAAAATGCCTGCCATGCCCATGACGCGCTCGGGCGGTAGACCGCTGGCTTTCCAGGCAAGATAAGTCATCGGATCGAGTGGATTTGTCACCACAATGATCAAGGCTTCGGGAGAATGGGCGATCGCTTGTTTCGCTGCATGAGAGACGATTTCAGCATTCGTCCGAAGCAAATCATCCCGACTCATGCCAGGTCTGCGGGGTAAACCAGCCGTAATTACGACAATATTCGAGCCGTGGGTATCGGCATAGTCCGAAGCCCCTGTGATCTTGCGATTGTGTCTCTCGATGCCGCTGGACTGCATGAGATCTAGGGCAATTCCTTGCGGGCGACCGGGTAAAACATCCAGCAGCACCACATCCGCTAAATCTTTTTCGGCAATGCGTTGAGCCAGCGCGCCGCCCACATTTCCAGAGCCAATAATTGAAACACGGGTGGGGCGGCAGGACGGAAAATTTGAAGAAGTCATGACTTGAAGAGAAGGGACAAAATCTTTGTTGGAACCCAGATCTTGCCCCCAAACGCCACGAATCCCGCAAAAATTAACCAACCTTTTCCAATTGGTCAGCTTTTAACCAAAAATTGGGGGTGGGAACGTAACCAAACTTAACTAAAACATAGTCGCCCTTGGCTTCTAAGACTTCCCCTTTGGTCTCAAAGATGTAGGGAGGAAAGCGCACATCACTCGCCTTAGCCTCTAGGCTGTTCTCAAGTTGCTCACGGATGGCTCGAACCACATCCCCTTTTTTGACTGCCATGTTGTTTACTGCCTTGCTGAACCGTCTTGCTGAATTGCCCTGATTTTAGCGGATTTTAGCCCCATCTAATCTTGAGCTGGGGGCTGGATGCTGTAAGAGCCATCCGCCGTCTGCACCACTTTGCTCCCCAGAGCCTCAATACGGCTAACGGCCATTTTTTGAGTGCGATCGTCAGGTGCAGAGCTGAGAACCATTGCCCAGGCCGAAACCTGCGCTGTTTTGCTGTTGGGGTTGCGCGCCAAAAAATTTGCTGTCTGTTGAGAGGCTTCTGCAATCCCTGCACTGTCTGGCAGAGAAGAGAGACGCGCCCAGTTTGCGGCGGTTTCAAAAGATTGACGAGCGCCTTGGGCATCTCCAGAGAACAGCAGTTGATCAATACCAAGCTGCCGCCAGGCATAGTAAGAGCCAGGAGGCATGTTGGGCTTAAGAGACTGCAATCCTTGCTTCATCAGAGCCGTGGACTTTTCGGGCTGCCCTGCATAGAGCGAGATGCTGGTAGAGGCAAAGATATAGGTTTGCAGAAAATAGGGATCGCGCTTCAGAATCACCTCGAAATACTCAGGGCTAAGGCTATAGTCTGTTTTGATGCGGGCTGCATCATCACCAAAGTATTGGAGAAAGCTGAGGAAAGTCCCATCGGCAATCAAATTGTTGTAGCCGAAATTGGGCAGGGTTTTGAGCAGGCTAAGGCGCACCTGCTCCAATTCAATATCTTGGCGAATTTGCTCAACAGAGAGCGTTTGGCTGCGGTTTGCCACCCGCTGAATTTGGAGAAATTGTAGAGAGGCGATCGCACCCACACAGACCAACAGAAAAGCGATCGGCGCAATAAGAGGCTTCCAGTCTCGGTTAAAGGTAGCTCGCATAAGGGAATGAACTCATTTTTTGCAGGCAGGTACGGGCAAGTTTTACAGGCAAGTTCAAAAGTAACTTCTGATCGTTATGGTAGAGGTTCAATCGTAGAGAGTGAAGGCCAGCCATAGCTCGATGAAATTTCGGAACTTTAGCCCTTGTTCCTGCCCCTAGAGTGAATCATTCCCATAATTTGAGTGTCAAGATTCAGAAGATGTCTAGCTTAGGATCGCAAATTAATTAACCTGGAATAGTTTTTTGGAAGTGCTGCGCTTCGCGCAGCACTTC
>DATNPL010000242.1:0-94528 GCA_036703255.1 Coleofasciculaceae cyanobacterium
AACTGCTGGCTTTGACCCGCAATATTTGTTGCTCTCGCTCTGCGATATTCATGGGAGACTGCTCTCAATGCGTGACTCTCCCTACTGTCTAGCTTGTTGAGTTTTCTCTTGCCAATGGCGAAAAAATAAAGACACTAACGATTGCTCAGGTTGCTGATCAAGTTCTACGGGTTGCAGCAGACGGCAGAGGCTCTCGCCAGTCAGCAGGCCCACCACTTGTCCGTTGTCGTCTAGTACTGGCAAGTGCTGAATGTCGTGTTGTTGCAGGAGCTTAAGCGCAGCGTCAGGAGTCGTTAACTCTACTTGCCGGATTGTGACGACGGGCGGCTCCACCACCTCTGCGAGTGGAACTCCAGTGAGCGATTGCTCCTCGGCAACCAGGCGCGTCACGTCTCGCTCACTAAATAATCCAACCAATTGAGCGTCGTCCATCACCACCAGGCAATGAGCACATCCGCTGCTGTTAGGGACATTGAGTGCGTCTTGATTAGCTGCAACCGGAGGGCTAATGGGCGAAGTACCTAGAAGGGCGATCGCATCGGTTACCAATGTCGTAGGTGCAACGGTCAGCCAAGGGGGCGCGATCGCGTTCTCTAGATCGCACGTTAAAAGCAATGGAGAGGCTGAGACCATAGGACTTAAATCATTCGGTTCAGGTGGAGCGATTTAGAGAAAACAATATGAAATCAACAAGAGACCCAAGGTCTCCCCTACTAATTATTCTCTCCTCGCAGCAGGACTTCTCAGCTGAGAAACGTACCTACAATCATGCCACCGCTACATCAGACTTTCTACAGAATTTAATTTTCTCTATTTCTTAAGCTGGAATCTCAGAGAACAACGTCAAAACTATCAATTCAAATAGCCGTATTCTTACGGTACGGGTATTTTGTATTACATTGTTATTCCAGTGAAATCGCTGAAATCAGTATAATGCTGCCAAAGTTTAGGGAATTCCTTCCTTCTGTAACCAAGCTCTTTTGAATACCGTTGAAACGTATGGGTTCAAGGTTAATGGGGTGGCTAAACTGTGTGGCGGGCAAAAGAAGCATCAGGAAAATTTGTTAAAGACTCTCAGCCTCAGCGACCCTCTCTGGAATTTAGGAGGGAATAGTAGCAAATATGGGATGGGCAAAAGCAACGCAACGGACGGGCGATCGTGCTGGTTCGCGACTGCATTGCTGGATTCTCTATGATTGCTTGGCTGCGTTATTTTACGTTTAGTCTTACTGCGATGCCAGCAACGGCTCAGTTGGTTCCTAATCTTCCAGTACTACCCGTGAGTCTCCCAGATATGCAGGTCGGTCTGAAAACTGTATAAATCAGTTGCAAAATGTGAATGTTTTATCGAACTAGATTATTAACCAAAGCTGAAGTTTATTAAGCAGTTGATAAAAAACGAGAGCTAAATGAGTTGAAGTCGCGCTTTATCTCTATGGCATCGCATGAATTCCGCACCCCTCTAACCATCATCTGTTGCAGTCTAGTGCTTTCATCGAGCTAAGAATGTAGGAAACGTTCCAGGGACAGGTCTAGGTCTCTCGATTGGAAAAAGATGTATCGATTTACAGAGTGGTCAAATAGAGTTACATAGTCGAGTAATATGGGTACAATTTTTACAGTTAAAATTCTCACGAATCAAGTAGTAACTATTAGTAGAAATAGCCATAAAAATAGCTGTCATGCTACTGGAGCAGCTTAGAATAAAGAGTCTTGATCGCGTCGAAGGGATTTTTTGCAGCCCTGAATTACAATATACAGCGGATCGCAGCTTCACGGGGGCATCTGACAATGGCAGAACTCCTTCAGCGTAAGGCTTTATAGCATTATAGGTGTCTCCTATATGACTGAAAAGCGCTGTAAAAGTATATAAGAAACTTGCAAGCTTAGCTTGAGCTGTTAAATACATTCACTCGACAAACAGATGACTAAAGTGATTTTAATTGCAGATGATGAACCGCAGCTACGTCTGTTAGTAAGGACTACTTTGGAAGATGATGACTATGCTATCTATGAAGCAGAAGATGGTCAACAAGCGCTAGAACTAGCAGAGCAAGTGAGCCCAGATTTGTTTTTGTTAGATAATATGATGCCTCAATATAGCGGAATTGAAGTTTGTCAGCGACTTCGTATGAATCCTAAATTCATTCATCATCCAATCATTATGCTTACTGCAAAATCACAACAGCATGATATTACTTCAGGTAAAACAGCAGGTGTAGACCACTATTTAATTAAACCATTTAGTCCTTTGGAACTGATGCATTTAGTAGAGGAAGTTCTTTCATGAGTACTGTACGCATTGAGAAGAATAGGTATTTTCCTAAAGCCTGTACTGATGTACAACAGCAGTTGGATGCCGCTAATTCCCAGCTAGCAATTTATGCTCGTGATCTGAAGCATCTTGCTATTGCTGAAAGAGAGAAGTCTCAGAAGTTAGCTCTTGCTAACCAACAACTGCAAGCATTTGCAAAAGATTTGAAGCTAGCTGTAGTAGCAGAAAAGCAAAAGACAGCAGAGTTAGAGGTTGCTTATTATGAACTTATCTTCCGACTTACTCGTGCCTCGAAGTATAAAGATGAGGAAACTGGTGCTCATATTCAACGTCTCAGTCACTATGCTAAAGCAATGGCTTTGCATTTAGGTTGGAGCGAAGTGGAAGCAGAAATTCTATTCCAAGCAGCGCCTATGCACGATGTCGGTAAAATCGCCGTTCCTGATGCCATTCTGCTCAAACAAGGGACTCTCTCTACCGAGGAGTGGGAAACGATGAAGCAACACCCAAAGTTTGGAGCAAGTTTGTTAGAAGGATTAGATTCGCCTTTGGCACAGATGAGCCGAGATATTGCGCTGACTCATCATGAACGTTGGAACGGTACAGGTTATCCACAGGGATTAAAGGGAGAGGAGATTCCTGTAGTTGGTCGTATCATTATCCTCGCCGATCAGTATGACGCGCTGCGTAGTCAACGTCCCTATAAGCCTGGATTTGAGCACGATAAAACCTGTGATATTCTCTTCAATGGTGACGGACGGACAGAGCCTGAACATTTTGATCCTCAAATCATAGAGGCGTTTCGTGCTATCCATCCAAAATTTGCCGCGATTTATGAGCGTATTTCCGACGAATTGTGCGCCGCTTGAGGTCGCTTTGTTGATTAGTCTCATTCTTCTGAGCAAATACTCTAACCATTTCTCTACCAATTAACTGGGTGCAAAGCTTCATTGATGGATCTAACCATGACACTTCTTCTACTAGCTTGATGTAAAGTTGGGGATCATCATTGTAATTATGCACATATTAGCCATTCAACGTTTATCTAAGCTGTGGCCCAGTTTGTCTTTACGCTCCAAGGGCGCGATCGTCACGGCAATTCCAGTAATCTGCTTAGTCACCTCGCTTACTACTTTTGCTTTGCTCCAACGTCACCTTGATCAAGCAGAGCAATGGGTAAAACACACTCAAGAAGTTCGTTTGAATTCAGAACAGGCACTCCGACGATTAGTAGATGCTGAAGCAGGTGTGCGTGGTTATGACCTGACTCATAAAGAAGAATATTTAAAACCTTACACGCAGGCACAGTTCTTCATTCCTGGCATTTTGAATTACCTTGCTCAGCTAGTTAGTGATAACCATAGTCAGAAGGATCGTCTCAAACAGATTCAATCTCTGGTTGAACATCAACTGGTGCTGATTCAAAATGATCTAGAACTCATTCAATCTTCTAAGGGAAAAGCGCGCAATGCCGCTAAATTAACGCCGCTCCTGGATCAAAGAAAAGCAGGAATGGATATTATTCGGCAACGTGTGGATGAGTTCACCCAGGTAGAAGATCAACTATTACGGGAACGTAGCCAGATGCTACAGCACCAAAGGAGCATCACGATCGTGGTGCTTTGGGCATCAAGCTTGATTGGCGTAGCGGGTGGCTTTTTCGCTCATTCTCTCTACAGTGTGGGCATTGTCCGGCGCATTCGCCAACTGCAAGACAATGCTCACAAAATGGCGCAGGGGAAACCTTTGACTGCTTTGATCCTTGGACAAGATGAAGTGAGTCAGCTAGACCAGGTGCTGCACACTACCGCTGAGAAAATTGCTCAACGGCAAGCCCAACTGCATGAAGCCAATGCGTTGCTTGCGGAAGCAGCTCGTAAGGAAAAGGCACTGATTGATAATTCACGTGATGTGATTTGCTCGATCGACGCAGAGGGCAAGTTTGTGGATCTTAGTCCTGCCTGCCTGCTGCTATGGGGTTACAGTCCCGAAGAACTGGTCGGTCGCCCTTACCTTGACTTAGTTGTACCCGAAGACGTTCAGAAGACGATTGCAGTTGCCGCTGGCGTGATGGCTGGTCACGTTGTTTCAGGGTTTGAGAACCGCTACCAGCGTAAAGATGGGTCGTGGATCGATCTTTTATGGTCTGCAAGTTGGTCAGACTCTGAACAGTTGATGTTTTGTGTGGCACGAGACATGACTGAGCGGAAGGAAGTCGAACGATTGAAAAATGACTTTATTTCTACAGTAAATCACGAATTACGCACGCCTTTAACAAGCTTACGTGGCTTTACCGAACTGCTGCTCCACAAACAATCTTCGCCAGAAAAGCAGCGCCAATATCTGACTATTATTTCTAGTGAAACTACACGCCTCACAAATCTCATTACTAACTTTCTCGATATTCAACGGATTGAATCAGGACAGCAGACCTACTATTTTGAGTCTGTAGATCTCTCACTGTTGCTGCATGAAAGCATCTCGCTGTTTGCCCCTAACCATCATCAGCATTCTTTTAATGTTGTAGTACCTGACTTACTGTCACCCGTTAAAGCCGATGCTGACTGTATTCGTCAAGTTCTTTCTAATTTGATCTCCAATGCCATCAAATACTCTCCTGCAGGAGGAACAGTAACCATCTCTGCTCATGAGGAGGAAACGGCTATTCGTGTTTGTGTAGCAGACCAGGGTCTTGGGATGACGCCAGAGGCAAGGGCGAAACTCTTCACCAAGTTTTACCGCGTTGACAGTACGGCGACTCGTAAGATTGGTGGGACAGGGCTAGGATTAACCTTAGTCAAGTCAATTGTTGAAGCTCATAGCGGCAATATTACCGTTGAGAGTGAGCCTAAGAAAGGTAGCACTTTTTCTTTTACCTTGCCTAAAGTGCCAGAGCCAGTGCCATTGGTGTTTCAAGAGCCAGTCTCTGCAACAACCATCGATGTCTTGCTTGTGGAAGACCATGAAAACTTTGCCAAACTCCTTCAAGATCAGTTTGAGTTAGTGGGTTTTAATGTAGTCTCTACTGCCTTTGCTGAGCAGGCTCTAGAGTTTCTGGAGCGGCGTCTTCCTCGCTTGATTATGCTAGACATTCATCTAGCAGGCAAGCTAGATGGTTGGGACTTCTTGATTGCGCTGCGAAGTAAAAGTAATCCTAAATTGTTATCTACCCCGGTCTTAATCATCACCCTTTCATCGGAACCAAACATCAGGGGGCTTGCTTTTAGAGGAGCAGACTACCTACCGAAATCAGTTGTAGCTGAGAGACTACTACAAACCGTAGAATATCATCTGCCTCAGCTAGTAGGAAAAACTGTGTTGGTTGCTGATGATGATGCCGCTTTCCGTCAGCAGGTGATTGAAATCATCAAGTTAGAAAAAGATGTGCGTTGTGTAGAAGCCTCGAACGGTAGAGAAGCTTTAGAGTGTATCCATCAACAAATGCCCGATCTGCTTATTCTTGATCTATTAATGCCCGAAACAGATGGTTTTGAAGTATTGAAGCAATTGAGAATGAATAAAAACGCGTTTGACTTACCTGTCATTGTCGTCACAGGTGCTACTTTATCGCCTGAAGAGAAGAATTATCTCAAGAACAGGATGGGAATTTTAGTCAATAAGCAGAAAGCCACGATCGAGGCATTAACTCAACTCGTCGAACAAACCCTTGGTAGCTTGAGGTAAGAGTGAAAAAAGTTGTTTTTGTCGATGACGATTACCAGTTGCAGCAATTGGTGTTTGCAACGCTAAGTGACACTTGTAAAGTTGTTGGGGTACAGGATGCAGATGAATTTCAGAAAAAATTTACGGCTTTACAGCCTGACCTGGTGATTCTTGATGTTGCTCTTAAACGATTGGAACCATATGCTGGCTTCAGATTGTTAGAGTGGCTGAAAACAAATCACTCGCATGTTTCCATCATTTGCTTTAGTGGTTTTCCAAATCGAGACGATATGGAAAGAGCCCAAGCATTGGGAGCAGATTGGTGCATCCGCAAACCCTGTTCGATGTCTGAGCTAAAAGCGGTTGTTGAAGAAGTGGTTCGGTGATTGTAAACCTTAAAACACGAGTTATGTGCAAGTTCGGACGGGGAGGCAAAAAGTTCAGAGGGAGGCAGCTTTCAGCACAGCATCGCTACTTGGGGCAAAGGTAGCGGTGCGATGTAGTAAGTCAAGTGTTAGAGGATTAAAGCAAATCCTCCTAAATGAGTGGAGAGCTATCTCTCCCAGTGGAATCTGTCCCACTGTCCCCACGTAAAAGGGTTGTGTCGCAAAAACTGATGAGTGTTAAGGTAGATAGTCCTAACCTTGCCTCTTCTTCCTCCGATGTCTACTCCTGCTCTGTTTAAGTAACGGCACCTTTTGCCCGAAATCATCCTGGTGAATATGCGGTGGTACTGCCGTTACGCCTTGAGCTACCGAGATTTAGAGGAAATGATAGCTAAGCGGGGTGTGGAGGTAGACCACGATCAATCGTTGGGTGTTGAAGTACGCGCCAGAGCTGGACAAACGCATCCGACCTCACTTGAAACCGACAAACGACTCATGGCGAACCGACGAGACTTACATCAAAATCAAGGGTGAGTGGAAATATCTGTACCCTTGCTGTCGATTCGGAGGGGAATACTCTGGCTCAGTTATAGCAACGGACAAAAAATGGTCGTTAAGGCTAGAAGGCTCATGAAATAAAGCTTTCAGCGATCGCTATAATTGCCTACCTAGCGGCTTGAACAGTCCCGTTTTTACCCCTAAATGGGACAGTCCAAAACAAAGGCAACGATTTTGCGCCATTACAGGCTTCTCAGCAGTGCTCGATTAGACCTCGTAAATGGGACAGTTCGCTCTAACTACTCACTAACGACCAGAATTTTTCCGCTGCTAAATCTAAGCCAGGTACTGGATGAGCAGATGAGCCAGCATCTCGGCTTAACTGACGTCGAGGTGTTTAATCAGGCAATGAATATTGCTCACAACGAGGATGTTTCGACCTGGGTAGAAACGATCGCCCAGTGCTTGCAGGAGGTCAATTTACAACCATTCCGCTCATGCAGCTTCAGAGAATGAGATTTTGTATTAAATGTCAAGCTCATAGGGCTCTTCCCAGCTTTTGGTGAAAAAGGGCGTAGCCGCTGATCTTGATTACGAAGGTGCTAGGTTTCCAAGCTGTTGCAGAACCCAGATCACCAAAACCTGGGAAGAGCCCCTCTCTGTTATCGGGTTGCAAAGCGAGATTACTCTATGATCTAACATTCAGTCATCAGGATTACAAAGTTGGCTTGAGACAGAAGAGTAAGCCAGGCTTAGCTTTGCTACTTGAATGACGATAATGTGTCTCAACGACAAATCAAGGGCACTGTACAACTTTACTTTGGGACGTTTCATTCCTCTTGCTATTTCGTCTTAGAATTGCTTTATCCCCGATATTGGTCAAATATCGGGGATAAAAATTTGAAGAATAAGTATAAATGCTTACTAGCAACTGCTTGAAATGAAGTATTTTCGTTCTCCTTGCCTCGCGCTTTAATCGAAAGGACAGGGTTCCATCCGCAACGTGTCGTCACTACTTTACTTGCTATGAAACGTCCAGCTATTCCAGATCCTATCATTGTGCCTCTTGTGGGTGGTCAGGAAACTTCTACGGTACCTGCGGTTAGGGTTGCCTCTCTGACAGATTTGAGACAGACCAAGGTGGATGAGTTTATTGCGGCGCGATCGCTCAAGCCCAAAAGCGAGCAAGCTTACCGTCGAGATTTGCAGTACTTCATGGACTGGACGCAGCAGGCATGGGCAAATGTCACCAGACGGCAGGTTGCACAGTTCAAGCAATATCTTTTGCAAGATCGGGGGCTGGCAGCCAATTCGGTCAATCGTATTTTGCGAACGCTCAAGACCTTTTATAAGTGGATGCTGGCGTCGGAGTACATCACCAGCGATCCGACGACTGGGGTGAAGCAGGAGAAGGTGCCAGAAGCTCAGTCCCAGGAGTTGGAAGATGAAGAGGTCGAGCGGATCTATGTTGCGATCGCGGAAGCGAGTCGTGATCCGGTGCGCGATCGCGCCCTATTCTCGGTCTTGTTGCATGGCTTGCGGGCAGAGGAAGCGATTAACCTCAATTTTGAAGACTACGATGGGCAGCAAGTGGTGATCCGAAAAGCAAAGCATGACAGCGTAGGAGAAGTGCCTCTCACACGACAAGCACGAGAAGATCTCAATGCTTATATGCAGCAGCGGCAGACTCAGGCAGAGTCAACGGGCCAAGAAGTGACGGCTAAGAGTCCATTATTTGTCTCCAACTCTAACCGCAGTCGAGGGCAACGGCTGACGTATTGGGGGGTGCAGGAGGTAATGCACCAGCTTGCAGAACATACAGGGATAGACTTGCACGCCCATCGAGGTCGGCATACGTTTTGTACTCATTTAATTGTCAAGCTGGAAATGGATACGGCTCTGGCGATGGAGCTATCGCGCCATCGCGATATTCGCAGCTTCAAACGCTACACCAATCGTAAGAATAAGCTTGCTGCGAAGCGAGCATTTCTCAAAGCAACCAATCAACTAGAGGAGGGGTAGCGATCGCCAATTTTCGATGTCAGTGACTATCCTCAACGTTCTGCCAGAATAGGTAGGGATGAGGACACAGTGAGTATCGGATCATGGCAACACTACTTCCGGGAACAGAAGTGCAGGCGCGGGGGTTGCGGTGGGAGGTCGTCAACTCTGATCAGCTTGGGCAACAAACCCTTTATCGGTTGCGCTGCCTGGAAGGAGACTTTCGGGGGGATGAGCTAGATTTGCTCACGCCGTTCGAGCTAGTTGAACCAGTGGTGCATGATTTACAGCCGGAGCGGGCGACACCATTGCGAAACTGGTTAGTCTATCATCAGGCTTTTTTGCTGGAGCAAGCATTGGGAGCAGATGTGTTGCTGGCAGTTCAGCCTGGTCGCTTACGTCTGGAACCCTATCAGCTTGTGCCTGTGTTGCGATCGCTTAAGATGGGGCGGGTTCGATTGCTGCTGGCAGATGGAGTCGGATTGGGGAAAACGATCCAGGCAGGATTGATTTTGACAGAACTCATTGCACGGCGGGTAGCGCACCGAATTTTGGTTGTGTCACCAGCAGGTCCCTTGCTAGATCAGTGGCAGCTAGAGATGACAGAGCGTTTCGGTTTGCGGATGGATGTGATCGATCGCGCCAAGCTAGAAGAAATCCGACGAAAAACGGAACTGGGCGCGAACCCATTTGACCACATTCCGCTGGGGCTGGTATCGATTGACTTTCTTAAGCAAGAGCGGGTGTTAGATTTGCTAGAGCGTGCTAGCTACGACGTGGTAGTGCTGGATGAAGCTCACCATTGCATGGATCTGGGGTCAGCAGAGCGAGAAGATTCCCAGCGTCGCAGGCTGGCAGAAGTATTGGCGCGACGCAGCGATGCATTACTGATGCTGACGGCAACGCCCCATGACGGCAACGATCGCTCCTTTGCTTCTCTGTGTGAGTTGCTTGACCCCTCCTTGGTAGATGGTAAAGGGATGTTGCGGGGAGACCGCTATCGGTCGCATGTAGTGCGACGGCTCAAGAACCATATTCCAGGCAAATTTAAGGAACGGCAGGTGTTGCCATGCCCGGTGCCGCAGGAACAATTGCTGCATCCATCATTTGTTGAGCTTCAGCGGCAACTGCTGGAATTGATTGCACCGCGATTAAAGCGGGCATTTAAGAAGAGGGAATATAGCGAGGTTCTGTCGCTAATTGCGCTGCTGAAGCGCAGTGTATCTACGGTGAGCGCCTGCAAGCTAACATTGGAACGGATCTCGAAGCGGCGACAGGAATTGCTGACTGAAAGATCTGAAGAGCAGCAGGTTCGGAAACAGCGAATCAATACGCTGCGGGACTATCAGCGAAAGCTAGAACGGTTTGGGACACTGAGCTTTGAAGAAGAGCAAGAAAAAGGACTTCTAGAAGTTGAGGATATTGCACGGCAACTGCTTGATATTCAAAGGGAAGTGCGATCGAGTTCTTCAGAAATTCGACGTGCCAGCGAGCAGGTCGATGCGCTGGATCAATTGATTGTCTTGGCAGAAGCAGCAGCAGACCATGACCCAAAATTGCAGCAGCTTTGCCTAGAGGTAGAGGCAATTCGCCAAGAGAAGCCTAACACCAACGTTTTAATCTTCACTGAATACACCGACAGCCAAGAAGTAGTGGTGCGATCGCTGCGGCAGGCAAATCTGGGTGAAGTGATAATGATGAGTGGGGATAACAGTGAGAAAGAGCGGCGGGAGACGACCGATCGCTTTCAGAATCAGAACAGATTGATTTTGGTCAGCACCGATACGGCAGCGGAAGGATTGAACTTACAGCAGCAGTGTCATCATTTGATTCATCTAGAGTTACCGTTTAACCCAAACCGACTGGAGCAGCGCAATGGGCGGATCGATCGCTTTGGGCAGATGTTTGACCCGATCGTCCGGTATCTCTATCTAAAGAGAACATTTGAAGAACGAATCTTGCTGCGCCTGATCGCTAAATATGAGCGGCAGCGGCAGCGGTTAACGTTTGTGCCGAATACGTTGGGACTGACTGCTACAACCGACACCAGTACAGAACGATTGCTCAAAGGGCTGATGGAGGAAGACGAGCACCTCTTCCAAGACAATAGTCAGACCTTTGACTTCACTAGTGGCAACGAGAATGAAGGAACTGACGAGGCAACACGAGAGCTATTAGAAGAAATCGATCAATCGCTGAAAGGATTTGAGCAAGCAGCTCGCACCCATACCTGGTTAGGAGATGCTGGTATGAATGCCCAGAAGCAGCTCTTAACAGAAGCGGATCAGGCACATGATTTGGGAGAGCGGGTAAACTGCGTTGATTTAGTCAGCTTTGTCCAGAACGCCGTATTGATGGATGGTGGAGACGTTCGAGAACCGACGGATGAGATTTTCGAGATTCAGTTGCCACCTGCCTGGAATTATGGATTGGATGAATTACCAGGGTATGACGCAACCCAGCGGATTTTACGCCTGACGACAAATCTGGAAATTACTCGCGATGCTGGAAACAATCCGGTAGGTTTTTTGGGACGTGCCCATCCGCTGGTGCGACGAGCACTCGATCGCGTCCGCAATCTTTCCTTCGGCGGAACGGCGCAAATGGGACAAGATCCGCGTGTGAGCGCAGTGAAGGCAGACGTTGTGGAGCCAGTGCTGCTGTTGACATATCTGGGCCGAGTTTCTAGCGGAGCTGGGCGAGAGTTAGAGCGAGTTCTAGCCGTGAAGACGACCCAGACGGGTGAGGCAGCATTTTTTGCCCAGGCGGACCAGTGGCTTTCCTTTGCCGATCGTCAAAGGGCAATCAATCCCAGAGATATTTGGCAGCAGCATTTTGCTGAGTGGGGAGCCTTCGCAAAGGCGATCGCTCAAGAAGCGGCAGTAACAGGGTTTCAACCAATCGCTCAGGGCTTCATCCAGGAGCGACGGCAGGATCTACAAAAGGAGCAATCGCGCCAAATAGAATGGTTACAACAGCGCAGCCAAGAGATTACTGGATCACAGGTTGAGCAAGCGGTACAGTTTAGCCTGTTCGATTCAACAGTTAGCAGTGACTCAGCAACTTTATCTTCGTTTGGGTGGATGGCGATGACCGATCCAGTTGAACGGTTGGCAGCCTTTGCAACCGATGGGAATCAACCATCCCGCGCTCGAAGTGAGGCGGATGGGGTGTTGCGAATTTACCGTCAGCGATCGAAGGGGTTGGCGGAACAGTTGAGCTTGGGTGCGCCCGAAATTTTGCCACTAGGCATTCTGATGCTGATACCGGAGGTTTAGGATGGCACTCGAACTCTCTCAACACTGCACATTCACCGGACCTGCGTTACCAGAGCCGTTCGTTCAGTTTGAGCTAGAGAAAGAACTGAATAAGGCGAATTTACTGCCTAAGTCGATCGGTAAGGAAGGACAGGCGCTTCAGGAGTCTTGGGAGATTTATCGACGCAAGTTGCGTGAATTAATCTCGCAGGGTGGGGCAGCGCGGGTTCGCAACCATGTAATTGAGCCACTGGTGGAGCGGTTGGGCTATGCGACGCTGGAAGCGGCGGCTGAGGTGGAAACTCGTGAGGGACGCGAATCTGGTGGGCTTGTGATGCTAACTGCCGATCGCTCTGCTCAGCTACGGGTCTGGGCAGTGGATTTCAACCTTGATCTGGATGCTCCGGCAAGGCGAGGGGCTGCCTATCGCTACAGCTATTTGCGAATTGCTCAGCGAGTGTTGCTGGCGACAGGCGAACGGTTGGGGCTAATTACGAACGGGGTAGAGTTGCGGCTGTTAATTTCTGATCCGGCGCGACCCGATTCGCAGGTGACGATCGCCATTGATCCGAATTGGAAGCGCAGCCGCAATGTGCCCGATTCCTATCGGCTGCTGTTGGCGCTGGCATCTCCGGCAGGGGTGAAGGCGTTGCCGGATCTGGTGGATAAGGCGCGGCTCTACCAAGCACGGGTGACCAAAGAACTGCGGGTGCAGGCGCGGCAAGCAGTGCAATGGTTTGTTCAAGAGGTGTTAGACCATCCAGCGAATCGAGAGAAATTGGCAGAACTGCGGTTGGGCAAGCAGGATTTGGCAGCACAGCTCTGGCGAGAAGGGTTGATTATTGTCTATCGACTGCTGTTTATCCTCAAGCTGGAATCGAGCGATGATGTGGCGCGATCGTTTAGCTTTGCATCCACCAGTTTGTGGCGCAATTCGTTTTCACCGGGGATGGCGCTGACTCGCTACGTGCGATCGCTCCTCGACAATGGCTCAGAAACCGGAACGCTGTTGGAGAATGGGCTGCGATCGCTGTTTCGCATGTTCACTGAGGGTCTGGAGTGTACGGAGTTGAATGTGAAGCCGCTGGGCGGGGCACTGTTTGGCGTGGATGCGATTCCGGTGCTGTCTCAGTTGCAGTGGGGGGAACGGGCGGTCGCCCATTTGCTGGATCAGTTGCTTTGGACGGCTCCAAAACGGGGGGCGAGTAATCGGCAGCGGGTGCATTATGGGTCGCTGGATGTGGAGGATCTGGGGCGGGTTTATGAGGCGTTGTTGGAACTGGAGCCGGGGATTTCGACTGAGCGAATGTGTCGGCTGCGGAGGCAGAAGCTAGAGGTGGTGGTGCCTGTGGCACAGGGAGACAAGTATCGCCCGGTAGTGCCTAAAGCGATCGATCTGGTGAATTTGGAAGAGGAGCTTGAAGAAGACGAGGTAGAAGAAGAGGACGAGGCTCCAAAGAAAGGTAAGAAAACCAAGGTGGAATGGATTGAGGAGATTCCGCCCGATCGCTTTTATTTGCGGGTGGGGTTGGGACGGAAAGCGTCGGGGTCTTACTATACGCCTCATTCGTTTGTGCGGTTTCTGGTGCAGGAGACATTGGGACCACAGGTGGAGGAACGCAGCCCGAAGGATGACCCAAACCCGATCGCCATTTTGAAGCTGAAGGTGCTTGATCCAGCGATGGGCAGTGGGCACTTTTTGGTGGAGGCTTGTCGTTTTTTGGGCGATAAGCTCTACGAAGCCTGTCGGTTATGTGATGAGTTGGCAACAAAGGCGGAGGCACAGGTTGAGAAGGCGAAAACCCCAGAGGAAAAAGATACAGCTTTGGCAGAGGCGCAAAAGCTTTGGAAACGGGTAATTGATTTGCCTGACCCGGACGACAAGCTGATGAAGTATCTGCCCAGTTCGGCTCCGGAGGGGAAGGAGTCGGGCTTTTCGCAGCATGAAGCCATTGCCCTTTGTCGGCGATTAGTGGCGGTGCATTGTCTATATGGGGTGGATAAGAATCCGCTGGCGGTGGAGTTGGCGAAGCTGTCGCTGTGGATTGAGTCTCATGCGGAGGGGTTGCCACTGACGTTTTTGGATCACCGTTTGGTGGTGGGTGATTCGTTGACGGGGCCATTTTTTGAGCATCTGTTTAAGGAACCTGCCAGTGGGGATGATGTGCAAAAGCTGGTGTGGCAAAACGTGAATGACCAGTTTCGGGATGCGCTGGCGAAGGCATTGCGGTATGTGCGGGATCTGGAAGCGTCGATCGGGACAGATATTTCAGATATTGCGGTGAAGGAGATTGCAAAGCAGAATCTCGATTGCGCTTTGGCTCCGTTCAAGATTTTGGCAGCGGCTTGGTCGGGTGGGGTGATGCTGGGGGACAAAAGTGGAGATACAGATTATGCCAGTCTGTTTAGCACCATTGCTCAAACGGGAGACTTGCCAGCAGATTTATCGAATCAGCCGCGACTGCTAGTGATGATTGCGACAGGGTTAGGAGTTGAGGCAGTTCCGGGCGATCGATCAAATTTGCTAGATATGTTGGCAAATGGGAAATGTGTTCCAGCTTTGCCCTACGACTTGACATTTGCAGAGGTGTTTTATCCGAATGGGACTTTTACAAATCATCATGGCTTTGATGCAATACTAGGCAATCCACCTTGGGAAAAACTGAGAGTTGAACGCCGCGATGTAGTTGCAGCAATAGATCCGAGATTTTTAGATGGTAGAGAAGTAGCTGGAGTGGGAAGTGAACACAATGTAATTCAAAAGGTTTTTGAATCAAATACTGCTGCTAGAGCATACGAAGCAGAAATCAATCAAACTCGCACTTTTGCCCAAAAAACCATTATTGAACCAGCCATTGCCAAGGGCTATGATTTTCCTCTAGGTAGCCTAGACACGTATCACTTATTTCTCGCGAGATTTCAAAAGACTATCGCGGCACAAGGAAGCTTAGGTTTAGTTGTAGGTGGTGGTTTTGCCAAAAGTCCAACAGAAGTAGGCTTAAGAAGGCTAATTTTTGATCAGGGTCATGTCCGTGTTTTTGCTCACTTTTTCAATTTGAAACAATTGTTTGAGGGAGCATCTTCTCGTATATCTTTTGTCGTATTCATTAGTGATTATTCAATTCGTTCAGTTTCAGTATTAGCTGGTTTTGATCTTAAGAAGTTTGGCGATTTACCCTTGGAAGGATTGGAAGGAAGCTTATCTCCTTATAGCCGAAATGAAATTTTTGGAAACTTGGATTCTACAAATGAATCTTCTGGAACAAATAGAATTGCCTCAGCATTCTATTCCAAAACAAGTTCAGCAGTCTTTCTGGAAAGTATAGGTATAAATATAAGTGAGGGTTTGCACAGGACAGAAAACAAGAAATACATAGATAATCTAACATCAATAATCCCGACTTGTTTAGACGCTAGATTGCCGGATATTCAAAATCAATTGATATCACAAAACTTCTTTTGCCTCTATGCAGGACGCAGTATAGATTCTTTTGAACCCTTACCAGAAGAGAAGTCAGGCAAATGGATTCCTCAGGTTGATCTCATAATTTCTAGTGCTAGTCCAAGATTACAAAAACAGCTTAATAGTTTTAGATATTACAGGTTAGCTTGGCGTAATACTTGTGGGCATATTGCGACTAATGAGAGAAGCGCACGCTCTTGTCTTTTACCACCGGGAGTTGCTGCTGTTGGTTCGTTAATGATAGAAACATCACCCAATAATCACCCGACTAGCAAAGCACTAGCTGCATGTGCAATCATCAACTCATTTTCCTTTGATTTTCAAGTACGTCAAGCTGTGCAGACAAATTTCAATAAAGCAATCTTAGCAAAAACTTACTGGGTCAAAGAGAATTGTGCAGCCCTGTTGCTTGTTCATTCTGCTTGTCGATTAAACTGTCGGCACTCGGGCTACGAACATCTCTGGCACGAACAATTAGGCGGTGAGTGGCGCGAACTTAACAAAGATCCCTTCACCTTCCCCGTTCTTACCACAGAAGACGATCGCTGGTCAGTCCGTGCTGCCATTGATGCTGTTGTTGCTCAAGCCTATGGACTTAATCGTGATCAATACGCTCACATTCTCTCCACCTTCAGCCACAAAAGCTACCCCAAAGCACAACAACTCTGCCTCGATCGCTTTGATGAACTAGAGGCAATGGGTCTGGAGGCATTCACCCAAAAATATGACCCCTACTGGGATATCCCCCTCAACGAAAACCTACCCCAACCCGTCATCGACCTCCCTATCCCTGAATCTCTCACACCAGAAAATCAGCAAGGTAGCCTGGATTTAGGCGCAGTTGATGAGAAGCCCAAACGCCAACGGAGGAAGAGAGCATGAATACCAAGCTCGTTGAATCTCTGGTACAAATCATTCGATCGCTGACTCCAGAAGAACGAACAATCCTGGACGAAAAACTTCACGATGAAAGCAATACACCAGATCTGACTGCTTCACAAGGGCGATCGGTTCCATCGGGTGAACCTGTCCTGTACGGGTCAAAAGCCTTAGACTTACTAAAATTTGCAGGTACTTGGGAAGGGGACGACTTTGAAGACTGCCTCCAACTTGTCTATGAAACCCGTTCTAAAGCAGAGTTCTAATCGTGTATCTACTCGACACCAATCACTGTAGCCGCATTATCAATGGCGATTCTGCCGTCATCACCCAGCTTCAGCAAAACGCCAGCACAGGAGTCGCCACCAGCGTTATCGTGCGCGGTGAACTCATCTTCATGGCTCAAAACTCTCAGCAGCAAACCAGTAACCTGCAACGAGTTCAAGCCTTTCTGCAAGCGATTGATCTGTATCCCGTGAATGGAGAGGTGGGCGATCGCTACGGCGAACTCAAAGCCAAGCTCTACGCACAATTTGCACCTAAAGAGAGAAACAAACGCAGACAGACCAGCATTCAGGATTTAGGCTTCGACGACAACGATCTCTGGATCGCCGCTACAGCCATTCAGTACAATCTCACCATTGTCTCAGCAGACAGCGACTTCCAACGCATTCAACAAGTTCAAAGATTCCCTCTGATCACCTGGGTTTCTTAACCTGTAGCTTTTTGCTTCCACTGTTCAAGTTGCTGTTGTGCCCATTCTCGTAGTTGTGGGTCTGGGTCGTTGGTGACGCGATCGCATATCAACTCAAGAACTTTTGGATGATTAGGATATTTGCTAAAGAGAGACTCCAATGCCGCTTGGCGAGGATTTTCCTCCCAAACATGATGCCGGACAAACGGATCGTTATAGGTAGTATCAACGAACAGGTCAAAAACCTCTGCATCAAGGGTATAGTACCGACTAATCACCAAAATAGCAGCACAACGCACTGGGCGCATTTTATCTTGTTTCACACACATTTTAAGCAACGTCAGTGTCTCCGCGTCGCAAGGGTAGTTTGCTGGAATCGCCCAAATAGATGCGCGTCTTACAGCCCAATCAGAATCTGCCAGAAGATTATTCCTCAGCCAATCTAGAGTCTCTGGAGTTCTGTGATATTTTGCAATCACATTCGTAGCTGCACTTCGTAGAGCGGAACTCCTATCATCTTTAGTTGCTAGATTCGCCCACTCTGGATTTCGTGGAATTACTAGCTGTCTAATCCATTCTAAACTCTCTGGAAAATTTCGAGGGATGCGGATTAATAGCTCAAATAATGCCGTGTAAGTCAATCGTAATTTAGGATGTTCAACTTCATTCTTAAGTCTTTCAAAAAGAGCCAATCTTACCTTAGTAACACTCGCCTCATTTTTTATATCAAACAGACAATCAGCAGCAAGTAGTAGATTTGTGAATGCGCCTACATCCAAACGTTCATCTTCCAAGCTCTTATCTAAGAACTGGCTTCTATCAACTTCTTGCTCTATAAGAAATTGAATTAAATCCCCTGCAAACTTTGCATCCAGTACGCTGCAAATTAAGCATAAAACTTCATGCCAAGTCTCGTCTTGCCAATGCTGCCCAAAAACTTTATCTCGTAGTTCTTCAAAAGAAAGAATATGCTGTTTCTCAAAGCGACTTGCAATTTCTACAGCACAGAAATACTCTAAAAAAGTACGATGCACGAAGCCGAATGCATCAGCACCTCGGTAGCAGAGAATAAAATTGCGTTCTCTCAGTTGTTGAATTAAAGCATTGGCTTTCTCACGCGGCTCACTAAAACCTTGATCACGTAAATAATGAGCCAGGACACGTGTTAGGCATTCGGCACTGATGAGATTACCCTTTAAACCTTCATCTCCTGCTTGCATTTCGTAAGCAATCAACCGCAACATTTCTTGTTTTTCTCGCCGCCCAATCGCGTCCATTGGCAAGTGTAATCGCTTATGATCTACATCCCAGTGATATAGCAGCACTCGTGAAGCCTGATCATATAGATCGGCGCGATCGCGTGGTAACTCTTGCCGTCGATTTAGAACTGCCATCATTGTCAACAGCAGAGGATTATCTGCCAGATTTTGGATAGCTTTGGAATTGGCGATCGCATCCTTCAACCGCTGCTTAAGCCTTGCCTTATCAGGGTCATCCCCTAGTGACAGGTCATACCAGCGATCGATAAACTCATGAGTCTCATCTGTGCTCAGCGATTGAATTGTAAAGTGTTGAAACCCTGAATGCTGTAGCCGTTCCGGGTTATAACCAATAACACGAGAAGTCACCAAAACCCGCGCATCAGGGTACTGACGGGAAAAGCGAATGATGTCATCCATCACAGCCGATTGTATTGACCGATCAAATACCTCATCCAACCCATCAAACATCACTAAGGTCGGATTCTCCAGTAAATGCTGATGAAGCTGCTGCTGGTCAAATTGCCAATTTACCCCCCGTCCTCGATGTAGGAAATCCAGAAAATTTCCAGATTGGGCAAGGGCAAACTCCCGCAACTCAATTAACAACGGCAGCGTCTCCGTCTTTCCCTCCACCCATTGCAGCGCTAGATATTGTAACAAACTCGACTTACCAGAACCTGGATCACCCAAAATCACCGCTCGTTGAGTATCCGCCACAGTTTCCAACACCTTCCGCGCAAGCTGCTGAAAATATTCCCGTCGATAATGCTCCAACGCCTCTGAGGATAAATCATCCTCCAGCTGCCCTTCCTTTTGCAGCTTTCGCTTCAAATCTAGCGGCAGTTCATAGCGTGTTGGTGGCAATGCTTCTCGCACCGTTTGCTCAATAAACATATTCCACAGTTTGATCGCATCCACACGATCGGTACTGTCGAGGGTATGGAGCTTTAGATAGCCGTAGCTGTACTGCAAACTCTCCCGGTACTTGGCAACATCAAAGCCTGGTGAGATTTGAGCCGTATTTCGGGCAATGTCTTCTAGAAGTTCAGTATCAAGGATTGCTCTCAGCTCCGAGTTCGCTTTAACAATTCCTTTGACCTCAAATACATATTCCTTCCCCACTCCCCGCCAATCAAATTCCTCAGCCGGAAACTGCCATCCTGACTCTTGATACCGCTCCGCCCAGATCCGCTCCAACTGAGCATAGTCAATCTGCTTGCAATTCTTTTCAAACGCCTTACCCAGAATCGGATGAACTGCCTTATCCTGCACGAACCGCTTAATCGCACTTCTGTAATGGTGAGTAATACTTGTTTCAGGCACCCCGTTCATTTGGAGTTCCTTGACAAACCGCTTAATAAAAAAGCCGATCGCTTCCACCATCGGTTTCTTGAGCACTTCTGCATTTGCCAGTGCCACTCCACTTTTGACACAGTCTTTGAAAAAGTCTTTCACATAGTCTTCTAGCGCCGATTTACCCAGGTTTAACACCTGCTCCAGTGCCAACTTACCCAACTCTGCGGCTGTTACGGCTGCTACCCATTCCAACATAATGATCTCAGAAGCAACTAAATAATTTTCTCTACTATCGCATCTACCACTCAGTGCCGCTATCCATTGGATGCCTACGCCAACATTCTCCAAAACGTGCATTTGGTCAGGCAAAAGGGAATTCTAAATCTGTCCTCTGTCAGAATAAAAACCATCAGTACTTTAGGAAACTTTATGTTTATTGGTGCAACGACGGGCAGAGGGATGCCATTTGGAGGAATTGAGGTTAAGACTGATGAAGAACTAACCTGTGTTCTTTGTCAAAAGGTGCGATCGCTACACGACATATTATGACGACTTATTCATGTCAGCCAAAATTTTCTACCCTTCTGCTGAAAAACTGAAATACATGCTCGATGGCATTCATAATCGAGATGTAGCCCTTCCTGACTTTCAGCGCGATTTCGTATGGGAACCTCATGCAACCGAAGAGCTGATTGAAAGCATCTGTCAAAACTATCCCGCTGGCAGCCTATTACGGATAAAAAACTCTAATGGCTTTTACTTTGCACCCCGCGAATTTGCAGGTGCACCCCTTCTCAATGGGAAACAACCTTCGTACCTAATTCTTGACGGACAGCAACGATTGACCTCCCTGTATCAAGCCTTTTATGGCATCGGGAGTTACCGCTACTTCATCGATTTCCAAGGTTTAGTGGATGGCTCAGACTTAGAAGATTGCATTTTCTATCTGAACTCTAGGGATACTCAAAAGAAGTATGCCACCTTAGAGCAACAAGCAGATGCCTTAGTATTTCCCTTTCGCTTGATGTTTGGAGATAGTGGCGGATTTGATGAGTGGTTGGATCAGGTTTTGGAGCATCGCCCAGAAACAGGCACCGAGGAAAAAGCTCTGAAACAACAGTTACGAGGGCTGAAGAAAACTTGGCTTGATCCAGTTGAGGAATATGAATTTCCAGTCGTGACTCTCGCAGACGATACCAGCGCTGCTGCCGTCTGCACGATTTTTGAGACTCTGAATCGAACAGGGGTTAAACTCTCCGTTTTCGACCTACTAACAGCCCGGTTTTGGTCAGACAAGGTACTACTGCGCGACCTTTGGGCTAAAGCACAGGAAGATTACCCCATCATTTCCGAGTTTTGGGTTGATCCCTATTACATCTTGCAAGCGATCGCTCTCCATACTGCAAGTTCTGCCCCCTCCTGCAAGCGAAGTGACGTGCTAAAAATGGCAATCAGCCAAATTAATACTGGCTGGCAACCTGTCGTGGAGGGGCTGGTCAAATTCCTGCACATGCTCAGGAATGAATGTGGAGTCATTCTGCCGCAATGGCTTCCCTACAACACCATTCTGGTGCCTGCTGCTGCGATGCTTGCTGCTCACGCTAGTGTGGCCGGACCCGCAGAAGCCGCAATGAAGAACAAATTGAAGCAGTGGTTTTGGTGTTCAGTCTTTGGACAAGCGTATGAAAAAGCTCCTAATTCCCAATCAGTTCGGGATTTTACCTCGTTCAAAAGTTGGGTGGCGGGTGGCGAAGCCCCTCAGTTTGTTACTAACTTCACCTTTGACTTTAACTCGCTGCGTCAGACCACACCACGCCAAAGAGCTGTTTATCGGGGCACGATCGCCGTCATTCTGCGAAATGGAGCCTGCGACTTTCACAATGGTGGCAAGATCACAGCCCAGCAAATGCTTCAGGACAAAATTGAAGACCACCATGTTTTCCCACAAGCTTATTTGTTTGAGAAACGCCCTGATGTAAATAGCGCTCTACGCGACTGCATCCTCAATCGAACACTTATTGATAAACGCACTAACGCCAGCATTGGAAAAAAAGAGCCGCAGTTGTATTTATCCGAAATTGCGGGACAGGTTGGAGATAACCACCTAAATCATCTACTCAACTCACACCTTCTCCCCCAATCGTTGGCTTGTGCTGATTACACCAACTTTGAGATGTATTTAGACGAACGGCAACATTTACTTGCAGCAGAAATCCAGAAAGTAACACAGCCTAATGGAAGCGTGATGAGCGCACAAATTCAAATGATCAATTGATTGGAGATTTTTCTATGACAACCTGGGCAATCTCCTTCGGCGATACCTTTATCAACGAGCTTCTCAATCTGCCCCAGGCAGTTCAAAAACGAGTTTCTAAGATTACCAAAGTCCTTCGCGCTGATCCCATCTCAGCTCAAGGTGATGCCAAAAAGCTTAAAGGCTACCAGAACAATATCTACAGAGTCCGGCTAGGCGACTACCGCCTAATTTACAGTTTTGGGGAAGGCTGGGTTCAACTCCTGAGCATTCGCAAGCGGGACGATCGCACCTACGATCTGGAAGTTCCTGAACCCGACAACCTTTCCACTCCACCTGCCGCCGTAGTTCTCACCCCTCAACCTGAGTCATCCCCTGTTCCGGCATACACTCACTCCCCTCCCCCTCCCTCCGCACAGTCAGCCACTCTACCTGCGGAGATCACCACAGCACTCCCATTTGAACTGACTCATGCCCTCCTCCAGCAATGGCAAATCCCTACCGACTACTGGACTGATATTCTCAACGCCGCAAGCTCCGAAGCCATTCTAGAACTGTCCATCCCTGATCGCTTCATCTCGCGCATCCTCGACAACCTCTACCCGCGCCCCATTGAAGAAATTCAGACTCAGCGGCAGTACGTCCTCACCGAACCTGAAGATCTCGATCGTGTGGTTGAAGGCACACTGACCGATTTTCTGCTCAAGCTTGACCCCGAACAAGAAAAGCTACTCAGCTTCGGCAGCAAAGGCACAATGCTCGTCAAAGGTGGACCAGGCACGGGAAAATCAACCCTGGCATTGTATCGCGTCAAAAAACTAGTAGAGCAGGGCTGTCGTCCCATTCTCTTCACGACCTACACCAATGCTCTCGTCACTTACTCCGAAGAACTTCTCAAACAGCTTTTGCAGCAACCTCCAGGAGACGCAGGGGTAAAAGTCTCGACCGTGGATAGTCTTGCCTTTTCTTACTACGTAAGAACCTACGGCAAACCTGAGTTCGCAGGAATAGAAGATTGTCTGCAACTCCTGAAGCAATCGATCGCCACTACAGATCTTCCTGCCGCTAACGTATTCGATCGCCAAGTGCGCCGCCAAAGCTTAGAGCGGCTGGGCATAGCCTACCTGCTGCAAGAAATCCTCAGCGTAATCGAATCATGGGGCATTACTCAACAGGCAGACTACCTGAACCTGGAGCGACACGGACGCGGCTTTCCGCTCAAAGCCAATTTGCGCGAATCAATCTGGGCAGTGTATCAAACCTGGCTTTCCCTCATGGAACAACAGGGCTTAACCACCTGGGAAATCCTTCGACGTAAAGCATTGACCATTACCGCACAACTGACTGAGAAACCCTTTCAGGCATTGCTGATCGACGAAGCTCAGGATCTCTCGCCTGTCGCCCTCCGGTTTCTACTGTCTCTTGTTTCTTCTTTTGAAGCCGTTTACCTAACTGCTGATGCGGCTCAATCCCTTTATCAACGCGGCTTTAGCTGGAAGCAGATTCATGCCGACCTCAACGTTGCCGGACGACGCACCCTAATTCTACGGCGAAACTATCGCAATACTCAGCAAATTCTGGCAGCCTGTACAGCAATTTTGCAAGACACACAACTGGTAGATAACGAGTCACTGCATCAAGAACCATCTGCTTATCTAGGCGATTGTCCCGCCATTCTCCTGCTCGACGACCCTAAACAAGAAGCCCAGACAATCTACGACTTCTTCACCACTGCCGCCAAACGGTTTCGCCTACCCATTCACGCTGGAGCAATCCTTTGCACGAATCAGCAAGCTGGACGCAGCCTAGCCAAACGCTTAGTCAATCTAGGATTGAAAGCTGAGTTTGTGATTGGCAAAAAGCTCGATATCAACAGCACCGCAATCAACGTCATCACTCTCCATTCTGCAAAGGGCTTGGAGTTTCCCTGGGTCGCGATCGTAGGACTTCAGCAAGGGCAACTGCCGCTCATCGAAGCAGACCTGCTGCCGGAAGAACTGCCTGCCGTTCTAGATGAACAGCGTCGTTTATTTTATGTGGGATGCTCACGGGCAATGCGAGCACTGTTAGTCTGTGGCTCAAAAGCTCAACCTTCCCAATTTCTCACTTCACTCAAAGAACCCCATTGGCAAAGGAGCACTGTCGGATGAAACCAAGACTGTATCTCAAGGATCTCATCCAAAAAGGTGAAGTGGCGATCGCGGCTGCAAGTGGGGTGCTGGCGCAGCAAATCGTAACGCTAGACTGTCGCGAAGTAGAACTCCTGACCCCGGAGCAAATGACGGCTTTGTTCAGTGCAATTCCTGAAAGATGGGACTTTGCAGACTTTGCCCCCACTGCCAACGATAGCGACAACGACGGCATTTTTGACATTGCCAGTTTCACAGATTCCTTTGCCGAGCAACTGTTGCAACATCTCAACGAAAGACACGGCAGAACTGAACCAGAATCCATACCCAGCCTTGTAGAAATCGAAGTTCCAGAGGCAGATGCGAGCGGAGTAACCCTTCATCCAATTCGAGTTTTGGAACAGGTGACTCAGGAATATAGAGACTACCTGCAAAGTGAGTTTCGCGCTAAAGACCCTGGTTTGAAAGCAGCTTTAGAAAATGCACTGACCCAACCCCTTTTTCTTGCCCAGGAACCCTTCTTTCAAGCTCACCGCCCTTTTAAGACAGGGCAACGTTGGCGAGATTTACCAATCGATGTCAAATTAGCGAATGCGCTACAAAATCGATCGCGCAATGATTCAGCCTATCTCCACCAGTCAGACGCAATTACCCATCTGCTGAGTCCACAAACGTCTCCCCTGGTTGTAACAACTGGAACAGGCAGTGGTAAAACAGAAACCTTTCTGGTTCCAGTGATCCAAAATGCAATTGACGACGCGGTGCGCTACAAAAAAAGCGGATTAACTGCAATTCTGATCTATCCGATGAACGCACTGGCAAATGACCAGTTGCTTCGGATTAAAGCATACCTGCAAGACTCTGGGTGGGGAGGTAGCGTTACAGTTGCCCAATACGATCGCGGCACGACTCAGACGCAGAGACGAGAACTTCGGCAAAATCCGCCCCACATCCTGCTGACCAACTACATGATGTTGGAATATCTGTTGGTACGTCCGGCAGATCGGGATGATATTTTTGCCAATCATCGCTGCAAGTTTCTGGTGCTGGACGAAGTTCACACCTATCGCGGCACACTAGGCAGCAATATTGCCCTTTTAGTTCGCCGCCTTCAGGCGCATCTCACTCAAGCCAAGCAAGATTGGCGATCAACCGTTCCCGATGAAGAGCAATCAGCTCGCTATCCGGCACTGGTTCCAGTCGGTACTTCCGCCACAATTAAAAGCATCAACGCATCAGAGCTTTCCCAGGCAGAGCAAATTAAACTGCGAAACGAAGCCGTTCAGGATTTCTTCAGCAAACTTACTGGCGTTGAACTGCACAGCATTAAAGTGATTGGTGAAGAACTGGAGACAATTCAAGTGCCGCCAGAAGCAGCTTATCCACCGATTCCCACCATCCCAGAAGAGGTAGAGGTCAGGGACTTAGAAGCAGTTAGACAGGCCCTTTGCCATCTGGGTAGACAACCTATAGATACAGCACTAGACCAAGCAGCACAGCGCACCAAACTTTTATGGGATCTGAACTGCTGGTTGATTCGTGCCCCCATGTCTCTGAGTCAAATTGTGGAGCGGGTGCGATCGGAAGTGCCGGAGCGTCAGCAGTGTGATCAGACAGAAATTAAACGGGAAGTGGAAGCTGCCTTAGTGTTGGGTGCAGCCCTGCCCGATGGTGCACCCGGTGCTTTACGGTTGCGATCGCACCGCCTGATTCGGGGAGGATGGCGATTCCACCGTTGCCTCAGTCCAGTCTGTGGCAAACTTTATCCAATGGGTGAAGAACATTGCACCTGCGGATATCGCACTGCTCCGCTATACCTTTGTCGCAACTGCGGTGCTGATTACTTACGCTTTACTGGAGATGACCCGCGCGACCCTTCTCAGGGAGTGCTCATACCCAATGCACTCGCAACCGATGAATATGAATGGATGCTGTACGATCCTCAACGCCATCAGTCGGCGGTCGATTTAGAAGAAGACGAGGCTGGTGACTTAGAAAGCCAAACTGTCAGCAAAAATCGCAAACGCACCGAGCAAATCCGTGAACGACCTATTATCAAAGGTTCATTCGATTCTCAGTCGCTTTCCTTCAGTAGTGATGAACTGGATTATCCACTGAAGGTCACCCTCTCTCCAGCTCGAACCCGCTGTCTCTGCTGTGGGGGAACTGCCGGGAGCCGGAATGTAATCACGCCTGTTGCTCTAGGGACTTCAGCCGCCGTCAAAGTTTTGGGGGAAGGGTTAGTCGAAGCCCTGGCAGAAGCCCACGAAGGTCAACGGGATCACGACGGCAAAGAGCGGCTCCTAATTTTCAGTGATAGCCGTCAGGATGCTGCTCATCAAGCCCGATTTATCATCTTTGCTAGTCGGTACGATCGCATGCGTCGTCGCCTAGTTCAATTACTGGAACAGGAAGGAGCACTATCACTTCAACGGGCTGTGACCCTGCTAAAGGATGCTGCCGTTCAGGAGCAAGATAATCCCTATGTGCCAGTTAATGCTTCTTGGATACCAGACGAAGCCCAACAGCGAATTGAAGCCTGGGAAGAAGCGCCTTTGCTGGATGAAATTGCTGTCAATGCAGGCTACCGCGCTACGCTAATCAACTTGGGCTTAGTTCGTATTAATTACCATCGTCTAGACAAATTTATTCAGACTTGTGGAGCCGCTGCTGCTCAACAGTTAGGTGTATCTCTCCAGCAGTTTGAATACATCTGCTGTTGCCTGCTGGATGAAATGCGAGTCCGGGGCTGCCTTTCACGAGAACTCTTGCGCTATCACCCAGCCAACCCCAGTTGCCCAACTCCGCTACGAGCAGCAAACTGGGAACGACAAATGAAGCAGCCGAGCGGCTACCCATTAAAAGACGGAGAACCCGCTGCTTTTCTGGATGCGAGCGAGGTTCCTCCGGGTATCAATCTCAGAAATGCTTGGCGCAGACCAAAAGCCGGAGGACGCAGCCCCAGCTTACAGAAATTGCTGGAGCATCTGGTCAAACGGTTTAGCGGCGTTGCGGAGGTAACGGACGAGCATTTGACCAATTTGCTGAAGCTCTTGCTGGAACCCGGCAAGTTTCTAGTTGCTACCGATCTCTTCGGCACCAAGCAGAAAGCCAAACTGCTCCAGGTTAATGCCGAATCCTTGCAACTACAATTGGCTCCTGATGCCGAACGCCTACGATGCCAAACCTGCGGAACACCCTTCTCAGGTAAGTTCTTAAATTTTCCCTGTGCTCACTGCCAGGGACACTTAAGACTATGGACTGTTGAAGTAGCCCTCAAAAATCGCATGGTGGAGCGAATTCGCTCTAAAAAAGCAATTCCGCTCGAAGCAGGAGAACATACTGCTCAAGTTCCTAATTCACAGCGGGTCAAACTAGAAGAAGGCTTCAAAGCTTCCTCTAATATCTCCAAAATTAATACTCTTGCCTGTTCGCCAACCCTGGAGATGGGCATTGATGTAGGGGGATTGGATGCTGTAATCCTCCGAAACGTTCCGCCTCGACCCGATAACTACGCTCAACGAGGTGGACGAGCAGGACGGCGTACTCGTGTTGGTCTTGTCATTACCTATGCTCGCAGTACCCCGCACGACCAATATTTTTACGACAAACCCGTTGAGATGATTTCGGGAGAAGTTCCGGCTCCAGCTTTAGCTTTAGGAAATCGTGATGTAATTGCCCGACATCTAAATGCGATCGCTTTTGGTGCTGCGGAACCAGGATTGGCAGGACGAATGCTGGATTACGTTTCGAAGCAGGGAGAGGTTAACCAGGAGGAAGTTGATGCCTTGATCACAGGGGTGCGAGATCAGTTCGATCATGCAATCGATCTCGCTTGTCAGGCGTGGGAATCAACTGTTCTTACTGAAGCTGGATTAACGCGAACCGATTTACAGGCATCGCTTGAAAAGCTCCCGCAACAAATTCAAAATCTGCTGAATCGAACCGCTTATCAGGTTCAACAACTCCGCACGGCTGTTAGAACATTTTATGAGGATCTGGAGAACGATCGGGCAGCGATCCAAGCCAGCGATTTGATTAACCGGATTTTGGGTGTCCCGAAACAGAACTCTAACGCAAGTGAAGCAGACGATCGCTCATCAGGTTATCCGCTGCGTCGGTTTGCAGAATTTGGAATTCTTCCAGGCTACGAGTTTCCGACCCAACCTGCATCACTGCGGTTGTTAAGGGATGAACACGAAGATGACCCAGTGACAGTAGCGCGTCGGTTTGGAATTAATCAGTTTCGCCCCAATGCTCAAGTTTATGCCCGAACGAAACGCTGGCGGGTAATTGGTTTAGATACAGCATCTCCCTGGAACCCCAGAGCTGGAGATCCCGGAAAGCAATATCGGCTTTGCCGAACCTGTGGTTTGCGGTTTGATGCGGGTGAACCAGCCTGCCGTCGCTGCGGAGATGATACACCAAGCAAAGCAATTCCAGCAGCAGAGTATGCAGGGTTTGTCGCTCGACGTGATGAAGGACCGATTTTGGATGAAGAAGAACGCTATGCCGCCCGCGACTTAATCACAACGCATCCTCAGTGGAACGGCGACATCATCGGGCGTTGGTCTACTTCGACAGGGTGGACATTGCGCCTTAGCCGAGATGAGGAAGTATACTGGCTCAACGAAGGGTTGCCTCCAACCCCGAAGGATCAGCAAGCCAGAATTCCCCTGTTACACAGCAATGCTAAAGGATATAACCTTTGCAGTTTTTGTGGAAAGACGCTAACTGTTCCAGAGCCAGACAAATCAACGAACCGAGGGCGCAAGGCAAAGACTCCTGCTCAGACAGATGCTTATGGACACGGAGAAGGATGTCCGCAACGCAGCGCGCCGCCCCATCCTGTTGCAATTGCCACAATGGGTAAAGCTGAGATTCTCCGATTACTGGTTCCAGTTCCGAACAATATTAAAGACGATCGCCTATCACGATGGGGTTTGTCGTTGGGCTACTCGCTCAAAATAGGGATGCAGCATCGCTATATGCTGGACGGTTCTGAGATTGAGTTTGAGTTTGAAGGTCCGTGGCAGACTCAAACGGAGAATGCTCGATACAGTCTTATTTCACTCACATTCATTGATCCGAGTCTGGGAGGCAGTGGCTATCTACGGCGGATCGCCAGCGAATTTCATCTGGTTGCCCAACACGCTTTAGAGCACCTTGATCATCCAGGGTGCGAAGCTGCTTGCTACCGTTGCCTTAAAACTTATCAAAATCAACGGTTCCATGACTTACTGGAATGGACTCGTATCGTGCCTGACCTCGAAGCTCTAAAGCAATTTGCCCCAACCAATCAACCTGGCAAACTGGGCGATGTTTTTAATCCTCAACCCTGGCTAGAAGCTTATGCAGCAGGCGTTGGATCTCCGCTAGAACTGAAATTCCTACGATTGTTTGAACAAAGAGGCTTTCACCCGCAAAAACAGTTTCCTCTCTCACTTAGTCCTGGAGAAGCCCCGATTTCGATACCCGATTTCGCAATTCCCGAAAAACAGGTGGCGATTTACATTGATGGAGCTGCTTTCCATCGAGGCGCGAACTTGCGACGCGATCGCTTTATTCGTAATAAATTGCGAGACGCTGGCTGGCAGGTCGTAGAACTTCAAGCTTCTGACCTGACGGAGGGGGCAGCACTTGTTGCTCGGCTGCAAAAATAGGAACTGCCTTTCTACTTTTAAAGAGGACGTTGTGAAGCTGAGTCTATCAGCTTTTTAAGTTAATCAAAACGTTTTGATTAACCGTGCTAGTCGAAGCAGAGTGTGCAGTCCTTATGCATGATGCCTTTACAAACGTTAGCTAGAACTATCAATCAAAGTTTTGAGATCTACTAGCAGTTTTTCAAGTCGTCGCTGCTTCTTGGGGTCGTCCCATACTTTAGATCGTTTTGCTTGACGCAAAACGTCATCAATCTGGATTCTTAATGGAGGCTGAGTTTCACCGTTAGCTTTAGGGAACTTAAGAACAGCCACTTTATCTTTAATCTGGCTTAGGGATAAATCTTGGGCGATCGCTTCCTCTAAAAGTTTCTTACGGTAACCATCATCTTTCACGCGGGCGATCGCCTGCGCCTTAGTATAGGCAATCTTCCCGCTTTGAAGAGATTCCAAGATCTCTGGCGGTAACCGAAGTAAAGGCAGTCGGCTAGTGACGAAGGACTCCCAGGTAATAGTCCCTACTTCGGTGAAAACAGCCTGAACTAATTGAGCTTCTGAGTTAATCAAAACGTTTTGATTAACTGTACCGAGCGCCTCATTTCGCATCTTATATAGGAAAGGGGGAACGTCGATTGGAGGGATATTTAGCCTGAGAGACAGCAATTGCAGGATGCCTTCAGTCTCTTCGACGGGATTTAGATCTTCACGCTGTAGATTTTCAACCAAGGCAAGCTGTAAAGCTTCTTCATCACTCAACTCCCGGATCGTCACCGGAACCGAGGACAAACCCACTTCTTGAGCTGCTCTGAATCGTCGTTCCCCAGCAACCAACTCATACAATCCCTCTTTCTTGAAGGGGCGTACCAAGATAGGTTCAAGAATGCCGTGTTGCCGAACCGATTCTGTAAGCTGCCGGAGTTTTTCAGGATCGAAATAACGGCGGGGCTGACTTGCGGGCAAGGTAATTGATTCAACTGGAAGGCTCTGCTTATCTGAAGTAGCATCAGCCTCAAATTGCCATTCGTCCTTCAAACTATTTCGCCTTGCCATAACTCATAGCCTCTTCAAACAAACTGTCATAATCTTTTGCAGCAGAGTTCGCAGCTTCTCCTGTCATTGTGAAAACTGTTGCTGCCTGCCCAGGGGCATCTGCAATCGCTTGCCGTTGGTAAATTACAGAATCTAGCAGTACAAACCCTTGAGTCTTGCTCAATGCTTCTTGTGCTTCTCTCATAAGCACCGTTCCCCGCGACGCACGACTAAGGAACATAGCAGCTTTTGGTGAACCCTTACGAATACTCTGAGCTTGATGGACTAGACGAACAATGTCTTTAGCTGAGAGTAAATCTAAATTGGAGGGCTGCACTGGGACAATCGCTAAATCCACGCTGAGCAATACAGATTTAGCTGGCTCCCCTAGAACGGAGGGAGAATCTACAACAACTGAATCATACTCCTCGGATAGCTTCCCAATCTGATCAAACAGGTCATCAGGATCATTAATCACTACAGAGGGCATATCTATCTTCTTGAGCCACTGGCTAGAACTCATCTGACCATCTGAGTCGATTAAAATCACCCGCTGCTGCTTCTGTGATAGCCAATATGCCAGGTGGACAGCCGTTGTTGACTTGCCACATCCCCCTTTTCTATTTAGTACTCCAATGAGCATTTCTATTTTGATTACCCCTTTGCTCTTTACGATGCTAGTAATCGCATCTCTGGTACACCAACAATCCTGCTAATTTTAAGCCAAATGTATTGAGATATGTCACGATGAAGGGCTGAACCACAGCTTTTCGGAGTGCCTCTCCTGTGAGCGATCGCCAGCTTTCCCTGCCCCAGGACTACGATAATTTTCTAAATCGACTTAAAGAACGCATCAGAACGGCTCAAGTTAGGGCGGCGCTGGCTGTTAACCAGGAGCTAATCTACCTCTACTGGCAAATCGGGCGCTCCATTTTGGAACAGCAACAGAACGAGGGGTGGGGAACCAAAGTCATCGAACGCTTGGCGAAAGATTTGCGGAAAGAGTTCCCAGGCATTAAAGGGTTTTCCCGCTCTAACCTGGGCTACATGAAGGCTTTTGCAGAGTCATACCCAGACGAAGAAATTTACCAACGCAGCGTTGGTAAACTACCGTGGCGGCATAACATTGCCCTTCTCGACAAGGTAAAAACCCAGGAGCAACGGTTCTGGTACGCAGAACAAGCCATTGAAAACGGATGGAGTAGAGATATCTTGGTCTGGCAGATTGAAAGCAATCTCTTCGGACGGCAGGGTAAGGCTGTCACCAATTTCGAGCGCACCTTACCTAAACCCCAGTCAGACCTGGCACAGCAGCTAACGAAGGACCCGTACAATTTTGAGTTTCTCTCGATTCAGGGTGATGTACAGGAGCGGGAGTTAGAGCAAGCACTGGTCAAACATATTCGAGACTTTCTAATAGAGCTTGGCATTGGGTTCTCTTTCGTTGGCAGCCAGTATCATCTTGAGGTTGATGGCGAAGATTTTTACCTGGACTTGCTCTTCTACCACCTCAAGCTGCGTTGCTTCATTGTGCTCGATTTAAAGATGGGCGAGTTTCAGCCGGAATACTCTGGCAAAATGAATTTCTATGTGTCGGCAGTGGACGATCTGATGCGCCATGAAACCGATAACCCAACAATCGGGATGATCCTTTGCAAATCTAAGAGAAAGACGAAAGCAGAATATGCTCTGCGAAATTTGAATACACCAATCGCGGTGGCAACTCATCAACTACCTGGCAAACTTCAAGAGAACTTACCTTCTATTGAGCAGTTGGAGATGGAGCTAGAGGCGATCGCCTCAAACATTGAGAAGAGGCTGCCCGATGAGAATGAATAGTGCTACATCTGCCCCGCCCTGACTACCTAGCTGAAGGAATCCGAATTACTCAGTAAAGCGATCGCTAAATATCTGATCTCGACTCATCTCATGGCATCCGCGATCAAGTGGTACACAGAACCGCTAGGATGGAATGCTGAGAAGGTAGAAGCATTTGTTCAAAAGCATACCGATCGCCCCAGTTCAGAGATGACGATTGCAGATTGCACAGCCGTTTTATTTGAGCTTCAACGACTTTAACGCTCTAAATCAAGCCTTGGGTTTTGAGCTTAGATAATGCATTCTCGGCTGCACTTTTCTCAGCATCCTTCTTGCCGCATCCTTTTCCCTCTCCATACACCTTGCTATTGACAAGGACGCGCGCTAAATACTCCGGCGCGTGGTCTGGGCCACCAATTCGCTCCGTCACGTATTTAGGCAGTACCGAGCCAATCTTATCCTGTACCCACTCCTGAAATCGGTTCTTTGAATCAACATTGGATCGATGCTCTTTACCTGTTGGTAACGCTAAATCAAAAAAACTTTCGACGATGGGGCGCAAAGCTTCGATGTCTCGATCGTGATCAATGTAGTAAGCCCCAACAACCGCCTCAAAGGTGCTGCTCTGCAAATTTGGGTTATTGAACCCACCTTCTTGGATAGCCCCTTTGCCTAGCCGCATTCTAAAGTCTAGCCCTACCTCTCTGGCAAATTTTGCTAGCTGCTTCTCATCAACCAGAGAAGACCGCTGCCGCGTCATTTCATCTTCCCCAATTTCTGGATAACGACGGTACAGGTAATCTCCGCTAATAAAGTTCAGGATGGCATCCCCCAAGAATTCCAACCGCTCATTATGCTTCTCACCGGGATTTTCATTGGTGTATGAGCGATGCGTCAACGCCTGACGCAAAAGCTTTTCGTTCCGAAAAGTCAATAATTGATGCATTTCTACCGATTCTCCTTACTTCATCCGTGACAGCATTTGGCTATCCCTCCAATGGAGAGATAGCCAAACTACCAGCTTTGTTAACAGAGCTGATTCAGTAGATAAAATTCATCAGCCAATTTGATGAGTTTGCCATTTGTCTTCTTCAAACACTCCCCAATCACAATGACCTTTTTACCTTTGGCTTTGAGATCACGGACTAGCCCTTTGAAATCTCCATCACCAGAAAGCAGAATCACCGTTGTGATGTCAGAATTGTTAAGGATCTGTTGCCTGCAATGGGCAATCAACTTCTTGTCAACGTTATTCTTCTTCTTCTTTGAGGAAGGCACATTGAAACAATCAAAGTTCAAGTCGTCGAATAGATCTTCCCATTGAGAATTTTCATACCGCCAGTGTGCATAGACCCTCTTGAGAACGATCGTGCCAATTCTGCACGCGAAATTTATCAAACATTGAAGTTGGGCTTGAGTTCCCCTAACATTCTGCCAATCACACAAAATTGCTACAGACGAAGTCACCAAACATTTCGATTGGTTAGACACAAATACCTCTAAATGAGTTGAGGCAGCAATAATTATTCAAACTATGTCCGATGAACTGGATACAACTGGACTGCTCCAGAAGTGCCCAGTTTCAGATGATTGCCGTCTCAACTCGCAGCATCCTTGCTCCCTGACACCACATACTGCTACTAACTTGACCCAGCAATACGCTCACTCAGGTAGCCAGACAGTAGACAAGCAGAGAATTCAGCACAAGGAATGGAATCATTACTTATGTCAAAGACTTTGCATATCTATTGCCGGGATACCTGCGCCAGCGTACTGCTAGACCAAGGTAATAGCCCTATGTAATGTCAAGGTTCAGAGATGCTGCTTATGAGACGAGAACCCAGGCTTACGCCTGCATTGATGTATAAGCTGCGTTGTACCTAAAATGGCACTGTTACCCAATCTTTGTCAAGAGGGAATTACGGATCAAATTTCTGCGCTGACTACCAAAATTCCCTAATCGTTTAGGGGAAAACGAATCTGGAAGTTTTGGCTCCTGTCCTTTAATCATCTGGGCGATCGCCTTACCTGCTCCAAAGGCAATCGGCACTCCATGTCCGGTGCGAATTGTCAAATTGATAAGGCTTCCACCACCCCATGTGCGCGATCGCATCTGCCAGATTCTTGTTGGAATCAAAGGCTAGATTTCTTCTGTTGCTAGCGAAGCGGTTAGCAACATTGGAACGGAAGGTTAATGCAATTGTGACTACATAGCTTTTCCCACACGCGACCCTACCCCTATGGGTACTCTTGGCAAAGCTTTCAGGAAAAGCAAGAGGCAAGAAAGTAGACAACTCTAGCAATCCAAATCCTTTAGGACATCTACCATGCAAACTTCTTCTAAACCCACACCAGCCACAACCCCTTGTCATAGAATGCCTGTGTTACGTCGTAACGATCGGCAAACGCAGCCAGACGAGATGGTAGCGTTTTTGCAGCGCCGATTGAACGCTTATAACTTCCCGCTTAAGATTGACGGGTTCTTTGGTGCCAAAACTGAGGCAGCCGTTATTGGACTTCAACAAAGAGGAAGCGATCACGACTCTTCAATATTGGTGGATGGCATTGTTGGCCCACAAACATGGGAAGGTTTAGCCGCCTGCATCGTCATTCGAGAGCAGTAATCATTTCAGCTATATCTATCGCCGGATTATCAGAGAGAGGGGTACTGCTTGTCGGCTCCCCTCTCTCTATAGAGCCAGGAATTGTGTGAGCTAGATCCGCATCAACAATCCAGGTTCGAAGCGTTTAGCATCGTAGCTTTAATCAAGACCCCTAACACACTTCAAGGCAAGTGCGATCGCGCGCTCATTTCAAGCTTCGGATAGCCTTTCCCTATCCCTTCTTCTGCTGTGGATGCATTGAAGCCAAGGGGAAGATACTCCCTGCGATAGCGGTAGGTGAGGGGATGTGTTTTAGGGTAACGTGTGATGGCTAGATCCTTTGATAGCGGTAGCTTTAACGAGTCAAGCTTTACCCTAAATCGATCGCCCTTTCTCTAACCGGGCAGCAGCCCCTCTACTCTGGCATAGCTCTGCTGGAGTGGTCAGTATTCACTATCAAGTCACACAAGAATGCTGTTCAAGGCTTCGCGCTGGCGATTCAACACTGCACTCTTTATTGGCGATAAGCGTTTTACGTTCATAAGTGACTGTAATAAACAATGCATCCAAGCAAAAGCCCATCGCGGGTGGATGGCATGGATCAGGGTGTGTGTGTGCTGCTGCGATCATAGGGCAGGGCTTTTGGTCTGCTCGGGCGCATCTAGTCGTTGGGGGAGCCTAACGAAATTGCGTTGTTTGATATTAATGTCATCAACGACAGTTCAAGGCTTCCAGCACTTGTCCCCCAACTATCGGATGCGCCCTTGATGAGGACATACTTTACTCAGTGAACTCCATTACAGGTCAATTCCGATGATTAAGGACGACCTCCAAGCCATTGCTTCCCATCCCTTCAGCGGCAGAATCTTCACCTCTGTTTGTGAGGAGCCTGGGTCAGTCGAACAAGAGCTGTTTGATGCGGCTCAAGAAATAGAGCTTATCTGCGATCTAACGACCAAGTTCAGCGGATTTTGAAAGCGGCGATAATTTTTGAAACCCACCTACAATCTCAAATCCGCTCTCAAAATTCCGTTGCAACAGGGAATATGTTAGCCTGCCGTCGCAAACAGACAAGCTTAATCCTCCCCTGTAACAATTCATTTCTCATCAAACCCAACTGTCCGAGCCTTATGAAGTGCAACAGATAACTGCCGTAAGCGTTCGCTCACTTCTAAATTTAGCTCTTGAGACCTTAAGTTACCTGGCACTTCAGACATCAAAGAAGGATTTCCTTGCAACCATTCATTCAGAGCAACTCCTGCCCATGTCCCTTCCTTATCTCTAAAACTATCAACTAAGCCTTTAAGTTCCTGAATGCAGTAGGACTCAAAACCAGCAGCATCGAAGATAGCAAAGCGTAGATATTCTTCAAATGCTTTTATGTCATTCTCAACCTCAAAAACCACGCTCTCTTGAGGAGGTTGGAGATTACTAGCAGTATCAATTACAACCTGTGTCGCCACCCCTGCAATTTGCGTTGCCACTCCTGTTACCCCTAAAATCTGCTGACGCAGTTCTGGACTAAAAAGTAAGTCGGGACCATACTTAACATATCGCTTGAGGACTTCAAATGCAGATTCTTTCCCACTGTAATAGTTATCGACAATCTCAACATCCACTCCAAGCCTTTTGATGATCTCGTTACGTGTATCACTATTAACAGGACCTCGAATCAATGCTTCTGCTACTGGTCGCGCAAAACGTAGAAACAATACACTCAAGCTATTCTCTAGCTTGAGCAAGAAATAATCGTTAGAGTTTTCAATTAACCTTTCCTTGATTTGCTTGCTGCCCCATAGCAAACTTGTCATGTATTCAACGAGTCTTAATGCTTCATCTTGTAGCTCAATAGCAAGCTGGCTGGCAATTGAAGATAAAGTTTTACTGACATCAATATACAAATCTTCACGCCATCGAAAATTTGCATTAGCTCGATCAAACACAGGATTTGAATTAGCGGCAAATATCCTATCTTTCTTGATAAATGCGTCTTCTCTAAGTGTTTGCATCTTATCTGCAACAACTTGGAGATATCGTTGCTTGAACTTTTCTATGCTACTCGAAGTATTCACAAGCGATTCAGAATCTTTGTTTACAACAGAAGAGTTGTAAAAAATTTGTAGATCTGCTTTAATCTGTTCCCACTTGTTTTGCCACCATTCTGTAAATAGAATTCGCTGCCTCTCTTCTTCAAATCGCTTGGCTTCTTCAGGATTTTCCGGATAATTCTTTCTGGTTAAGTTGCAAATCTCCTCAGAAGTATCCAGGATTTTTGTAATAGAAGCTTCGCATCTCTTCTTTAAGACCGAGACTCTCTCAGTGTTGATATACTGAAATATTCTGTCTTTAATTTCAGGAATTCCAGTACCTGCTTTATTCAAAGCTTCTTTATCGTCAATCCCAAGCAACATTTTCAGTTTGTTTTGAATGGCATTTATATCTCCAATCTCAAGCTGAGTTTGCTTTTCTGCCAAACCATTCAAAACCAAGTAAGCTCCTGCTGAACCAGAGACGATCCGTTTACTTGGTAAACTTGCCCGCTTTAACCAGTCTTGGGCGGCTTCTTCAATATGTTGCTTCAGTGCCTCTGGTGTAGCCTGGGAATCAATACGGCTTAAGAATACAAAAAGTTTGTCGGCAACAGTTACATTTTTATCCCCAAGCTCTGTAAATTTTATAATTTCTAGCTCTTTTTCTCTGAGACTGGTAAACCGCTGTACTAAGATCACAGCATCACAATCAGATAGCATCTGCTGGGCTTCGTCAACGTGCTTCGCCAAGCCAGAATCTAATCCTGGAACATCATAAAAAACAATTCCCTCAGCCTGAGCGAGTTTACTGGTATAAAGTCGTGCCTCTAAAACAGCATGAGCATACTTTTCATCCGCTACATACTTTCTAAGTTGCTCTTTAATGTCTTCCAGGCGAGTAAACGGGACTGTAAGGTTCCCATCCCTTCTTACCTGGCTTAATGTGGCTTCATTCTGCTGTATGGTATTGAGATCTTCTTGCGCTTTGATCGCTTTTAGATCCTCGATGAGGTCAAAAAACTGGTCATCTGTTTTGGTTTGGACTTCAAGCTTCTGATCAGCTTCATTCGTAACGGAATAAATCTGTGTCGTTGTAAACGTGCACCTTGCTGCTTTAGCGGGAAGCAAATCGCATTCTAACCAGGCATTGATAAAGGTACTCTTTCCAGCCTTTTCTAGACCCACAACAGCGATCCGAAATTCACGCTTCTTCAGTCTCTCAAGCTGGCGATAAGTAGGCTCCATTTCCTGCGAAAGAATCTCTTTCAATCTGGAAGGAACCTCAGCTTGAGGTAGCGCTGCTAAGTTAATCGCATAGCGACATACGTTTAAAGCATCGCTGAGACGAGCTTCATAGTAGGAGGAAGCTGTTTTCCAATCCATTTTATTAAACTCCTCAAACGCGGTTAAACTTTTCTAATCCAGACAGATCTTTGAGACAATTACGTTTTTTAATGATGAATTGCGCGTTAGCTGGCAAATTCGTTTTCAATATGTAAGGAATCTTTTTGCCAATCAGATCACGACCATCATTGATATCAACTCTGAGATAGACTTCTCGTTGGCTATCAGTATCAGGCAAAATATCTTCATTTGTCAGTTCCAACAATGATTCCTCATTTAAGGTAGCTTCTTTAGGGTTAGTACATAGAAAATATGAGGTATTGTCTATAAGCTCTATTAATTCACCGACCTCTAAATTTGAGTCTTTATATAATTTACTGACCACATATGCCGGAACTATAAGACACAAAGCAGCAGGAATTGGAGGTGGAAGAGTAGGTTGTTGTCTTACTCTTTCGCCTCCTAACAGTCGGTTTGGTTGAGCGTTTTGAAGCCATTTACGACTATAGTAAAGCCCAATTAATGTGCAAGCTGCTAGAATAATCCACTCCATCTTTTTCTCCTTGCTACTAAAAAGTTGACTTATTCTTGTTGATCCACTCGTTACAAAAGATTTCACCTGAGAAAAAATAGGATTACTGTTCATTCCTTCTGGAGAAGGAAATCTATCTATAAATATTTCATTTACCTTTGCGAGTATCTCAAAATCACTATTCTCATCAGCAGAGGAGGTTATGCCAAACTGCTCACATATTTCTTGCGAGTTTCCTTGCACATCTGAGTCCTCTTCTCCAAGGATTATTTGAATCGTTTTGTGTAGAAGACCTCTTCCACGTCCTTGCACTTCAGGATGTTTGCTTACCTCTTTAAGGATTTGGTCATATACCTCTTTAAGATTTTGATCAGCCACGTTAGTCTAAGACTCCTCTTTTAAGATTCTTTCTAAGCTAGAAAATTCTTTTGCAATATTTTTGGCTTTCTGCTGCATCGGTTGCCAAATATTTCTTTGCTTCTCATAATCAAAGGTGACTTCTTGATGAGCTTTGTCCAGTCTTGCCCGATAGCGATCTATAACATCGCTCTGAATTTGATCTATAGTTTTTTTTAACTGACCAATCTGCTCTAATAGCCAATTAACAATTGGTTTTACCACTTCTGGCTCTGCTCGTTTTGCTTGATCAGTCCAGTTTTCTAACAAATTCACAGCACTAGGAATTTTGGCATTATCACTAGAGCGAGTTTCCACTTTTGGAATAAGACCAAACCAGTGCCAAAAACTTCTAGTTTCCTCCTCCCAAGTTTTTTCTGTAATGTTAAAGCCTGACTCAAAATTGAAATCTTTAAAGTTGAGTTGAGTTTGAACTCGACTTAACTCGGACTTTGGAAACTTGATCATCAAATTAGGTGCACGATCACTTGCTCCCTTTTCAAGGAAATCTAAATAGCATCCAAACAGTTCAGTTACAGCCTCATACATTCTTTTAATCTCTTGGTCTGCCACTTGTTCTAAAATGTTCTCCATCAAAAGACTGAGATTAATAGAGAGCTGCCCTAATTCTTCATTGAGTTGTTTTAGATTTTTCTTATCCTCGTCAGTTACTGCATTTCTTGTTTCACCATCCTCTGCGACAGAAGCGGTGTATCCTAAATCAATTAATCGCTTTAAGTTTTTTTCTAATAAGCTTACATATCTTCCGTCTGCTTTTTTTAAGTTGGGATTATTCAAGTTTACCTTTCCACTCCTCAAAGAGCTTATAACCTCCTCTAAAACTCCTTTCCTACATTTGCTTAATGCGATCTCCCATCCATACAGTGGGAATAATTTCTCTCCTATTTCATTGTATGGTTCAGTCGACTGAAGTTTCTTGATTGTACCTTCTAAGATTAATAAGAAATTAGGATCTGATACTTTCTTCTTAGCTATATCATCAAATGGCTTTCTTAGTTTTTCATTACTGATTTGAAGAAAATGATCAAGATCTGATTTGATCTGTATTACGTTTTCGCACTCTTTCTGATAATGTTCCTCTGAGCTACTAAGAATAGCCGTGATTGTTTGTGTAGCCCACTCTGCTATGGCATTTCCCGCAGCGATGTTGAAACGTTCGATCACTTGAGGTATGACTAGCTGTGGGAAGTGTTGAGTAATATGTTCTTTCAGGTTTTGCTGAAATTCTTCGGCATAAGACTTTTGCCACAGTGCTTCGGCAACCCGATTGCGATCGTGTCCAGTCCATTTTTGTGTATTGCGTGGTAAGTCTTCTAATATGTCTGCAATTAGTCCATTGAAATTGTTATCTGCTTTTTTACAAGCTTCGGCACTGTAAATATCATCCGTAACTTTGATCTGAAGAGCCAGTAAAGCAGGCCACGTACTAAGCTTGACTACCTGCAAGTTCTCGATTTCTTTTGTATATTCCTTTAACTGTTCAGTCAATTCACTTCTAATATTGCCTATGGTTTTCGTCACAAAGCGATTTTCGGTTTCTGGCCAATCTCTATCTGTCCGAAAAACATCAATTCGATTCAGAACAAACAGCATTCGAGCAGGGGAACCGCCTAAATCCTTGACCTGTTCTACGACTTCTTGCAGTAAACTTCTAACTCTTTGTGGGTCGGTTTCTGCGCTGTTGTAAGTTACAATGCACAAAGCTTCACGACACTGCCTGATAATGCTTGCGTTCCCTTCATCACCAACGTATGCTAGACCAGGCAAATCCATGATTCGCATTTTAGTCCCTTGTGGTAATTCGAGTTTAGACTCTTTCAACAGCCTGAAAGGGTATCTGATTACAGATTGTGGGCAGGCTATATTGACTTGTCTATCCCTACTATCGATATAGCCCATCATTGCGTGATGGAGACGTTGGTAAATTTCTTCTTCCCGGATATTGTGCCATTCTCCACATTCCCATGTTGCTCCCGGTGTTTCATGGATTATCAAAGATTTTTTTTCGCTATATTCAATCGTGACTGCCCCAGCACTCATTTCGCTCACCGCGACAGGAACAATCTCGGCTCCGCATAACAAGTTTACAAGTGTACTTTTGCCACTACTTGTCGTTCCTGTTGTTGCAAGGGTGAGTGTTGGATTGCGAAGTTCACTGACTAGCTTTTCTAGAGCTTGCTCTAACTGTCCAGAGAGTTCTTTCATTTCAGGTTGATATGTCTCTGGCAAGTACTGAGATATTTCTGTATAGAAGTTGTCCCAGTACTTAGAAAGAAGCTTAGCTCTTCCTTCAACTTCTTCAAAGATTTTGTATAGCTTACTACTCATTTTGATTTCATTAATAATTTATTTAGCTGTACTTTAACCTCGATACCTGAAGAAAGCAAAAACTCCTAATTAACTTTTTGGATTATTCGTCTCTATAGATTTCATCAGATTAATTCTAGGCGACTCACGGTTAACCCTTATACACCGTGCCTCCACTAGGAATCTGAGGCAGGCTAACGTTTCGGGTCAGCGGTTGCCAGAGACTTTGCATCCCACCCAAGCGGCTTCGGTCAATCCGCTGCACCCGAATTGTTATACCTCGGTTTTACACAGTTGCTATAAGGGGCAAAGGCTTCGACCACTGTTTTGCAGATAAAAATGTAGGAATCCCAGTCAACCCAAAAAATGCAACCAAACTAAGCCACAGATTAATTGGGAGCAACACAGTAGAAATTACAACGCTAACGGCAACTACAAGGAGTTTGATTAATAACGATTGAATCCCACTGCCTGTGCGAACCCTCATTAGCATCCACTGTGCAAAACCAATTGACAGTACCATAGACAGCAGGCTGTATAACCCAACAGCGCTGGAACCCAAATCCCCCAAAATGCTAGTTGTGCCTAGCAAACTAAAAAATCCAGCAACAGTAGTAATTCCAGTCCATTGCAACCAAAAGCTTAAACCGAACTTTTCTTTTGCTTCAAGCGCACGAGCCTGTTGAATAGTTTCTTCAACTGCTTGTAGCTCTTTCGTCTTCTTGGGAAGCCATTTACAAAGAATATCCTTATTTTCTGCGATCACAGAGTAATATTCCTTGAGTAGCGCAGCGCCACCAACTGTTAGTAACACTGGAGAAGCCAATGCCAGAGCCGCTGCAATTGGAGGGCAAGCAGCACATATCATGACTACCGCTGCTGTTGAGATTGCACCAAGTGCTCCAGCCTTTAGCAAATCTTTTCCCGATGCTTTAATTGCTTCTTCTTTAGTCATCTGACCTCTAGCAACGGCACAGGAGTAATGAATGAAAGTAATTGGCAACCTTGTCACCACTGCGATCGCGGCACCAATGGGAGCAGCTTGTAATCCTTGCAGCGCAGCTTGCCCCAAATTGGCTGAAAATCCCTCAACCCAAACACCAAACTGTTCAGCTCTTGTCATGGGCTTCGCACCCCGCCTAATGTTATCGAGATGCTTTTCAAGAACAATGTTGAACGATTTATCTGAACCTCCAGCACTTTTGGGAATAATGTGACTCCCATCCCTACCTTTCATCCATTCTGCAACTTTATCAATGGATGTACGGTATGACGCAGGAACTTGCTTGTACAGTTTCATTGCGTCTTCTACACTGCGCCAACCTCCGGCTGTACGGAAGGTTCTTTGAAGCTCTCTGCTAAGGTCTTGAAAAGAAAGGTGTTGGGGAAGGCTGAGACTGGCAGACATATTTCTCCTTTACGTTAAATCATCTATACCCCTCAGAGTTCCCAAATATCAAACCCAATTCAAGAGGTATAACGATGGAGCTGAGCCGCGAACGCCGTCTAGAACGACGCCATCGGGCTAGCGGTGTTCGTCAGCTCCTGCGATTTGTTGGTTGGGGTGGCTGGCACTCCTATAGGATTCCCAAGCGCTAACAGTTATCACCAGCCACCTCAACTCGTTATTGGACGGAAAGTTTCCGCATATCCACCCTAAATGAGGTGAATAGCCAGATGATTTCTGCATATCACTCCAATTTAGGTGGATCGCAAGAATCTTTCCGTATATTACGCTGACCAAGCTGGATCGCCAGAACCTTTCCGCATATTTTCAGGTTTTTACAGCCGATTCTAGCCAAGCCTTGTCGTAGGTGAAGTTTTCCCAGTTGAATTGCATTCTCACCCTTCCATCGCCGTGGCGGATTCAGGATGGCATAGCTGGTGCTTCAAAGATGATGCGGTAAGCGTTTCATGCTTCACTTGTAACTGCCTTTTACATCAAGACTTTGAGTGTTTGCTGGATGGCGTTGCTAATGGAAAGTTAGCCTAAGAATATCTCCTTGCCCTGTCAATGCTTTGTTGGATGAATTGATAACCCTGCGGGAGCGAGGATGGGGGAAAGGATGGGTGATGTGAGTTTAGGGTAACCTATAGCCGCTAGACCCTTTGAGAATCCTAGCTTTAGCTCATCAAGTCGTACCCTAAATTAGCTCAGCTTAGAGCTTCACCTCAGCCCTAATCTCACTGTTAAGGAGCTACCACTCTGGGTATCAGCCCATCCCTCGCCTCTACCTGCTCCGTCTTTCATGATGATTAGGGTGCCTATTCTGGTGAACTAAGCTAACCTGCCAATCATCATTTACTTTATGAACTTCAAGGCCAGGAACAGTCTGAAGTAGCTCAGCCAACCTCATATCAGGGCATACCCTTCGCATTACAGCTCGGATAGGTTGCTGATACCGATCGCTAAACCTATGACTTAATCGCGTGAGGGCAATCACCTTGTTTGGATGAGTTGCCGTCAAACTCCGAATGATTTCTATCAAGGCCAGCTCCAAGTCATTGACTGAGCTAACCTCAGAAACTAAGCGGTCTTGCTGGCTTGAGGGAGCCTGAGTTTGGCAATGCACTCTCTCCTCAGCATCCTTATCTTTTGCCCTCCCTGGCGATCGGCTGTTGGCTTTCCAGGCTTGCTTCGCTTGATCCGATTTGGGTGAAGTCTGAGCCTGTGGATAGTCAAAGACGACTGCTTGAATCAGAGCGACATAGAACTCATGAGGGAAGGGTGTCCCATAGATTGAAAAGCGCCCACTCTCTTTGAGCAGGCTCCTTAACCCACGACCATAGCCTTGGGCGATCGCCAAATGCTCAGGGGATACCCCATACTTTGCATTAAACAGCTCAGCCACTCTGTCTATGCTGAGCCAGGGATTGCCGTTCTGTTGGGCTTCCAAAGCAGTTAAGCGCTCTAGTTCTTCTAGAAGCTGTTGAAGCGATAAAGGCAAGGACAGAGCTTGAAGCAACTCATCCATCGACCGATTGATCCTTAAAGTTGAGCGTATGAGTGATGATCTACAGTCATAGCGCTGAGCATTTCATAGGGCTTCGGGTGTGGCTTTCCTCACCGAGAAAACCCTGATCTGGGGCATGTGTTTGTGGATTGAAGCTCATGCCTGTAGGGACGGGATGGAAGGGAGGGGGTGCTTTGATTTAGGGTAATCTGTTATGGCTGTAGCCCCTGAAAATGCTGGCTTTTGCCCATCAAGTTTTACCCTAAATAGCAATTATCAGTGAATCACTTTGCGTTAGTCGTCTTTGTGCTGGTAAAGCCGTAGCAACTCTGTATGACATTAGGGTGCTGATGCCATAGGTCTGTTGGAAGGACTGGCGATCGTTCAAGCCTTTAGACTCTGCTTGTTGCTTGAATCTAGTCAATTTTGAGTCCCAGCCAATAGATGACCTAGAACCTCTAAGGCATGACTCAGACTTTGCCCATATCTTGAAGTTGCTTCCAAGCAGCATTAAAGCCTGCCTTTTGTGCGGGCTTAGAAGGACGCCAGTAGTTGTATGCTCCCGGTACGTTAAGAATGGGGCAGTCGAGCGGTATAGGGTTGCTGATAACGTGCTCCCATAATTGATATTTGTCATTCCAAACGCAGCCTGTGACGGTTGCCAATCCCAGAATGCTCATTTTGGGACATCGTGCGGGGTCTATTCCTTCCTCCTTTGGAGTTCCCCATTCTGATGAACTAGAGACATGGATTAGAACTTGACCTCGGAAGTTTGTTGGCCATACTCGTGATTCTACGGTCTGTTCTCCGTTGATGATGTGATAGCCAAAGCATCCTCCAATTGACAATGCTCGCAGTATTTCTGGGTAGATAATGTCAGATGCATCCAGTTTTGGAGCAGGGGGGCGATCGCTTCGTTTTGCCGTTTTCTTCACCGCAGGTTTCTGGGTGACAATTACCTGGACGATCGGCTGAGTGGCAGGTTTTACCTGTACCACTGGCTGCAAATTCTTACGCTGGTTAGCTTCATTCAGCTTAGCTCGGAGCACTTTAAGCTTGTCACTTATTTTCACACCCACTACATAGGTGTCTGGGTCATACCCACCCTTGACAGCAGGTTTGAGCTTTGGCCCTCCCGACCGCTTACCATTGGCATCTCCTGCCTGAATGGCGTTGTAGCGTCTCTGAGCTAGTTCTTTGAGAGTGGTGAGATTAGACATGATTTGCTATGGAAGGGATAACGATACGATGCTTCTACTCCAGACATTTCTGAGAGAGTTTCATCAGTGACCGTAAGCTGTGTTGAGCTGTAGTCATTACTAGAGTTCCTAAAGCTAGAACCGTGCCCCTCGCAATCTCTAGCAGTAAAAAAAGCCATTGATCTGAGCCATTGATCTGTGGCTGTTTTCATAAGTTGAGACTGCTAGACAAAGCACTACTCCTAACCATCAAATACAAACTTCTTGTCCCCACTGAGGGCGAACTTGGGAGCGCCTGTTTCTCTCAAGACAGTGGAAACCCTCAACCTGACCACTCGGCATTATTCCAAACATTGCAGGGCCATCACTATTCCACTGGATAAACGAAACTATTCCCACAGAGTCGCAGTTCTCGATAATCTCTGAGCTAATTGATCTCATGAACTGAGGGGAATTTAAGATCGTTAGGGTTGGTCTGCCACTCAGGACAAACATGTATTGAGATGTTCGCCCCTCTGGATGATCGGGGTATTGATTAGAAATGTCATTTTGCCTGATACCAATCGTTAAAGTTCGTCCCTCTTCTAGCCGCTGCTGAGCTGACGCTAAGGCGTTGGAGCAAGCATCATCACTTGTCCGATCGCCTGCCGCCATCGCAGAATTAGCGATCGCCACCAAATCGTCTCTACGCCCGTTTTTAACCGTGACTTGGTAGAGAACATCTTGAGACTGCCACTCCAAGCGAGCAGTGCAGTAAGCTCCACACTGATTAATAAACTGAGCTTGTGTACCATCAGCCAACGCTACAGTTTCAAAGGATTCCTGAATGCTTCCCAAGTCCCTCGGCGCACGGAGAGTAAAAGGATTTTCTGATAGTTGTCCACCCCGTTTTGCCTCGATCCCTCCGTAGTAACAAGCCCCAGCTCGACAAGCAGGATTAGGATAAAAACTTACGTTGTAGCCCTCTGTATTAGACTGAGCCTCTAAATAGACTTCTCGAAAGTCAACAGGCAATTCTGTCGGCAATAAGATTGGAACATCAGTGGACTGACTGAGCTGCCCAATCACCTGCTCCACTGGAACCACAATCTCAGCCAGCGCCGATTGTGGTGTCATCAAAGTCGTCAGGACAAAGGCTGAAGCTAGAGCTAATGTGGTGCGAGATTTCAGAGTGGATAGACGCATCAATGGCAAGGCTCCCCGATATAGTCAATCGTCACAACGCCAGCCCAGTGTGCCCACAAACACTGCATGAGGAACAATAAAATTTAACAGCTATGCCAATGTTGACAGTAGAAAAGTCAAGGCTGGTATCCCAATAACAATCAACGGATCTAATGTCGGTCTACCCCCTTTGCCCTGCTTAGCTGGTGATGTCTTCTGCAACTGAGGAGTAGAAATTTCTTGAAGCTTCTGCTGAAGAATAACCTCAATTTCTTGGAGATGGGGCAAACTCAAATCCTCAGACTCAATCGATCGGATCAAGCTCAGCGAATACCACCCGCCAATCCTGCCCCAAGCCTGCATCCTGACAAACTTTGACCTGAAGGCCCTCTACAGCCTCCACAATCCAATCCCCAGCTCGACCTAGCCACCGGACGATCGCCCCCCTTACCAATCCCAGCGTTTCCATCACCCGCGACCGCAACTCATCTGACATTTGCATCAGCACCGCAGAACGCTGGGGTAAATCCCAGTCCATCCAGAGAGACCTCACCAGATCCCCTTCTTGGCACTCCACAGCCTGAGTCAGAATATCCAACCCATCAGCTAGCTCCTCAGAGAGCGATGCATCTTCGGTAGTCACGCCCCCCCCTTTATTTATATATTCAGCAAAAGGCACCCCTGTGACTACCGACTCCACAGAAGGCTCAAATCCCTGCTGAGCCTTGGCTTGCCGCTTTGCTTGTCGATATTCCAAGACCTCTTGCGCGATCGCCCAGGCTTCTGGATCAAACCGATAAACACGCACCTGATCGCCCCTTGATCCTTCCCGACGATCGCACAGCAGCTGCAACCCGATTTGTTCTAAGAGCTGCTGCAAGATTTGGATGGGGGTAGCATTGCGACGGATGGTGATGCCCAAGAAATCCTTGATGATTAAGGCATGACGTTGCGCTTGCCTTTGCAGCTCCAGCAAATCGAGATCATCATTGCGAAACTCACGCTCAAGCTGAAGAAACGAGTGGAGTCCCAGTTCCCGACGCAGCGACCAAGCCACAGAGTCATTGCGCCAATCTAAGGCATGAAACTTCTCTCGCTCCGCCTGGTCTTTAGCGGCTAGTATTGCCGGAGGAAAATGGATACGTTTGCCCTTGAACGTACTGACTTCAGAGGGTGCTTCTAAGAGCGCTTCTAGCAAGGTGAACTGACGGATGGTTCGTCCCCCTTGATCACGTTCAATCAGCTCCGGATCGATCGCCTTTCCCCAAGAGGTTTCAATCCGATAACGCTCCAGCTTGTAATAGTCCTCTAAGGTTGGACGTTCCTTAGACTCTAGGCGACGGGCAACAGTGGCTGAGATCGGTTCAGCATTACAAATGCCTTGGCTACGAGCCTGTTGATTGAGGCTACGAGCCGCCTTCAATTCTGCCTTGGTTTCCCCATCAACCTCTTCCCCTAATGCCATCAAAGAATGCCCTTGTGCTTCGATGAGATAGCGCACATCTCCGCGCAGATTGTTGAGCGACTCGTTACGACGCGCTTGAATGGCAGCCCAAGCCTGCCAAGCAAAAGCATCCTCAACGGTCTTCTCCCCACTGCCCACGATGATCTTGAGCAAGAAGCCGCAAAGGTCATTCTCCTGAAGCTTATGGCGCTGGATGCGATCGGCGCTAGTCGGACGATAACCCCCAATGGGATTGCCACCCACCCAGACATGCCAATCGACTTTAGGACGATAGCGATTCAATGCCTGGATGCAGTCTGTCCCGGCTAAAGAGCCGCCAACAAACACGCCAAATACCTTGTCAAAGTGAGGCGTATCAATGCTGACTCCGGTATTGACTGAAGGCGAATAGATGAAGCAGTCGATGCCATCGAGTTTGCCCGGTTGATTGATGTTTTCGATCAGCGATCTCAGGTTGGGTTCATTGGAATTCTCTGAGTTAATGCAGACCATCCGCTTCTGTGGGAATAACGTCTGGAGAGCCTCATACAGATCCTTACTGAACTCCAAGCCATCACAGGCCACAATCACCCGATCGCCTCGAAACAAAGAGGCTTTGATTTGACGGACAATGCCAGAGCGATCGGCTCCTTCATACCAGAAGACCCGGCGATTGCCATTCTGATAACGGTTGCGAATGACGAAGGGTTGCTCATCTGGATCAGGACGCATGGCCAGGATGAATTTAAGTGAGATATCGGATAGATGAGCATCGCTCAACACCACGCACCTGGCGGAATAGATGAAATGCTTCAGCGATTGCAGGATGATGTGACGATGCTCTTTGCAGGTCGAAGAACAAAGCAAGTGTTGGATGAACTGTTCGCATTCATCGAGGAAGATGTAGTCATAGGTATTGCCTTCCGTTTTGAGCTTATGCAAAGAGTCAGCGGTGAGGGATAACCCTTGCTCCTGCCACATATTCCAGCCATGATCTGAATAGATGGCGGTTCCTAAACGAGTGGATAGGTTCCGCAGCAGAGCAATGCGATGTCCCAGGTTAAGGATACGCGCCTGGGGATGAGCTTGCTTGATCGCTTTGAGTAGCTCTGTCTTACCTGTGCCCATGTCCGAGAGCAGCGCAATCACGCCTGTATCTGGTAAAGGTAATCCAGAGCCAAGGGACGTTAAACGATCGGGTTGCAAGAGGTATTGTCGTTTGAGATCGACAGCAATGGGATAGGTAAGTTCATAGCCCATCAATCCATGCTGACGATGACGGTCATAGGAGGCCAGAGCAATGGCATCAAGGTAAAGCTGGTCAAAAGACTCTGGGCCTCTAGCCACGATGAAATCATCGACCCCTTTTTCGGCTCCAGGCAGACGAATCACCTTGACGATGCAAGCTTCGGCTTCAAACAGGGTGCCCGTGCGTACCAAGGCATGACTGACCTGTTGGCGAGTTTTGGGATTGGGGTCATGGTCAAAGCAAAAGTAGATCTCCCGACCTAAAGTAGCAAAGTGCTGAAGGTCAGGAATGAGTTGCTCAGGTGTTTTACCCTGACGCTTCTTCCGGCCGTTCCACACCCCAGGCAGGGCAATGGCTACATATCCTGCACTCAGCAAAGCAGCAGCCTTCTTAGCGCCTTCACAGATGATGATGGGCAGGTTATAAGTCCAGACCCATTGCCAAAAGTGAGGGGAGGCACTGCGATCTCGCAGCCGCAGCATCAGGGGCGTGATGGGGATACGGTAGCGACGGGCAATCGATTCCCAGCTAGCGCGATCGGCATCTAGAAGAATCGCGAGGGTTTCATAGCCTGCCGGGTGCTCATACTTACGGGCTTTGCCTTTGTTGTTATCGATTAAGGGATTATCTGGCTTAAATGGCCCCCAGTTACGCATCTCTCCGGTAATTGGGTCAAGGGTATGGCAATACCAGCCAGAGGTGAAAGGGCAGGACTTCCATCTCTCAGAGGCTTTCCAGTTGAGCCATTGGCGAATCAGCCAGTTGTCATCGGTGGAGTGGAAGTTCTGTTGGGCTAAAGCCGGAGCAATAGCACTGGCTTGAAACTCTTGGTGGTGGTGAAGGTAAAGCATCGATCTCTCTGTCCCTGATGTAGTAGAGAGACAGAGAGAAGCAACACAACAATTTAGAAGTAGCAGAGCTACTTCTAAATTGAAGAGTATTCATACAAATCTCTCTGTCTTAAAGACAAACGGAGAGCAGAGAGCATAAAAGCTAAGAAATCTTAAAAAGTGCTCTCTGCAAAAGTTTGAAGGGATAGAGAGCCATGCCAAAACCGTGCAATTTGTTAAGAGTGTTGCATCTCTCGACAAATTGGCACTACAATTGCCATAGCAAAGCTAGTAACCTAACCTCAGCCCGCCAAAGCATTAGTTAGCGTTACCACGCTCCATCCAATTCAACTAAATATCAACCGCGAAACCCCTGCTGTTTGCCCAGTTGGGGTTTTTGGTTTCTAGAACTTCTAGAACATTGATCCACCTCTCATAAAAAAATCCTGTAGCAGCAAGATGCAGTCAACTTGCTCTGGAAACATCTGTCGATGGGAAAAGTTTTGAGCCTTGACTTAGCTTGCCAAACCCTCAAATTCTGCAAACTCGTCGAGCGAGAGTTGCAGAATTCGACACATAGTTTGGGTTTGCCGTGGGGTAAGGGTTGGAATATGTTTGCTAGACTCCCAATTCCGCACCGTTGTCTCAGTAACATCCAAGGCAATCGCCAATCGACGTTGCGTGATTCTAAGTTCCAGGCGTCTTGCTCTAAGAGCTTTCCCAGTCCACATAGCTGTTATCCGCAAGTTAGCTTGCTGTAGTTTGGTTGCTCCAGATCGTACTGCATTGTAGAGAGATCGGAACAAGAAATTTTGTAACTAATATTTTTAGCTGATAGGTATCAAGGCTGATTCCCTGTTTGAGGGGGTGGATACTTATCTGGAAATTTTGCCCTAACGCTTAGTTCAATTAGGAATGCTGCCAGGTTTGCTGGTGGTCGGGATTCCCAATCAGCCCATTGCTCCAAATCTTCATAGATCCGGGCAGGGAGCGTTACAGTAATTCGCCTAACATCCTTTGCCACGTCTAAATCAATGTTGCTGGAATGCAAGCAATAATAGCCAGTTAACTTCATGTTCGTTAAAAACTCACCTAGTTGGCATCTATGATATGCTAACTAGCATCAATTAGCATTATTTTTGCATCAAAAAAATTCCTGCTTTTGATGAATTTCTAAGATCTTGTTGCTCATATGAAAGTTCAGTTCTATGACCTTGTTGATTTCTCCTACCTTCCTGACTGAAACTTTCCCTGTTTCAAAATTTCAGGTAGTTCAGCAGGTCTGCTAGCCGACTCTTTCAAACTGACATCATTGCTGCATCCTGGGACTCATTTTCGTTCCTGATGCCAGCGTTCAGATGTTTTGACCTGATAAGGAGGTTTTCATGACTCAACCTTTATCTGCTTCCATGCCTCTCCCATTGCCCTGGGATTTTCCTAGCCCTGAGCGCTCTCCCCGCTTCAATCTGGGCGATCGGGTTGAGTGGAAGCCTTCACCCCATCGTGACTTCGGCACCATTATTGGCATCCAGTATGCTCCTGCTGCTCATCGACAAGCTTGGAGCTGGCAGTACCTCGTCTTCCTTGACCCGGATAGCCCTTCTCAAGGTTGGGTTCCATCTGACTTTGCCTGGGAAGAAGACTTAATCTCGCTCGTCCCAGTCCCATCTCATGCGGTTGCAGATCTCAAGGAGAGCCAGACATGAGCCTACGTCCCTTGGAACAACGGGAGCTTCTCCTCTTTCGGCTTTATCGTCGCTGCCAGTTTGGGATGTCGCCCCATGACTTCTATGCCAAGTGGGAGGTCACTCACCTCCAGATGGCTCAAATCTGCCATTGCTCTGTCCCCACCGTGGATCGCTGGTTTGCGGGCGGGAGCGGGCAGCGTGCTCCGACACCTTTCCATCAGCGGCGGTTAGCAGAGGTGGATCTGTTGTGGGAAACCTACGAGGAAATCCCCTTAGCCATTCGCAGACGATTCTGCTCTCCCCGCTACCGGGCGGATCAAGATCTATCACCGTGATAGAACTGGTTTGATTGTCGTCAAATCAAGAACTACTGTGAGGGCAATCCCTTCGCCTGAACTGTGTTGATGATCGAACTTCAAATTGAAAGCAGGCAGATTCTGCTGTCTCCTCTAGAGCAATCTTTGGCCAAAGCTGCGGCTAGCCGTCATGCTCTGCGCCTGCAACTGCAATCGCAACTTTCCCCCAGGCTCCCAAGCTATAGTCCAGCGCCCTCCATCCTCCTACAAGACGTGACGCTCAAAGCGATGATTCACAAGTTTTCTGAACAAATCGTGTACCATCCGCTCGAAGAGATTCGGGCTTGGTTCAACTATTCTGGGGGGCTGTTCTTAGAGCCAGGGTATCCGCCGCTCTTTTACGCCAGGAGCAAGTCGCAAGAGATCTCACCCAATAAGAGCGCGATCGCCGGAGTAGGTGAGGGCGTAGCAGGTTTTCTAGCGCAACGGCTCTACCGATGTCGTAAGCTGGCGCGACCGATCCATGACTATCCTGATTTGGTTTTGGAAGGGAACGGCAAGACCTACTTGGTGGAGTCGAAGGCAACCACTGAACCCGTCAGTGTGATGCAACGGACGATCGATGAGGAACTGCTCCGGATGGCAGCTTACGTGTCTGTCTGTGCTGAGTTGGATACGCGCCCCGTCGTCGGTTTGTTGATCGGGACAGCTTTGGTGAGTGAAGTCGATTACTACTGCTGTGTGAGTGAGGTGCTGCTATGAAGTTTCAGATGCAAAATCAGCCTGCCTTTATTCTCAATACTTTGGTGGAGCTGCTCCCGCATTTTAGCCGTCAAGAGCAGGCAAGCTATAGCCAAATTATTGAATTTAGCTTAGCGGAGATGGTGCGCGAAATGATGCGATCGATCGCCGCGCAGGGAGACAATCCAGGAGAGCGGCAGCTATTGGAGCAGGCGATCCAGCGAACTGAGCAGCAAGTGCAGGAGCGGGTGCCCAATCAAGTGGAGTTTGACTTTGCGCCTTATTTAGCAGCTCTGCGGCAGGGGTTGAGGTATCCGGCCAAGGAAATGGCTGAACTAGGGGTAGAGCTGAAGCGATCTCGGCAGGTGCAACGGACGAGTCGAACTGAGCAATTGACTAGCGCGTCAGGGGTGCCGTTTGAGGTGCTTGAGGTGGGTTTGCCTAAGGCGATCGAGTTGTTAATTGCCTATCCGTTAGTCGAAACCATTGAACTTGACTTGGGGCCGCTGCGGGAGTCTTATCGGGTGGAAGGAGAAGGGTTCCCGTTTCAAGTCACGGCTCAGGAGCTGACCTTTGCGATCGATGACGACGGCTCAATCTTTACCTGTGTTGAGAACTTTCCGATTAGGCTGGTTGCAAACGCTAAGGAAGAGCTGATGGCGTTAGCGAGGCAGGTGTATCTGAGTCGTGCTTGAGCCTTGATGAAACCGTTGGATGGCAAGAGACGCAGGTACTCAGGCGCACTGATTGAATCGATGGACTAGCTGTTGGGAGGCTCTTATTAAACAACGGGGCTGGCGTGGCAATTTCTCAAGCTACAAGGGGAGAGGGTGATGCTCGACCTATCTACCCACTGGTTCTACTGGAGCCGCTCTTCTCGTTGCTTGTGCCGATGATTCAGTAGGCGGCTGGAGATACGTGGCTGGAGAAGAGCTGAGCAAGGAAAAATCATTGTGTTTTTGAAAAGTGCGTCTTGATGCCATGAAAGAAAAGATAGTTGATGATCCAGCTTCTAATTTTGAGCAGTCAAGCGTCCATCAATGGGCAGCACTTACAGATATTGCTTTACCTGCTAGACAGCCAAGGCAGTACTTTGATCCAGTAAAGCTAGAACAGCTTGTTGAATCGATTAAAGTTTATGGGGTTTTGGAGAACTTGATTGTTCGCCCCCTGCTTAATGCCGATAAGCAGTATGAACTGGTTACAGGAGAACGGCGTTACAAAGCAGCGAGTATTGTGGGTCTAACACAAGTGCCTGTCACGGTGCGGCAGCTAACCGATGAGCAAGCCTTGAGTGTGGCATTAATTGAGAACTTACAGCGCTCTGACCTTAGCCCCATTGAAGAAACAGAAGGAATTCTGCAACTGTTATCCATTCAATTAAACCTGAAGAAGGACAAGGTGGTTGCCTTGCTGTATCGCATTCAGCACGAACAGAGAGGTAAGGTTGCCCATAACATTATCGGTAGCCCTCAGTTTGAACAGATTGAAACACTTTTTTCCAAATTAGGCAGGTTCACCTGGGAATCGTTCGTAGTTAACCGATTGCCTTTATTAAAGCTTCCAGCCGAAATGCTGGAGCTGGTACGATCAGGTCGGTTAGCGTATACAAAGGCGCAATTGCTTGCCAGAGTCAAAAATGAAGAACTGCAAGCCACTCTGCTTCAGGAAGCTCTAGAACACAATCTGAGCCTGAGTGAGATTCGTAAACGCATCAAGGGAAAAACGTTTAATGTCTCTCCAGAATCAACATCTTCTCAGGACGCGCTGAGACAGGCATATCAGCGCATTCGATTGTCCAGGGTATGGGAAGATCCGCATAAATGGAAACGAGTTAAGGAGTTACTTCAGGAACTCAAATCCCTCATTGAGGAGTAGATTCAAGCTAGTCCTGTATATCGCCTTGATCCTATTAGAGCAGGTCGTCGAGCGCTGTAAAAACTGAAGCAAGGTCTATTAGCTCCGCTTCAGGAGCTAAAGTTGATTTTATTGGTTCTTCCACTGGAACAGGTAATTGAGAAGCTGCTTGTGAAGAACGAAGCTGGTCGAGTTCCTGTTGTAGGAGCAGGATCTGCCGTTGCCGTTCTTCTAGTTCAGCAGTGAGATCAGTTGGCACTGAGTGATCAGAGCCTCTATTTTCAGGTTGCCTATCTTCAGGCTGAGAAGTAGAGGACAGCTTTTTTTTACCAGACGGATTATAAAGGATCTCCCGATTCTGGCTACGTCCTAAGTAGAACTTATAAATAGTTGGAACACCATTACCTACACTGTCTGCCAGTAGAGCCATATTGCTTGCAGTAAGTTCTCCATTCCTATCCATTTCTGCTGAAGTCTCAGTTATGTAAGTGTGTCTAGTGCTATTTGGAGGGCGATAGTGACTGATTCCCCCTTCTTCTAAGGGTATCTGTGCTAATCGTGAAACAATAGTACGCCATACTCTGCCGAACTTTCGGTCATTGAAATGGCTGCCGTCTGGCTCTGCGAAAACGAAATCATCGGGCTTGACTTGAGCAGGCATAATGCTTTTCAAAAGCTCCCTTAGATAAGGGGAGATTGGGAAAGGACGCGTTGGCACTGTTTTAGTGCCATTTTCGGCAATATACTCCCCCTCTATATAGGAAATAACCTCACAGAACGTAATCTCCCCTTTCTCTAAATTAACATGTCGCCAAGCTAGTGCATTTGCTTCCGCTGGACGGCAACCAGTCTCATCTTTAAATTCAATATAGGATAGGTATCGATTATATTTGGGAATTGCTGCAAAAGCAGCACCAATACGTTCCATCTCTCCCTCGTAAAACGGATCAGGATTAAATTTAGGTTTCAGTGCACGTAATCCTTCAATTAGGCTCTCAAAAGGATTGATTTTGATCAATCCTTTCTTAACTGCCCAATCACAGCATTTTGATATAATCCTCAGTGTTGGAGTACTTACGGTTTTAGAATATTTTTGTATTCTAGAAACGATATCCACAGCATCACTTAAAGATTTAGATGGCAGCTTGCCGATCATTCTACTAATTTTCGTGTAACCTTTATAAGTTGTTTTTCTAATTTTTCCAGTTATCAACCTTTCAAGACCAAATTCTTCCCATAGTACATCTAGTGTTGGTTCTGCTTTCATTTTTAAAGATGAATTAGCAGTATTATTAGTTTCAATCGAAACTGCCTCCCCAAAAATATATTCATGCAATTTTTGGGGATCGTAGTCTTTGAAGATATGAATACGGGCGTTGATTTGCTCAACAATTACTTGAGCATCATCCCTGTTTTTAGGTATGTCAGGGCAGCCTAGTGCGTAGTGATATTGCTTACCTGTCGGAGAGTATTTTGCAGGGACTGTAATTCGCAAACGCCCCTCGCGCACGGTAACTGAAACGTTACCTCTTGGTGTTCTAGGCAGAGCTTCCTTCTTTCTTGTTTGACTCTTCTGCGATTTCGATCCTGTCATAAAATTTGCACTTAAAAAGTACTTTATTTGTCAAAAAACCGATATTTCCAGAAAAGAGCGATCGGCTGAAACGCTTTACTACCAATAATTTCGCTAATATTGTTATACTTTATCTAAAGTATGACGAAATTCGTATAACCTATAGAGGTCAACGGTTTTAGGCCAGCTCAAACAGCTACGTACTTTATCTCGTACTTTAAGCGCTTTCTAGGCAGGCGCTAGACCAGCCCAGCACGACATTCTGCGAACTTTTTTCGCACTTAAGTCTGCACAGGATTACTGGTTCGATCGCTCGTACTTCGGTATTGCCGAATTGATATTGAATCTAGCCGGGGTCAATTCCCCGCCGCTCTGCGGCGAAACTTCAAGCTTGCAATGTCAGCTATTGGCTGACGAGCCAAACGAGTTCCATACCCCACTGCTTGCGGCGAGGTCGTTGATTTCAATTCACTTGAACTTTAACCCTCATCTGAATGAAGAGGGAACCAGCTTTTTGCCTCCCTTTTCCTTAGAGAGGGCTGAAGATATGGAAACTACTTGCGTTAGCAAAGCCTAAGAGCAGACAAGGTAGCCATGTAATAGCAGGATTTTGGTAGTTTTAATCCCATCAAAAGCCAATTCTTGCCCTTTGGGGCGTATACAAGCAAAAGGAATTGCTGCTTATACTCCGTTGCAAGCAGATGGGTTCTTGATTGAAATTTTTCATCTTCAAGGCTTGTAATCAAGATGAAAAATAGCTAGTAAAAATAGTCACAACATTCCTAATTCCTAATACCTCCTTCGACAACAGGAATTTTGCTCTAAAGAGCTTAGGCGTTCTTGGGCAAATTAAGATACAAAACTGATTTTAATTTCCCATAGTGTCCCCTCGGTAGATTCTGTCGATTCTTGGTGAAGCCTGTTATCCTTTACTGTCTCTATACTTACTACAAAACCGCTCTTCTGTCAATCACCTTATTGATATTTTTTTATGGAAAATTGAGTAAAAAAAATTGAGTTACGTTTGCCTTTATGAGTAATTTTCTACTCTAAATTTGTTTAACAGTATTTTAATAACGTTTACCCTCTTTATCAAATTATTGGTATCAAACTAATCTTAGATTGATCATTGATAGCTTCTTAAGAGCTAAATAGCTATTGTAGACAGTAGAATTATGCTTCTGTAATACTTTTATCCGTTACTTCAAAATCAATGTCACCTGCTTGCAGTGCACCTTCCACGGCTTGCATAGAACTTATCTGAGCGGATCTAGCAACTTTCTCTTTTGCGATGACAAACAGAACGTCTCCAGATTTCAACGCCCTGTTTGTCATCGTTTACCAAGACGTTCAAGCAAATACTTGTTGTTGGACAAACTCTCGCCATACCCTTACAAGTCGCCAGTCAAAGCAGAAGTATTTAGCTCCTGATATGGTCGCATCTTGGTTTTAGATGAAGGGCATACTAGACTTGCGTTAGTTGAAGGGATGAATCTTGCCCCTCTGGCTTGCCGCCTACTGGCTCGATTATTGTCCTTACCGCTGCTCGTCATCGCGGTAGGGTGCAGTGCTGCTTCAAAGAAGATTATCAGCCTCCCCCAATACGGCAACTGTTTCGACAACGTCCCAACAGGCAATACAGCCCTCTACTTCAACGGCAGCTTCAGCCACCATCATCTCGCCTGGAGCTGGAGACACTCAACGGATTAACCAGCAAAGGCAAAGAATTACAGTCAGGGTTAGCCTGTCTAGATGCGCCTGAGCGCGACCAGCCAAGAAGCAAAGCATCAGCCGATCGGTCGCGGCAATGGGTACCTAGCAGTCAGGTAGTCTAGATTCATCCAGTTAATACTGAGCGCTATGGATGCACCGTTGCTGAAGTGTATGTGGCGAATCAGTCCATCAACCTGCAATTGCTGCAAGAAGATATGGCAGTGGTCTATACCTACCTAATGCTTAATTACGCTCAGGATGAGTCTCCATGTCTATAAAAGCGATCGACATCCATCTATTGCAGCTATAGCACTCAAACTTCTGACGCCATTCTCCCGTGTCGGACAAGTGCTCTACTCTTCAGGCAGCATCTGCGCTTGGCAGTCTGGGCGGACTGTAGGAGCAGTCTCAACTGAGTGTTCTTGAAAGGAGCCAATTCCAAAAAAACGATCCAGGATAAGCTTGTCTCGAAGCTTCAGATCGGGATAGTCTTCAACGTCTTCACTCCAACACTCATCGATTTCTTCTAAGAGCATGCTCCGTATCCAGCTTAGAACACCGTCGGGTTGAGAGGCATTACACCAAGCTTCTATCACCTCAGAATCATTCTTTCCTAATAAAGTTACTAGTGCTTCTCGTTGTTTCTTATTCATGACTTATCTTGTGTCTATAAACGTATCTTTATTATCTCATTTATCTTCTGTTTATGACAGCACTATATTTCTATAACTGTATACTTCTGCTTATGATTTTATTTTCATAGATCTTTTATTATTATCATTCTAATTTTCAAGAGCACCTTATCTCTCTGTTGTTACCGAGTCACAAACGGCCTCAGAGTCAACTTACTGAGCCTTTGGTACAAAACAAACAACCTGAACACTAAAGTTGTAGTCACGAAGTCCGGCATCAATGAATGTCACCGCCACAAGCGGACGATGTATCACTTCGCTCCACTCGCACACTTCGTGGGGCTACCATTTACAGATGGGAAGTGGCGAGCGAGTTAGTGATCCTTGCTGCCGATCGTAGGCAGCGAGGATGACCAGGACTTCATGATGGGCTTACTGAGATTGCCCCATAGCAGGGGCAGAGGCTCAAGCTTTAGCAGCTCTGCGACCTCTAGTCGCGCTAGAACGCTGGGTTGATTCCGCCTTAGTCTGTGAGGCCGTTTTAGCCGCTCGTCCTCGACGGGGCTTCTCCACCTCAGCCTCGACTTCAGGGGGTGCTGCCACAGCAGTCTTACGTCGCCCTTTCGTTGCCTTTGCCACAGGAGTTGTCTCAGGCTTGTCGCTGCCCTCAAGGGTCTCTGCTTCTGGTTCAGGCTGCACCTCTTCTAAGATCGGCTCAGCGCTGGGTACTTTTGCCTTCCGCTTTGTCTTAGCCTTGGACGACGCCTGCTTCTGCGTGGTGCGACTACCGTTCGTGAGCACATAACGCTTCAGCGTGGCGGGGCTGATGACGATCGCCACTTCTGCTAAAAGTGCTGCTACATCTTCGTAACTGTAGCCTTTGGCGAGTGCAGCCTTGATGAGGTCTTGGAGCTGAGACACGGCCTCTCGCAGAGAGATCTGCTCTTTTGTTTTCTCCGGTAAGTCTTGCAGCAGCGATCCCACCTGGTCTAGTGCAGTCTGAGGAACATTGCCCGCTCTAGCTCGTTTAAGTGTTGCAGTTGTCATTTTTGAATCACCAGGGATTGATTACGATGCCCTCATTGTATTTACAGGCTGATCAAATGAACTCATCAATCTGGTGATTTCTGTATCTTTACCGGAATATATTGAGGGCAAGGTTGAGTCATCCTCGATCGCCTCCCTGTAGTTGTTGACGCCTCGTTCAAGGCTGGCAAAAACGCTATTGAGATAGAATGCGGTGCCATTGGGATGAATAGAGAGAGTCCAGTACCTTCCCATCTTTCATGGCTATTTTACTGACAGGATGTGGCAATCGCTTTCAAACCATTACACCTGGAGAACGCCGCCTTAGCCAGCGCCTGCAAGAGAAGCTCGATGACGATGCCTTGATCTGGTTTAATGCCCCGATCGGTCGAAGACGCCTGCATCCCGATTTCATTGTTCTCCACCCCAGCCGAGGGCTACTGGTTCTTGAGGTGAAAGATTGGCACCTCGATACGATCGAGCAGATCACTCCATCGACCGTCACGCTAATCACTACAGACGGGCCGAAGGAGGTTGAGAACCCCTTAGAACAGGCAAGAGGCTATGTTCTGGCCATCAAGAAGCTGCTCGAACGTGACCCCTTACTGGTGGAGTCATCCGGGCGATATCAAGGCAACCTGGCGTTTCCCTATAGCTATGGCGTTGTTCTCAGCCACATCACGCGCCGCGTCTTTGAGTCTCAGCCTGCATTAGTGGGAGCGATCGAACCCAACCTGGTTCTCTGCAAAGATGAAATGACCGAGCGCGTGGATGCTGAGGTGTTTCAACAGCAGCTTTGGAACTTCTGCCCCTACGCGTTTGGCGAACCCTTGACGACAGCGCAAATCGATCGCATCCGCTGGCACATCTTCCCAGAACTGCGTCCCCATCTACAGCTCTCTCTACTGGAGCCGAATGCACCTGAAACAGAGCTAGTCATCCCCGATTTAATCGAGGTGATGGACTTGCAGCAAGAACAACTTGCTCGCTGTCTGGGAGACGGGCATCGCATCATTCATGGCGTGGCAGGCAGTGGCAAGACGCTGATTCTGGCCTATCGCTGCCAACGGCTTTTAGAAGAGATACATCAGCCGATCTTAGTGCTGTGTTTCAATGTGCCTTTGGCAGCACGCTTACGACAGATGCTACATGCCAAGGGTATCAACAGCGATCGAATCTCGGTGCGCCATTTTCATCGCTGGTGTGCTGAGCTATTGCAAGCCCATCACATTGCCAAACCCAGCTGGAATCAGTTTCAAGGAGAAGCCTACGTCAATGAACTGGTGGGGCGAGTGATGCGATCGCTTCAGCAAGGATTAATCCCGGCAGGGCAGTATGGGGCGGTGTTAGTGGATGAGGGGCATGACTTTCAACCGGACTGGCTGAAGCTGGTGGTGCAGATGATTAGCCCAGACACCCAATCCTTGCTGCTGCTGTATGACGATGCCCAGAACCTTTACGGCAACCCCAAACAGCAGAAGTTCAGCTTTAAGAGCGTGGGCATTCAGGCGCAAGGACGAACGACCATCCTCAAGGTGAATTACCGCAATACGGCTGAAGTGCTGGCAGTGGCTTACGCCTTTGCCCAGGAGTTCTTCACCTCAACTGAGGGCAGTGATGAAGATGCCCCTGTGTTGATTCAGCCACAAACCGCAGGACGACGAGGACTCAAGCCAGAGCTGATTCGCCTATCCAGCTTCCGCCACGAAGTGGAGTATCTAGCCCAGCGCGCCCAGCAGCTCCATGAGCGCGGCACCCCCTGGCAAGAGATGACCATTCTCTATCGCTCTAAGTTCATGGCCGAGCAGATCTGCCGCCAGTTTGAACAAGCGCAACTGCCGATCGCCTGGGTGAGTCGAGATAGCGATAGCCGTAACTATGAGGCTATGGCTCCCAGTCTTAAACTGATCACGATGCACGCTAGCAAGGGATTAGAGTTCTCGGTTGTCTTCGTCCCCGGCATCGGCTTTTTACCGCATTCCCAATCAACGCCAGCGGCAGAAGCGCGGTTGCTCTATGTGGCCATGACTAGAGCTATTGATCAATTGATCATGACCTGCGATCGCGCCTCAGCTTTCGTCTCTAAGGTTGGTAAAGCCTTGCAATGTGTCCAAGGATAGGGTGGAACACAGGGCGTGACGCTGTTTCAAACAGGAGAAAATCACCATCCAGCGGCTGGATCAACGATTCAAGTTAAGCAGGTGCGATCTCAGCGAGTGGGAGATGTCTTGAAGTTGAAGTAGAGCGAGACGAACAAGTATCGTCCTTGGCATAGCTGAGAATTTATGCCGATGCGATCGCGCAAATCTATGAGCTAGAGCTTTGAGAGATGGAATCGGTATTAACCTATTGCCATTGAATCTCGTTCTGCAATAGGTTTATGCAATGCTAGAACGCTTGAGCGCTCGTTGCTTGAAATTAGTTGCAAAAATGAACAATAGTGGGACAGTTTGATGAGCTTACCCCATGCCTGCTCAGTTTCTCTCTGACTCAGATCATGATCGCTTAAATCGCTTTCCGCAAGAGATCACACAGACCGATTTAGACCGCTTCTTTTGGTTATCTCCAGACGATCACCGTGCCATTTTAGGATTACGCAGTGATCATAATCGGCTGGGTTTTGCCCTGTTTTTGTGCTGCTTACGCTATCTGGGATTCTTCCCAGAACAGTTGTTACAGCTTCCTGCCTTCATAATTGAATATGTCGCTGTGCAGCTACAGGTGTCTGCTGATGCCCTCTCCCTTTATGAAACGCACGAGTACTCAGTTCTGACAGTTTCCAGTGTGCTGCTGCTAGCTTGAGGTTAAGGTGGTATAGATTACTGCTGTTACCGGGAGTAGATGCTATGACCCTGCGGCAAAAGACATTTCTAGTCATGGGGATTACCCTGCTTGGTCTATTGTTGGCGCTGTCCTTAGTTCTCTCCAACATCTGGTCGATGGGCTTTGAACGCCTAGAGATCCAGCAAACTCGTCGCGACGTTGAGCGTATCGTTGATGCTTTAGCGGATAATTTAGTCGAGTTAGAATCACTGGTGGGCGACTGGTCACCTTGGGATGAAACATACAACTTTATCGTCGATCGCAATGCTGCGTATATTGTAGGAAATTTAGATAGCGACTCGATTTCCAACCTCAAATTAGATTTAATTATCTACATCAATCAAGCTGGACAAATTGTTTTTGCTCAAAGCCTTGACCTTCAGCAGAAAAGGTTAACTCCTCTGCCCACAAATTTACAGCAATATTTTGTGAGCCACCCTCAGATTACACATCATTCTAATCTTAACAGTAGTGTCACGGGTATCCTGATGCTGCCAGAAACACCCATGATGATTGCTTCACAGCCTATTCGCCAGAGCGATCGCTCTGGACCAATTCGAGGGACACTCATTTTTGGACGTTATCTGGATGCAATTGAGTTGCAAAAGCTGGCAGCGTTGACACATTTATCCATCGTCGCTTATCCCTTGCAAAAGTCGTTACCTCCAGATTTTCAGGCAGCACAAGCAGCCTTGACCTCTTCTGACTCAATCCAAGTACGCCCTTTAAATCTCGATCGCATTGCTGGCTATACTCAGATCTTCGATATTGATCATCGCCCGGCTTTGCTGCTGCGGGTAGACAGTGCAAGAGAAATCTACCGCGAAGGTCAAAGAACTTGGCATTACCTACTGCAAGCTCTCATCGCAGTCGGGCTGTTGTTTAGTATCGTCGCTTTGCTGATGTTGGAAAACCTTGTCCTATCAAGATTAGCCCGTTTGAGTCGAGGAGTAAGCCAGATTCGCGATACAGGTAACCTGTCTTTGCGTTTGCAAGAAGGGGGTAAGGATGAGCTATCGCGCCCAATACTGCTGCTCAATCAGTTGTTGAGTACGCTAGAGCAGTCGCAACAGGCGTTAAATCAAGCCAAGATTGAGTTAGAACAGCGCGTTGAGCAGCGGACTTTTGACCTCAGTCGAATCAACGAGGAGCTTTTAAGTGAAATGGCGGAGCGTCGTCAAATTGAGCTACAACTGCGTAGCTCGGAAGCGCACTTGCGAACATATTCCCAACAGTTAGAACAAGCTCTACAGCAATTAAAGAAAACCCAGGCTCAATTAATTCATAGTGAGAAAATGTCCTCCATAGGGCAACTCGTTGCCGGTGTTGCTCACGAAATTAATAATCCGCTTGGCTTCATCGCTGGTAACCTTACCTATGCGAACGAATATGCTCAGGCATTGTTAAGCTTGCTACAACGATATCAGCACTATTACCCTAATCCTATTTCTGAGATCGAGACTGAGTTCACTGCGATCGACCTGGAGTTTTTGCTGGCTGATTTTCCCAATCTGTTTGCTTCCATGCAGCTTGGAGTAGACCGTATCCAAAACATTGTCTTAGCGCTGCGGAACTTTTCCCGAACAAATGAGATTAGTCTTAAAGCTGCCAGCTTGCATGAAGGAATTGACAGTACGTTGCTTATTCTGCAAAGTCGGTTGAAAGTAAGCGCTAGTTTTGAAGGCATTACGATAGTCAAAGACTATGGTGAAATTCCTTTGGTGAAGTGTGATGCTGGACAAGTCAATCAGGTGTTTATGAATATTATCAGCAATGCGATCGATGCTCTAGAAGAGTATCAACCGCAGCGCTTGCAATTGCAGTCAGAAGAGGTTTCTGCAATGATTCATATCAAGACTGAAGCGGTCGCTCCTCGACGTGTTGCAATTCGGATTAGAGACAATGGTCCGGGTATTTCTGAAGCGACGCAGCAGAGATTGTTTGATCCCTTTTTTACCACGAAGCCAATTGGTAAAGGAACGGGGTTGGGTCTATCTATTAGCTACCAGATTATCACTGAAAAACATGGGGGAACTTTGCAATGTATTTCTACCCCAGGAGTAGGAACTGAGTTTGTCATCGAGCTGCCGGTGCAAGCTGACGAGTTGAAACAGGACTTCTAGGAAAACTGTCAGAACTGAGCCAGGATTTAATCATTTGCTACATTTGCGGGTCTGACAACGATCTGTGTAATTAGGTATCATGAGGAGTCTAAAACGTCCGCATAGCAAGGCTTTTAGAGATCGAATTTTTACAGGCTTGATTGATACTCCTGCTTGACTGACAAAACTAAGAGGCTGGAATACGGCTAAGGACGGTGAATTCACGTTTTAGAGTATCATCGTATTGTCGCTTGGATGCAATGGCAGGTTGCGGGTCTGGTACAGAGGATAGAAACGGATGAAGCTGAATTTTCCATTGATGCGTGATGGCGAGGCGAATCCAATTCCAACCTAGCTTGAGATAACTCATGCCGCGATACCAGTGGCTATCGACCTGGCGACGCTTGCCTGATGCCACAACTTGCACCCCTTGCAATACCAAAAATAACATCGTCAAAGCAATCACTCCGCACAACTGAGACAGGGCAAACTTGTCTCTGAGTCTGGAGGCTTCGAGATTAAATCCGTTGGACTTCAAATCCAAAAACGATTCCTCGACCTGAAACCGGAGTCGGTATTGAGCAAAAGTCTGTAAGTTTGTCGGCTCATCGCTGACAATCGTCCAGTCCTCATCACTTTGCTTGTCATGGGCAAACGCCAGATAAACGTTGGGGTAGGGTTTCGTTTTGCCGAGCGAGACCGCATCTGTGAAGTAAGCCTGTCCGGGCTGCAACAGTACTGACGACACTTTGCGCCATTGTCCCTGGTGCTGAAACTGAAACGAACGCTTAATTCGAATCCGTTGGCGTAGCCTGCCGAAGGCTTAAATGCCAGCCCAAGTTCTCCCGCAGGTACTTCATCAGTTTGCCGTCCGCAAAGCCTCGCTCTGCTAGCAAAACAACTGTAGCTCCTTGAGGCAGGACTCGTGCTGCTTGGCGCAATACTCTCTGAATCGTCCATAACCGGACGGTGCTGCTAGCTTGTGCCACGACTCGCCATGCGACTGGAACCGTTCTGCCCCGATACACCACGCCCACCCAAACGATGCAAAAACAATTCCACACCACCGTTGTATCTAGGCTGAGATAGAGACGTTTACTCCCCCACTCCGACAGGGCTTGCCTGACCAAGACATGGTGGGCTGAAGCGACATCAATTCGTCGATTCGACAACCAACGGCGGAATCGTCTTTGATGAGATTGGGCAATTTGAGCGCGACTGATAACGTACAAGCCAAATCCATTAAGATGCACGTTTTGACTTTCAATCATGCCGATGATCATCCAGCAGAGCGTTTGCAGGTGACGGACATCCTGCCATAGGGTGCCAGATTGACGCAGGAAATCATTCAACGCATCATAGAGTCGGGAAGTGGAAGCCTTTTTTTTGCTGTCGAGCGTGGTAACTTTCCAGCTTAAACCAGGCTCTGCTTCCCTCCTAGCTTTCGTTTCAGACGCGACCCGTTTTGTCAGTCAAGCAGTGCTTCTACCACTTGCATTTAATTTTTGCCCCGCGATCGCCCGGTGGGTCATTGAGCGGTCGAATGCTTGGATGGAGAGATGTAAAATCCTGGTCAAGAACTTTGAGCGGACGCTTGCCAATGCCACGACGAAAATCAACCTTTGCTTTATTCGGCTAATGGTTAAGCGGCTTGCAGCCTCTCCTTAAGATCTCAAATGGGTTCTATAGGTGACTGCCCGGCTCAGTCTAACGCAATCCCTTTTACCTCTCTTGCGGTCATTTCTCCTCTACCTTGGAATAGCTTTACCAAATATACCAGGTGGTATATTTGGTAAAGCTATTTTATTGACTATTCTTATGCCTGAAGTTAACGCAAAGCGCAATTTCAAAGAAATTAAACAGTCAGCGCTTGCGACGCTGGTGCGGGAGACACGACAGCGGCTTAAACTCTCACAAGCTAAATTTGCCGAAAAGCTAGGGGTTTCCTTCCAAAGTGTGAATCGTTGGGAAAACGGGCGCACTAAGCCCTTACCCGTCGCATTAAAGCAGATTGAGCAGTTGCTGCATCAAATGGGGGAGCAAGGCAAAGACTTGTTAGCCAAGTATTTTTCGGCATAAGAGCAGAGTGATGCTGAATTTCCAACGCTTATTCGAATCTATCCCAGGACTGTACATCATCTACGACCTCGATTTCGTGATTGTGGGCGGCAGCGATGCTTATTTTCAAGCCACCCTGACTAAACGAGAAGAAGTGGTGGGTCGCCATCTATTTGAGGTATTTCCAGATAATCCCGACGATCCGAATGCGGACGGAGTGAGAAATTTACGGACATCACTCGAAAATGTGCTGAAGTATGGCAAGCCGCACACAATGGCGGTGCAGAAGTATGATGTTCGTCGTCCCGAAGCGGAAGGGGGCGGATTTGAAGAGCGCTATTGGGCACCGGCGAACTCGCCGTTATTTGATGAAAATGGCGTGATGACGCACATCATTCACCGAGCTGTGGATGTTACCGAGTTTGTGCAGATGCAGCAGCAGCGCAATGAGCAGCGTCAGTTAAATCAGGCGCTCCAGTCGCGCACTGAGCAGATGGAGATGGAAATTTATGCCAGAGCGCAAGAGTTACAAGCCATCAATGCACAGCTCCAAACGGCAAACGAGGCGCTTTCAGAACTGGATCGCGCCAAAACTGCCTTCTTCAGCAATGTGTCGCACGAATTTCGCACGCCGCTCACCTTAATGTTGTCGCCGCTCGAAGATACGATCGCCACGCTGAAAGATACAATTTCCCCTTCAGACCTCGAACAACTCCAACTGATCCAGCGTAATGGACTGCGGCTACTCAAACTCGTCAATAGCCTGCTTGATTTCGCGCGCCTCGAAGCCGGTCGCGTGCAGGCAGACTATGAACCGGTCGATTTGGCAACCTATACTGCCGAACTTGCCAGTACCTTTCAGTCGCTGATTGAACGGGCAGGGCTGTCGCTGATTATAGATTGTTCCCCGTTGCCCACAGCGGTTTATGCTGATCGCGACATGTGGGAAAAAATCGTTCTTAATTTGTTGTCGAATGCGTTTAAGTTTACCTTAGCAGGGACGATTACAGTACGATTGCAAGAGTTTGACGATTGGGTTGAATTATTGGTTGCAGACACTGGAGTCGGCATCCCCTCGGAAGAATTGCCCCATTTATTTGAACGCTTTCATCGTGTAGAGAACTCACAAGGTCGCAGTTTTGAAGGGTCGGGCATCGGGCTATCGCTGGTGCAAGAACTGATCAAATTGCATGGAGGCAAGATCGAGGTGATCAGCACCTTGGGGCAAGGCAGTTGCTTTACGGTAACGATTCCTACCGGAACCGCCCATTTGCCATCAGAGCGAATTGGAACCAGTCGCACGTTAGCGTCAACGGCAGTGGGCGCACTCCCTTATGTCGAAGAAGCGCAGCGGTGGCTACAGGAAGAAAGTTATGAGTTCTCAGTTCTTAGTTTTGAGTTAGATTCTGAAGCCTCACTGAAAAATTCAACACTTAACACTCAAACCGCTGCCGCTGCCCGCATTCTCCTGGCAGATGACAACACGGATATGCGCCATTACATTCAACGGCTCTTGAGTGGAACGTATACCGTTGAAACAGTTGTTGATGGCGTTGCCGCTTTAGATGCAATTGCGAAGCATCCGCCTGATCTGGTCTTAACCGATATGATGATGCCCAGAATGGATGGGCTGGAATTGCTGCGATCGCTACGGTCTCAGCCTCACACTCAAGATATTCCGATTATTTTGCTATCGGCACGGGCAGGTGAAGAAGCCTACCTAGAGGGGCTAACAGCCGGAGCTGATGATTATTTGGTTAAGCCCTTCTCGGCGCGCGAGTTGCAGACGCGGGTGGAGGCAACGCTGAAGCTGTCGAAACTTCGGCGGGAGGCCCTGCAACAAGAGCAGGTGCTACGGGCGATGAGTGAAACCGCGCAACAACAAGCTGAAGCTGCTTTCCGCCGAATTGATCAGCTTTTGGAAAGCATGAGTGAAGCCTTTATTGCCCTGGATCACGACTGGCAGATTATTTATCAAAACGCTACTTCTGAACAGATTAATCAAAAACCGCGATCGCTGGCGCTAGGCAAAACGCTGTGGGAGGAATGGCCTGCTATTGTAGGATCAATCTCTGAACAGCAGTATCGCCATGCTGTAGCAGAACAGGTTGCCGTTCACTTTGAGCAACACTACTACGAACCGCCCGACCATGATATGTGGTTGGAAGTTCATGCCTATCCATTTGCAGAAGGACTGGGCATCTTTTACCGAGATGTTAGCGAGCGCAAACGAGCAGAGGAAATTTCGCAGCGAGCCGCCGCACTGGATGCCTTCCGGGTCTCTCTCGCTGATGCCCTCCGCCCGCTCACCGATGCTTCAGAAATTCAAGCGATTGCCGCTCGTATTTTAGGCGAATCTTTGAGAGCAACTCGTGTCATTTACGTTGAAGTGATATCGGATGGTGAGGAGGTCATCGTTCATCGCAACTACACGAATGGTGTGGCAGAAATGAGTGGGCGATACCGTTTAGAAGACTACCGACGCAACCTGACCGCTGATCATCAGGCTGGACACACGCAGATTGTAATCGATATCCCCAATAATCCTAAATATACGGATGCTGAGAAGGCGAAATACCGCGAACTCGATATTGCCGCACATATTGATGTGCCGCTGATTAAAAACGATCAATTCGTCGCCCTGCTTGCGGTGCATCAATCTACACCGCGTCAGTGGACAGAAACCGAGGTCAAATTGGTTGAAGAAACCGCCGAACGCACTTGGGCGGCAGTCGAACGCGCTCGCGCCGAAGCCGCGTTGCGCGAAGGTGAAAACCGCTTACGACTGGCGCTGGTATCAGCCGAACTCGGCACCTGGGACTTTAACCCGATAACAGACGTACTGCAATGGGACAATCAATGCAAAGCCATGTTTGGGCTGTCACCAGAAGCAGAGATTACCTACGATGTCTTTCTAGCAGGATTACACCCAGAAGACCGCGATCGCGCAGATCAAGTGGTGCAGTTGGCGCTCAAGCCTGAAAGTGGCGGTGAGTATGACCTTGAGTACCGCACCATTGGAATCGAAGATGGCGTAGAGCGGTGGATTGCGGCGAAGGGAAAGGCATTCTTCAATCCAGCAGGCAGTGCCATCCGCTTCATTGGCACCGTTCTCAATATCACTGAGAAGAAACAGGTTGAGGCTGAACGAGAACAACTCTTACAATGGGAACAAGCGGCACGGGAAGCTGCCGAAACGGCCAACCGCATCAAAGATGAATTCCTGGCAGTGCTGTCGCACGAATTGCGATCGCCACTCAACCCGATTCTGGGCTGGTCAAAAGTGCTGCTGCAGGGAAAACTGGATGCTGCCAGAACCACAGCGGCACTGACCACGATCGAGCGCAATGCTCAGTTACAAGTGCAATTAATTGATGATCTGCTCGACATCTCTCGGATTTTACGCGGCAAGCTCAGCTTAACTCTGATGTCGGTTGACCTCTACTCCGTCATCTTAGCGGCGCTGGAAACGGTGCGGTTAGCCGCCGAAGCGAAAGGTATTCAAATTCACACGGCAGCCTTACCCGGTACTGGCATTATCACGGGAGATGCGGGGCGGTTGCAGCAGGTGTTGTGGAATCTGCTCTCAAACGCTGTGAAATTTACACCTGCGAATGGACAGGTTACGGTAACGCTACGTGCAATCGATCGCCACGCTCAGATTCAAGTCAGCGATACTGGCAAAGGGATTAAGCCTGAGTTTCTGCCCTACGTCTTTGAGCATTTTCGGCAGGAAGATGGAGCCACGACGCGCAAGTTTGGCGGTTTGGGATTAGGACTGGCGATCGCTCGTCAAATTGTTGAACTGCATGGGGGAACGATCGCGGTTAATAGTCCCGGTGAGGGGAAAGGAGCAACCTTTATCGTGCAACTACCGGCCATGCGGCAAGCAACACCAATCCAAGCTGAGCCAAACTACGTTCAACTCAGCTCAGAAACGCTCTTAGATAAGGTTCACATTTTGCTGGTGGATGACGATAGAGATACCCTGGAGTTTGAGGCTTTTCTGCTAGAACAACATGGGGCACAGGTGACAGCCGTTAGTTCTGGTTTAGAAGCGTTGCAAGCGTTGGAGCAGATGATGCCCGATGTGATTGTGAGCGATGTTGGCATGGCAGACATGGATGGCTACATGCTGATGAGGCAGATTCGCTTACGTGCGCCGACCGAGGGAGGGATGGTTCCCGCGATCGCCTTGACGGCCTATGCCGCAGAAATTGACCAGAAAAGAGCCATTCAAGCTGGCTTTCAAAGGCACCTGACGAAGCCGTTAGAGCCAGAACGACTTGTAGGCGAAATTGTGAACCTGCTCAATTCAAACCGGATTTAGAAACCGCTTCCTGTTGCAAGCTGTATGTTTCTTTAGAATTTGCGTTAGAGCCGTTAGATCGGGGCTGGCAATGATTCGATCAAAATTGGGCCATTTGCTTTGAATTTTTTACCCCATCAGGCTTTCAACAATCGTTCTTTTGAACAGAGTTTTTGATCGGTGAAACGAAGGAATGAGGGGTTCAGCACTCAAGTTCAGTAGAAACCCATCAAATGGCCCTTTATTGCTTTTATCGTTGCCATATCCCTAGCTCATCAAATGGTCCTTTATTGCTTTTATCGTTGCCATATCCCTAGCTCTATCCAAAGTTGAGGCTTCACCACCAACCCTTATCTTGCTTGATCTTAGGCTGTCAGATACAAATGGCGTTGAAGTAACTCAGCAGCTTCGACAAAGTGATTAATTCTCTGCTGTAGCAATTGTAATTGTTACAGCAGATGAGAAATTTGATGACGAGAGAGTATTGCAAATCGGAGCCAATGGCTTTATTCACAAGCCTATTAATTTTGTGAAGCTACTAGAGAAGGTAGAAGAATTCTGTTAATTACTGAGTAGAAATACTCACTATTAGGTGTACATCAACTGCTCAAAAGATGAGTAAATTGTGCAAATACAGCGAATCTACTCCTTTAGATAGCTAAATTTGCACACGATTCTCTGAGATGCTCCTGATAAATCAGACAAGCCGCATCTCCCTGCTTCCTTTAGTGGGGTTCTTTTTTGTGGTCATGACGAGATAACAACTTGGCAATCAATTATTTCTTCTCTTCCTCATGCCCTTGGCTCTCCACGGGGCAATTTTTATAAGCAAGCCTCAAGCGGGTTTGCGGTGATTATGGGCACTATTACAGCGTGCCTAAAAGTGCGGCTGAAAATGACCTTCAGCCGCGCTTTTGCTGTCTTTAGGGTGACTCAGCCGCACAAGCCGTAGATTTCAGCGTCGCTCAGCTTTGACTCGTGACAGATGTCATGCTCGACTCGTGACATCTGTGCGATGTGCGAACCCTAGCGCTCCCAGTATTGTTAAGCACATAAGGACAACGCCCCACAGCAAACAGCTCAAACAAACAGGAGATTTAATCATGTCTACCCAATCCAACAAAGAAATCAAGCCTCAAGTTTCTGCTCAAGTTGAACTGCTCAGCGATGACGAACTAAATATTATTTCAGGTGGTGAAGTAGTTATAGGCAACGGTGGGTTTGATACCAGTCTCACACCTATTCGACGCAGAGTATTGATCACTAACTAACTAACCTGATTAGTGTGACCATCTCAGCCGCCCATTCTCTGCCCTCTAGCACTACCAGTATCGTAACGACCCAAAGCAAACAGGAGATTTTCAACTATGTCTACTAAATCCAACAAAGAAATCAAGCCTCAAGTTGAGAGGCTCAGTGATGAAGACCTAGAAACTATTTCAGGTGGTGCAGTCGTTTTAGGAACCGGGGGGATTGAGGTCAGCTTCACACCTTCTCGACACAGACTATTGCCTATTGAATGATCCGATCGCTGTTACACTCTCAGCCGTTCATTGTCTGCCTCTCTCACAAACTCATACAGCCTCAGAGCCCCTAGCAGAAATCGAATGCTAGGGGCTTGCTGACTTTACTTCTGGCTTTGACTGTTCAGCAACCTCCAGCTCTTTCACTGGCAGCTCTGCCGCCACAGCGAGAACCGTCACTAGCTCGATCGCTTGCCACATCACAATTACCATTTCCACTGCTGCTGCTGGTAGTCACGCCAGTAGTTTTGGAAGGGTCGTTCATTCCACCGAATAGAATTGCCTAAACGTGTAAGGGCTATTACGGGTAGGTTTAGCAAACGCGAAAAAGACAACGTTAAGGCTAAAACCCTTGTACAGCAAAGTTTCTATAGAATAGGAAATTTTGAGTAGTTGCTCGACGACGCAACTATTCAAACAATTTTGCGTAGTTTTAGACTTTTGGCTCAACGGAAAATTAAGGGTTTCAGACCATAACTAAACGGTAATTTAATCCAAATCCAGTCCAGAGCTATCGAAGACAAGAGAAAAACGTCAAAATCTGTATAATCCTGCGAAAGCCTGAAAGCTTTACCCATCAAGACATATACCAATTTGAATGTCTTAAATCCTACAAAAAATAGAGGCTGAAACCCTTGCTAGAAAAGGATTCTAGCCTTAACGTTGTTTTTTCCGCGTTTGCTAAATGTACCCGAAACTCCCCAGTCCATAAGGCTAAGCCTAGCCCCACTTCCTCTAACTAGAAGGGTTGAGGAAGCTCCACATAGTGGCTGCCAAGCACCAGATCTTGAGCAATTGCCTGTCCATAACGTTGACGTGGCATTTCATCAGACAGCAACTTGAGTATAGTCAGGCAAGCTTTCTTGGGAAACCAAGGCATACAGAACGTCTGGGTCAAGATCTGCGCCGTTATCCCAGCAAATAGTGCCCAGGTCTGAATTGACGATGACTTTGGCAAAATATGATAAGTCGCCGAGCGGTTCAAATACGCCTGTGAATTCGATTAACTTGGCAATATCGACTATCCCTTCAACATCATCTTCAAACTTGAGATGGAGTTGGTATCCATCTAGAGGTTGAGCTTTAACGATATCTTTCAACATGACATTACTCTAAGGGTTGAATGGCTTCTAGAGGCGCGTTTTGACGGGCAAGTGCCCAATCCTGCATGAGTTCGGCTTGGTGTTGGGATGCCCATTCGATGACGAGTCCAAGAGTGCGAGGTTTGAGATTGCCTTGCAAGACAGAGAGGCTTTCGATGGCAACTAAGGCTTTTTGTTGACCATAGCGCACATGAAAATGAGGCGGTGAGTGGTTGTTGTAATACATGGTGATGATAATGCCAAAGAAGCGGCTAATTTCTGGCATTACGCCACATCCTCAACGATTTTTCAGCATTCCTAACACAGACTACCTTACAAACCTCCTTTACTTTTTGTCAAAAATAGGGATTGAGTTTAACCCAATCCCTTAATTAACTGAGATAAATTTGCATTGCAGTGTATTGCAACGCATGATAGAGGTGTGGAATCTCTCTCCTGGGTGGGTATAACCATGAGCAAGGAAAACATCACCTTTCGATTGGATGGCGAGAAACGTGCAGCATTGGATGCTCTGGCGGCAGGCATGGATCGCGATCGCAGCTATTTGATCAACGAAGCCATCACGCTTTATCTGGAGATGCACCAATGGTAAATCGAAGAAATCCATCGCGGTATCGCTGAGGCAGATGCAGGGGACTTTGCCACTGAGGCAGAGGTAGGTGGGGTCGAGCCGAGATACGTGTAATTTAGTGCCACGGAATCCCAAAACTCTCGCTTAGTCTAGATCTCAGCGATCGTAACTAGTAGATTGATAGAAAATCTTAGCAGTTATGAAATATTCTGCAAATCCAGCACATTAGCTCCAGATCCCTTCAGCCGGCTGAGGAGCCTTCTGCAATCAGGGTTTGCACTATCCAGAGAATGCCCACGGCATGTTTGAGAATGGCTGTTTACTGTTATCTGCTAACGCAACTACCACTATCTTGTAATGAGATTTACTATCTCAAATCCAAGATGGACTGAACTTGGACTTAAATCACAGCCTGTAGTGTGCCAGGATGGCGAAATTTCGTAAGACTGACAACGGGACTGAGAATAAGTATAAGCCTTTCAAACCCTCTCCAAGCAAAGGTTTCACTCTAATCTCATTTGTCGGAGCAGTTGCCTTGCCCAGCAACTGCTCAAGATAGTGTTTTCTGGGGAATTTGATGTCTAGGATTTATGTACAGCGAGCGTTTTCAAGATCCGTGGCACTATTTTACACGTATCTCGGCTCGACCCCAAATTAGCATGGATGGGCGAGGGCGCTGTCATGACAACATCTTTATTGAGCGACTATGGCGTTCAATAAAATACGAATTGATCTATCTCAAGGCTTTTGAGGACGGTAAACATTTGAGTCAGGAGGTTGAACAGTGGTTTGAATGGTATAACCAGGAGAGGTTTCATCAGGCATTGGGATACAAAACACCCGATCAGGTGTATTATAAGAGGAATGCATTGTGAACATAAATAGAATGATGCAGTGAATAGAAGTAGTTGAGAGTTTTTAGAGCTTGTTTTAGCTCCAGAGTTGTCTAGTCAATTGGGTCCACTTCAGTACCCGATGCCTGACCAAGGCTTTCGGTGCCGGAATCTACCTCCGACTGGCAGAGCCGAGCTTCGCTCGGCGCACTAGTAAAGGAACAATAGACAACGCTAAGGCTGAAAGCCTTGCCGTGTAAAGCTTTCAGCCTCTAATTTTACTGGATTTATGGCGATCGTACTGACTGAAACCCTTGCTAAGTCTGGTTTTTAGCTAGATCACGTTTGTGTGGCAGCAGAGCCTTTTTCTAACAACCAGGAAGACTCTGGCGTAAATTTGGACTATATCGCTATTAAGTTATGGTCTGAAACCCTCAATTTCTCGTTCTCCACAATGTCTGAAATAGCCTAAAACTGTATGAGTAGTTGCGTTACAGTGCAACTACTCTATTTCTAAAGCTCATTCGTAGCAGTGCTTTCGAGCTTAGCAACTGTCTTGGATGTCAAGGGGTAATAGGCACAAACTACCCTTCTGCACCTGGTTGCCAAAGGGTTTTGTGCTTGATCATCGCGTTGAGAATGATCAATAACTTGTGCATACAAGCCGTTAAAGCCACCTTCGCAATCTTCCCTGCCTTTCTCAATCGTTCGTAAAACGCCTTAATCACAGGATTGAATCTTATCCCTACTACCACTGCCATGTACAACAATGATCGAACAGCGGCTCGACCTCCCCAAATACTTCGTTTGCCTCGCTTCTGCCCACTATCGTGATTCAAGGGAGCAACCCCCACTAATGCAGAGATCTGCTTGTGGCTCAACTGTCCCAACTCAGGCAATCCAGCCAACAAAGTACTGGCAACGGCAGGACCAATCCCAGGGACACTTTGCAGTATCCTATTTTGTTGTTTCAAAGATTCAATTTGTTCAACAAGTTCTTGTAATCTTTGTTCAACTTGCTTTATCCTTTTCTGTAACCATTTGATATTCTCTTCAATATCTTCCTTCACAACTTGGCTCATCCCTGATAGACGATTCTTCTCTGCTGTCATCATTTCTACAAGTTGATGACGACGAGCCACCAAATCCTTTAATTGCTGCATCTGCTCATTCAGCAAAGGGCGTACAGGCGGTTGCATCACTTCAGCAAAATGAGCCAGAACCTGAGCATCGATCGCATCTGTTTTAGCCAGTTTTCCAGCCGCTTTGGCAAAGTCTCTCACTTGTCGAGGATTAACGATCGCCACTGCAATCCCTGCTGAGCCGATCGCACTGGCAGCAGAGAGATGGAGTCCTCCTGTTGCTTCCAGTACCACTAATTCTGGAGATTCGGTTTTAATGCGCTCAACCAGTTGAGCAATCTCATCGGGTTGATTGGCATAGGAAACTGCAATATTTGTCGGACGAATGTAGCCATCAAGACGTTTCTTGGAGACATCAATCCCGATCCAGCATTGGGGCATGACTGACAACCTCGAATGAAGAACAATACTCCACCCCCCTCGCGCTTGCATGATGCGGGCTATGATGCCCAGGCAACTGTTCGAGTTGAAATTGAAGTGTGTGGCGACCTATGCTAAGAGCCTATCCGAAAACCTGAACCGCTCTTATTGCAATGCATGCACAGGCTAGATGGATCATCCCAAGATAGTTTTCTTTATATTTCTCCCACCGAACTAACAATCGCCGAAATCGATTCATCCATGAGTGTGTCCGTTCCACAACCCATCGTCTTGCTCTGTAATTGGGAATGTCATGAATGATCTGTTTGCGCTCATCACGGAAGGGAATATGTCCGATATATCCCCATGCCTTTACAAGCTCTCGCACCTCATCATAGTCATACCCTTTATCTAAACAAAGGTTGCGAACTTCCGTGTCTGAGGGAATCATCCGTTGAGCTTCTAAGGTCGGTTCAGTCAGCTTCATATCATGGCGATTCGCTCCCTCGATCGCCACTGCAAGGGGGATGCCTTTACCATCGGTTAAAACACTCCGCTTGGTGCCAGACTTCGCTCGGTCTGTGGGATTGGCTCCCGTTGCCTCTCCGCCTAGAGGCGCTTTGACCATCGCTCCATCCATCGACATCCAGTCCCAATCAACCCCCACTTTTCGGGCATACTCTTCCAGTCCTAATTCCCACATTCGCTCAAATACACCCTGACCTGCCCACTCCTGATATCGATCATGAACGGTACTCGATGCCCCTAAACTTCGAGGTAACGCTTTCCATTGACACCCAGTTCGTAGGACATAGAGAATCGCATCTAGGGCTTGACGATTGTCCATTCTCGGTCGCCCTCCTTTCGGCTTGGGTAGCTCTGGCGGAATGGCCGAACTGATCCGTTGCCAAACCTCATCAGAGATGCGGTAGGAAGGATGAATCTCTGTAAAGTCCATCATGCCCCAATCTCTGAAATAATCCCTGTGTAATCATTCTAGCAAAATTGGGTTTTCGGATAGGCTCTAAATAGCATCGCTCAAAATTACTAAATTGACTAAGTTATTTTTTCGGGACTCCAAATTAACGGTACTCTTGAGGATTTTGCGATCGCCCTTAAATATCCTAGTAAAGCTGGACTTTGAACACTAACCGATAAGTTTGCTGCACTCTCCCCGCAGACAACCGAGCGGGCTAAGAGGATGTTTGAAAAGTAGTAACGAGCACCAGTACAGCAAGAAAGCTTCCTGGAGTCTAGGCTGAACATATACAAAATCTCAACAGCCTTCCAGGAAGCTATGGATCTAGCCTACGCTACAGAACTTAGCGTTGAACAGTACGAATTATTGGAATCTCTGCTCCCAAGGAGCAGCAATACGGGTAGACCTCGCAGCGTCAGCTTGAAGCGCGTGATCCAAGCAATCTTGTATGTGCTGGGGACTAGCTGTGCTTGGCGACTATTGCCCCAGGAGTATCCACCCTACTCAACGGTTTACTACTACTTTGCAAAGTGGCGGGATGATGGCAGTTGGAAACGCATCCATGACCATCTAGTGCAATGGGTGAGAGTGGTTGAAGCGCGTCACCCCAGTCCCAGTGCTGCAAGCCTTGATTCGCAAACGGTTCCCACTGCGGTCATGGTGCACCATGCTGTCGGCTATGACAGCGCTAAAAAAATCAAAGGGCGAAAGCGCTTTACCCTGGTTGATACCTTGGGACTGCTGATTGCTGTGCAGGTCGTTGCAGGCAATACGCCAGAACGGGCAGGGGCAAAGCAGTTGTTCCAACAGGTGAATCAGGAACGTCAACGCCTGCCACATCTTGCCCGCATTTGGGTCGATGGTGGGTTCTCAGGACAGGAATTTTTCCACTGGGTCATCGATACCTTTGGTTGGATTTTAGAGGTGGTTCTGCGTCCTCAAGAAGCTCAAGGGTTCGTGCTATTGCCCAAGCGATGGACCGTCGAACGGACTTACGGTTGGCTGCATTGGTGTCGTCGTCTCAATGTCGATTATGAGCGCTTACCTGCTTCTTCTGAAGCATTCATCCATATTGCTATGATTCGTCTCATGCTACGCAGACTCACTTGAGCTTTTTTTGACTCTCTCCGTATTTCCAAACATCCTCTAAGGAGCTGTCATGAAATAACTTTGACACTCACTGGTTAAGAGAGCTTATAAATTCGAGCCTTTCAGAAGCATCCTGTAAAAGTTATTTCGTTACAAGCCCTAACTCTACTAATCCCACAATCCTTTAAAGCACAATCGCTGGAAAGAACCCTAATTTAGCATTGTACACCGAGCCACTGAGCAAGAGGGTTATCGTCAAGATTAAGAAGAACTCATCTGCCCTGGTCACAGAACTGTAGCGGTCTTGGTTACGGTTTGCTGTGCAGACCAAGGTCAACGGATGATCAACGGTTGTGGTCTAGCAATGCCGTAGCCCTGAGCATAATCAATCCTTAGCGCCCGAATCCGCTCTAAAATTGCGTCATTCTCTACGAATTCAGCGATCGTCCGGATACCCATGACATTGCCAATATGCGTAATGGCTGAAACGATGGCGTTATCGACAGAGTTCTCAACAATATTGCGAATAAAGCTTCCATCAATTTTGAGGTAATCCACAGGTAAAGACTTGAGGTAGGCAAACGACGACATCCCCGCCCCAAAATCGTCCAGCGCAAAGCGACATCCCAGTTGTTGAAGTTCCTGGATGAACTGGCTGGCTTTTGTTAGGTTAGCGATCGCCACAGTCTCGGTAATCTCAAAGCAAATACGCTGGGGTGAAATCGGGTGGAGAGCAAACTGCTCATGCAGAAAGTCAATAAATTGGTCATCGTTAATGCTAGAGCCAGAAAGGTTGATGGCATAAATGCTTTGATCATCATCAATGACTGTTGACCAATTCTCAAACAGCGTCCGCACGACCCAGCGATCAATCAGGTGCATCAGGTTGTAGCGTTCTGCTGCTGGAATAAAGGCCATTGGTGGCACTAAATTTCCCTGCTCATCACGGAGCCGCAACAGCACTTCATAGTGATCGCCGTTTTGAGCCGTCGGTATGATGGCAGCGATCGGTTGAGCATAAAGGCAAAAGTAATCGCTTTCCAATGCTTGAGTAATGCGGCTGACCCACTGCATTTCCCCGCGCTGTTGCAGGCGCTCTTGGTCATCCGTCTGAGCCACGTACACGCGATTGCGTCCCCGGTTCTTCGCGGTATAGCAGGCTGCGTCAGCGGCACTGATAATCTCTGCAAGACTCTCGCTATCGGCGTCGATGCCAACCAAGCCAATACTGGCTCCAATCGTAAAAACCTGCTCTTGCCAAACAAACCGAAACTCTTGCACACACTCACGCAGCGCATTGGCAACTCGCAAGGCTTGCTCCAATGTACATTGATTGAGTAACACGCCAAATTCGTCACCTCCCAGCCGTGCCAACGTATCGGCTTTACGAGTTTTCTCCTGCAACAATGTGGTAATTTGCCGCAGTAGTTCATCTCCAGCCACATGACCACACGTATCATTCACAATCTTGAAACGGTCGAGATCGAGGTAGCATAACGCATGCACCTGGTGGTCTGACTTGGCAAGGTTCAAGGCTTGCTCAACCCGTCGCTCAAACTCCCAACGATTTACCAAGCCGGTTAGCGCGTCATGACTGGCTTGCCAAGTGAGTTGACGTGAAAGCATGCGAGTCTGAGTTACGTCATGAAAGACCATGACCGCCCCAATAATTTGTCCCTCTCGATCGTGGATGGGCGCGGCTGAATCTTCAATCGCAAGCTCCTGACCATGCCGAGCAATTAAAACGGTATGGTTCGCCAACGCCACAATTTGATTGTCCTGTAACGCTGCTTCGATCGGGCTTGGCGCTAGTTCTCGCGTGACTTCATGCACAATTCTGAAGACTTCGGCAAGGGGCATTCCCTGAGCTTCGGCTTGAGTCCATCCAGTCAACGCTTCTGCAACTGGATTAAGATATTGAATGCTGCCAGTTGCGTCTGTGGTGATCACGGCATCGCCGATCGATCGCAAAGTGACCTGAGCTAATTCTTTTTCATGAAAGAGCCTTTCTTCGGTCTGTTTTAAGGCAGTAATATCCCGCCCCACCGACTGAAATTCCATGAATTGCCCTTGCTCATCAAACAGCATCCGGTTATGCCATAGAGTCCAGCGCACTTCATCCTCTACGACTACACGGTTTTCAATCACAACAATCGGATTGTCAGCATTCATAGAATTCACTAACTGAGCAACGCGCTCATGGTCTGCCTCAAAGATGGTGAACCGATAGTGGCTCCCGATCAGGGCTTCCAGCGATTGCCCAAAGTAAAGTGCGTAAGCTTGATTCGCAAAGGTGATGGTGCCGTCTGCTGCATATCGAGTAATTAGTTCCGTCTGATCTTCAACAATGGCGCGGTAGCGGACTTCGCTATGGTGTTGTAAGGCAAGTTCTGCCTGCTTGCGATCGCTAATATCGCGCACGATCAACAGTGCTTCGTTGTGATTAATGGCTGCTATGCGGACTTCTTCGTACACTAACTTGCCGTCTTTGAGGAAGGAATGTTCCCGCACTTGCAGTTCACCCGTCGTAATAGCCTGCTCAATGTCTTGTAGTTGGCACTGCCACAACTCTGGTGGCAGTACTTCAGCCACACTTTGATGAATCGGCGCAAAATTTCCCGCTTGAGCCCCCTTCGGCATGATGCATTCTAAACAAAGACCATCGCGTCTTAATCGCAACAGCAAATCTGGAAGCGCTTGCAAAATAGCGCGGTTGTGCGCTTCACTTTGACGCAGGGCTTCCTCCATTTGCCGACGCTCAGTGATGTCGGCAAACGAAGTGACAACGGCGTAAGGTAGGGCTTCATGAGGATGAAATAACGGTTGAGTATTGATCGAAATCCAGGTCAGTTGGTTATCGGGTTTAGCAACGCCTAAAACGACATTACGGCAAGGCTCCCCAGTACGGAGTGTGACCATTGCAGGGCGCTGTTCAAGAGGAAACGGTGAACCATCTTCATTCATGATCTGCCAATGTGGCTCAAGGGACGCTTTCCCCATGATCTGCTCGGCTGAAAATCCCAGTATGCGCTCGGCACTAGCATTACTGGCACAAATTTTCCCATCTGCATTTTGCAACATCACGCCCTCTGTCATTGCTGCAATGACAGAAGCGTAGCGTTCCTCACTGGCTTGTAACGCCGCTAATAGATTTTCCTTGACCTGAAACTGTGAGGCAAGCCGTAGGGTGTGGGTTAAAAAACCTGCCAGCAACTGCAACGTCTGAATGCTTTGCTCCGTGAAAGCCTCGGCTGTTGCTGAAAATGCCTTTAGAATACCAATTGCCTTTCCTAATGGCTGAGACAACGGTACAACAACCATTGACCGAATGCCCATGCGCCGACAAGCGGCAAGATCAACTCGTGCATCGGTTTCAGTATCATCGCAGCATAAAATTTCGCCCGTCTCCACACATCGTCCTGATAAACTCGTGGCTATCTTGAGCCTTAACCCGACATGCGCAGCAGCCACACCGTTGGCAGCGCGATAGACAAGCTCATCGCCTTCCACCATTTCGATCACAGAACCACTAGCATGAGTCAGTTCCTGAATGCGATCAACAATTACCGCCATGACTGCATCCAGATTCGGACTGAGCGCTGCAATTTCTTGTTGAATCTCAATTATCGTCGTCTGCTGCGATTTTAACTGTAAAATGCTCTCTGCGTGCCTGTGCTCGGTAACATCTCGGAAGCTCAACACTTTACCGATACAGCAATCATCCAGCCACTGGGGGCGAGAGTAGCATTCAAAAACTTGCCCATGCTTGAGTTCAAGCAGGTCACAGGTTTCGCGCTCCAATTGACCCAGCATTTCGCTAGTCACTTGCAAAAATGCTTCTGGGTCTTTAAGTTGATCGATCGCAAAAGAGACGATTGACTCCTCTTGTCCATTTCTCAAAGCTTCTAAAATAGAGTTAGGAATGCCCCACATTTCAATAAAGCGGGGATTGAAATTGACGGTCTTTCCTTGACGATCTAAAACCAAAATACCTTCTGCGGTTGCTTCCAATGTTGCTTGCAGCATTGCATTGGACTGAGCCAGTTGAGCCGTACGCTCTGCAACTTTGGTTTCGAGTGCTTCGTTGACATGGCGCAAGCGTTCTTCAGTGCTTTGCAGCGCAAGTTCGGTTTGCGTGCGTGCGGTAATGTCTTTTGTCATTAAAACAACCTTCTCTACATTGCCTGTACCAGCCTTAACAGGGTAAGAAGCCCCCTCTAGCCAGTGAGGACAACCCGTATCACCATTAGTGGTGAGCTTGTAACAGATTGGGAATAAGGTTACAATTTCTCCTGCAAAGCCCTGTTGCAGATAAGGTAAGTAACCAGAAGTAATCACTTGGGCATCTTGCAGCACGTTGTAGTCTCCTAAGACAGCACGGAAATCACTCCAAATAGTTTCCCATGAGCGATTGGTATAAGGGAGTGTCCCATCAGGTGCGTAAAGCTGCATCATGTAGGACGCTTGGTTAAACATGCTGTTCTGACTCATGAAGCTTTTGACTGAGTAGTTGGCACACTAAGTGCATTTGCTTAGATGAACAAACCTTCTGCCTAATGACGATGCAGATCATGCCTGTCATTGCCTCAACAGCACAACTTGTGTCCTTTGAATAAGTAGTTGAGATCACAAAAACACCTACATTTAAAGAATGCCGATCTGACCCATAGCTTAGGCAAACAAGGAAGTTTCGAAAGCTGATGAGTTTTAGCATTCGCGCCACTAGGACTTGACAGGAACTTCATATTCTCAAGCCCTAGTGTGCATCCATACGATGGGACTGCTTCAGATGTGTGGCTTCACGACTACATGAAACCTATGCTTTCAATCATTGTGTGTTTCAGTCATGCTGATTTACTTTAATCTAGTGACCGTGGGGCACTTCGTAACTCGTAGCTCCACGCGTTTAAAGCACTCACGTATCCTGTACTCAGTAATCCTCTGAGCAATCCATAACCTCAAAAAAGGTGTCATCAGTAATCTTACGTTGTTATTACCCTGACCCAGCCTGTACTCAGTAATTCTTGCAAGGAGCGATTGGTCATCTCAGTAGAAAGCAGAGTGCGTGAAGTTAGTAGGCGATTGCAGTCATTTTCTGGTGATTTAGCCACGGGCGCATCCAATGGTTAGGGCTGTTCCAGCGCATAAAATGCCTGGTTACAAGAGCCAAGTCCGCCGATGCAGATGCTAGTTCTCATAACCTGCCGCCGCAGGTTTCATTCTTATTAGAGGGTTTCCAACCGCCCTCGCTTAACTGTCGGGTATGGTTACATTCCCTTGTATTAAAGAATCGCTGCCCAATGAGGCTGGATAGATGAATGTTTTGGTTGGTGTTTGTGAAGCTCCCTAAACTCCTACAATAAGCTGTTGGTAAGCTTTGGTGTTTATTTTATGACTAGTATTGGGCATCATTGCTTATGATTAATTGTAGGTATCGCCATAGGCGGAATGTATGCTGGAGGATGGGTTTCTACGAATTCTGTTAATTGAGGATAGCCTAGAGGATGCTGATCTCTTACAAGAATTTCTGGAAAACGCTGAGCAAACGAGCTGGAAAGTGACCGTTGCAGGAAAATTGAGGCTAGCCCTGGAACAACTACATTCCCAAAGCTTTCATGTGATTCTGTCTGCGCTCTTTCTGCCCGATGCCCATGGCATGGAGACCGTCATCCAACTTCATGCGGCGGCCCCAACCTTACCAATTGTCGTGCTGACCAGTCTTAAAGACGAAGGAGTTGCATTAGAGGCCGTGCGGCAAGGCGCACAAGATTATCTTGTCAAAGGGCAAATTAATACCTATGCTGTGACTCGATCCATTCGCTATGCGATCGAGCGGGCACGGATGCAACAGGTAATGCATCAACAGTCGGTTGCGATCGCAACCTCGACTGAAGGCATTGCCATTTTAGACACCCAATGGAACTATGTGTCTGTCAACGAAGCCTATGCCAAAATCTATGGGTGCGAAATGTCTAGTCTCTTGCGACCTACCAACTGGACATTTCACTATCACCCTAGGGAGCAAGCCCGTATTATCGCTGAGGTGGAGCAGCATCTGCAACAGCACGGATTCTGGCACGGAGAAGTCGTTGGATACAAAGATAACCGTCAACCTTTTGACCAAGAACTGTCAATTACCTTGTTGTTGAATGGTGGAGCGGTCTGCATTCTCAAAGACATTAGCAATTACAAACGAGCAGAAGCCGCTATACAAGAAACCTTACAGCAAGCAAGAGCATTGCATCAGCTAAAGTCTGAATTTATTACTATGGTTTCCCATGAATTTCGCACACCGCTAAGCGTGATCTTGACAGCAACGGAAGCGTTAAAATGCTACGCTCACCAGTGGCCTCTAGAAAAGAACCAGCCTCGCTACGATCGCATCATTGCTGGTGTGCAACGCATGACTGAGTTGCTCGACGAGATGTTGTTTATAAACCACTCAGAGGAAGAATAGGCTAAACTTAGAACCATTCTGCCAGGAATTAGTGGCGACCTGCACAACCAGCCAACACTCCATTTTCTTTTATAGCCAGGGCAGTGATAGGCAGGTTTGGCTTGATCCAACCCTCTTGCAATCCATGCTTACTCATTTACTTTCCAATGCGATCGGATATTTTGTCGAGAGCGGCAAGGTGGCGTTTGAGTTAACATATGCTCCCAAGCATTTAACATTCTCCATTCAAGATGAAGGCATTGGCATTCCTCTGGAAGACCAGGGCAAATTGTTCAGCCCGTTTCATCGCGGTAGCAATATTGGCAATAGTCCTGAGACGGGCATGGAGTTAGCAATTGTGAAGCAATGTGTGGAACAATGCCAAGGTGTTAGTCAGGTAAACCAGGGCACTTTAGTCAGAGTGACGTTGCCCTTTGCTTCATTAGAGCTGAGCCATGACCAAGATTTTGGTAATTGAAGACGAGCCTTCTTTACGCGAGGAGATCCTCGATCTATTAGAAGCTGAAGGCTTTGAAGTGATGGGAGTTGAGGACGGAGTCGCCGGGGTTACGTTGGCTCAAACTCACCCCCTTGACCTGATCCTCTGCGATATCATGCTACCCGAAGCAGATGGCTATGAAGTATTGGAGACCTTACGCCAACACCCCGACACTGCTCTGATTCCGTTGATTTTTCTTACTGCTAAAGCGACTCGCGACGATATTCGACAGGGGATGAACTTAGGTGCAGATGATTATTTAACGAAACCCTTTAGGACGGCTGAATTGCTTAACGCCATTACCGCTCGCTTGGTTAAGCAAGCACCGATTGTTCAGATCCATCAAAAAATGAAGGAGCTTCAGTACTCCACCACACTCAATGAGGAGTTTCTTGGTACTGCATCACAAGAGTTGCGAGGACCCGCGACCAATATGATGATGGCGTTGAAACTTCTGAGTCATGCCTCAAGCCCAGAGCAAACGCAACGCTATATCGATCGCTTACAGCAGGAGTGCTCCCGCGAAATTAATCTGATCAATGACTTGCTCGATTTGCACTATTTGAGCACCAACAAACGCTCGCTGCGCGTGGAACCGCTAAATTTACAAACGTGGATTCCAGTAATCATCGAACCTTTCAAAACAAAGACTCAAAAACGTCAACAGACTCTTTGGAGCAATATTCCACCCTACTTGCCAATGCCAATCTTAGACGTAGCAGACTTCAAGCGCATTTTGAGTGAGCTGCTCAACAATGCGTGTAAATACACGGCACCAGGCGGCAAAATTATCTTGGAAGCTCGCTACGATTTAACGGCAGCTGAGCCAATTGATGAGAACGGACAAATGATCACCCTCATTGTTAGCAACGAAGCGGAGATTGCGGAGGCATTTATTCCAAATCTGTTTCAATCATTTTATCGGGCGCCAGGGGGTGATCAATGGCACCAAGGCGGCAATGGTCTAGGTTTAACACTGGTTGAGAAATTAGTCAGACGGTTGAGCGGTAAGGTTCAAATCAGCAGCAAAGCGGGTTGGACTCAGCTTACGATTCAACTGCCTGTGCAAACTAATTTGCCTGTTGACTCAGCTGCTACTCAATGAACACGCACCATAGAAGATCTAACTCTATAAATATTTACAGGAGAGGCTCAATTATTTCGTTGCCGGGGAATCATTGCTAACTTCTATTACAATAACGGATCCTTTAGGGTGATTATCCTCCACCGCGATCCTGCCGCCATGTGCTTCGATCGCCATCTGACAAAAGGACAACCCCAATCCCATTTGGGGAATGTTTTCCATCAGAGCACCAATTTCATACTTTTCAAAAATTCGTTGTTTCAGTTCGTCAGCAATGCCTATACCCACATCCATCACTCGGATTTGGGTCGTCAAATCGTCTAAATAGTTGACCTGTATTGTCACTTGACTTCTAGACGGAGAAAATTTGATCGCATTAGACAATAAATTGTCTAATACTCGACGCAACAGGAGCGCGTCTGCCCAAATGAGTCTTTCGGGTGCTCGAATGTCAGAAACCACCTGAATCATTTTCTGAGCCGCGACTTCCTGCATATCGCTTATGCAATTCTTGACCAGATGGTTTAGCCCAATCTCCTCAAGCTTCAGAATCATTTTACCAGACTCAAGCTTCGCTAACAGTAACAAGCTTTCAGTCAGCGATTGCAATTGTTGTTCAGCTATCTTGATGCGATTGACCCGACGCTGGTCAGGGTCAGGTAAGCTGGATCGGTCCAGCGCTTCGCAGGCAAGCACAATACTAGCCAGCGGATTACGCAGATCATGCACAATCATATCTGCCATATCTGATCGCACTTTCAGAGAAGCTTTGAGAGCATCGTGCTGCTGCTTAAGGCGCAGCATCGAGCGAATTCTAGAGCGTAGCTCTACGGCGCTCACAGGCTTACTGATAAAGTCATCGGCTCCAGCATCAACGCAGCGAGCCAAATCTTCTTTAGAATCTAGGGCGGTGACCATAATGATGGGAATATGCTTCCAGTTAGGATTTCCCTTGATGCGGCTGCACACCTCAATACCATTTAGTCCTGGCATCATTACATCCAGCAAAATCACATCAGGCTGGCTTCGTTCTAGCCGTGCTAAAGCACCCATGCCACTAGAAGCATAGCTCAATTGGTAGCCGCAATTGTGCAGAATACCGCTGACGACTTCAAAACTATCTGGTTCGTCATCCACTAACAGGATTGTAGATCCTTGATTGTCTGCTTCAAAATCATTCATGCCTGCATAACCGCAAAGCGCACTGAGTTAAAGCGCACTGAGTTAAGTAATTATATTCTAGATTTAGAATCATTTAAATGGACGTGAGCGCAACTTAGGGCATTACCTATCATCTTTAGAGTTCTCTTCAACATCAATAGATTCAATTAGGGCAGTTGGAGGTATTTCTTCATCGTGCTGACCAAATAGATCGGGCTGATTGGTTTGGTTAAATAATCATCAGCCCCTGCCGCTAAACATCTCTCCTCATCCTCTGGCATGGCTAGAGCCGTCACTGCCAGAATCGGAATGTGCCTGTCTTGTTCTTGCGATCGAATTTGGCGGATTGCTTCCAATCCATCCATACCTGGCATTTGAATATCCATCAGAATCAGGTTGAAGGACTGTGCCTGGGCAAGCTGAGTCGCTTGTAGACCATTGCGGGCAACCACAATCTCAAATCCTTTCAAGTTTAAATACGCTGTTAGTGTCTCAATATTATCCAGATTGTCTTCTACCAGTAGAACAATCGGTTTCTTTACTGCGTGTTGTGTTTCTATAGGTAAGGATTTTGCGCCCGTTTTGGCAGCAGTAACGGTATCAGAGAGAATCTTGGCTCGGTTGGGTGAGTTGGCATGTTTCCAAGGTAGCAACACTGTAAATTGACTGCCTTGACCAATAGTGCTACGGATCGTCACAATACCTTTGTGTAGCTCAACAATTCGCCGGACTAAGGCCAAGCCTAAACCAGTGCCAGAGTAGTGCCGGGACAAACTGCTATCGATTTGGACAAAGGGCTGAAACAGCTTATCAATGTTTTCTGTCGCAATCCCGATACCGGTATCAATCACGCTGAAGCTTAATGATTGCTCTGCTGCATTGCCTTCTACTGTTAGCGTCACAGAGCCACCACTGGGTGTAAATTTGACAGCGTTGCTCAGCAGGTTGAGCAACGCCTGCCGGATGAGCCGCTCGTCTACTTCGATGTAAGCCAGATCGGAAGGCAGGTTAAGGGTAAAACTAATCTGCTTTCTGAAGGCTTGCTGTTGAATAAATGGAATCGTGCTTTGACAGAGCTGCTGTGCTGAGACAGGAGCCATTTGTAGCTCCAGTTTACCGGACTCGATTTTAGCTAGATCGAGAATGTCATTAATGAGCACCAATAAATGCTGTCCGTTGATTTGAATTGTATTTAAGGCACGCTGCTGTTGCTCGGTTAAATCGCCATAGATTCTTTCTTGTAAGACTTCAGATAGCCCTAGAACAGAGTTGAGAGGAGTGCGGAGTTCGTGACTCATGTTCGCCAGGAATTCATCTTTAAGTCGTGTGGCACGAGCAAGTTCAGCATTGGTAATGGTCAGTCGTTCATTAATCTTACGTAGTTCCTCCTCGGTTCGTTTAGTGTTTGTGACATCAAAGATCACGCCAACAATATGCAACGTTTGCCCAATGGCGTCGATGGCGGTGCTGCCTTGCTCCAGCAAATAGCGCTTCTCTTGTGTTGTGGGGATATAAATGCCATATTCGATCTGAAAGGGCTGTTGATTCGTGATTGCCGCTTGAATCGTTTCGATGACCCGATCGTGATCTTCCGGCACAATCAGTAAGCTCATTGGACAGACGCTGTTTTGCTTCGCGAGGTCTGCGGGATTAAGCTGGTATAACGTCGTCAAGCGATCGTTAAAAAGGACAAGTTTATTATTTTGAGAGGGATACAACGTATAGACAAGTCCCGGTAAGTTTTCTGCTAACGTACGGTATGATAATTCACTCGCTTGAAGCGCTATTTGGTCTTGCTTCCGTTGGCTAATATCCCGTGCAGCGGCTAGAAATGCCTTTTTGTCTTGCCAGGTAATTTCTTCAATACGCACTTCAACTGTACGCAAGCTACCATCACGATGAGGAATATCTAGTTCAAACGTCTTTTCTAAGGTGATCGGAACTCCCAACAAGGCACCCTGACAGTATGGCTGCTGGCAATCGAAAATCTTCTCAGCAGCTGGATTGCCGAAAAGAATCTGCCCGTGGGGATTGAGAATCAGGATGCCATCGACTGTCTTAGAAATGATTTCTTTGAGGCGCTTTTCGCTAGTTTGCAGTCGGTGCTCAATTTCTTTGCGATCGCTAATGTCTTCGACTACCGTCAAGTCACTGATGGGGGCACCCGCAACGTCATAAAGCAGCGATACTGTAAAACTAACCCACTGCGGTTGACCATCCTTGCGGATATAGCGGCTTTCAGCCGTCATGGATGCCAACTCACCTTGATATAACTGAGTCAGCTGGATTTGATTGACGGTCAAATCATCTGGATGAATCAAATCTCGCCAGGACATTTTGAGTAGCTCCGCTTGAGCATAGCCCGTCAGATCACAAAAGCGTTGGTTGACTTGAAGATATGTTCCTGATGGATGACATTGGCTAATGCCGACAGCTGCCTGTTCAAACAAAGCCCGGTAGCGCATTTCACTTTCGCTCAAGGCGGCTGTGCGTTGAATAATTCTGGCTTCTAGCTCATGGTTGAGTTGTTGGAGTGCCTGTTCGGCGAGTTTGCGATCGCTGATATTTGTTGCGATCACTGTCACAACCCAGCAGCGATCATCCTCATGCCAGTGAGATGTGACTGTATCTGAAATCCATCGAGTCGAGCCATCCGGATGGTAAAAGCGATATTCCAACGTGATTTCTGTCTCTGCTTTAATTGCCGCAAGCATTGGCTTATGAATAACGTGCCAATCTTCTGCAGTAATACCTGACAACCAAGTTTCAGCCAGAAAGTCGTCTGGAGCATAGCCAAAGATCTGTTCGCTTCCGGTGGAATGGTACTCAGTTTCCCAAGCCCCATTTTCATACAATCGAAAATGTCCAATTGAAGCACCGGCACTGCTCAATACATCATTGAGGCGGGCTTCTGAAGCTTGTCTTGCCAGCTCAGCCTGCTTGCGATCCTGAATATCTTGAACTATGGCAAGGTAATACGCAATGGTTCCAGAGACATTGAAGACAGGAGAGACTGTAACCTGGCACCAACGTAGCTCTCCATTTTTACAGAGCATCCGATTCTCGATCGTAAACGAATCAAGTTTACTGGCTAGGAGCTGTTGGTTATGGAATACATCAAGTACTAACTCATTTGCGTCAGGTGTGAGGTTTTGAAAATCTCGTTCTAGCAGTTCTGCTTCGCTGTAACCCAGGAAGTCACAATAGCACTGATTGCCCCTCAGAAAGCGGCCTCTAATGTCAACCTCTACAATCCCTACCGCTGCCTGCTCAAATACAGCACGGAAACGGGCTTCACTCTGTTGCTGTGCCAAGACTGCCCGTTTGAAGTCATCGATATCAGTAAGGGTGCTGACCCAGCCTGTAATATCCCCTACCAGGTTTTGAATGGGCAATCCCCTCACGATAAACCAGCGGTACAATCCTTCATGATGGCGAAGACGATATTCGCTATCAAATATCGTGCTGGTGGTGGTGGCTTGTGCCCATTCTTGGAGCGTGCGATCGCGCTCATCTGGATGAATGGCATCCACAGCACCTAATCCCATTGATTCAGCTTCACTTAGCCCCGTATAGTCATACCAGCGCTGGTTGAAGTAGTAAACGGAACCTGTTGTATCGGCTAACCAGACCATCTGGGGCATGGCTTCTGCTAAATCGCGGTAGCGTTGTTCGCTCTCTCGCAGGGCTTGTTCAGAGCGTTTGCGATCGCTAATATCTGTGAGGATGCCACACCAGATAATGCTGCCATCTTCTTGCTGAGAGGGGATAGAATGCCCCAAAATCCACTTCAAGACACCGCTGGCAGTTCTGATCCGAAACTCGAATTTCCACGGTTCAAGCGTTGCCGCCGATCGGTCGATCGAAGCACTCATCCCCTCTACATCTTCTGGCAGGATGATATCCCAGGCAATTGAGCTATTGTTGAGGATTTCCTCCGGTTTCTGCTCATACAGATCAACAATGCCCTGACTCAGAAACACAAAGTGATCTGCCGCATTCGCCGATCGCCGATATTTGTAAACCGCTCCAGGCAACGTGTTCATGACCTGACTTAAGGTTTGTTCACTCTCTCGCAGAGCCACTTCCGCTTGCTTCTGTTCCGTAATATCGCGGGAGACTACCACCAGTTTGATTACTTGCCCTGCCGCATCTCGTAGTGGTGTCACCGCAACATCCCACCATTTTGGGGTTGCTTTTAAAGTGGGGCGATAGCCGCTAAATCGCCCCATCTTACCTGCTTTAGCAGCGGCAATCGCGGCTTCTGCCTGATTGAGCACATCACCCCGCCACAAAGAAATCCAGTTGGTATTGGCGAGCAGGGAAGAGTCATCCTCCAGGCTGCATACCCCCCCTGCATTGATGTAAAGCAGATTTCCCTCTAAGGTTAAAACTTTGATGCTGTCTTGACTGCTCTCTAAAATCCGTTGGTTTAACTCTTCACTCTCTCGCAGTTCTGCCTCGGCTTGTTTGTGATCGGTCACATCCACTCCCGCACAAGTGATGCCGACAATAAGATTTTCACTGTTTCGGATAGGCTCAATTGCTAAATCGTAATAGTTTGCTTGCTCATCCCTTATGACGCTTACCTCTTCCCGGCAACCAATCCCTGTCTCCAACACCTGACGCTTGAGTTGGGTTAAACGAGCAGCAGTTTCAGCAGACAATAAGTCTTCATCGCGCTGACCCAAAATCTGCTCAACTGAATAGTTGTGGGTTGGATTGTAAACCCAGGTATAGCGAAGCTCCAAATCCTGATTGAACAACGTCAGCGGCGCACTTTTAAGAGCAATATTCAGCCGTTCAGTGGTTTGCTGTAAAGTCATTTTGGTTTGTTGCAGTTCGGTGATGTCGGTGTTGGTACCAAACCAGCGCAGCACCTTACCTTGTTCATCCCGAATCGGAATGGCACGAGAGAGAAACCAGCGGTATTGCCCATCTCGACCACGTAAGGGAAAGGTATCTTCCCAGGTTTCACCGGTTTCAAAGCAGCCGCTAATTTTCTCAACTACACGATCGACATGGTCAGGGTGCAGCACCTGCTGCCAACCCCAACCCTGCATTTCTTCTAGCGTTGTGCCTGTATAGTCGAACCAGCGCTGGTTATACCAGAAGATCCAGCCGTTCTCGTCGGTCATCCAAGCAAACTGCGAAATATTGTCTGCCAGGGTGCGGAATCGCGCTTCGCTCGCTTGCAGTTCTAGCTCGGCTCGCTTGCGATCGCTAATATTGAGCGTAATTCCCGACATTTCTAAGGGTGAACCGTCCAGATTATAGGTGGCTTTTCCCAACGCGTAGGTCCAGTGAATCTCGCCATTGGGCCAAATAATGCGATATTCAGCCTGATAGTCTGTATGCGTGGCGATCGCCTGTTGCACTTGTTCTACAACGTGAGCGCGATCGTGAGGATGCATCAGCTCAAATAGCCTTGCATAGGAAAAATCATCCTCTGGTGACAAGCCAAAATTTGCTTTACATTGGCTCGAAGCCACCAGTGTTTCCTGGATCAGATCTAACTGCCAATAGCCAATTTTTGCCGCTTGAATCGCGAGTCTAAGCCGTTGCTGACTTTTCTGTAATGCTTCTTCTGCTTGTTTACGATCCGTGATATCGGTATTGATGCCAGCAACGCGATAAGCCTCTCCAGCTTCGTTCCGAATGGGAAAGGTTCGCGTCCAAAGCCAGCGCGCTGAGCCATCGGGACGCACAATTCGATATTCACAGGGTTCAAACGTTTCGCCCTGACACATCTGCTGATTAAACCTGCTCATGCGATCGCGATCGGCTGGATGAACAAAATCGAGCCACGCATGAGGATTGTCATAGGTCTGCTGCAACGGCGTTTGGTAAAGATCTTCCCAGGCTGGGCTAGTGTAAACCATCTGCTTGCCATCGAGCGACTTGAGAAAGAACACATCCTTGCTGTTGTCAAAAATTTGTCGGAGTTGGGCTTCGCTTTCTCTCAGGGCAGTTTCTAACTGTGTGCGATCAGCTTCCAGCCGTATCTTCTCGCTAATATCAGTGACATAGCCAATCATGCGAGTTAAATTGCCGCTAACATCGGCAAAAAAACGCGCCTGCACTTCAATCCAGATGTAATATCCATCCTGATGCTGCCACCGATAGCGCAAGTGGAGATGTCCCCGATGCTCTAAATAGGGCTTGCTGAAAAAGTAAAAATCGGGGTTACCAGAGGAAGGAGGGGGCGATCGGAAACTAGGTCGCGACGACAACCCAATTCATCAAAGCGGGGTGTAAACTGTTTTGCTGTTTTGCTTCTCCTGCCAAGGCCA
>DATNPL010000244.1:0-6738 GCA_036703255.1 Coleofasciculaceae cyanobacterium
GAAGTGCCGCGCGGCACTTCCAAAAAACTGTAGGATTTTCCTTAGTTCATCAATACCCAGAGGCGCTGTAGTGAACTAGAAGCTGCCTGTTCTTTGAGGTCATACTCGGTGAGTGACCAGCAGCGATCGAGATACTCAACCCGTTGCTCTTCGACCAATTCATCAATCAGGAGAGCCAGCAGTTTTCGCCAAAATGGATTCAACCCAGCGGCAAGATAATGGGTTTGCTCGGCAGGGTTGGGGACGCTATCTGGAATCAGCTCCAATTGCCGATAAGCCTGCCATTGAGCGCTATGGGTTAAGCTACGGTTGGAAAATTTCATGGTGAACCTCCTCAATTTGCATTGCAGGAGGCACATATAAACCTGTCACCATACGTCGCGACTAGTCAAACGTCACGACTAGTCAAAAGCGATCGTATGTCCGAATCTTTTTCTGTGCCTTACGCTACTTTTATTCTCCTACTTTACCATTTTTTCTAGAAAAGTCGATATCACCCATAAGAGTCACATCCATGAAAAGGATCGCGGAGCGCCCCTTTTCATCAAATCAACGCCTATTGGCGTTCCCAACGAAACTTACGGTCTGCTTCTAAAATGGGCAGATCGTTGATGCTGGCAAATCGCCGCATCATCAGTCCATTTTCAGCAAACTCCCAGTTTTCGTTGCCGTAGGCACGATACCAAGCGCCAGAATCATCGTGCCACTCATATTCAAATCGCACTGCAATGCGATTATCCATAAAACACCAAAGTTCTTTCCGCAACCGATAGTCGAGTTCTTTGGCCCACTTGCGCTGGAGAAACGCCCGGATGGCCTCCCGTCCTGAAAAGAACTCTGACCGATTTCGCCATTCAGAGTCTTCGGTATAGGCCAGGGCAACCCGCTCTGGATCGCGCGTGTTCCAAGCATTTTCTGCCGCCTGAACTTTAGCTTTGGCGGTTTCTAGCGTAAACGGAGGGAGCGGCGGTTTAGTTTCCATAGATTTTGATGGGTAAGAAATAAGGCGTTGCTGATTGTAGCGCTGACGATCGGGTCTTGATCTTTCCGTGGGTCTGCGCGATCGCCTACCAAGGATCACAAATTATTAATCTGGAATAGCTTTATCTTGTGGGCGATCCCAAGAACCCATCGGCTCAAGAAAAGGCGAAAACTCTGGACTTGATCCACGTAGAGGAAGACTGGCTTCTACGCGATAGCCTTGCGCTAGGCGAAAGCGAAATAAGCGCTCTGCTCCTGCATAGGCAGCAATTTCGGCTCCTTCCCAGATCACTTCGGCGGAGCCTGTGAGATACAGCAGGTCGCCCTGAGAAAAATCCATAAACAGTAAGCCAGCATGGGGATTTAGCGCCAAGTTGCCAAAGGTATTAAATTGAGAATTGCCAGAAAAATCGGGAACGGTTAGCGTCTGCTCGTCATCAATGCGTACAAAGCCCGGTTTGCCCCCTCGGTGAGAGACATCGACGCCGCTGGCATTCCCGGCCGACGCATCAAAATAGGCAGTCGCGATAAAGAACGTGTCAGATGCTGCAATCATGGCCTGCTCTGCTGCTCCTAAGGTTGCGATCGCCTGTGCCGATGGGGAAGCAGCCTCCTCTTTCAGCTCCAATAGGCGAGCCTGAATGTATTGAGGGCAGTTGCCAAAGCTTTGCTTCACCTGCACCTCAAAGCCATCGGCATGGGTTGCGGTCACTCTGCCATTCAGGCGATTGCGGCGACGGGTATGCAGTTCGATCCCCAGTAGGCCAATGTCTCTGCCCTCGGTCAGCGTGGACGCCAACGGATCAGCTAACAGCGGTCGCGCAGCAATATTTAAAGTGCGATCGTCAGGAGAAGAGAGAAACCCTGGCTCTCCTACGAGGATGGAAGCCCAGGGATTTCCTGCTGCATCCACAGTGCCGACAATGACATAGGGCAACTGGGCAAAAAACTGCTGATGCTGCTCTGGCAGATAGTCTCGGATCATCCGCCGCCCTTGCCTGTCTATGCGATCTAATACTCCCAGCCGCGCTTGAATTGCCAGCTCGCCTCGATGAAAGGGAGATTCAGAGCTTGACCCATCTGGATTTGTCATGATCTTGTCTTGGGTGAAGGTGCAGTTGTGAAAATGCAAATTCTTGCAGGCTGGCTAGATTCCTGCCATTGGGATGTAACCCGAAAGCTGTTTGACGCGATCGATCCAGGCCAGAACATGGGGATAGCTATCCAGGTCAATCTTGCCATCGCGTGCGAGGGCGACATAGGGAAAGATGGCGATATCGGCGATCGTTGGACGCTCAAACTCTAGCCAAGTGTGGGTACTCAAATGAGTGTCGAGTTGGGTCAAAATAAAGGTTGCCTTTTGATGGGCGCGTTCAATATTGATGTTGGTAACGCCAAATAAATAGTAGAGGCGCGAATTTTCGGGTCCCTGCCGCACTTCGCCTGCTGCCGTTGAGAGCCAACGGATCACTTGAGCCAGGGGCAGTGCCTCTGACGGTAGCCATGAGTCGCCGCCATATTGTCGGGCAAGATAGACCAAAATGGCCTGGGCATCCGCTAGTTTGACCTCACCATCTACCAATAGGGGAACCTGCCCGAAGGGATTAAGCGCCAAAAACTCCGGCGATTTCTGTTCGCCTTTCATCAAGTCCACTTTCACCCATTCATATTCAACTTTGAGCAGTTCTAGCAGCAGTCTGGCTTTGTAGCAGTTCCCTGACACTTCGTGACCGTAGAGCTGAATCATAGATTTATCCTTCAAGCGAGTCGCTGTTGAGCAAGTAACTGTACCGATCGTTCGGTTTAAACTGACTGTACCGATCGTTTGGTATAATGTCAACAGCTAACCTTAACTTTTCTGCATTTCATTTTTCGCGTTTCCATCAGTTCGCGAATAAAGCAAGAACGACTTTCTATCAGCCCATGTCTAAACAAGCGCATGTTCCGCCTCTGCTCGACCTGTTCCGGCAGTTTGGCTATGACGGGGTGACACTCTCAAAAATTTCTCAGGCGACGGGGTTGGGCAAAGCTAGCCTTTACCATCACTTTCCGGGCGGCAAAGATGAAATGGTTGAGACGGTGCTAACGGCGCTAGAGCAAGGGCTAGAGCAAATTGTGCTGGAGACATTGCGGAGTCAAGGAGATGCTCCTGCCAGGCTGCGCCAGATGTGCGATCGCCTCAGCAAAGCCTACAACGATGGGCAAAAACCTTGCCTGCTGGCCTCCCTTATGTTGGGATCGGCTAAGGAGGTGTTTCGAGAGCAGGTTCGCGCCTTGTTGACATTGTGGATTGATGCGATCGCCACGGTGCTGATCGAGGCGGGCATGGAGGAGAACTTGGCGCGTCAGCGGGGAGAAGATGGCGTTATTGCCATTCAAGGCGCGTTGATTCTGGCTCAGGGGTTGGGCAATCCTCTGCCCTTCCAGCGCGTCATCCAGCAGCTTCCTCATGAGCTTTGCCGACCGACATGAGCCGGATGATGGGGTGTATGGCGTTACGCGCTTAAATCCAGCGAATATTTTTTCTAACCTGATTGCGTGGAGCTATGTTTTGAAGAATTTGCGATCGCAGGACGCAAATTCCCCATCTAAAATCCATCCTGAAGGTTACTGATTTTATTTATGAAATTTATCTTGGGAGGCAGGCAGAGTGCGCCTCTCAAAATAAATTTCATAGCCGATTAAATAATCCCCAGAAAAACTTAATGAACCCTTTGACTTTACTTCCGTAAATTTACTGACTTTTAACAGCTAAGGTTTCAGAGTCAGCTTACTTTAGGTAAAGCTAAGCTCTTTCATAGAGAATCCCCTATGCAAGCCTCTCCTTCCCTAGGGAAAAAAGGTGTCAAATTATTTAGAGTTTGTTACAAGCTCAGAGAGACAGGTGCTGTTCATCGACCCATTGGTTTCCACGCCTTTGAGGTAGCTGAAGAAATCGTAGCTAACTTTAATGCGCGATATGCAGAGCATTGCGAATATTTTCTAGAACCCGTCAATATCAAAAGTTTGTCAGAGGATACGTTAATTAACCTCGTTCAGCAAGAGAAGCTGTCGCCCAAAGAAGCAAGACGCTATCTGCCCATAAACGCCTTGCCCCCCTCAGTAGGATGAGCCGTTTGCAACTGTGCTGCTGCATCCCTCCCCCAACTGCCTCTGACTAAATTGACGGGCGATCGCTAGGATGAGTGGAGCATCTTCACAGGTTCTTGGCTTGAAAACTCAATCGCAAGACTCGGCTAATCTGCCGCCCTTTGCGCCTTCTGGCGGACTTTATGCTGTTTTGGCCTACATTGCCTGGGGGCTGTTGCCGATTTACTGGAAACTCTTTGGCCAAACTCCAGCGATCGAGGTGCTGAGCCATCGCATGATTTGGTCACTGGTGTTTTTGCTGACTCTGCTGGGACTGCAACACCGTCAAGCTGAGCTAAAACAGCTCTCGCCCAAAAAAGTGGGCGTTTTGCTGACGACCGCACTGCTGCTCACCTTCAACTGGGGACTCTATATCTACGGCGTAAATAGCGATCGGGTGGTGGAAACGAGCTTGGGCTATTTCATCAATCCGTTGGTTAATGTGCTGCTGGGGTTTCTGGTTTTCAAAGAGCGGTTGAGCTTGGGGCAAAAGATCGCAGTGCTGCTGGCAGGGTTGGGCGTCGCCAACTTCATCTGGAATTTTGGCTCGGTGCCTTGGATTGCTCTAGCGCTGGCGTTTTCCTTTGCGTGCTATGGGCTACTGCGCAAGATTGTCGCCGTCTCGCCTATGGTGGGGTTAGCTGTAGAAACAGCGTTGATCACCCCCTTGGCGCTGGCCTTGGTCGGATTTTGGGCAGTTTCAGGGACAGGGCATCTGGGCACCAGCTTATCCATGACGCTGCTGTTTATTGGGGCGGGGGTCATGACCTCTATGCCGCTGCTCTGGTTTAATAACGCGGCAAAACGACTGCGCTTCTCAACCCTAGGATTTTTTCAATACATCGCTCCGAGCATTCAGCTCTTGCTGGGCGTGTTTGTCTATCGTGAGCCGTTCACAGCCACCCATGCCGTTACCTTTGGGCTAATTTGGCTGGCGCTGGCCATTTATTCTGGCACTTCCTGGAGAGAACAGCGATCGAAAGGATCTCAAACTCATTAACCTGTCATAGTTTTTTGGAGATGCCGCGCTTCCAAAAAACTATTGGGCTTGATTGAATCCATGAGCCAAGCCTCAAAGAGCAATTTCGCCTCGGGCAATACCCATGCCGACGGCTAGCCCAATACAGCCCAAAAAGGTAACGGCCAAAATGAACAGGGCAAAAATCTCCCCAGCCGAAAGGGGGCGATCGGTCGGGTCTAGATAGGCCGACGATCGATATTTACGAGATTCAGACACCGGGCGATTGAGATCTCGCGGCGGCTGAATCACTCTGTAGCGCGAGTAGCCAATTTTTAGATCATAGGCCAACCGCCGTTCTGGATTGCTCAAGGTGGCATAGGCTTCGTTGAGCTGCTGAAACTTGGCCGTGGCGATCGCCGCAGGTAGACTCGTCGTATCTGGATGGTATTGCTTACTCAAATCCCGATAGGTCTGCCTAATTTGCTGCACCGATGCAGAAGGGTGCAGACTCAGCAGATCGTAGTATGTCGAGCTTTGAGCCGAATTTGCCCCTGCCTCAACCATCGACTTCCCCCAGAAATACTCAGACTTAAAGTTTAAGCAATCTCAAAACAATACTCTAAGTCAGAGCGGGTCAGACGAATTTGCGCCAGCGTGAAGATGACGGGAATGATGCGCCCATAATTTGTGGCGATCGCTCTCCAGCCCAAATCGGTGAAGAACCAGACCCACATGGCGGGTCCCAAAACTGCAAGCACGCTACGCGTTGCGCCATAGCGGGCGGCGCTAGTCGCCATCGCTCGGCTAGCGCTCTGCAAGGCCACCTGACTCTGAATTTGTGCCGCGACGGTCGCGCCCCCCTGCAAAACGGCCTGTCTTGCCACTTGGTAGGTTGCCGCATGTAGAGCAAACTGGCGCGCCACAAGCTGCAAAACTAAAGGGCGAATCACGGAACTCATGGCCAAAGCCCCGCCCCCTTTTAATAAAATGCTCACCGGGTCGTTGTGGGGTGCGGCAGGCATTTGCTGAGCCAGATGCGACTCTGAAATGGTCTGCTGTAGCTGGCTTCCCAAAACTTGCTGCTCTTTGAGCGGCAGCTGCTGCCAAGCGCGATTGAGCAAATGCAAAAAGATCTCAGCTTCTAGATCTTCTGCTGAATAACTAGAGGCGTAGGGAATTTTTAAGTAGCGGCAAACCTGAATCAAGACCTGCCGATAGCTAATTTGATTGGCTTTACCCAGCAGCACGGTCATGCCATCTGCCCCCAAAAAGCGAAATCGCTCTTCGATGGAACTGATCCAAACTCGCCGATCTTGGCTTTGCACCTGGATCGGTTCAGGCGTATAGATATAGTCCAGCGGATTAAATTTTCGACGGAATAGGATATCGGTTAGCGCCTGCAATTCGTCATCTGTTGCCAACTCAAGGGCTGCTCTCATCTCATCCAAGGCACATATCCCTCCACCGCACTAAAATTCATGCCCCGCCTGTTGAATATTCTACTGAATGTGTCAAGAGAATGGGTCAAGCGTCATCGACTTGCAGGTTGGGAGTGGATAGAGATTCTGCCTTCACTGCCCTCAAAAATTCAGTCAGTGGGTTGTAAGGATCGCAAATTAATTAATCTGTAATACTTTTTTGGAAGTGCCGCGCTCCGCGCGGCACTT
>DATNPL010000009.1:0-17935 GCA_036703255.1 Coleofasciculaceae cyanobacterium
AACTGCTGGCTTTGACCCGCAATATTTGTTGCTCTCGCTCTGCGATATTCATGGGAGACTGCTCTCAATGCGTGACTCTCCCTACTGTCTAGCTTGTTGAGTTTTCTCTTGCCAATGGCGAAAAAATAAAGACACTAACCGCTTTTAACCGCTCTAAAGCTGAGCATCGGAGAGTAGCGTTGTTTAATGCCACGATGACTTTGTTCGATCGGATTTCTCAGAGAGCTTCTCGCTTTAAGCTCTACTTCTGAACCCAATTCCTCTGCGATCGCTCCGGGACGTGTCGCTCTGGGATATGAAGTTAATCCTCTAGCTCTAGGCTGCTGGCATCGGGGCGCTGGGCGGCAGCGGCTTGAACCCGCTGCCAGAGCACCGGATCTTGCCGATAGATTTGCAGAGCCGCGATCGCGTTTTGGGCATCCAACAGCCTGCCGTTGGCAATCAGCCCGATGAGAAAATCCAAAGCGGCTTCGGTTCGCAGCATGGCGATCGCCAGCAATCCGGTTTGGCGCAGCTCAGGATCAGCCTGTTTTTGCCACCAGGCGATCAAACCCTCCAACGCCTCTGGTAGACGAGATTCTCCCAGCGCCAGCGCCACCAGTTCCTGCGTCTGCATTTCATCAGCCCGAAGAAATCGCATCGCCAACTCCAGAGACTTTTGGGGTGCCAGCTTCAGCAGAGCGGCAACGCATTCCGAAAGTACGGTCGGCTCATCTCCCGCCAATAGCCTGAGCCTCAAAAGCGGCACGCCCTGGTCGTTTTCGCTATAGGCGATCGCCCGAGCGGCGGCAATTCGGGCGGGTGCTTCGGGGTCGGCTAGCAGATCGGCCAGTTCGGTCAGCACATCGGGATAATTCATCCGCACCAGACCCATCGCGCAAATGCCGCGCAGTTTGGCCGCCGTATCTACCTGTCCGCCCCAAACTGGCTCACGCTGAATATGGTGAATGCCCTGAAGAAACAGATCGGCCTGACTGGCGCTGAGGCGGTAGAGCGCCTCAGCAATGGCGGCCTTGGCGTGACAGTTGGGATCAGTCTCGACGGGCTTGACCAGACCCCGATCGAAGGCGGCTACGAGATCGGGCTGTAGAGAAAAAAGCTCAAGTTTACCCACCAGCTTGGCGGCTTGAGCCACGGCGATCGCGTAACGGCTCTGGAGAATGGAGCGGAGTTGGGCGATCGTCTCCTCCGAACCTGCCGCATCTGGATCATTGCGGATGCGGGTGAGTTGCTCCTGAAGAGCCTCTAGCTTGAGAGATTTAGGCATATCCATACCTTACCTGACAATTTTGAGAGTGCGCAGGTCAACATCGGCGCAGCCCGTCAGCACGCCGCCCAGCGCCAGAATTTGCTGCAAGTAGGCGATCGCCTTAGCGGTGATAATTTCGCCTGGAAACAGAGCCGGAATTCCAGGCGGGTAAGGGCAGATGAGTTCGGCGCTGCATTGGCCGACCGCAGTGGCGATCGGGACGGTTTCAGAGGCCGAGAAGAAGGCTTGGCGGGGGCTAAGGAGAGCCGTAGAGGGCGGAGGGGCAGGCGGCAGTTGCAGAGCAGCCGCAGGACTCTGATGCGTTGATAGGGTTTGAAAAGCTTGGATCAGGCGATCGATCTCTGCGGCAGTGTTGCCATGCGTCAGGATAAAGGTGAGGTGCTGGAGTCCCGGTAATTCGCAGGTGACACCCAGGGTTTGATGAAGCCTTTCATCGGCCTCAAATCCGGTTAGCCCCCATCCAGAGACATCCACCGTCAGACGGGTAGGGTCGAGGCAATGAAACCCAGGAGCGCTAACAGTCTGCAAAACGGCGAGTCCAGGAATTTTGCTGAGGTGGGTACGGGCGATCGCCGCCAGCTCTAGCGTCTGAGTGAGTAAGGCTTTGCCCTGCGTCGCCATCTGTTGACGCGCCGCATCTAGCGAAGCCAGCAGCAGGTAGCTAGGGCTAGTCGATTGCACCAGCTGAAGACAGCGATTCAGGCGATCGCCATCCACCCGGTTTCCTCGGGTATGCAGCATGGCGGCCTGGGTCAGCGCCGCTAGCGTTTTGTGAATGGACTGAACTGCCAAATCGGCTCCGGCTTGCAGAGCGGGCGTGGGCAAGTCGGGGTGAAAGGCAAAATGAGCGCCATGCGCCTCATCGACGAGCAAGGGCAAATCATAGCGGTGGGTGAGATCGGCGATCGCCCTCAGATCGCTGCATACACCATAGTAGGTGGGCGAAACGACCAGCACCGCCTTGGCTTCTGGGTGCTGCGCCAGCGCCGCTTCTAATGCCGCAGGACTAATGCCATGTGCCACATTCCAGACCGGATCGGAGTCTGGCTCAATCCAGACCGGGATGGCTCCTGAGAGAATCAGCGCCGCGATCGCAGATTGGTGGCTATTGCGCGGCAGAATAATCTTGTCGCCGGGATTGCAGGTGGCCAAGACAGCCGCCTCAATTCCACAGGTAGAGCCGTTGGCTAAAAACCAGGTGCGATCGGCTCCAAAAGCCTCTGCGGCCAGCTCTTGAGCCGCCTGAATCACGCCACTCGGCGCAAATAGATTATCCAGTTCCGGCAATTCAGGCAGATCGGCGGCAAAGACAGCTCTGCCCAAGAGATTCGCCAGGGATGCAGGGCTACCCTGCCCCTTCTTGTGTCCGGGAGTATGAAAGGCAGCACGCGGGGCTTGGGCGGCAGCGCAGAGCGCATCTAGAAGCGGGGTAGCAGTTTGGGGCATGAGGCGATCGCGCAGAGTTCACCATTGAGGGTTTTATCTTAGGATCTTCGGGGACAAATTTTTGTTGGAGAGGAGCGCTCTGCGCTCCTCTCCAACAAAAATTTTCTCAGATGAGAGCGGGCGGCTTCGATCGCCTGAAGCTCTCACCAATTTCACGGATCTCGCCACAGCCAGACCGCGTAAATACCAAAGGCTTACGGTACCAGATCTGAGGACAAAAGGTTTAGGGTGTTGCCGTCAGATTGTTTGAATAGACTCCGATGAAACCGACTGCTGCACTACCGACAACCCGAGCGATCGCCGCTTCTGCCACCGCCTCTGCTCTTAAGGCTCCCGTCACCGCATTAGAAACCTACTGTGCGATTCAAGCCAAGGGACAGCCGACGAACCTGGGCAAAATCGATATGAAAGATCGACAGGGTTGCTGGTGGAGCGTTGACGTGCTGTGGACTGTCGAATGGCAGCATTCTCTGAAATTTAAGCCAGTTTCAGCCGATCGCCCAGGATTTTACGCTTCGGCCTCTCGTCCCTCACTGCAAGAAGGGCTAGACGCGTCGGAGGGCAATAGCAGCATCACCCCCGACGAATGGGAAATCTTTGCCATGTTGGTGGACGATCGCCGCAACTACGCCCTGCGGATGGGGGCGCAGCACTGCCTGAATCGCTTGCTTAACCCTCTTGCCAAAGCGCCTGAAAAACCCTCTGCCACCAGGGCATAAACCGACTCTGCACCTGGGGCAACTTCTCGCGGATGTCTTGAATCGACCATCCTGTTAAACGAGCCAGCGTTTGGGCTTGCTGTTCAAACACGCGGGGCAGCGATCGCTGATAGGCTTCTCCGGCAGCGCAGGTGGGTTCGCCTGTGAAGGCATGGCGGAGAACATAGCGACCCTGAAACGAAGCGCGGTTGTTGGTTTGCTGAAACACCAGATCTTCTGGAAAGCGATCGCGGGTATAGCGCACATGCATCCGAGTGATGAAGACATTTTGAGGCGTTTCGGGCGTGACCCAAAAGGCTCCGGCCTTGTGCAACTCATCCGCAGATAACGGCTCAGCCGAGCAAGGGTCGCACCCCGCCATGTCCCAGGCATATTCCACAAACGCCACATTTTTACCTTCGCGGTTGTAGGCCGTGTCAAACATTGCCTTGTAAAAATCGCTGAATTCGTCTTTGACATAGAGCGGAATTTCCGCATCCGAAGGCACTTTGACGGTTCGATAATTTGTCACTTCTGCCTGTCCTTGAGGCGACAAAATGTAGACAATCAAATCCTGTGCAGCCTGCGCGTTCACCATTCCTAACCGAATCGGCAGCATGAATCGAGGCGACTCATAGGTAATTTTAATCGGGCGCAACGATTGGTATCCCGAAGTTTCATATTCTTCTAGGTTGACTTTCGCCACAAAGAATTTCAGCCGCTGCCGGATGTAAGGTTGCAAAAGCTGGCGCGCTCCTTGAGGAATGCGATAGCCATTTTGAGTCAGCCAGGTTTCCAACCCTCCCGACTCTCTAGCGCTCAAAATCACAATGTCATATTCACCCACGCTGAACTGAGATTCTACCGTCACCCCCAGAGCGCCGTTGCTCTGTCGAGGTGCTGATCGCTCTGCTGAAGCCGCCTGAGGGGCAGCGAGAAAATCTTCACTTCGCCATAGCTGTGCGCAAGGATCTGGATCAAAGTATTCCACCAGACGAGGTGCGCTAAAGGCATCGAGCCGCTCTATCACCTGTGAATCGGAAACCTCTACCTGATCCTCTTTCAGCACCACCGGAACGGGGACAACGATCGCAAAGTCTTTGACCTCACCTTGATAATCATTGGCCATCGTGAGGACAGTCTGATTGCCGTTACGGGCGATCGCCACCTGCGAAGCCTGATTATAAAGTTTGGAATCAGCCTTAGCGACATAAAATCCACAAAATGCCCAGGCTTTAGCAACAAAAAAGAAGCTGGCTAAGAAAATAAAACAGGATAGAAATAAAGTACGGAAGATTTTCATCTTAAAACCCAAGGTGAGGAATGATTAAAGTAGCTCAAGTATGACAACCCGTGTTGCAAGTCTGATGTTATGCCGCTGGTAGCAACGCATCGGTAATCGGCTCTTTGTCGGCTGCTTCTGGCGATCGCCCCTCCCAGGTAAAGCGCTCACTGGGAAACAGGCGATCGATCAAAATGGTGAGCGGTGCTAACGCAAACAGCGCCCAGAAAGGAGCCGTCGAAATAAACCAGACATTGCGGAGGAAAAAGGTGAGGAGGGCGATCGCCGCTGCCCAAATTAAGCGACCCATCCGGGCATTGGGAATCGTGCGCGGATCGGTGATCATAAACAGGGCAAACATGAGCAGCGAACCACTCATTAGCCGATGTGCCCAAACATCCCAAGTCCAGCCCAGCCAGACATTACGTATCGCCTCTAGGCTGGCATAGGTCGCCAAAAACGCAGCACTCGTATCCCAGCGTCCGACCCGCCCCAGCACCAGTCCTCCCGCGCCCAAAAACAGCAGCACATACCAGCCTTCTTCGCCCCACTGCCCCGGAGAAACCCAAGCATCTTGCGTCAGGGTCAGGGCTGCCACGATACCAAAGTTGCCCGGATTGAAAATATGTTTGTCCTGTACCCGCAACCACACCTTGCTGAGCATGGCAAAAGCACCCGCTAGAACCAGGGTGCTGACGTGATCGGCGCGGAGCAGCACGCTCAGCCCCAAGGAAGTAATCAGAGCGCTGGGCAGAGACTGGAGCGGCGGCGTAGCGGTTAGATAAACTGATGCAAACCACTGGACGCCACAACAGGTGGCAAAGAGGGTACCAATCATCAAGGGTTGCAGCGACCAATCTCGCGTGGCAATGCCCACCCCCAGAAATAAACTCAGGAAAACAATCTGATAAATCCGAGCGTCGTGAAACAGCATTTTGGCAAACTGGCAAGTTCAGGATTAGCTGCCATTATGTCCAATCTGCTCTCCAAAAAAATCACCGTTGCGATATCTGTAACACCCGTAGATTTCAGTCCTCAAACGGTATGATTTTTTACGATCGCCAACCCGATCTCCTGAAATATTTTTGCAGAAGCAGGCGTCGCCCTCTTGTCCAAAAAATATTAGGCTTTATTAAATTCGTGATCCTTAGAGCGCTAGAAAATGCGTCATTAAGCTATCGGCAAGGGGCTTAACCGCAGGTGAGTGATGTCGAGCCTCTGCCAACATTTGTTCGATCGTGGTGTCTTTAACTTGGCTGTCGATTAATTCCTGAGCGATAAGACCTGAGCAGTCTGTAAGTGCATTCTCATCAATTTCTAGATGAAACTGAATCGCCCAAACCTGATTTTGATACCGAAAAGCCTGATTGGGATACCGGGGACTTTGGGCAAGGCGATCGCACCCAAGGGGAATGTCAAAGGTATCTTGATGCGATTGAAATACGCGAAACTGCGGCGGAAAGTCTTTGAGCAAAGGATCAGCTTTAGCCGCCTCTAAAAGATGAATTTCACACCATCCGGCTTCGCGTCCGGCTTCGCCGCGATAGACTTTTGCGCCTAAAAGCTGCGCCAAAATCTGCGAACCCAAACAAATCCCCAAAACTGGAATGTTCTGGGCGATCGCCGCTTCTAGCAGCTTAAATTCGTACTGCAAAAAGGGATAGAGGTCACTTTCGTAGGCGCTAACGGTTCCCCCCAAAACAACGATGTGGGAATAGTCGGAAACTGGCTCTAGGAGGGTTTCACCGCCAGCCGTATCTAGATAGCGAATCGGCGTAGAGCTTTCCTTGGCAACTGTTTTCAGAAGTCCCAGGCTAGAGCATGCTTCATGCCGAATGACGAGAATGCTGGGTCGATCAGTTGTCATATGTGCTGAGTTATCTACTGCGTCTTCTGCAATCCTAAGCCTGATGAAGAACCAGCCTAAATTTCTGTATTCTGTGCGACATATTAATATTCAACGAACCCGGTATTCTGTGCGAAGCCCAAAGTCTTACTGTGCCATGTCTTGCATCACCCTTGAGCAAATCGATCGCTTTCATACCGATGGTTTTCTGATCGTCGAAGACTTAATTGATGAGGAAACGGTCAATCGACTCGTTAATCGGGTTGAACCGCTGTTCTCAGGCGAATTTGATACCTCTGTTTATCCAGATGAATGGTATTGGAACCCCCAGCTAGGCAAGCCAGGGGCATCGGCGCAGATGAGCAACGTCTGGAAGAGCGATCGCACCTTTGCCTCAGTCGTGCTATCCGCCAAAGTGGGTGAAATCGCAGCGGCCTTAGGCCAGTGGTCTGGCTCTCGATTGCTGAGCGATAGTCTGTGGCGCAAGCCCTATGGTGCAACCGAGACGACGCATCACCAGGATTCAATGTATTCTTTCTATCACACCCCTCAAGAGATTGTGGTGTGCTGGATCGCCCTCAGCAATGCGGTGCAAGGGGCGAGTCCTATCGAGTATGTTCGCGGGTCGCACCGCTGGACGCTATCTGGCACCGTGCCAGAATTTCATGCCCCCAGCAAGAGCTACCGCTGGGAGATGGAGCAAGCAGCTCGGCGGGCGGGGGTTGACCAACCTGAAGTATTGCAACTTGAGCTAAAGCCGGGAAGCTGCGCTTTTCATCATGGGCATATGTGGCATGGCTCTGGCAGGAACTTGTTGCCTGATGTGATCCGGCGCAGCTTGGTGCTGGTGCATGTCCCGGCTGAAGCCCGATTTAAACCGACGGGAGCCTACGTGCCTGGAGGCTACATTGCAGGCCGCTACAAGCGGTTTGGCGATGACGCTATGGACGAGAGTTTTTTCCCGATCGTCTATCGGCAAGATGGCTATCGCACCCCCTTTCTCGCAGACTACTGTGAGGAGTTACCGGGAGCGTTACCCAATTTGGTCAAGGTCTAAGGTCATGGGCTTAGAGGACAACGCTTTTTAACCTATGACCGCTTTTAATCTATGACCTATCAACCTGTAAAACTTAGCGATGATCAGATTGCTCAATTTCAAGCGCAAGGCTTTTTGATCCTTGAGAAATTTCTGGATTCAGAGATTGTCGATCGCATCGATTCTCGATTAGATCCCCTGTTTGCAACGCAGCTAGAAACTGGAAATTATCCAGATGAATGGCATGGTAGACCTAACCTGAGCCTGCCTAATGCAACGCGGCAAATGAGCGGCCTTTGGCGGTGCGATCGCACCATTGCCAGCCTTTCACTCTCTGCCGAAATTGCCCGCTTAAATGCCACGCTGGGGGGGTGGACAGGGGGACGACTGGCGACCGATAGCTGTTGGATTAAGCCCCCTGATGCGCCTGAGGTGTTGTTTCATCGCAACAACACTTCTGTGAGCTGTATTGATCCGGCAACCGTGATCACCTGCTGGATTTCGCTCGGCCATGCTAGTGCGGGAGCGCTAGAGTTTGTGCCCGGTTCGCATCTATGGCCCTGTCACGATCGCTTTCAGTTCCTGCATGCCCCGGCGGGAGACTATCGCCAACCGCTTTGGGATGCTGCCCAAGAGGTGGGACTAGAGCGATCGCAGGTTCAGCTACAAACCGCAGAAATTCCGACAGGCGGCTGTATTTTTATGCAGGGCGACCTTTGGCATGGCTCTGGCAAAAATATCACAGACCAAACGCGACGCAGTTTCTCCATTAGCATCCTGCCTGCGACATCGCAGTTTCAGCCTTTGGGTGTCGGTGAGGGATACATCTACAGCCGCTATCGCTCTATGGAAAATAAGGTCATGGATGAAAGCTTTTTCCCGATTCTTTGGACGCAAGGAGGCGATCGCTCGTCTTGGGTTAAAGCCTATTGTGAGGATGCTTTAAGTTTGGGTGCATAAGTTCAGATCAGCGTTGCTGATTTCTAAGATAAATTTTTGTTAGAGAGGGGCGCTCCGCGCCCCTCTCTAACAAAAATTTATCCCCCTATTAAGCAATGCCAAGTTCAGATACAGTATAAAAGGCATAAAAAGCGATCGCTGCGTGACCCTTGTTACGAAGGCGCTTCACGAAGTGACGTAGATTTGATTTCGGTGCATCTATTGTTCTTGCATAAGCTTAAGGCTCTACCCTTACTCTGTCCGGATGAGTAATGCTGTGGTGGGTCTGCGATTGTCCTGAGCAATCATTCAAGCGTATCTACCTTCTATGTTTTTATAGAATTCACCTAACCGTTACAGGTTTAAGGACTTTAGTATGACCCAAACAGATGCTAAACCGCGAGTCTCAGGTTTACGTCCAGACTGTCTACCTTTCTCTGAAGTTATCTCTCAGTCAATCGCCAACATCGCTCCTACCGTTACGCCTACGGTTAACGCCGCGTTGGTGTTTGCTAGTGCTGGAGCAGGCACTTGGTTTACCTATGTCTTGGCAACCATCGGATTGACTTTTGTAGGGCTTAATATCAACCAGTTTGCCAAGCGATCGGCTTCTCCAGGATCGCTTTACGCCTACATTGCCCGTGGGCTAGGCCCTATGGCGGGTGTGATTACAGGCTGGGCGCTCATCCTGGCATACACGCTGACGGCTATGGCAGTGGTGAGCGGCTTTGCCAACTACACCGCCGTATTGCTGGGTTCCATTGGCATTAATCCCTCGCCTATTTTTCTATTTGCTATCTGTGTCGGACTCTCTTGGTATATCGGCTACAAAGATATTCAGCTTTCAACCGTGATCATGCTGGCGCTAGAAGCCGTATCGGTCGGGTTAATTCTGCTCCTGGGTTTCATTATTTTGGGCGGGAAAGGTTTTGCGATCGATCCGGCACAGCTAACGCTCCAGGATGTCAAACCCGGCGGTATTATGCTGGGCTTGGTTTTGGGGGTGTTCAGCTTTGTGGGTTTTGAAAGCGCGACGACCTTGGGCGACGAAGCCAAGCAGCCGCTGCGAAACATCCCGCGTGCCGTGATTATTAGCACGATCGCTTCGGGAACATTTTTCGTGTTCATGTCCTATGTTGCAGTGCTAGGGTTTAAGGACGCTCCTATAAAGTTCAATGAAAGTACGGCTCCCATGAGCGACTTGGCTAACTTTGCAGGGGTTGGCTTTTTTGGAGTCTTGATTGCGATCGGCGCATCGGTCAGCATGTTTGCCTGTGCGCTGGCTAGCATCAATGCAGGTGCCCGGATTTTCTTCTCCATGGGACGACATGGTATCTTTCACAGGAGCGTGGGTCGGGCACATGGCAGAAATGCCACACCCTATGTCGCCATTACGCTGACGGCGTTGACTACCTTTATCGTGCCGACCATCATGAACATGGCGGGCGTGCAAACGCTAGACATTTACGCCTATACGGGTACGATCGCCACCTATGGGTTCTTGGTTGCCTACATTCTGATCTCCATTGCGGCTCCTGTCTATCTCAAGCGTGAGCACCAGCTACGCTGGACAGACATTCTGTTTGCTGTTTTGGCTATTGGCTTTATGGTGATTCCTGTCTTGGGAAGCGTCGGTCTACCGGGTGAAAATAGTATCTTCCCGATTCCTCCTGCCCCTTACAATATCTTCCCGTATCTGTTCCTGGCTTACTTGATCTCGGGAGCGGTCTGGTTTGCGATTCTGCGATCGCGCTCTCCTGAAATCATTCAAGTCATGGAGAACGACATCGAGGCTTCTCATACGCGCTTTAGCGACATGAAGAAAGTTTAGAGATTGATTGGAAGTTGAATCTAAGGCGCGGCTAGCCGCGCCTTAGCGTTGATTGATCAAGACTCAATTTATACCTTTATACCGCTCAGGATATCCCACTGGTTATGGCAGAGACTGACTCCGAACAAATGACGGGCGATCGCATTACTCAATTGATTGCTAGCTTGCGCCAGCAGGGCGTCGAATATGTCCGCTTTGAGCTGCCTGATTTGCATGGCGTATCAAGGCTAAAGGTGGTGCCGATCGATAAGGTCGAAGGCTATGCCCGCAAAGGGTTAAACTTCTACGGCGGCACCTTGGCTTTGGATACGGCATCTAACGTCGTTACGGGTTCTGGAATGCATGAGGAGCGCAAATACCGTGACCATATGCTAATTCCCGACCTGGAAACTTTAGCGCCTGTGCCGTGGCTCAAAAACACCGCTAAGCTGATTTGCGATGCTCAATGGGGCGCTGGCGATCCGCTCACAATGGCACCGCGTTACGTGCTCAAAACGCTGCTGCACAAAGCCGAGGCGATGGGGTTTGATGTCATGATGGGGCATGAGTTTGAGTTTTATCTGCTAAAGGGTGACACTCAAGAGCCGCTATTCGACGGGTTACATATTTTTAACCATATTCGGAATCAATATATTCCTGAGATTGATCAAATATTAGATTATCTCAGAGCCGCTGGCGTAGATGTAATTACACACAACTGCGAATATGCGCCTTCGCAGTTTGAAATCAATTTTGGCCCTGCGATCGGCATAGCAGCAGCTGACAAAGCCTTTACGTTTAAGACGGCCGTCAAAGAGATTGCCCACCGGATGGGATACCAGGCCACGTTTATGTCCAAGCCTTTTTCTGATCGGGCGGGCTGCTGCTGCCACTTTCACATTAGCTTGATCGATCGCCAGACGGGACAAAATGCCTTCCTCGATCTCAACGATCCCGATGGCTTATCCCAAACCACAAAGTCTTTTATTCAGGGCATTCTGACCCATGCACCTGCCATGATGCCTCTGATTGGGCCTACTCCCAACTGCTATCGTCGCCTCAAGCCCCACACCTTTGCTCCCTCCAATATTAGTTGGGGGATTGAGGATCGCTCAGCTATGGTGCGGGTCAAAGCGACTTACGATGAAGGCACCCATTTAGAAATGCGGGCGGCGTCGGGATTGAGCAACCCTTATTTAAGCGCTGCTGCGACCCTTGCGGCTGGGCTGCTGGGCATTGAGCATCAGTATCAGCTACAGCTATCGGTTGAAGGGCCAAGCGAAGACAATCCCGACTTACCTAAGCTGCCATCCAACTTAGAAGCAGCGCTGGCAGGACTTGCGGAGGATATAGAAATGCGATCGCTCCTGGGAGCAGATTTTGTTCACCTGTTTACCACGGTGAAACAATTTGAGCTGGCTCGGTTTCACGCCCATGTCACCGATTGGGAAACAAAAGAGTATATGGAAGTCTACTAACGATCGCAACTTTGGAAAGTTAGTCAACCTGTGGACTACCATTGTCCCAACACTCGATCGCGAACCCCTGCGCCTCGGCCTGTTGCATTACCTGCGCCTGGGCATCGTCAGCGACAAATAGCAGAATGCCACCCCCGTAGCCATCTCCGCGATTTAGGGCTTGAGCGATCGCCTCTAGGGGCTGCAAATGATAGCCTTGCCAGCCGAAGTGCGGATAGGTATCACAAATCCAGGCCAGCGATCGCGCTGTTCCTTTCACCTCACCCGCCAGCATAAAGAAATGCCCCACATGCCAGTCGGCTGGCGGCTGGCTGGGCTGATCGGTCAATTCACTCTTGCCAGAAGCAGCGCCAGAAAGAGCGGTACCAGAGAGATAGGCGATCGCGTCTCCTAGAGGTAAACTTGATCCCCAAAGCCGATCGGTACGCAGATTGCAAAGCAGTATGGCGTTCCAGTGGGGATGGCTTTCGCACAGCTCAAACAAATTCATCATGCGATCGGCTGTCCAGTGGGCTTGCAGTGGCACCAAAGCATACCTATGATTTGAAAGCCTTGAGGTGGCAGCAATCAGTCCTTGGGCAGAAGTTCCAGCATCTTTAAGATCAGTGGCTTCTGGCAAAGGCAGGCCGTAATCTTGCCGAGAACTTGCGCCCTTGGGTAGCCAGGTCAGCGGATCGCCCACGGGCAGGACTGAACCCGCAGCCTGGGCAACTTGTTCGGGTGTTAAAGGCTTGATGCCCATCGATCGCAGCAAAATAGCCACCCAATACGGGCCACAAAGGTTGTCAGGCTGCTGTCCGGCCAGCCGATGCTCTAACGTAATGCGATCGAACCCTGGCAATAGACGAATTGAGAAGTCTAGCGGTCTGTACATTTCTTAATCTCCTGCTCTAAAAGCTGTGCTGCAAAAAAGGATAGAGGGTTGCTGATCTTGGCTATGAAATTTATTTTGGCAGGTGCGCTCTACGCACCTGCCAAAATAAATGAGCCGGATTAAGCAATGCCGAAAATAGATCTCTTGCGTGAATGCTATGTTGAAGTCGTGAATTAGGGTGCGGTGGCTTATTTTAGAGGTAGGCTGCGGGCACGCTGTCTTTTGCCGCCCAGCGACCACCAAAAGGATTGGGGCATTCCGGAAACTTTTCCTTTGAACTTGTTGTCATTCTTAGACTCAGTGGATGACAAAGTTGATTGTTATGCTGTGTTTTTCGCCGCATAACAATCCAAAAGGTCAGGTTTTGAAAGATTGAGAAGACTTAGCAGATTGCTAAGTCTCAAAATGTTTGGGCTTAGAATGGTGTCTAGGTGAAAGGCAGTTCTAAAAATCCCCCGCTTCAGATCAAATGACCTCAAGTTTAGACGTTGTTTGAGTTTAAACATTGTTTTAAGCTTTGATGCTTTACCAGAGTATCGCAGCTCAATTGAGGGAATTCTGAACTTAGGCTCATGGGCTGCAATTAGAACTTTCTGCTCCAAGCTAGCGTCCGACTTACTTAAAAAATCAGTGAATGACATGAGTATTGCAGTTCTCTGGATGATTGCGGGGGTTGTCCTCTGCGTCATGGAATTCATCATTCCTACCGCGTTTGTAGAACTGACGATGGGTATAAGCGCGATCGTCGTAGCGCTTCTGACCCCAGTGATTCCCCACTTGGGGCTTCAGGTTGTTCTTTGGCTGGGGTTATCAGTGTTGCTTAATATCTTGCTGCAACGGCTGCTGCCCAAAACAAAGTCTCGCATCATTGAGGACTCTAAAGAAGCCCAAACGCTCACAGAGATCTTGCCGGGGCAGCCTGGGCGGGTACTCTATGAGGGCAACTCCTGGCAAGCCCGCTGTGAAGATGAGGAGATGGCGATCGCGCCTCAACAAAAAGTCTACGTTTTGCGACGGCAGGGCACAACGCTGATTGTTATGCCCGAACAGGCGCTACGATTTTAAGCCAATTCATGAGCGCTCAGATGGCTCAACATTCAAACTCATAAGCTTTCAAATTCATAAGCATCTAGATTCATAGCATTATTCACTAGCATCGAGGAGATTTTAGATGGACGTTTTGTTTACGCTGATCTTGATGGCGTTGGGCGGTGCAGGTGTGGCTGGCTCCGTTAAGATTGTCAACCAGGGGAACGAAGTTTTAGTCGAGCGGCTGGGCAGCTATAATCGCAAGCTTTCTCCCGGATTAAATTTCACAATGCCTTTTGTCGATCGCGTTGCCTACCAGGAAACCATCCGCGAAAAGGTGCTAGATATTCCGCCGCAGTCTTGCATCACGCGGGACAACGTGGCCATCACGGTAGATGCCATTATCTACTGGCGCATTGTTGATATGGAGCGGGCTTACTATAAAGTCCAGAACTTGCAATCCGCGATGACCAATCTGGTGATGACGCAGATTCGGGCTGAGATGGGCAGCCTGGAGCTAGACGAAACCTTTACCGCTCGTTCTGAAATTAACGAAATTCTGCTGCGGGAGTTGGATACTGCCACCGATCCCTGGGGCGTTAAGGTGACACGGGTAGAATTGCGGGACATCGTTCCTTCTCAAGCTGTGCAGGAGTCGATGGAGCTACAAATGTCTGCCGAACGCCGCAAGCGGGCAGCAATTCTCACCTCTGAGGGCGAACGCGAGTCTGCGGTCAACAGCGCCAGAGGTAAGGCAGATGCCCAGGTGCTAGATGCCGAAGCCCGCCAAAAGTCTGTGATTATGCAAGCCGAAGCTGAGCAAAAGGCGCTGGTGCTGCGCGCCCAGGCCGAGCGGCAGCAGCAGGTTCTCAAGGCTCAGGCAACCGCAGAGGCTATCAAGATTGTCAATCAGGCGTTGAAGGAAGACCCCGATGCACCTGCGGCTAGCAAAATTCTGCTTGCTCTCAGCTATTTGGATATGAGCACAGAAATTGGCAAGAGCGACAGCAGCAAAGTGATGTTTATGGACCCTCGCGGCATTCCAGCCACAATTCAAGGAATGCTGTCTATGGTGGAAGATGAGCGAAAATAGAGGGATTAGACTACCAAATGTGCGGGTTATCCTACCCAATGCGGCTTGATCTTTCTCCTTTTCATAAGGTAGTCTAAGATAGAACAAGTGAACTAATGCAGGTTAGATCGCCATGAGCTTCTTTCAACGCTTGCGAGATGTGCTTGGAATTGACGAAGGCTATGAAGAGTACGAGGATGACCTAGAAGATCCGGAGCAAGCGTTGGATGAGCCAGAAGCAGGCGGTTCCGATCGCCGATCGCGCCGATCGCCCAATGGCACCCTACCCGGTAATGTCATCGGCTTGCCGGGATTGGGGCAAATGGAGGTGGTGCTGATGCAGCCGCGATCGTTCCAAGAAATGCCCCAAGCTGTGACGGCCCTGCGCGAACGCAAATCGGTGATTCTTGATCTGACGCTGATGGATACCGATCAGGCGCAGCGTAGTGCTGACTACGTCGCGGGGGGTGCCTATGCGATCGACGGGCATCAGCGGCATTTAGGCACCTGCGTATTTTTGTTTACTCCTAGCTTTGTCCAGATTAGCAGCTATTCTGGGGCTGAATCTGCTGCTCAGTCACCCGAAGTGACTCAGGCTTTGCCTACCCCGATTGCGTCTATTCTCAACCGCGCAGATCTAAACCGAACAGCGATGAAAACGGGCTTTAAGGCAGAGTTTTAGGGTTCACGGGCTAGATTCAACAGCGTTTGAACTTATTTAAACTTCAGCTATTCATTAATGATGGCGATCGCTAGGGGGTTTGCGCCTGATTGACTGACAAAACTCCTGAAACCGCTATTCTTGCGTCGGTTAGCGTCAGCGTCACCCAACAAAACCTTGTTAGAGTTGGGTTTCACGTTGTACTGCTACGCAGAAGTAAGCAACAACCTAACTTACAGAAAAGCTACAGAAAAGATCTGTCTATCTCTCATTCCAGCGCTCCCATTTCCGCAATGAGACAAATACTACATCTGTAGTATAAAATTGAAAAATATTTGATATTGGCTCCTGTTGACCTGAAAAATGGCGCATTGTGCAGAACCCTGACTTTTCGGGGGAGTTTTTGCTGCGCGATCGCTCGGCTAGATTGTAGCGTTTACCCATGTTTCAGGGGACATTCACCTTACATGCAACCTCAATCCCTAACGACGTTTCAGGCGTTACGTCGCAGTTTTTGGCTGGTGGTGCAAGCCGCACCCTCGGAATTACGCAATTTGGCGCTGCTCAATTTATTTACCCGCACAGGGCCAGCCGCATCGCTGTTTTTAAGCAAGATTGTCATTGATGAAGCCTCGCGGCTAATGGGGCAGGGTGTGACCCAAGATGCGATCGCCCTGATTGTGTCGCAGCCCAAGCTGATGTGGAGTGTCATGGCTGCCCTGGTGCTTAACCTGGTTGTGGATGCGGTCGATTCGGTCAGTAGTGCTTTGTTTGCCTCCTTGCGCGATCGCGTGCAGGGACATGTGCAAGGGCAAGTGCTGCAAAAAGTGGCAACCTTTGACGACATTGCGCTGTTTGAAACACCAGAACTCCTGAACCTGGTGGAGCTAACCACCAAAGGGGTGCAGCGGCTACAGCGGCTCTCGATGATTATGGCCGCAACCCTGGTGGGTGTTTTCATGCTCATTCCGTCGGTGCTGCTGTCTTGGTCGATCGCTTGGTGGGTGCCATTGCTGCTGCTGATTTCCTCTGCGCCCTCGATCTTGGTGGAAATGAAGCACCACCGCAAAAGTTGGCGAACAGAGTCTACTCAAGCAGGTCTGACCCGCGAGATGGAGATTTATAACAAACTGCTGATTGGCGAGGCTTACGCCAAAGAGATTCGTCTATTTTCGCTGCAATCTATTCTGCTCGATCGCTGGCGAGGTCTGTTTCGCACTCTGTTTAATAAAATGCAGCACATCCGCCGCGAAGGCGCAATTGCCGTGATGCTGTGGGCGCTGGTGGGCGGCATTGGGGCAGCACTGCCCTATGTTTACGTGGTGCTGGGCGTGTTGCAGGGCAGCTATACCTTAGGCGATTTGGCGCTATACACAGGCATTATTCTTCAGCTTCGTCAAAGCCTCTATATTTTGATCAGCAACACAGGCGAAATCTATGACGTAGCGCTGGCCACCAGCCCGATTTTTCAGCTGCTCGACTTGCAGCCAGAGCTGCGTAGCGGCGATCGACCCATGCGGCCGACTGCTCAAGTGGATCAGCCAGGGGTGCAGCTTCAAGATCTTTCTTTCTCATATCCCGGCAGCGATAAACGCATTTTGGATCAGATCAATCTCACCATTCGCCCTGGAGAGATGGTGGCGCTCGTGGGCGAAAATGGCGCAGGCAAAACCACGCTAGCCAAGCTGCTCTGCCGTCTCTATGACCCCACAGAGGGAAAAATTTCTTGGAACGGCCAGGATTTGCGATCGCTCTCATTAGAGGAACTTCGATCGCGGATTGGTGTCGTGATGCAGGACTATGCTCACTTCCCAACAACGCTCAGGGAAAATGTCGGCTGGGGGTTTTTGCCCAAGCTAGAGGAAGACGCCGCCCTACATGCCGTACTGCAAGATGCAGGAATTGATCAGATTGTGGCAGAACTCAGCCAGGGTCTAGAAACGCCCCTGGGCAAACAGCTTGAAGATGGGGTAGATCTCTCAGGCGGGCAGTGGCAACGGGTGGCGATCGCCCGTTCTCTGCTGCGGCTGTCGCAGGTTGAGCTGCTGGTGTTTGATGAACCGACGGCAGCACTCGATCCTAAAAACGAACATGAAATCTATCGGATCTTTCGGACGATCGCCCAAGGCCGAATGACGGTGGTCGTCAGCCATCGCCTTGCTTTAGCTAAGCTGGCCGATCGGGTGGTGGTGCTGGAGCATGGCAAGATCATCGAATCTGGCAGTCATGAACAGCTCATGGCCAGCGGAGGACAATACCATACGATGTTTACCCGGCAGGCGAGTAGCTATCTTTAGCTGCCATCGCTCCACGCCATCAGGTTAGGGCAATATCTTTTCTAAAGGTCGCACGGCCTTTAGAAAAAATATTCGTTGAATTTAAGGAACGGGAATTCAATAAGCGCGATGTTGGAGAGGGGCGGGTTTCGCTGTCAAATCTGCACACAAAATAAAACCGAATAGTTTTTGGAAGTGCCGCGCTCCGCGCGGCACTT
>DATNPL010000018.1:0-14107 GCA_036703255.1 Coleofasciculaceae cyanobacterium
GAAGTGCCACGCAAAGCGTGGCACTTCCAAAAACAATTGCTATGAGCTTTAGCCGATCGCCTGCGGCGGTTTCAAAAACTGTCGGATCTGCTGGAGATACGTTTCTGCATCCTCTAGCATCGGGAAATGGGCAGTATTGTCTATAACCACCTGCTGCACGCGATCGCTCAATGCCGCTGCCCGTTGCCCCAGATCCACTGGAATAATCTGGTCGTATTCTCCAGAAATCAGCAGGGTTGGGACAGGCAACTGGGCAAATTCTTGGGGCATTTCCTCAGCAGCTTTTTGGCTGACGGCTGTATAGACGGTACCCAAAGCCGCCTCATAATCTGCCGTGACAAAATCTTCAAGGAAGGCTTTTCGAGCCGCTGCCGAGATGGGACGCCGCAAAAATCGCGTCATGAACATCCGATCGGCTCCCGGAATGGCGGTCAACCAGTTGGGACGAAAGCCCACGACATACTTGCTAGCCTGATGAAAGAGCTTGAACGATCGCGCCTCATACTCAAAAATGCCGCTACAGGTCAAAATCGCCTGCTCTACACGCTCAGGATAGCGATTGACAAACAGGACGGCGATCGAGGCTCCGGTCGAATGGGCGTTGAGGAAAACCCGCTTTAGATTGAGCGCATCCAAAAGCAGCGACAAATCATCGGCATAGCCCTCTAGCTCATAGCCCAAAGCTGCCACCTCTGGCGGGATGGGGCGAGGCAAGAGCGATCGCCCAAATCCTCGCAAATCGTACAACAGACAGTCAAACTGGTCAGAAAGCGCCTGCGCCGTACTTTCCCAGTAGCGCTTAGACCCTGCCCAACCGTGAATAAAAACTAAAGTGGGCTTGCTGGAGATGGGGCTTCCATTTGAATCAAACTGAGCCGAGGTGCTGATCCATTCGTAACAGTGATCAACACCGCGCAGGTGAATGTAAGGCATTTAGGCAGATTCGGGTTTCGGTAGCGAAGAAGGATGAACCAACAGCTCGGCTGTCGATCGCTTCTCTACCATCTCACGAGTAATGGCACAGCGGGTGACATCCTTGCGAGAGGGCAACTCATACATGACATCTAGCATCAGTTCTTCCACAATGCTGCGCAGCGCTCTGGCTCCCGTCTTACGGCGGTAGGCTTCTTTGGCGATCGCCCGCACTGCATCGGGCTTAAACTCAAGCTGCACGTTATCCATCCGCATCAGCTTCTGGTACTGCTTCACCAAGGCGTTGCGAGGTTCCGTCAGAATCTCGGCAAGAGCATCTTCATCGAGGGGATCGACGACTGCCATCACGGGCACCCGGCCAATGAATTCTGGAATCATGCCAAATTTCACCAGGTCATCCGGCTCCATATGCTTCAACACATCTGCCGCCCGCTTTTCCTTCGGCTGGCTTTCTCCAGGCTGGACAAATCCCATCGATTTTTTGCCCATCCGCTGCTCCACAGCCTTATCCAAGCCGACAAACGCCCCCCCGCAGATGAACAGGATGTTGCTAGTGTCAATCTGGATGCAGTCTTGGTAAGGATGCTTACGCCCGCCCTGAGGCGGCACATTAGCCACTGTGCCCTCTAGCATTTTGAGCAGAGCTTGCTGTACTCCCTCACCCGAAACATCTCGTGTAATTGAGGGATTCTCGCTCTTGCGGGCGATTTTATCGATCTCATCAATGTAGATAATGCCGCGCTGAGCGACCTCTACATCCAGATCGGCAACTTGCAACAGCCGCAGCAAAATATTTTCCACATCTTCGCCCACATAGCCCGCCTCGGTCAGCGTTGTGGCATCTGCAACGGCAAAGGGCACATCCAGCATTTCTGCCAAGGTTTGCGCCAGCAGCGTTTTGCCACACCCCGTCGGCCCAATCAGCAAAATGTTCGACTTTTGTAGCTCAACGGTATCGTCCGTCTTGGCCGCTCCCTTAGACTGGACAAAGCTCAGCCGCTTGTAATGGTTGTAGACGGCAACTGAAAGCACTTTCTTGGCTTCATCTTGCCCAATAACGTTCTCATCTAGATGCTTTTTAATTTCCCGAGGCTTGGGAATTTGATTCATCGACAAACTAGACGATCGCGCGGGACGCTTCTCTGAATGAGCCTCACGCCGAGCCGAGGGCTGAGGCACCGTTGCACTTGAGTCAAACAACTCCTCATCCAAGATTTCATTACAGAGGTCAACGCATTCATCACAGATATAGACACCAGGCCCAGCAATCAGCTTGCGAACTTGTTCCTGCGACTTGCCACAGAATGAGCATTTGAGATGGGAGTCATACTTAGACATGTTCGCCCCTCACTTGACTGCGGTAATAGACTCTCCGGGCATGGGCAGGTTTTGGCGAACCACAACTTGGTCAATCAGACCATAGTTTTTCGCTTCCTCTGCGGACATGAAAAAATCGCGCTCGGTATCGGCCTCGATTTTCTCAAGCGGCTGCTCTGTATGATAAGCCAACAATTCATTCAGCGTCCGCTTCAGATACAGAATTTCTTTGGCCTGAATTTCAATATCGACGGCTTGACCCTGCGCTCCGCCTGAAGGCTGGTGAATCATGATGCGGGAGCTGGGCAAAGATAGCCGCTTTCCGGCAGCACCTGCCGCCAGCAAAAAAGCACCCATGCTTGCCGCTAGACCGTAACAAATGGTAACGATATCAGGGCGAACCTGCTGCATGGTGTCGTAGATGGCCAAACCTGCCGTTACCGAGCCGCCTGGAGAGTTGATGTAGAGCTGGATGTCTCTCTCTGGATCTTCTGCATCCAAAAATAAAAGTTGGGCAATAATCGAATCTGCGACGGTGTCATCTACAGGCGTTCCCAGAAAGACGATTCGCTCCCGCAGCAGCCGAGAGTAAATGTCAAACGCCCGTTCTCCTCTGCCGGATTGCTCGACCACCATAGGCACAACTGCCTCGGTGCCACGGGCAGCGGACTGATTCAGACTCCTGGGGGACAGAAACTGTGCCGAGGATTGAGGATCAGAAAAGGAAGGTTGAGAATTTGGCATAAATCTAAAGAGAAGATAAACGGAACGAATATCACACAAGGTTTGCACGCTTATTTGATCATTATGCCTTAACTGCACAGGCACTAGTGAAATCTAGCAATTTCCTCTGCCTTAAGGCATTTAAGGCATCTGATCTAAAACATCTCCATTTAGAGAACGTCATTCCGCTGCCAGCATCTACCCTGACTATCGCTCAAAGTCGCAGCTCATCCTACGATTTCGTCGATTTACCTTTTTTTGCAGGGGCTGGAGAAACAGGTGCAGCTTCTGGTGCAGCTTCTGGCTCAGCCTCAGATGCAGCCTCTGGCGCTTCTGACACTGCCGCTTCAGGCTCAGCGCTAGTTTCTTCGATCGCCTCTGCACTCACATCCAGCGTAGCTTCTGACGCATCTGCTTCTAGAACTTCCTCGATCGCCACTTCCTCCTCTGCGGGTTTCAAGCTACCTTCAGGCACGAGTTCCAAAGTCGCCTCAGCCTCTAGCCAGTCTAGGATTTTGTCTCGCAGCAGGTCATCTTCGATCGCCTGACGAAGACGATTCTCGTCAATGTCCTTCTGGTCAGACATTTCTGCCAGGACTTCATCTACTTTTGCAGCCACTTCTTCGGGCGTCACCTGGATCGATTCCGTCTTGGCGACTTCTCCTAGAGCCAGCGTCCGCTGGAGGCGCACGATCGCTTCGGGTCTAGCCTGCTCCCGCAGCATCGACACGATCTCGTTGGTGAAGGTTTTACGGATATCAAGCCCTTGCTGACTCAAACGCATGGCGGTTTGGGTGATGGAAAAATCAACCTCTTGCTTGACCAGCGTCTCAGGTAGCTCAGCCTCTAGATACTTGACCAACTCATTGAGCAGAGCCTCTTGCTTGTTGCTTTTGGTCTTGGCATCTGCCTCATCCTGATAACGCTTCTCTAGAGAGGCGCGCAGCTCTGCCAAAGTCTCAAATTCGCTGACATCCTGGGCAAAATCATCATCCAGCTCAGGCAGCTCACGAGTCTTTAGATCTTTTAGCGTAATGGTAAAGACTGCGGGCTTGCCTGCCAAATCTTCTTGGGCATAGGGATCAGGGAACGTGACGGCGATGTCTTTAGTCTCACCCGCAGCCATGCTAATAATGCCCTCAATAAAGCCTGGGATGAAGCCGCCTTCGGAAAGCTCAATTTCAAAGTCTTGAGCGCTGCCCCCCGGAATTTCAGCGGGTTCTTCTTCACCTTCGGCTGCTTCTGCCAAGCGTCCGGCAAAGTCGATAGTCGCGACGTCATCTGCTTGAGCTGCACGACCTTCTACAGGAACTAAAGTCGAGGATCGCTTGCGATAATCTTCCAGCACCTGATCAACCCGCTCTGGGTCATATTTCACTTCTTCGGCTTTTGCCTCTAACCCTTTGTACTGGCTAAGCTTGACTTCGGGAGGCACATCCACCGCCGCCTGAAATTTTAAAGCCGTACCTGGCTCATATTGCACAACCAGCTCATCAAACGAAGAGCGCAGTTGGGGAGCGCCGATCGCCTCAATTTTCTCTTGCTCTAAAGCTTTTTGAATGCCATCCTGAACCAGGTCTTCTACGGCGGTCGCTTTGATTCGGAGGGAGCCAAACCGTTGAATCAGCACCTGACGGGGCACTTTGCCTTTGCGAAACCCAGGAATATCGGCAAACCGAGTTAGCTCTTTCAGAGCTTTCTCGTAAGCTTGCTTCGACATCTCAGAGGGAATCTCAATTTCTAGACCAATTTGGCTAGCGGGTAATTTTTCCTGGGTAACTTTCATCGCAATTCTCGTCGCAGGTTAATAGGCTGCTAAGCAAACTATCCAGAGAATGGATAGCTATGCTGAATAAACTGGAAGAAGACTCAGCTTTGCCGCAATTAGTTATGTTAGCTGATTCTGACTCTAACGAAAGCCAGACCGCAGCAAATCTCATCAACTTCTAACGTCACAGGGGGATATGAGCCTGCTGAAATTAGAGCATCTCGACCCATAGGATTTCAGCCCATAACATTTCAGCTATGGTAAGGTTGGCTATGATGACAGTGAAATCTAAATGAGAGTGAGACCCAATTAGGCAACGTAATTTCTTAGAAATCTGCCTATTGGTCGCTGCGATCGCTCTGCCCTATCCTATAGAAATTAGACATTCGCTTCAGAATCTGAGATAGATACAAGCATTTATATGATGAGACCGACTGGAGGAAATTAGCTTGCCCCGACCTTACCGAGTTGCCATTTTGGGAGCGACAGGTGCTGTTGGCACTGAGCTACTCAGCATTTTGGAACAGCGCAATTTTCCAATTGCAGAACTGAAGCTCTTGGCTTCTCCTCGTTCTGCCGGACAGCGCCTAAAGTTTTCAGGCGAAGATTTGATGGTAGAAGCTTTGGGCGATCGCGCCTTCAAAGATATCGATCTGGTCTTGGCTTCTGCGGGAGGGTCTGTTTCAAAAGCTTGGGCAGCTAGGGCTGTCGAAGCTGGGGCGGTTTTCATTGATAACTCCAGCGCTTTCCGAATGGATGAGCAGGTTCCCCTTGTAATTCCTGAAGTGAATCCTGAGGCGGCGATCGCCCATCGCGGCATTATCGCCAACCCGAACTGCACGACCATTTTGATGGCGGTTGCTATCTATCCCCTGCACCAAATTCAGCCCATTCGCCGGATTGTGGCTGCGACCTACCAGTCGGCAAGCGGGGCGGGTGCTCGGGCGATGGAAGAAGTGAAAACGCAAGCCTTGGCTATTCTTCAGGGTCAAACACCTCAGACGGATATCTTTCCCTATCCTCTGGCGTTCAATCTTTTCCCTCACAACACCAAACTCAACGATTTGGGATATTGTGAGGAGGAAATGAAAATGGTGAATGAGACGCGCAAGATTTTTGGGGTTCCCGATCTGCGAATTACACCCACCTGTATTCGGGTTCCTGTATTGCGCGCCCATTCAGAAGCCATCAATCTAGAGTTTGACCAACCTTTTAGTCCTGCACAAGCACGACAGGCTCTCAGCCAAGCACCTGGAGTGCGCATTGTTGAGGACTGGCAAGCCAACTATTTCCCCATGCCGATGGAAGCGAGCGGAGGAGATGATGTGCTAGTGGGGCGCATCCGCCAAGATATTTCTAATCCCAATGGTCTAGAACTTTGGCTGAGTGGCGATCAGATCCGTAAGGGTGCCGCTCTCAACGCCGTTCAAATTGCTGAACTGCTTGCCAATCAGGATTTGATTCGCCCAGCGCAGGCGGCCGTCGCTGCCCAGTAGAGTATGAATGAGGAGTGAGTAGAGTGTGACGAGTTTTGGACGTGTTTCGACAGCTTTGATCACGCCGTTTAAGGAAGATGGCAGCGTTAACTATGACGTTGTTGAAAAGCTGGCGGTCTATCTAGTGGCAAACGGCACAGATACGCTGGTGGTCTGTGGCACGACGGGCGAGTCGCCTACCCTAAGCTGGGATGAGGAGTTCCACTTGTTTCAGGTGGTGCAACGGGCGATCGCCGGAAAGGCCAAAGTAATTGCTGGGGCAGGATCTAACTCAACTGAGGAAGCAATTGCTGCCACACAGAAAGCAAGTAAGCTACAATTAGATGGAACGCTGCAAGTCGTTCCTTATTACAATAAGCCTCCCCAAAGAGGTTTGTATAAGCACTTTCGAGCAATTGCTGAAGCGGCTCCCGAAATGCCGTTGATGCTTTACAATATTCCTGGACGTACAGGGCAAAACCTGTTGCCAGAGACGGTAGCGCGTCTAGCGGAGATTCCTAACATCGTCGCCATCAAAGAGGCAAGCGGTAGCCTTGATCAGGTCAGTCAGGTCAGATGCTTAACTCCGCCTGAGTTCGACGTTTATTCTGGAGATGATTCTCTCACCCTTCCTATGCTTGCTGTAGGAGCCTGTGGCGTTGTCAGTGTGGCCAGTCATTTGGTCGGTCAGCGTTTGCAGCAAATGATTCAGGCTTTCGAGCAGGGTCAAGTGCAGTCTGCTACTCAAATTCATCTTCAGCTCTTTCCTTTATTTAAGGCGCTGTTTGCGACAACCAACCCCATCCCTTTGAAGGCGGCTCTGAGGCTGCAAGGGTGGCAAGTTGGCTCTACGCGGCTACCGCTTGAAGATGATGTAAGTCATTTCACTCCGGCTCTTGAGGCAGTGATGGCAAATCTGGGATTACTAGAAGCAACGCAAGCTGCTTCGTAGGGCAGCGCTAGCGAAGGTCGCGATCGCTCAACCACAGATTTCTAGACAACTGAATATTTCTCTCTTCTCAGCGCTGAGCCATAGATTGCGGTAACTAGGGTCATTTGCTTTAGAAGCTTTACCTCTTTAGATGCTCTATCTAGGGTCGCTCAGTTCATTGTTCATTCCTTACTTAATTCTTCTCAAATCTATTGCTAAATTCTACTTCTCACCCCATTAGCCTCAAAAACAAAGTTTCTACACCCCTTAACGAGACAAGGACACACATGAGTCAAAACGGTTCCTCTAATGCCCTCAAAGTCATTCCACTGGGTGGATTGCATGAAATTGGCAAAAACACCTGCGTATTTGAATACAATGACGAAATTGTTCTTTTAGATGCAGGGCTTGCCTTTCCAACGGATGGAATGCACGGGGTCAATGTGGTTTTGCCCGACATGACCTATCTGAGAGAAAACCGCCACAAGATTAAAGGCATGATTGTGACCCACGGTCACGAAGATCACATTGGCGGCATTGCCTTTCACCTGAAGCAGTTTGATATTCCAGTGATTTATGGCCCTCGCCTAGCGCTGGCTTTGCTGCAAGATAAGCTGGAAGAAGCAGGCGTTTCCGATCGCACAGAGTTGCGCACCGTTCGCCCGCGTGACATGGTGCGCATTGGCTCCTCTTTCCTAGTCGAGTACATTCGCAACACCCACTCGATGGCGGATAGCTTCACGGTTGCGCTGCACACACCCGTAGGAGTCGTGATTCACACCGGAGATTTCAAGATCGATCACACCCCCGTTGATGGCGAATATTTTGACTTTCAGCGTCTAGCAGAGCATGGTGAAAAAGGCGTACTTTGCCTGATTAGCGACTCTACAAATTCTGAAATTCCTGGGTTTACCCCTTCGGAGCGATCGGTTTTTCCCAACCTCGATCGCGTCTTTTCTCAGGCGGAAGGTCGGCTGTTGGTGACGACGTTTGCCTCCTCGGTTCACCGGATCAATATGATTCTGGAGCTAGCCAAGAAGCATAAACGCGCTGTATCAGTCATTGGTCGCTCGATGCTAAACCTGATTGCCCATGCGCGTAACCTGGGATACATTAGCTGCGAAGACGATCTGTTTGTGCCGCTGAATGTGGTTAACAAGATGCAGGACAGCAAAGTGCTGATTTTGACCACCGGATCGCAGGGTGAACCGATGGCGGCAATGACCCGTATCGCTAACCAGGAGCATCGCCAGGTGAAAATTCGCCAGGGCGATACCGTGGTCTTTTCGGCAAATCCCATCCCTGGAAACACGATCGCCGTAGTCAACACCATCGATAAGCTGATGATGTTGGGCGCTAAGGTAGTTTACGGACGCGACAAGGGCATCCATGTTTCGGGTCATGGCGCTCAAGAAGATCAGAAGTTGATGCTGAGCCTGACTCGTCCCAAGTTTTTCTTGCCCGTACATGGCGAACACCGGATGTTGGTGAAGCATTCTGAGACGGCTCAGAGCATGGGCATTCCGGCAGAAAATATGGTGATTATCAACAATGGGGATGTCGTACAGCTAACGCAGGAGAGCATTGGCGTGATCGGCAAGGTGCCGTCTGGCATTGAGCTAGTGGATGCTTCTCGATCGGGCGTGGTGATCGATCGCGTTCTCAAAGAGCGGCAGCAGTTGGCTGAGGAAGGCATTGTCACCGTTGCGGCGTCGGTCGGCTGGTCGGGTGAACTGATGGCTAAGCCTGAAGTGCATTTGCGCGGCGTTGCGGTGGCGATAGACAAAGCCAAGCTAGAAAAAACGATCGATCAAACCCTGAGAAACATGGTGAGCGATCGCTGGTCAGATATTGCCCAAACCCTGAGCAATGGCGTCATTGACGTCAATTGGGTGAAGCTCCGCGCCGATGTAGAGGCCGAGATGCGCCGCCTGTTGCGTCGTGAGCTGCAAAGCAATCCTACGCTGGTCTTCTTGCTGCAAACCCCGATCGAACCACCCGCCAATGTGACGCGTCGGCAGCGATCGTCCAGCACAAAGGTTGCTTCGGTCGCCTCTTAGAGACTGGGCGTTCAGCGCTTAAGTATTAACAAAACCCCCTCAGGAGCCGCGCTCTTGAGGGGGTTTTGCCTTTCGGACAAGATTCCTTGGAGAAGCTACGCGAAGGCGCTCTAGCTTGGGCATCCTAATAAGGAAAATTTACCTGGCTCAGGGGACTTCTACAATGAGTACGACTCCAATTAGTGCAACACTGGACTCAAAAGATCGGGATGCGGTGATGACGGCTGTGGCTACGATTAAAGAGAAGCTGCCGTTTTTGATTGATTTGTCAGCCGATGAGCGCAAGGCTTTACCCAAGATGGGGGATAAGAGTCGGGCGTTTGTCAGCAAGGCGTTGGAAGTGGCGACGCAGAACCCGGACTTTTTGCCGAGGTCGTTTGACTTGGAGGAGTTGCGGAAGGATGTGCAGTTGTTTGAGGCGTTGTATCCAGTAGTGGTGGCGGTGACGCAGCTACAGGAATTATTGGATGATACTTGCTTGGCGGTGGGTAGCGAGGCGTATGCAGCGGCGTTGCAGGTGTATAGCTATGCCAAGGCGAGTGGAAATGTGGGTGGGTTAGATGCGGTGGTGGGCGAGATGGGGCAACGGTTTGCCCGGAAACCTCGGAAGGCGAAGAGTCAGGCGGGAACGGTGAAGCCGGAAGGGGCAATGGTGCAGTAAAAAGCCTGACGGTTTGACCTTGAAAGGCGATCGAGCAAGCTCAGAGCTTGGATGTTGGAGCAATTTGCTCGGCGTTCCGGGTTCTGAGCTTTGTTTTTGGAGTAAAAAGGTCGGAGTTTTGAGCAAAAAGGTCGGAGTTTTGAGCAAAAAGGTTGGAGTGCCGAGTTCAGAGGTTGAACGGTGAGGGTTGGAGATCGGAGTTTCTTGTAAAAAGCTCGACAGACAGGGCTTAGAGTTTGTAGGTTGGAGAAGCTAAGGAGCTGTCATGAAATAACTTTGACACTCACTGGTCAAGAGAGCTTATAAATTCGAGCCTTTCAGAAGCATCCTGTAAAAGTTATTTCGTTACAAGCCCTAACGGGAATACTGCGTAATAAAGAAGAACTGCCCGATCGCGTCACAGCATCGGAATGCCAGTTTCCTCAGCTTCCGAAACTTGAAAGGCATTCATGACTCCATCTGATGCGGCTCGAATTGAACAATTCATCACCCGTTGGCAAAATTCTAGCGGCAATGAACGTGCCAACTATCAAATGTTCTTTTCGGAGCTGTGTGATGCGTTGGGAGTCCAGCGTCCTGATGTGAAAGGCAGTGTTGCTGATGATCTGTACTGCTTTGATAAAAATATCACCATCTATCACCCTAGCGGCAAGAAAACACCGGGCTATATTGATTTCTACAAAGCCGATCATTTCTTGATTGAAGCAAAGCAGGGCAGCGATAAATCGGGCAAGGGCACGGCAAAACGTGGCACGAATACCTACCTGAAGGCTATGGAAGCGGCATTTGTGCAGGCGATCGCCTACACTCGAAATTTGAGCAGCAAGCCGCCGTTTTTGCTGACCTGCGATATTGGCGATCACTTTGAGCTTTGGATGGGCTTCAACAGTGATTATGGGGGCTATGGGGCGCGGCAAGATATTTTGCTGACGGATTTGCGCCAGCCGGAGACTTTTGATCTGTTTGTGGATATCTTTACCGATCCGCAGAAGCGTAATCCTGAAAAGATTGCGGCAAAGGTGACGCGAGAGGTGGCAGCAGATTTGGCGGAATTGGCGAAGCGACTGGAACGATCCCCCCAACCCCCCTTAAAAAGGGGGACTAATCCGGCTTCCTCTCTTTCTCCAGGGGGAAATGAGGGGGGATCTGCGGAGGATGAGGGCAGACCTCAAGAAGTTGCCCACTTTTTGATGCGTTGTATCTTCACGATGTTTGCGGAAGATGTGGGGCTACTGAAAGAGCATTTGTTTACGGAGGCTTTGGAGACACGCTGGTTGCCCAACCCCAAAACCTTTAAGCCGGAGGCGGAAGCGCTGTGGCAGGCGATGAATGATGGGACGGCGTTTGGCTTTTATGGCAGGTTACTGCGGTTTAATGGCGGGTTGTTTGCGGAGGCGACGGCGTTTGAGTTGACTGCTGAACAGTTACAGGTATTGCTGCAAGCGGCGAAGCGGGAATGGAAGGATGTGGAGCCTGCGATTTTTGGCACGTTGCTGGAACGGGCGCTGGACTCGAAGGAACGCAGCAAGTTGGGGGCGCACTATCTATACTCCTAGATCCTATGTGGAGCGGTTGGTGCGTCCGGTAGTGATGGAGCCGCTGCGGGAGCAGTGGGATCTGGTGCAGGGGGAAGTGAAGCAGATCTTGGGAGATGTAGAAGTTGAGCCGACTGCTGCCCAGAAGAAGAAAGCCGTTGCCGCATTAGAAAGCTTTTTGACTGAGTTGCGGACGGAGCGAATTCTTGATCCGGCTTGTGGGTCAGGAAATTTCTTGTATGTAACGCTGGATTTGATCAAGCAGCTTGAATCTGAGGTGTTGCGCCGTCTGGAAGATGTGACGGGTCAGGCACAGTTGCGGTTGGATATTGACCAGGTGAACCCGTCGCAGTTTTTGGGAATTGAGCTAAACCCGCGTGCGGCAGCGATCGCGGATCTGGTGATCTGGATTGGCTATTTACAGTGGCATTTCCGGCGGTTTGGCGATATTCCTCCGGTGGAGCCTGTGTTGCGCGAGTACAAAAACATCGAATGTCGCGATGCGGTGTTAGCGTATGACGGCAAGGAACTGGATATTGATGCGAAGACGGGCGAGGTAAGAACGCGCTGGGGTGGACGGATGATGAAGCATCCGGTGACGGGGGAAGATGTACCCGATCCAAGCGATCGCCTGCCAATTTATCGGTATATTAATCCGCGAGCGGCGGAGTGGCAGGAGGCGGATTATGTGGTGAGTAATCCACCGTTTATTGGTAACTACAGGATGCGTGATTTACTTGGAGATGGTTATGCCGAAACCTTAAGAACCATCTACGGGAACGTGCCAGATACGGCTGATTATGTACTTTATTGGTGGCATAAAGCAGCAGAACTAGTTCATTCTCATCAATTGAATCGATTTGGGTTCATCACTACAAACAGCATTTGGAGAGTTTTCCAAAGAAAAATAATTGATTTTCATTTAACTACAAGCAACCCGTTACAGTTATTTTTTGCAATCCCTGATCACCCATGGGTTGATAATGGAGCAGCAGTTATGATTGCCATGACTGGATCTGAGCTAAGTAATAGCAAAACTCAAACTGTTCCAAAACTTGGAACTTTAGTTTCTGAGGGGGACGGGGAAACTCCCGAAGAAAGAGCAGATCATGTTGAAATAAGTTGGCGAAATGTTGGAAGAATTTTTAGCAATCTTCGGGCAAGTATTGATGTAACAGGTGCAAAGCTGCTTAGAAGTAATGATTTGATATGCTACCGGGGTGTCAAGCTTCACGGTAAGGGGTTTTGTGTGACATCTGAGGAAGCAAAAAATATTGAACCTGATGTTATCTATCAGTATTCTAATGGTCGAGACTTACTTCATTCCTCAAGAAATGTACTTGTCATTGATTTGTTCAGTTTGTCTGAAAGAGACGTTTTTGAGAAGTATCCGAAAGCTTATCAGTGGATTTATGAGCATGTAAAGCCTGAACGTGATCAAAACAATAGATCAACTTATCGAGATAATTGGTGGATTTTTGGAGAACCAAGATCCGTCTTTAGACCTACTCTTAAAAGTCTGTCAAAATATATCGTCACAGTTGAAACTGCGAAACATCGTGTTTTCTTTTTCCTTGACTGTAATGTTGTACCTGACAATAGTCTTGTAACTATTAGTCTTGATGATCCTTATTTTTTAGGAATTCTATCTAGCGGGGTTCATGGCTTGTGGGCATCTTCGACAGGAGGCACGTTAGAAGATCGTCCTGTGTATACCAAGACTTATTGCTTCGATCGCTTCCCCTTCCCCACACCCACACCCGATCGCCAACAAAAAATCCGTGAACTGGGCGATCGACTCGACTCCCACCGCAAGCGCGTCCAAGCCCAGCATCCCGAAGTCACCATCACCGCCATGTATAACCTACTAGAAAAAATCCGCGCAGGGGAAGAACTCACTGAGAAAGACCGGGAATTCAACAATAAAGCTCTGGTTTCCACGCTGAAGCAAATTCACGATGAGTTAGATGCAGCCGTGTTTGAGGCTTATGGGTGGCAGGATTTGTTAGATCCCCCCCAGCCCCCCTTAAAAAGGGGGGAGAAGATAGAAGGTTCGGCTTCCCCCTTTTTAAGGGGGGCTGGGGGGGATCAATGCAGAACTTAGAAGAGACAATCCTCGAACGACTGGTGGCACTGAATGCCAAACGCGCCGAAGAAGAACGCAACGGCTTAATTCGCTGGCTGCGTCCAGACTACCAGGCTCCCGGTGAAACCCAAACCCAACAGACGATCGCAGGCATTGCCGAAGTCGAAACCGAAAGCGCTATTGCCCCTGTGGAACAACAAAAACTGCCCAAAGCTTTCAAAGACCAACTTGCTGCCGTCCGCGATCTGCTCCGCATCCAAGGCGGCGAATGGTCGATCGATCAAATTGCGGCACAATTCAAAGGAGCATCGCGCCAAAAACCAGCTATTCTCACCTGCCTCGAAAGCCTAGAAGCCCTGGGCATCATTACCAGACATGAAGAAGCAGGTAGCGATCGGTGGTACTTAGCAGAATTGCAAAAGGCAAGTTGAGGGCAGTCATGGGCGATCGCTCGGATGAGCAAACAACTTAAAAACTAACTACAGCAATCTTAAATAGGAGGTGAACAGATGATAAGCTTAAAGCATGCATCTAAGTCTACTCTACTTGACTCATGGAAACGCTCGAACAATTCATTGCAAGCAATCGTGACTCGATGGAACTCAAACGCGCCCTTGC
>DATNPL010000109.1:0-43584 GCA_036703255.1 Coleofasciculaceae cyanobacterium
CTCAGAGTGGGGCAAAGATTTGTTCGCTGATATCCGGTCTGTCGTGAATACGGGTCAGCGTCAAGGGCTTTCTGCTTTTGAGTCTATTTCTGCTGCTTTGAACCCCCACCAATCCCTATTCCCTCTGAGTTGAGTAATTACCAAATTTCTATCAGGTTCATTGCATCTACCCGTTCTCAGTCCTCTTTTATTTCTGTCGTTGGGTATAGCGCTACGCGTTTAAATCTAACGAATATTTTTTCTAAAAGCTTCGCGGAGCGAGGCTTTTAGAAAAAATATTGTCCTACTATTGAAGAAATATTGAGGGAGCGATCGCACAAACTCTATTGAGAAAAGGGTTAGCTTCTCATCTGCTCTAGGCATGAAAAGTTAACCCTTTTCTCAGAGTTGGCAACAAGCATAGTCTCCAGGCGGACACAAGCTCTGCCCATCTACAAAATATCCCCCTCCTCACCTCTGTGGATGCAGCCCTAGCAGAGGCAAAGAATTTATTTCAGGATTGTCTCAGCTTTTCTTACCAGCAGCCGACGCTTTAGCCCCCCCTGCTGTCTTGGTAGCACTAGATTCCTTAGATGCCTCTGCCTTCGATTCTTGTGGCTCGAATTCCTGTGACTCCGGTTCTTCTAGCTCAGGTTCAACAGAAGCGTCTGGTAGGACAGGTTCGGCTTCATTATCTGGTTGACTGAGACTAGCTTGGACAGGGCTGCCCTTGGGTTGTGAACTCAGCAGTTGATTCACAATGGCTCTTGCAGGTTCTGCCTGCTGCACGGCTTCACTATAAGCAGCGTGGGCTTCTAACAGCTTGCGGAGATTTTTAAGCCCGTTCCGCAGCACATTTTTTTGGTCATCATTCAAAACTTCAGGCTCAAAGAGTAGACCAATGACTTCTAGAAGCGGCTCCGCTTCTGTTTGAGCATCTTGCAGTTGAATCTTTGCCTTGAGTAAGTTCTCTAAGAATTTGATTGCAGCTGTGGCATCGTTGCTAACACTCATAAAAAAATCACTCTGGGTGTGAATAGATCATCTGATCTCCAGAATAGCGGTGAAAATTAGAGTTTTAACCAGCGGCTTCTAAAAAATGCGTGACCTAAATTACAGCTCATCTAGTTTTTCTAAGACTTTTGTAGGATGACATTACTGGTTAGCACCGCTCTAGAGCCAACTGAGCATCCTGCAAATTCTAAGGAGACATCTCCTATTTAGATATAAAGATTATGGATTATGTAAAACCCAATAGTTTTGAAAGTGCCTCGCGAAGCGAGGCACTTTCAAAACTACTAGAGTTAAACCAAGACGTTTGCGTGCTGCCTTAACTTTCGCATCGCCTTGACTTCTACCTGTCTGGCTCGTTCCCTAGAGAATCCAAAGACCTCTCCCACCTCAGCCAAACTGCGGCTCTTGCCATCATTCAAGCCGTAGCGTAGGGCAATCAACTCACGCTCTTTGTCATTCAAACAAGTGAGATACTGCTGGCACTGATCCCGAGCGACAATCGCCTCCATTTCTCGCTGCTGTTGCTCATCAGGAATCAGATCGCCCAATCGAGTCTCCTGCTCTTGACCAATCAGAGCATCCAGAGAGGCACACTGACGCTGCTGGCTCAGCAAACTACGCAACTCTTCGGGAGTCATGTCCATTGCGGCGGCTAACTCCTCAGGGCTGGGCTTGCGCCCCAATTTACCCACCAAGACTCGCGTCGTCGTTTTCATCTTGCTCAGCTTTTCTTGCACATGCACAGGCAGGCGAATAGTGCGGGCGTCAGATTGTAGCGCTCGAGTCATGCCTTGACGAATCCACCAGTAGGCATAAGTAGAGAACTTGTAACCCTTGGTTGGGTCAAACTTCTCTACCGCGCGTTCTAGCCCAATGCTGCCTTCTTGAATCAAATCCAGGAGTTCTAGCCCCCGGTTCTGATATTTCTTGGCAACTGAGACCACTAGACGCAGGTTTGCCTGAATCATGCGGGTTTTCGATCGCTTACCCTGATGGATGATTGCCAGCTCTTGAGGGGTTGGGTTTTCTAACTGGAGCAGCGGCAGCATCGTTTGAACGGCTCTGGCAAGCTCCAGTTCTTCGGCAGCAGCAAGCAAAGGGGTTTTGCCGATAGATCGGAGGTAGGTTTGAATAGGATCAGCCGTCATAGATCGGAAAATAGGGTCTAAAAGATACCTTATAAAGTGGATAGCCGCATCTGAGCCGGAAAGCTCTGAGAGGGCATTCTATTCTAGGACAAGTTGGGGACGGTTATCAGAGTTGTGACTTTGATAAATTCAATGTCCGCTACGCGTGATTAAGGGGATCATTCCCCCTAAAGGCACGCTGCATGACACAGGGTACGCAATCTAAGCGAATCTGCCTTAACGATGAGTTAGTCAGATGAAGATCCCTGCAAATAAAGCTTCAGCACAGAGCTTTTGACACTCTCCTGAGTTGAGCGTTAGAGATGAAGAACCTAATGGCGATCGAGTTAGACGTTTAATATAGCAGGCTCAGCCGAGTTGTGAAAATTAGACAAGTTGCGGATGCGCTTAAAAAAAGGCGCTGTCGGTCGAAAATCCGATGAATAAGGCATCATCTAAACTAGAAATTTGGCAGTCCTCAAGAGATAACGGCTTTTGTTGTGTCGGCAAGGCTAACACAACAAAAGATTTACCTAAGATGATTACCTAAGCCCAGAGGCTACTGAGAAACCGATGGCGTTTCGCTAACGGCCTCTTTGGGTACAGCGGATCGCTTGTCACGCGAGTCTAGCCAGATAGCTCGACCCACCCACGCAACTACTCCCAGAAGCGCCACAACACCCAGTTGAGCTGTCCAGGCAATGAGCTGCTCCAGAGGCACAACTCTGCCAATAAAGTAAGACAGACTCACCATCACAGATGCCCAGATAGCTGCCCCTGCCAAGTTGCAGACAAAAAACTCTACATAAGGCATTCGGGCAATTCCGGCAAGCGGCCCAGCAAAAATACGCAGCAAAGCCACGAATCGGCCTAGAAAAACCGCCTTAGCCGCATTTCGACTAAACTCATCCCGCACGCCAATTAACTGCTCTTCACGAATGCGGAATAGCCTGCCTAAGCGCACAAGCAGCGCCCAGCCACCATTGCGCCCAATCCAGTAGCCGATGTTATCGCCAATGACGGCTCCAGCGATCGCGCTTCCCAGAACGAGCCAGTAGTCTAACTCGCCGCTACCCGCCAAAAAACCGCCCACCAGCGTGATTGTCTCACCGGGGATCGGCACACCTGTATTCTCTAACATGATCCCCAGAAACACCGACCAATAGCCGTATTCTTGCGCGATCTGCTGAATGGTTTCTAGAGGAATCAAATCCAAAGACATGAAGGCGACCTGTACGAAGTTTTGTAAAACTCTCTCATCTATATTGACGCACTTTGAGCAGGGGTGTCAAATAGCGTTGTATTGGCTGTTCGCTCCGTTTCACACCATTTTTTTGAAGCAGGCAAGCCTCCCTCAAAAAAACTAGAAGCGCCCAAAAAATTAGCTAGACCAGCGATCGCGCACCCACTTCCAAACGCCAACTACGCGATCTTCAACCCATGTCATACCGCGATCGAGCCAGTCAAGCAGTTGTTCGATCGGGTGTTTTTCGTAAGCCACAAGTCTGACTTCTGCTTCAATCCAGGAAGGCTTAGCCACCAGTTCGTTTTCGTCAGCTGAGGATGACTGAGATGAAATCTTTGTGCTAGAGGCTGAGACAATTTGGGTTTCTCCGAACTGTTCGGGAAGTTGAGGTGAAGCGGTCTGTAGGGGCTGGGGTGTAGAGTAACCTGACCGATCATAGCCTGGGATCGGCTGACGCATCGGAGGTTGAACTTGAGGAGATCTAGGCGATCGCTGCATCCATTGAGCTGGACGGGGGGCTGGAGCTGAAGGCAGATGCTGAGAGGACAAGCTCTGAGAGGATGAATTCTGAGATGGCAAATTCTGAGAAGAATGACCGTTCAGAAGACTCGTTGAAGGGTTAGTCCAAGCAGGAAGGGGCGATCGCCGTAACCCTCTGCTCCACTGTAACACCCGCTCAGCCAGGGTTGGGGGAGAAGGTAGAGGCTCTGAGGTGAGCGAGTGAGGCTTCCCATTTGCAGGAGCTGCTTTAAGAAGAGGATAAGAGGAGGCCCTTAAGCGAGAGGCTTCTGGAGCAGCAAAGGTCTGCCAGGTCTGACGCAACCACTGACCCAGGTTTTCAACCATTTGATCACCTGTTGCCCAGGCGGCAGCCGATCGCAATGCCGGAGAAGCTTCGACCATTGCGCGCGAAACTGGGAGCGAGGGCAGCAGCTTAGACTCTTGAAATAAGTTGGTGGCAACCGCTACGGGGCTGGTTTGCATCCAGGCCATGAGCTGCCAAAAAGTGCGGATAGGTGGGAGCGCCAGGGCGCGATCTTTGGGCAGGGGCAGAAAGCGATCGACCCAGGGATAAGCCTCGGCCAGATCACGCTGCTGTCGCCAGTAGTTTGCCACATCGCCTGCTATTCGGCGCTGAAGGATCATCTGCTGCTCTGGACTCAAGACATCTAAAAGCTGGTTTTGGACATCGACCAGCACGAGTTTGTGGGAATCTAGCAAGGCAGCAATGCTCTGAATCTGGATTGCCTCCTGAGCCTGCATCGTTCTAGAGGATGGCTCAAAGGCTTGCATACCGGATCGTTCTGGACTGGTAGGCAAACTCACACTGAGCCTGATGGCTTTCTGGGAGCCTTGAGCCAAGGCTCCAGATGATTCTCCCCCTGGGAGCAAAGAGGGCATCAGCGATGAGGCGATCGCCCCACCCACTACCACCCAGATACCTGGCGCACTGGGATCTTGGGGATCAAGCTGGAGCGCCAGTCGATCGGCGGGCAGCATGAGCTTTAAATCGCTGAGCGCTTGGAGCGATCGCTGAATCGGCGTATCAGCAAATAAAAAGGCCGCTGCTTCTGTCCCAGGCGGCTCCACCGTTTGGACGACAGCCCGCAGTCTGGGCAAAACCTGCCGTGCCGTTTGCCGCAACTGCTTGCCGACCAGCCGGGTAGCTTGGAACCCCACGTAAAGCGGATACAGCAAAATTTGTGCGCCCCAGACTGTGGCCATCTTTGCCTGCCGCCAAGTCTGACTCACCTGATCCTGTAGCCGCATCGACTGACGAGTTAAAAAGTTAAAAACGTTGCTGCGATAACGTCCAGAAGAAGCCATGGGCGAGAAGCGTCGAAGCGCTTAAATAAAAGATTTCTTTCTAGGCTGGGTGCAATGCCCTACAAAAACAGTAGGGTTTATGCAAGAGAAATTCTGTGCAGTGAAAGTTTGTACCGTGAAAGTTGGCGCAAGTACCCAGCAGTTTTTCTATACTGCTCTGATCTTAGCTGGAAACTTAGCTGGAAAACTAACTGCCCTTATGACTCATTTGTGCTCTGTGCTATGACTCGTGCTATGCCATCCTCACCCTCTGTAGAACCCATTGCTGATGCGATCGCCAAGCTGCGATCCCTGACTCAGCTCAACATCCAGCCGCGATGGCGCTATCATTTGGGCGATTTGTCCATCAGCCAAGCTGCTGCTAACTGGCAGTCTTGGGCAACCGTAGCGCTCAACGCCAAAAATCATGTGTCTTGGGCAAAAGGGCGACAGGTGCTGTGGCTGGTGCAACGCATTGTTGTACCCCACAACCTGGGGGGCTATCCCCTCCAGGGGCTGACGCTGCGGCTGGCGCTGGTTTGGTGGGCGGAAGCAGCACAGATTTATGTGAATGGCAAGTTGGTGCAAGAGGGTGATTTATTCGACGCCACAATGCGCCTGTTGCTCAGCCCATCGGTGAGCCACAATGACGCTTTTGAGGTGGCTATTCGGCTAGAGAGTCCAGGCCATGACAACGGGGCACTGGTGAAATCTCTCTGTGTCTATGAGTTTCCTAACATGTCTGCTAACTTGCCCAACCCTCCTGAACCTGGATTTGTTGCCGATGAGCTGGCGGTTTTGCAGGCATTTCTCACCACTTTTGCCCCTAACCAGCTTGAAACTCTAGCGCAGAGCGTCGGACAAATTCCCTGGTCGGTGTTGACGGTGTGCGATCGCCTCTCCTTCGATCGCGCTCTTGCCCACCTCCGGCAGCAGCTTTTGCCCTTGGGGAAGCTTGTGAAGCAGCGCAAAATCCAGCTTTTAGGACATGCCCATCTGGATATGGCTTGGCTGTGGACGGTGAGCGAAACCTGGCAGGTGGCAGAAAGGACGTTTCGATCGGTTCTGAACCTGCAAAAGGATTTCCTGGAGCTGACCTACTGCCACACTACCCCGGCTCTGTATGAGTGGATGGAGAAAAATCGCCCCGACTTATTTGCGGCCATCAAAGCTCAGGTTGCTGCCGGACGCTGGGAAGTCTCGGTTGCGCCCCTGTGGATCGAGCCGGAGATGAATTTAATTAGTGGAGAATCGATCGCCCGTCAGCTGCTCTATGGTCAGCGCTATTTGCAGCAAGCTTTTGGACGGCAAGGGACGATCGCCTGGTTGCCTGACACCTTTGGGTTTAACTGGCAGTTACCCCAATTTCTTAAGCAGGCGGGTGTAGAGTACTTCGTCACCCAAAAGCTGCGCTGGAATGACACCACAAAGTTTCCCCACGAAGCTCACTGGTGGCAGGCTCCCGATGGCACAAAAATTTTTAGCCTGCAATCTGCCCCGATTGGCGAAGGCATCGATCCCTTAAAAATGGCGCAATGTGCCTGCACCTGGGAGGCTAAAACCGCAACTCAGACGAGCCTTTGGCTGATGGGCGTGGGCGATCACGGCGGTGGTCCCACCCGCGATATGTTGCAGCTTGCTCGTCGCTGGGGGCGATCGCCCTTCTTTCCGCAGCTAGAGTTTACGACTGCCCAAAAGTTCTTGGAGAGTTTGACGGGTTCAGAGACAACAGGCTTGAATTCCGCAACCCCAAATCCTGCAAATCCCTCTGTTATCTCTCAGTCAGTTAACTCTGCTGCTGGTTTTCCCACCTGGAACAATGAGCTTTATTTAGAGCTACATCGAGGCTGCTATACCAATCACGCTGACCAAAAGCAGTACAATCGCCGCTGTGAAGATACCCTATATGAAGCCGAGCTATTTACCTCGTTGCAGACGCTGATTACGGGCGCAGCTTATCCGAAGGCAGAGCTAGAAGCGGCCTGGAAAAAGGTGCTGTTTAACCAGTTTCACGACATTTTGCCGGGAACCTCGATCGCTCCGGTGTTTGTCGATGCCAATCGCTCCTGGCAAGAAGCCTGGGATACGGGCTGGAATATTCGGCAGGCAGCAATGCAGGCGATCGCCGCTCAGATCAAGCTGCCCCAGCCGCCCCACCCGCAAGCCAAGCTGATTACCGTATTTAATTCGCTGAACTGGAAGCGATCGGAGGTCGTAACCCTCTCTGTACAGCAAAGCCAAGATCAGCAGGCTTGCTTTTGGCAAATCTGCGACTTAGCAGGGCGCGAAGTCCTGAGTCAGCCCCATTGCTGGCGTGAAGCAGGAGTCACCCAGTGCCAAATTTTCTTTCAGGTAGAAGATATTCCGGCGATCGGCTATCGCTGCTATTGGCTGGTGCCGCGTCCTGTGGGTAATCCAGTTCCGGCGGTTCCGGCAAGCGGCTTTGTCCTAGAAAATGAGGTGCTGCGCGCCACGATCGATCCTGCAACGGGCAACCTATCGGGTTTGCGCGACAAGCTGCATGGGCGTGATCTACTCAGCCGAGCCGGAAATGAACTACAAGCCTTTCGAGACAGCGGCCAATATTGGGATGCCTGGAATATTGATCCGAAGTACGCGCAATACCCCTTACCGACTGCCCGCTTAGCGCAAATTTTCTACGAAGATCGAGGCGCAATCACAACCCGGATTCGGGTGATTCGCACATTGGGAAGCTCTACGTTCAATCAGGTTTATATCCTAAACAAAGATTCGGCTGTCCTCAAAATTCACACCCAGGTAGATTGGCAAGAGCGCCATGTTGTCGTCAAAGCTGCTTTTCCGCTAAATATGGATGCTGCCTATGCCACCTATGAGATTCCCTGTGGAGCCATCCAGCGATCGACCCGGCCTCAAGACAGTGCCGAAAAAGCCAAATGGGAGGTTGCGGCATTGCGCTGGGCCGATCTCAGCGATACTGCTAGCCAAAACTCCTATGGGGTAAGCCTTCTTAGCGATTGCAAGCATGGCTACGACAGCCAGCCTAACCAGCTCCGTCTGACGCTGCTGCGCGGCTCCGAATGGCCTGTCCCCAATGCCGATCGCGGTCAGCATCAGTTTACTTACGCCTTATACCCCCATGATCGCTCTTGGCAGACGGCACACACTGTCCATCAGGGCTATGCGCTGAATCAGCCCCTGAGAGCGATCGTGTCGGCACCGCAGCAGCAAGGCAGCCTGCCCTCAACAGGAATGTTTCTCGACCTTAAAGCTCATAATCTTGTGCTGACTGCCCTAAAGCCTTCCGAGCAAGACCCCGATCGCTGGATTTTGAGATGTTATGAAGCGCATGGAGAATCTGCCCAAATTCAGTTCGACGCCGCTTCAGGACTGCTATTCGATCGCTATCTAGAGGCTGCTTCGGTTCAGCCCACCAATTTGCTAGAGGAGGCGGTAACGGCTGATATCAGAGCCATTGCCCCCTGGAAAATTAGAACCTTTAGCGTGAAGCGATCGCCTTGAGCCATGCGCCAAAACTATGCGCCAATAAAAAAGCAGCGCTCAGCGCTGCCTTTAATGATGACTCTGTTGCAACGAGTTTATTACAACAGCGTTTATTGCAGTGCGCTGCCTAAGCGGCTAAACCGTAGGCAGACATCCGCATGATGTCACGCGTGCTGAAACCAATGTTGCTCAGCGCTTCGCCATAGCTAATCATGAAGTCTTCTACCAAAGCCTCGCGCTCCATCCCCAACACGCGCGCATCATCAGCCACTTCGTTCAGCATTCGCCAAACGATCGGTAAATTCTCTTTATTGGCTTCTTCTAGCTCAGCTTTGGCAGACTCAAAGTTTGCCTTCAGCCACTCTTCACCAAAGTTGAGATGCATGTACTCGTCTTTCACGACTCCTTCCGTAATTTTGCGGGCAAAGTCATCTGCTACAGGAATGTAGATGTTGTACGCCGAAATGGCAAAACATTCAATGATTAATGACTGAATCAAGAGACAGGTGACAACTTTGCCCTGTGCAGCAGCTTCCTGAAAATTGCGGTGGAGATCCGCAAAGAATCGCTGGGAAAACTCCATGTCTGGTGTCACAGCGAGATTTTTTCCGCAAGCCTGAAATCCCTTCTTATGACGGTTTTCCATCTTTGCCAGACTAACCAACTGATCCTGTACATCAGGAAGCAGCTCTGCCAACCTGTTGTAGTTTTCAAATGCCTCCTGCTCACCCTCAATCACAATCGCATTAACGCGACTATAGGCATCCTTATAATTTTCGCTTCGGAAGTCTATATCTGGGCTGATTTCAAGCTGCTGCATAAATTCTGCTGTCTCCTGGTTCTGATATGCCGATTCTTTATCGACCTAAATGTTAATCTGGGCTTAGAATTCTGATGACCTAAACCCCTATCCTCTCCACCCTACTGGCTTAAGGCAAAAATTTACAAGGACTCTTATCAGCCATAGAAAATTCTCAGTAGAGCGAGGTAGAGTTACAGCCTAGCTTATCGGTCAACGAATGTGGGAGTAACCTGGCATGAGACAGATATCCTCGATCGCTCCAGAAGAGAATGCTACAGAATATCTAGCGATCGGCGGCTCTGAGCGATCGCCTCGGCTCCATTTCATCTGGCTATTGCTGCTGTGGCTAGGGGCAGCGTTGACTCTCTTACCTCTGGCGATCGTGTTGGTGACTTCCTTTGCGCCTTCCGGTGCGATCGGCGTCGTTAGCCCCGACCAATGGACTTGGGCAAACTATGAGGCGGCTTGGAGCCAAGGAAATTTCTTACTGGCCTTTTTCAATTCCACGTTGGTGGCGCTGGGGGTGACCGCCTTGCATCTGCTCACCTCTGCCCTCGCAGGTTATGCCCTCGCCAGGTTAAGGTTTCGCGGACGGCAGGCTGTGCTGCTGGTGATTGTGGCAACGCTGGTCATTCCCTTTCAGCTGTTAGTCATTCCTATTTTTCTGGTGCTTAAGGCAGGGCATTTGATCAATACTTACGGCGCGCTGATTCTGCCCACGGCTGCCAATGGGTTTGGCATATTTCTTCTGCGACAATATTTTCAAACCATTCCCGTAGAGCTAGAGGAAGCGGCTGCCTTGGATGGTGCAACCCGGCTGCAAATTCTCAGGCTGATTCTGTTACCCCTAGCACGTCCGGCCTTAGTAACGCTGTTTTTGTTCACTTTTATTGGCGAATGGAACGACCTATTTAAGCCGCTCGTGTTTACGACTCGTCCTGAGCTGCGAACGGTGCAGCTGGCTCTGGCTGAGTTTCAAGAGCAATTTACAAACAGCTGGTCGCTGCTCATGGCCGCTGTCATGATTGCAACAATACCTGTCGTTGGGCTGTTTTTACTGGGTCAGCGGCAATTTATTCGCGGGATTGCTTCTACAGGTCTAAAAACCTGAGCTATGGGCTTCTTCAAGAATTGTTTCTATGTACTAAGCTTATTTCACAAAACGCCGCAAAGTCATTATGTTTGGTTAATTTAGAGTTAAAGTCTGACCAGCCAGCCGTTTGGTATTGTCCATTGCTCTACAGATCTTCCTCATGGAATCCATCGCAACAATGGGTCGATCGCCAGCATCTACATCCGAGCCAGCTCCTTAAAACGATTAAAAGCTTGTCGCAGCTTCTCATTTTTTCTGAAAAGCTCGGTTGAGATTTGACGCATTTACCTCAGGCAGACCTGCTGGGGAAGGGCGTAAGGCTTTGGATTCAGACCCACTGTAAAATATGACGCCGCCATGCCCGATTCTTCGGATCGAGTCGTGGCGGCTGTGTAGAACGCTGTAATTGCTCATTCACTGGACAGTAAAAATTTTAGAGATGATCACCCCAAACGAGTCTACTCAATGTCTAAATCTAGCAAGAGCGCTTGATCTGATTACTTCCAGCCGCACGGTGGGCGGTATTTTCTATGTTTACAATGCAGCGGGGCACTCTAAATCTTGGGAGAGCTTTGTGGCTGAGTATCCCCTAGAGCGGTTGCAAGCAATGGTTAAGAGACAATCTTTTAGAGAGGCTTAAGGCTGTTATCGCTTGGTTTGGGCTTAAACCTAATCTGGGCAAAAACTGTCACAAACTGATCTGGGTTCGCTATCTTTGAATGTACGCATTCTTGACGCTACATGAATTTGATTGATCCGCTCAATCCTTGGAGTCTCTTGGTGCCTTTGGGGCTGCTGCTGCTGATTGGTTTAGCAGCCGTTTACTTTGTTCGGGTCAGCTAATCATCTCTCGCTAGCGCTCTATGACACGTTCTCTGGCAGACAATGCGATCGATCTGCTAATTGAGTTGGCGGAAAGTGGTGAGATTGATCCTTGGGATGTCAAAGTCATTGAGGTGATCGATCGCTTTCTTAGCAAGCTTCAGCCTGAGCGATCGCCAGAACAGCTCAGCGCAGTTGGGCGTGCTCCTTATGAGGCAGATCTATCAGAGTCAGGACAGGCGTTTCTCTATGCTTCTATGCTGCTGCTGCTTAAGGCAGACAGCTTGGCTCGTTTGGAATCTGAACAAGAAGTAGAAGATGGATTGGAAGAAGTCGAACTAGACGCAGAGGTCAATGCGCTGCCCCGCAACTTAGAACGGCGGATTCGGCGACGAGCCGTTGCCCCTGCGGCTCCCAACCGCCGGGTAACGCTGCAAGAGCTAATTGCCCAGCTCAATCTGATCTCTAGCGCCATGACCGATCAGAAGCCTCGGCGGGTGCCACTGCGCCGTCCGCGCCCTCAATCTCAGCGGCAGGCGATACGGGCGATCGCTCAACTGGCTCACCAAGAAAATCTTTTGGAAGTTGCGGCAGCTCTCGATCAGTTTCTCAATCAATATTGGGAAGATTTAGATCAGAAGCAAAATTGGCTCGATTTTGAAGTGCTGCTTCAGCTTTGGACAGAAGCTCAACCTTTGACCCAGCCTGAGGTAAGTTCTGTAACCCCTACAGTCCACGATCGCGTTGGCGCTTTTTGGGCGCTTCTGTTTCTCTCGTCTCAATCTAAGGTCGAACTGGCACAGCAAGAGTTTTATCAAGACTTGCAGGTGCGGAGTCTTGCCGATCTGTTGAATGAAGCAGCCCCAAAGGTAGATCCAGCATTGAACACCCTGACAACCTTAACCTCAGAGGATTTGGCATTGCTTGACTAAAGTATCTGTATCTAAGTAGCTTGGCTCCGCGTAGCTCTTGCAGGCTGAGCGCTGCACTTCACCGCATACAAAACCTATCAGACTGAAGCTAGAATCTCCGCTTTGAAGAGGAATCTGCGTCAAACTCCTCATTGGAACATCTTAATGCGTTCATTTTTGAATAAAGTTTTACCTCAAAGCTTTCAGATCACGGTTTTGTGTGCCAGTTTATTGAAGTTCAGCCTTGGGTTTAGCCTTAGACTCCGGGGCTAGTTTTTTTCAAAGATCCATCTATAAATACTGCCCTCCTGCCTTTCTGTCTGGGTTCCGTGTAGATTCTGCAAAATTGCGGGATGAAACCTGGAAATCTTAGAAGATTGTGAAAGACTGGAGGGATGCTCACTCATTGTCCAGATGTACTAAATAGCCCAGGAATGAGGGATATAAGTCTATGAAAGCCATGATTTTGGCGGCCGGCAAGGGTACTCGTGTTCGCCCTATCACTTACACTACGCCCAAGCCGATGATTCCGATCTTGCAAAAGCCTGTGATGGAGTTCTTGCTAGAACTCTTGCGACAACATGGCTTTGATCAAATCATGGTCAACGTCAGCCACCTTGCTAATGAAATTGAAAACTATTTTCGCGATGGTCAGCGGTTTGGCGTTCAGATTGCCTACTCTTTTGAAGGCAACATTGTAGACGGTGAGCTGGTGGGCAAGGCGCTCGGCTCAGCGGGCGGAATGCGGCGAATTCAAGACTTTTCCCCCTTCTTTGATGACACCTTTGTGGTGTTGTGTGGCGATGCCTTAATTGACTTAGATTTAACAGAGGCCGTGCGCCAACACCGCGAGAAAGGTTCGATCGCCACCATTATCACGAAGTCGGTGCCGCGTGAAGAGGTCTCTAGCTATGGCATTGTCGTCACTGACGAAACTGGAAGAATTAAAGCTTTTCAGGAAAAACCTGCGGTTGAAGAAGCGTTAAGTACAAACATCAGTACGGGTATTTACATTTTTGAACCCGAAATCTTTAATTACATTCCGGCAGGCGTTGAGTATGACATTGGCGCTCAGCTATTCCCCAATTTGGTCGAGATTGGTGCGCCGTTCTACGGCATTCCCATGGATTTCCAGTGGGTTGACATTGGTAAAGTGCCTGACTACTGGCAAGCCATTCGCGATGTGCTTCTAGGAAGGGTAAAAAATGTGCAAATCCCCGGACATGAGGTTAGACCTGGAATCTACACGGGACTGAATGTTTCAGTCAACTGGGATAAGGTGAACATCACTGGCCCGGTTTACATTGGTGCCATGACGAAGATTGAAGATGGAGCCACCATTATTGGTCCCTCAATGATTGGCCCCAGCTGTCATATTTGCAGTGATGCAACAGTGGATAACAGCGTCATTTTTGAATATGCGCGCTTGGGAGCAGGGGCACGCCTGGTCGATAAGCTGGTGTATGGTCGCTATTGTGTGGATAAAAAAGGCGCGGCGATCGATGTTCAGGCGGCTGCACTCGACTGGCTGATCACCGATACCCGCAAGACAGCCCCGGCCTCTCCCCCCGATGAACATCGCGTCATTGTAGAAATGCTGAGTACAAACGGTAGAAACTAGATTCTATAAAGAGTCACAAGTGTTAAGACGTTTTTGTGGGCGCGCTCCGTGCGCCCACAAAAACGTCTTAAGAGTAATTAACCTCCGTCAGGAAAGAGCAGCCCGATTTGCTTGATACCTGTGAGCGATCGCGTCACAATAGAGAAGTCACAATATGAACAAATGTGACAGATACGCTTCATCGCAGTCTTCATCTCTACATTTCGCATGGCACTGACTCAGCCCTCATCTCCATCTCAGCAGCATTCAGTCCATCGCCCACAGGCCGCTTTCTCCAGCGGTTCTAACCCTACCCATTCTGACCCCATCGATTTTGACGTGACGATCGCTGGAGCAGGCATCGTGGGCTTAACCCTAGCCTGTGCCCTCAAAGATGCGGGACTTAAGGTAGGGCTGATTGAAGCCAAACCCCGCGAAGCTGGACTCAGCCAACGTCGCGCCTATGCGATCACGCTGATGTCAGAGAAAATTTTCCGAGGTTTGGGTGTTTGGGAGCAAATGCTCCCTCAAATTGCTGGATTCAATCAGATTCGTTTGGCAGAAGCCGACTATGGCGCGATCGTCAACTTGCAGCCAGAAGATCTAGGCGCAAAATCTCTCAAAACAGGCAAGCTGGGCTACGTGGGCGAACATTGCGTCTTGGTACAGACGTTGCTAGACCAGCTTAAAGACGCAGCCTCTGTGACTTGGCTTTGTCCGGCTGAGCTAATCCAGGCTGATTACCAGGCCGATGCCGTCACCCTAACGCTGGCGATCGCCGGAGATACTGCAAAACTCCAGACGATTCGGACGCGGCTTTTGGTGGCTGCCGATGGTTCGCGATCGCCCATCCGTACTGCCGCCGGAATTGCAACGCATGGCTGGCAATATTGGCAGTCTTGCGTCACCGCTGTAATCCGTCCTGAAAAATCTCACGAAAATATTGCCCGTGAGCATTTTTGGGAAAGCGGCCCTTTTGCCACCCTGCCCCTGCCCGACAACCGTTGCCAGATTGTTTTGACGGCTCCCCATGCCGAGGCGCAGCAGCTGCTAGAGGTAAGCGAAACCGAGTTTTTGGCAGAACTCGATCGCCGCTATGGCGGACAGTTAGGCCAGCTGGAATTGCTGAGTCCGCGCTTCCTGTTCCCGGTGCAGCTGATGCAAAGCGATCGCTATACTCAATCTCGGCTGGCGCTGGTGGGCGACGCAGCCCATTGCTGCCATCCGGTTGGCGGACAAGGGCTAAACATGGGCATCCGCGATGTGGCCGCTTTGGCACAGGTGATTACAGCAGCGCATCAACGGGGTGAAGATATTGGCAATCTGCAAGTCCTCAAGCGCTACGAGCGCTGGCGCAAAATTGAAAACCTGACGATTCTAGGGTTTACCGATCTGCTCGATCGCATCTTTTCCAATCACTGGATGCCCCTCGTCATACTGCGTCGCCTGATGCTGCAAGTCATGCGCGTTGTCCGTCCTGTCAAATATCTAGCACTCTGGCTGATGACAGGCGCAGCTGGACGGCATCCCAATCTGGCAAAGGATGGCAATTTCAATCAAATCCATTAATTTTTTGAGAGCGCTGGCTACGTTGCTTTCTCAGAAAATGATTTCAAACTTGCTATTGTCTGACTATTGCTTCACCTGACGCAGCAGTTGAAAGCCGGAATCTCGCAGAGGCACAGGCAAAAGAGACAGCCCCAACCCTGCCCAGGCTTTGAGCGGATTGGCAGCTTTGCCGAGCCGTAGGAGCGATCGCCCTGCTTGAACTTCACCCACGTTGATCAGCCGCAAGCCCAGCAGGAGCTGAGTCTCGGTCAGGCGAAACTGACGAATTTTCTCCAGCGCTTCATCCTCAAACCTGTAGCTTTCCAGATACTTCAGTTTATCTTTGAGATAGGGAATAGCCCGCTGCAACCCCTGTTGCTCAGCATGAACCCGATACTCCATTAGGCGATCGTTCCAGTAATAGCCCTGCTTTCCGGCAAGCGCCAGCCGTACAAAGAGGTCATTATCTTCACAGTTTTGGAGATTGGGACGCATGAAGCCAACCTCTAGCAGCGATCGCCGCCGAAATAGGGTTGCGCCCACCTGAAAGCTTTGCTGGACAAACACAACCTTAAGCAGATCAGGCACTATGCCCTCGGGCAGGTGATCGCGCCCCCAGTGTAGCGAGTTGCGATCGCTGGCGGCCAGATCGCGCTGGTTGTGGATGTCAATAATCCAGTGATCGGTACCGACAAAATCAGCTGAGCTGTGATCTAAAATTTCAGCCGTAACGCTTAGAAATTCCGGCGTAAGGCGATCGTCATCATCAAATTTGACGAAATATTTTCCAGTCGCCGCCTCAAATCCAGAGCGCATGTTGTTGCTCTTACCAATGTTTTCAGCATGGCGAATGTAGCGAATTCTGGGGTCGCCAAACTGCAAGAGCTGTGTCATCAGCCTATCAGTACCGTCTGTTGAGCCATCATCACAAATAATCAGCTCAAAGTCGGTTTCGGTTTGTTCTAAAACGCTGGCGATCGCCTCAGACAAAAGCTGCGATCGGTTATGGGTGGGAATGCAGACGCTAATTTTGGGCACGGCGGGAGTAGAAAACGAAGAGCCAAGATGTAGCTCTAGCGTTCCCGCAAACGAGGTGATTCTCTAAATCAGTCTTGTATGGGTTAGGAACAGATCCTTAATTGAGCGAGTTGCCTGTCCAGATGCACTTATCCCAGCAGGTATTTGTGACATTGGATCTGCCAAAATCGGTGCTTTGAAGCACGGCGCGGCTAAAATCGGCGTTTGTAAGGTCAGCCCCCCGAAAGCTGGTGCCCCACTTGGTCGATAAGAAATTGGCAATAAGCCAAGTGAGCGTATGTTTGCGATCGCCCTTTAAAGTACGCCAGCCAATGTAGGCTGCCAGCGGCAGCACAATGGCAGCGACCGTGATAGCAGAGCTAATGCTGCTGGTCGTCGCAAAGGTTTCCGTCAAGATAATCACCAGCACAAACGCCGCGATAAAAGTGGCGGCTAGCATCAGCGCCACGGTAATTCTAAAGGCCAACACAGCCGCCACCATCAACGCGCTCATCGCCGCTGTGGCAGAAGCAACAAGGGCATTGACAATAATTAGCAGCGCAATTCCACCCGCCACGGGTATTGCGCTGGAGCTAACGATCGCCAATGAGATCGACGTTAAAAATGCCAAGGCAAAAATGCCAAACCCCATCGCCATACTGCGAGTCAGGGCAACAAAGGTAAATCCGATGATGATGATCGGCGTGATCCAGGCATAGCCAAACTGCTCTGCTGGCTGAACCGAAAAAAATCTAATTTCTGCAAACGCGCCAATCACACCTGCCGCTGAGCCGAGCAAAAACGCAAATAAAAACAAGATTCCCAAGAGAATCGTTGCCTGACGCTTTTGCAAGCCTGCCGTCACGTTGACGAACAGCGCATCTTTGAGAATTGAATTTGTAAAATCGGCTCCTCGAATATCAGAACCGCTGAAGTCTACACCTGAAAGATTTTCTCCTCTGAAGCATTTTCCTCTCAGGTTTTGCCGCTTAAAGCTGCGCTCTCCTAGCTCATACAGCCAAACAACTTCATCTTTCCGCGCGTTCTTCATAAGTATCTACCTCATCAAAGTTTGCCTTGTAAAGGAATTTTAGGCACCCTATTTTGGTAGCTACCCTGAACCCATCAACTCACAGACGCACTTCAGTCGCTTTTGGTTGCTACAATGCCGCTTGCTGCTTTACCCGAAAATACGGGCGATGAGAACTCAGGCATGATTTCATCTGAGTTGCTACAGCATCAGCACAGAGAATTAAGTGACACAAGAAACTTCCTACTCTTCATAGACTACTGCAATTTTTTTACTTTTTCCACTCACGCCAGGGGCTAGGGTGGTAGGTTAGGGGTCATTGAGAGAGGCGGCTTTAGGTTAAGTACGATGGGATTTTTAAAAGCGTTGACGGCTGCGATCGTCTTCTATACCTGTCTGCCTGTCCCCTCGGCTTGGGTAGGAGATTTTCGGTTTGTGGCTCGGTTTGCGCCCCTGGTCGGTCTATTGATTGGTGGCTGGCTGGGCTTTATGGATTGGGGGTTACAGGCGATCCATTTGCCCAACCTGACTCGCAGCGTCGTTATCGTCATAGCTTGGGTGGGCATTACGGGTGGGCTGCACCTCGATGGGGCAATGGATACCGCAGATGGGCTGGCCGTTCCAGATTCCCAACGCCGCCTAGAGGTGATGACCGACAGCGCCACAGGAGCGTTTGGAGCGATGGCTGCGATCGCTCTCATGCTGCTGAAAACCGCTGCACTCGCAGATCTGCAAGCCCATCGCTGTTTGGTGCTCATGCTGGTGGCAGGTTGGGGTCGCTGGGGACAGCAGGTGGCGATCGCCCGCTATCCTTACCTAAAGCCGACGGGCAAAGGCGCATTTCACAAAACCGCCATTCGCTCTTTGGCAGACACGTTACCCGCTCTCGGCCTGCTGCTGACGTTAAGTACCCTGCCCATTTTGATCCCTCCTGCCGTCAGTGCGGCACAGGTACACCTGAGTCTGCTGCTAATTTTGGGAGGTGGGGCGATCGCGCTGCTGGTTCCGGCCTGGTTTGCCCAAAAGTTGGGGGGACATACAGGCGACACTTATGGTGCTGTTGTCGAGTGGACAGAAGCTCTGCTCTTGGTTTTACTAACGCTGGCTTAGGATTGCATCGCCAATTCAAATCTGAAGTGCAACATCTAGAAGGTTGTCTTGGAGAGGAACCCAAATGGGAGGGAAAACTACGCCACATTCCGTGTAGGTTGATGCTTAGGATTCGTTGAATTCATCACTTATCTCGTTCATCTGTGCATAGAATTCATTCATGCAACAATGCCAATCTTGTGTAAGGTTAGAGCTAATGGATATACTCCTCGCCAGATTGATAAAGTGGGCGATCGCGTCAATGTTTTGCAATGTGTGCAAGACTCAGACAGTGCAAATACACATTTAACGGGTGCCGCGTGCAGTTATATCGAATCTGATGCAACTGGCTAGATTCGGAGCAATCTTATCATCTTCTCTGGTGACGGCAGCCTGTAAAGTCATGGCAGCTAAGAAGCTGACTATTTCAAAGCCCCACTTAAACCCAATGCCTTTTTCTTTCAAGCAACTCCTAACTCTCGTTCTAGCCTTTGGGCTGACCTTGGGAATCATCCTAGCAGTGGAACAACCCAGTCAAGCTCAGTTTGCCTTACCAGAGGGCTTTGGCAACAGTGGGCCGATTGGGCCTCCTAAGGGTGTGGTTCGATATGGCAACATCGAAGCCTTCGCCGTAGATTCTCCATTGAGTGCGCTCACTTTATTTACCATTGCGTCTCCAACGGTTTACGATCGCACCCCAGAAGCTATTGGCGATCGCCAAACTGTAGAGCGGCGTGCAGAAGAAATTCGGGCAAAGCTGTTACTGCTGCTCAACCGTCCGATGGATCCAAAGACACTGATATTTGAAGTGTCCCAGTTAAATAACGTTACCGTTATCGATGCCAAAGATACTCAATATCCACGACCATTGATTTTGTTGTCTGTAACCGAGCTAGATGCAGATTTCAATGGTCAGCCCGTAGAACAATTGGCCGAACAATGGCGTGAACTTCTAGAGCAGGAACTCCGCGAGGGCTTGCAACGCCTGCCCGAAGCTCGACGCCGGGTTAATCACATTTTAGCGGGGCTATTTCTTCTCACCGTCGGCTTAGTGGCTCTAAAGTATGGACTATCCAAACGGCAGCAGCAGGTACGCCGTCAAAAGAAGGCTATCCAGGCCATAGCACCCGCACATAATACCCTGCCACAAGCCGAAATTGCCGCCCCCAGTGAGCACTTCACTCAAATGCGTACCGCCTTTTTGCAACGGCTACAGCAGGTCTTTAGCCTCGATCGCCAGCTTTCTATCCTGGGCTTTATTCAGTGGCTTTTGTTTTGGCTGTTAATCTTAGCCTGGTATGGAGGATTTACCTGGATTGTCAGCGTCTCCCCCTATCTCATCCAAAATCAATTTAATTTCCTTGGCGTGCCGCTGGCTCTGCTCACCATTTGGTTTTTTACTGGGTTAGCCATACGCATCAGCCGACGCGTGATCGATCACTTGACTCACCGCTGGGAAACCCTTAAACGGGTTGACTTTATTGATTTAGGCGATGTTCAGCGTCGGCAGCTCCGCACCTCGACCATTGCCGGAGCCGCCAAGGGACTAGTCACAATTGTGATTGCCCTCTTTGGTCTGCTGTCGGCTTTGGGGGCAATGGGTTTGCCGACAGCGTCAGTCGTGGCGATCGGCAGTCTAGCGGGTTTGGCTATTACCTTTGGGTCGCAAAATTTAGTCAAAGATTTGGTGAATGGCTTTTTTATCTTGGCGGAAGACCAATACGCCATTGGTGATGTGATTGATCTAGGTCAAGCCTCTGGTTTAGTCGAAAACCTCAATATGCGAGTGACGCAGCTCCGCAGCGGGGGCGGTGAATTGGTGACGATTCCCAACAGCAGCATTACCCAGGTCAAAAACCTGACCCGGAACTGGTCGCGGGTTAATTTCAGCATTGATGTAGATTATCAAGCCGATCCCGATCGTGCCCTAGCGGTGCTGCAAGAGGTGGCTCAGGGGCTGTACCACGACCCGTTGTGGCACGACAAAATTATGGCGGAACCGACGGTGTTAGGCATTGATGGCGTTTCCCACAGCGGCATGACCATGACCACCTTGATTCAAACCGAACCAGGACAGCAGTGGGCAGTCGGTCGAGAGTTTCGACTGCGGGTGCGACGGGCGCTTGCAGAAAACGGTATCGATATTGGCACACCTCGAACGTACAGTTTAGAGAAACCTTCTGCCCATGCAAATAGTCTGCACGATGGTTTTTTAGAAAATGAGGATTGATGAATACGCCCAGTGCATCACCTGGCGCATGGCTTTTATCTATTGACCTTTATCTATAGGACGATTTGCACCAGCCCCTCAAATCCAATACACGGTTTACACCATTCAAGGGATACTAAAAGATTATTTAGAATTGGAAATTATGTTAATTCAAATGATTCTTACTGATCTTGAATGACATTACCTTTCGTTTTCACAGCACTTATCCCTACCCAAACCACAATGACAATATTTTCATAACCGCTATTGCCTTCATTTTGAAGGCAACTGTTCACGCTGCGATCGCCCAGGCTGATATTAGATCGGCTGCTTGATAAGGCTTTAAAAGCTGTAAAACCCATTCAAATCCAAGCTTTTAGCTGTTTTATTTCTGAGAGCTGCTTCTGTGAAGATCTTAAGCAACGGTTCTTGACTGCTGATTTAAAAACCTGGCTAGGACTTTAGGAAATCTAAAATTTTCTGGTGAGATTTTTACAGGCGTGTACGTAACATGACACAATGCCAAAAATAATTGCTTTGAGAGCGAATCATGAACACTCGAACTATTTTTTGGGCTGCGATCGCAGCCGTTGTTTCCTCTACAATTCCGCTGGCTGTCAACGCTCAGACTGTGGATGCCCGCTGCGATATTTATCCTTTGGGTGAAGATAGAGCCTCTGCCGTAGTTCCCTGCACTTTCTCCCAGCGCCAGGGATTTGTCCGCATTGTTCGGGAAGATGGCATCACCTATGAGCTGAAGCCCACAGGTTCAGATCCAGGCAACTACGTCGATAAAAACGGCGAAGCCGCCTACCGTCAGGCTGGATTGGGCGATCGCGGTCAAATTTATCAGATTGCCGATGAAACAATTTATGTCTATTGGGATACGGCAGGGTTGCCTTCTTCGGACAACAGCGGCAATCCAGTCACTTACACAACTGTGGTTGACTATAACCATATCAATGTCCAGATTACGGAAGGCGAATTCTACTTCCGTGGAACCCTAACCAAACTGCCCGGACCTGATTATTCGGGCAGCGACGGACAGGTGCGCGTTGTCTTAACCCCCAGCACGGGACGGGTTTATGTCTTTAGTGAAGCAACGGGGGCAACCTTCTATGACTACACCATTGATCCGATTTTCTTTGGTGAAGATCCCAGTACGATGTGCGACCCTGCGGTAGAACCTTGCTAGAGATAGGCTGTTAGTCTCGGTGAGGTGGACAATGATCAACTCACCGAGACTAAGGATCGATTAAATAAAATCCAATAGTTTTTTGGAAGTGCTGCGCTTCGCTCGACTTCTAAAAAACTATGACAGGTTAATCAATTTGCGATACTCAAACATCATTATTAAATTCAGGGTGGTCTTTTCCCATGACTTCGGTGCCCTCTGCAAAACCCAAAGTTGCGATCGCTGCTGCCTGCCTCTATACGGCAGTTATGGGCATTGGCATGTTTTACACGAAAGCTTTCCAAGGTATCACCTACGGCAATCCAGAAATGATGAACATCCTTTGGTTTTTCATGCTGGTTGGCAGTGCCGTAACGTTGTTTTTTGTGATTCGCTACTTCGGTTGGCAGGCGATTGGATTTCGCACACTTAATCCCCGACAGCTTCTATGGTTTATTCCCCTGATTGCGCTACAGCTTGTCATGTGGACTTTCTTTTTTCAAGGTTTAGCCGTAGCCCCGTTTGATGCGGCGCAGTGGCGGCTGTTTGCCGTAGCGGGTTTCACCACGCTTTTGGTGGGCATTAACGAAGAAATCATGTATCGAGGCATTGTATTACATGATTTTTTGGCAACCAAACGCGTGCTGTGGGCGATGCTAGTGAGCGCGATCGCTTTTTCGCTATTGCATGCCGTCAATATCCTGGGAGGTGTTCCGCCTATGGCAGCGCCTTTACAGTTACTTTCCACCTTTTTATTTGGCTGTTTATTTGCACCGCTGATGATCAAGCTCAACAATATTGTGCCGCTGATCATCTTTCACTGGCTCTGGGATTTTGTCCTGTTTTCTTCTTCGATTGTTAGTGAACAGGTTGGCAAAACTATTGGCTCGGCTGGCTTGGCTCTAGTGCCGATCGAAATCATTCTTGGCGTTGTGTTGTGGTTAAGCATTAGAAAAGACCAGGCTGTCATTTCAGAACGAGTAAAAGTGCCTTCGTAGCCTCAGTCGATCGAAAATCATGCCGCTTTCTTTCCCTCAAACAAGACTGAGCCATGTCAAATCCATCCCACTTGCATTCCCAGGCTCCAGGCTATGTTGCTGACTTGCAGGCTGTCTATGGTCTGCCCAGTCAGGCTGGCTTTGGCAGCGCCGTATTCTATGAACCTCTAGACAAGGTAGGCGCATTAGAGGCAGGCGCACTGGAGCAGATGGCGCTCAAATACTACCGATATTTCGTGGGCGACCTCTGGCAGCGATGGGGCGAAGCCGCTTGGATGACTCCGTGGAAACAGGTTTACCGCCGACAGCCAGGGGATGCCCGCCAAATTGTGGCTGAAATGCAAGCGATCGCCGACTCGGATGCTGCCCAGTCATTGTCGCTGGTGTTGACCAGTGGTGAGGATGTTGAAGCGACCCACAGAGCGCTGTCGGCAGCCTACGACGATGCGACGGTGACGGATCTGGTCATCTACGCCTTAGGGGATGGTGCAGCCATGTCCGGTGTTTTGCTGGCCGGATACCGTGAAACAGGCGACGCAACGTTTCTTACCTTTTTACTTGATTGATTTGATTGATTTACTTGATTTACTTGATTGATGTGCTGGCCTTATCAGCCTTGCCGATGTGCTCTCCATAGCTTTTGTCCACACCTTCTATAAAATTTATGCAGCGAAATTTTTCTATAGCTCTGATGGCATTAGCATCGATTTCTACGGGAATCGCGGCCTGCCTATCGATCCAGCCCCGCGCGATCGCCCAAACCCCCCGCAACCCTCTCACGGTTATCCCCTGCCCCACGGTGCTGCCCCCCGACGAAATTGAGGGCAAAACCATCACCTGCGGCGTCTTCACCGTGCCCGAAAACTACACTGAGCCGAACGGTCGCCAGATTGACCTCACCTATGCCGTGCTGCACAGCCGCAGCCTCTCCCCCGCACCAGACCCAATAATGGATCTGCGCGGCGGGCCGGGGGGCAGCACCCTGGCATCGGGCGCGCTAGAAACGCGGGCAAAAATCTACGCATCTCAGCGCCAAACCCGCGACATCATTGTGCTCGACCAGCGGGGCACCCAATTCTCTAATCGGCTGGGCTGTGCCCCGGTGGTGCTGGTCACCACCAAGGTGCTTTTAGATCCCGATAGCCAGTACGCGGGCACTCTCGATCCGCTGCGGGAGCAAATGCGATCGCGCTTTCCCAACGCCATTGACGACGCCATCGATATTTATACCGCCTTCGACCTCTGTGCCCGCATTTTAGAAAACCAGGGCAACGACCTGAGCAACTACAACACCCCCAACAGCGCCCAGGATGTGGTGAACCTGACCGCCGCCTTGGGCTACGGCCCGATCAACCTCTACGGCATTTCCTACGGCACCTACCTGGCCCAGCGGATTATGGCCAACCACCCCGACCGGGTACGCAGCGCGGTGCTCGACTCCACCGTGCCTGTGCAGGCCAACAAGTATGAAGCGATTGTCCGCGACTTAGAAGTCAGCTTCCTCAACCTGGTGGAAGATTGCGAGGCCAATGCCACCTGCGGGGCTGCCTACCCCAACCTGACGGAGCGCACCGTCGCCCTGCTCAACCAGCTCGATCAAGCTCCTCTACCCCTGGCCGAACCAATCACCCCCCTGAGGCCACTAGCCACCCCCATTGAGCGCGTCTCCGCCGCCGAGTTTGCCACGCTGATCACACTGATGAACAACTACCCCGGCCAGATAGCCCCCTACGTGCCGCTGATTGTCCAAGAGCTGGAGCAGGGTATCACCACCACCTTTGCCGGGGTGATTACCGGGGCGCTGTCTAGCAGCGAAGCCAACTCACAGACCTTTGAAGCTTCGCCAGAGACCTATCGCCTACAAGCGCGCGATTTTGAGGCCAAGGCAGAGGATATTCTGCGGGCCAGGGCGACCGCCGCCGAAACCAGCCGCCCCGCCAGTCGCTGGGTACAGCAGATCCAGGCTGTTGCCAACACCCTGCCCGAATCGGAGGGGGTGCTGCTGTTAGTCAACCTCTTGGGGGTGGGCTATACCGAGACGCCCCGCAATCGGGAGACCCTGCTCGCCTTTGTGGCAGAAGAATTTGAGGGCGACACCGCCGCTACCCTCACTGCCGCCGTCCAGGCTATGTCTGAGGTCGAGGTGCGCCACGTGTACGATGTGGTGTCGGCTCTCACCGACTCCTTCTCCCCGGTCGATGCCGACATCACCACAGGCATGTTTCGCAGTTTAGACTGCCGCGAGCTGGTGCTCTTTAGCGACCCGGCCCAAACCCAAATCAACTACGAGACCCTGCTGATGCCCCAGCTCGGTGCGGGTCGGGTAAATGCCGCCCAGCAAGCCTACAACCTCTGTTCCTTCTGGCCCGTAGAGGTGGCCCCGGCTAGCGAGCATGCCCCGATCAACAGCAGCATCCCCACCCTGGTGCTGCAAGGCCGCTACGATGTGCAAACCAACACCGAAATGGGCATCGGGGTGATGGAAGGGCTGCGCAACGGCACTTTTGTGGAGTTTTCCAGCACGGGCCACGGGGCGATCGTCGCCTCCCAGTGCGCCAAAGATATCGGTGTGGCCTTTGTGAATGATCCCGATCGCACCCCCGATACGAGCTGCACCGCTGAGCTATTCCCCAACTTTGTGCTGCCCCCCGCTGAGTAGCGATCGACCTCGGGCACGTCACATGGGGCGACGACGCACCGAAACTTTGCATGGGTTGGTGAACGAAGGCATGACCCAGCAAAACCTTTCCAGCGTTGGGTTTTACTCAACCTACTCTATCCAAACACACGCATGAATCACTATGCTGCTCATTTTTTGAGCCTCACTGCCCTGACCGCTGTGGCGATCGCCATCCCGCACTCTGCGACAGCCAGCATTACCAACCCTGCCTGGGAACCCGCCGACTGCGCCACCTTTGGCCTGATGCCCCTCGTATCGGCCTTGTCGGACTGCGGTTACGTGACTGTACCCGAACGCCACAGCGATCCTGATGGCCCGACTATTCAGGTGGCCGTCGTCAGAACCCGCAGTATTGGTGACGCTCCCGCTTCTGACCCCTTGTTTATTGAGCAGGGCGGCCCCGGCAATACCACCATTGGCCTGTTTGCCACCAAGGGCGTGGCTCTGCTGCCGATTTTGCCCAGGATGTTGCAGGGGCGGGATTTAGTATTTGTCGAACAGCGGGGGACTGAGTTGTCGCGCCCCTTCTTTGCCTGCCCTGAGCAAACCGCTTACAACCTGGCCGTGGCTCGTGACGAAATTGCGCCGACCGATACCCAGTGGATGGTGGCCTGCCGCGATCGTAGTCTAGCGGCAGGCATCAACCCCAACGCCTTCAATACTTCAGAAAACGCGGCGGATATATATGCTGTTGCCCAAGTGCTGGGCTACGAGCAGTTCAACTTCTATGGAGTTTCCTACGGGACGCTGCTAGGACAGTACGTAATTGAACAAGCCGAATCGCACCAGGCACAACTGCGCAGCGTGATTCTAGATGGGGTGGTGACCACCGATGTTGACTTTAACTTGGCCAGTACTTACACCTTGAGCGGGGCACTGCGCAATGTGTTTGCTGCCTGCGCCGCCGATGCCCAGTGCAATACAGCCTATCCTAACCTAGAAAGCACCTTCCTGGCATTGCTAGATCGCCTACATCAAGACCCCGTGCCCCTGACGCTGACCGCTCCCACCACTCAGACCCAGGTGGAAACCACGATTGATCGTGACGAATTTTTGTTGACCTTTGAGCCATACATCGCCAGTAGCGGCAATGCCCCCACGCTGCCCAAGAACATTTACCAAGCCGCAGAGGGTGACTTTAGCTGGCTGATGGAAGATCTGGCTAGCAGCCTAGAGGCATCAGGCGCAAAGGGTATGTATCACACCGTACTCTGCGCTCGGTCCAACTCAGTGCAGACGGAGGCTGCAACGTTGTTTCCTGCCCCCTATGAGCAACTTATTCCAGTAGGGTTGAGCGAGAGCGCTAGCGTCGATCGCTTCTGCAAGATTCTTCAGGTCGAGTCAGAGAAACCCTTTGCCTACGACAACACCGACATTCCTGTGCTAGTGCTGAACGGCAGCTATGACCCCGTTACCCCCCAAATCTATGGTGAAAGGGTAGCCAGCAATTTTGAAACGGCCTATGTGTATACCTTTCCGGGGGTTGGGCATGGGTCGTTCTTTGCCCCCGCCGAAACGCCAGCAGGGCAATGTGTCGCGGCGATCGCCCTCAACTTCCTATCCGACCCCAACCAGCCACCCGATAGCCGTTGTCTGGCGAACGTCAACCCCATCTTTGTCTACGAATAACCTGCCCTGTCGTCAACCCTAGCCCGACGATAGGACGGGGAGTTTCTCCAGAAATCTAGTACAGCATCCGGAGTTAGCGGTCGGCTGTAAAGATATCCCTGGGCTTCGTGACAGCCCTTGAGCTTCAAGAAAGTCATCTGGGCTGCGTTTTCAACCCCCTCGGCAATAATGGTCATACCCAGCGCCTGCCCCAGGGCAATGACCGCAGCGGCGATCGCCATATCATTGGCATCGTAGGGAATATCTCGCACAAAAGACTTGTCAATTTTGAGCTTATCGATGGGCAGCAGTTTGAGGTAGCTGAGAGAGGAATAGCCTGTGCCAAAATCATCGATCGCAATTTGGATGCCGAGCTGTCGTAGCTGTTTCAACTGCTGAATTTTGGCCTCAGTGTGCTGCATCACCAAGCGTTCCGTCACTTCCAGCTCCAGGTAGCAGGGTGGCAAACCACTTTGTTTCAGCACATCCTCGATCACCTGCACAAAGTTTTCGTGGTTGAGCTGTGAAGCCGCGACATTGACCGCAATGCGGCCAAATTCTAAACCGCTGTCGAGCCAGGTCTTAGCCTGACAACAGGCCGACTGGAGCACCCAGGTGCCAATCTCGTGGATCAGGCCGCTTTGCTCAGCAATGGGGATAAACTGAGCGGGCGAAATCACCCCCAGATCTGGATGTTGCCAGCGCAACAGCACTTCTAACCCCACCCACCGCTGCGACTGTAGGTTGATTTGGGGCTGATACACCAGGCGCAGCTCTTGCTGCTGGAGGGCGCTGCGCAGCGCATTGCCAAACAAGACATGCTCAAACGCCGTGGCGGTCATTTCTTCGGCATAAAACCGATAAGTATTGCGGCCTTCTTCTTTGGCTTCGTACATCGCCGTGTCGGCATAGCGCAACAGCGTTGCCGCTTCGCTACTGTCGTCGGGGAACAGGCTAATGCCAATGCTGGAAGTCATGTGAACGGTCTGCTCTTCAAGTCTGAAGGAAGATTCAAAAACCGTCATCAGCCTGGATATAGCACTGCCAATATGGGAAATATCTTTGACATCTTCTAGCACGACGACAAACTCATCGCCACTGATGCGCGCGATGCTGTCTTTAGCCCGCAGGGCTTGGCGGAGGCGATAAGCCAACTGCTGGAGTAAGCTATCCCCGGCTCGATGCCCCAGGCTATCGTTGATGTGCTTAAAACGATCCAGATCGATAAAGACGACGGCTAGTTTGGTCTGCTGCTGGATTGCCTGCTGAATGCTTTGCTGTAGGCGAAGGTTGAGCCAGAGTCGATTGGGTAATCCGGTTAGCGGATCGTGGTGAGCCAAGTGGTGCAGTCGTTCTTCAGATTGTCGCAAGGCCGCCAAGCTTTGGGAAAGTTCAGCGGTGCGATCGGCCACTCGTGCTTCTAAGGCTTCGTTGTAGCGTTGCAGGGCAGCCTCAGAGCGGGCGCGTTCCAGTCGCGGAAAAATCTGATTGGCCAACTCCCCTGCGAGTTCGATTTCATCGGCTCGCCACTGGCGGGGAACAGCATCGTAGATAGCCAATAAAGACCTTAGTTGCCCATTTTGATGAAACGACACGGTGAAGAAGGACTGGATGTTGAGGCTGGCATAATTTTCGGCATGGGTGCGCGGATCGGTTGCCGTATTGCACACGACGAAGGGTTCTCCGTTGCGGATGTCGAGCAGAAAGTCTGGGGTCAAGAAGTCTATAAGGCGATAAACTCCAGCTAAGTTCAGTCCGCTCTCTACATGCCAATCGTAGGTGATGGTCGCTTCATTCGCGACGAGATCTAGCTCGACAAATGCGCAGGCGGAAAGCTGTAAATAGGCTCCAATTTTTGCACTAATGGTTTGCATAATCTCACCCGCAGCGGAAAGCCGGGAGAGATCGGCCGTGATTTCTGTCAGAAAAGCCGTATTTGCTTCGCGGCGCTTGCGTTCGGTTTCACTGCGTTTGCGATCGCTAATGTCTCGACAAATGCAGAGCTGCAAAAACTCATCTTCTGTGTCAACAGCGCTGACGGTGATTTCAACATCGTAGGTAGAACCATCCTTGCGACGATGAACAGACTCAAAGGTGCTGCCCACATACTGCTGTGAAATCACGATTTGTTCGAGTTCTTCTGGAGTCCATCGGGCATCCCAGTCACTAACATGCAGCGTCAGCGTTTCTTCTAAAGTCCGCCCCAGCATACGGGCATAGCTTTCGTTGGCCTCGACCACATGACCCTGCCGATTTAACACTACAATGCCATCGGAAGAGGCTTCCAGAAGCGCTCTACTGCGGTTTAGCTCCCGCGTTAGGTCTTCTTGAGCCTGTTTGCGTTCGGTGATGTCGGTGACGGTGCCAATAAACCCAACCAGTTCGCCCTGGGCATTGTACTCGGGCACCGCTTGACCCAATCCCCACCGCAGGGTGCCATCTTGATAGCGGTATCGATGCTCAACTTGATAGGTCGCTGGCTGACCCTGCCGAGTTTGCGCTACAAATTCTAACCAAGCGGCATACATCCAGTCGCGATCGTCTGGGTGTATGTATTTTCCCCAGCCTCCGCCTAGATTTTCTTCTAGAGAGAGTCCGGTAATTTCGAGGGTTTTGGCATTGGCATAGGTGCATTGCCCGTGGATGTCATTGCGAAAAATCCCCACTGGACTCACTTCCGACAGCAGACGAAACTGCCCTTCACTTTCTCTCAGCGCCAGTTCGGCTTGCCTGCGATTGGTGATGTTGGTAAAGAGGACGGCGACGATGCGACTTCCTTCGCCGCCATAGCGAAAGGCGTATGTCTCGAACCATTGATCCCCTAACCCTTCGACACTATGCTCTAACCGCACCGGATCGCCCGTCAGAGCGACCTGTCCATAGGTGTCGATCCAGATCTGCTCGAAGTTAGGCACCACCTCACGAATGCGTTTGCCTACCATAGGCTGGCCTGCATGTTTCACAAACGCCGGGTTGGTTTCTAAATACCGAAAATCTACTGCCTGACCCTGCTCGTCAAAGATCATCCCAAGCAGACAAAACCCCTGATCGATGTTTTGGAACAGGGTGCGATATTTTTCTTCTGACTGGTGCAGGGCAGCTTCGTTATGGTGATGTTCAAGCAGGTCAGCGGCCTGACGCGCCAGCAAATCGAGGAACCGGAGTGTGCGATCGCCAGGGTGATAGCGTGTGCGCCAGTAGGTCGATACCAGACCCAGCGGCTGACCCGATCGGGTGATCAGCGGGGTCAACTGGGCTGAGCGAAAGCCTGCGTCTCGATAGATCTGAACGAAACCGTGCGGATCGTTGGCGGTGTCGGCAAAGTCTAGGAGCGCACGTTTTTTGGCCGCTAGAACCTCGCCACAGGGGGCATGGGCACGGGCGTTTACCCGATGAGCGTAATCGATCAGGGTTGGGTTAAGCCCCGCAGCGGCCAGTATGATTAAATCTTGAGTCTCCGAATCTAGAATTTGCAGCGTCCCAGCATCTGCCCCCATAAATTCGATGGCAACGGCCAGAATTTCGGCATAGAGCACCTGAATATCAACTTCAGTCATTAACAGGGTGCTGAGGCGATGCAGGCGTTGGGTATCTTTCAATTCAGCCTCAATGGCCGCTTCTGCCTTAGCTCGTTCGACCGCAGCCCAGGTGCGTTCAGCGGTTTCTTCCGCCAGTTTCACCTCAGCCTGAGTCCAGATGCGGGGCGTTGAGGAGTGAACGGCTAAACCCGCCACAAAATCGCCATCTTTGACCAGCGGCACCCCCATGTGAGCGGCAACTTGAACCGCTGCGTAGGTGGCGCGTTCGGCGGTCGAGAGCTGGGGATCGGTGCTGACATCGGCCACAGCCACCGTTCGACCTGCGCAGAACTCGGTAAAGATAGCCAGACCAAACCCGGTGACGGGGTAGCAGCCCGCAACGGGGTCAACGCCGTTGACGTAATCCCGTTCGGCATGGTAAGCATCATTGCGGCACTCAAAGTACGCGACGCGGTTGGCATTGAGATATTCGCCGAGGATGCGGCTAGCCGTGACTTGAATCTCGACGGGATCAGCCAGCGATCGCAGAGCCTCAAACAGCGTCACCCGAAAGGCATCCAATTCAGCGGTCTGGTGCGGCTGAACCGGATGGCTAGGCCAGGGTTTAGGGTCTAGAGCTTGGTGCAAGCGATCTGGGGTAATTCGCTCCCGCACCCAATAGTCGATCGCCCCCGCCTTAAAAGCCTGCGCCGCCATGTCAGCATCGTTTTGGCCGATCGCAATGATCGGCGGACAGCGATCGCCTAGCTGAGATTTAAGCTGCTCTATAAGCTGCTTTGACAGAGCAAATTCTGGCAACTCAGGCTGGTCAGCATCTAAGAGAATCAGATGAATCACGTCGGCGTGGCATAGCTCTAGAATTGGTTCGTCATAGCGTCGGGTCAGCACTCGCCCCAAAAACTTGTCGTTCTGCTCCAGCAGCCTCTGAAGTGAACGAGCCTTGACACTTGTATCACTGACGACCAGAACAGTACAGTTGGGGGGTGTCACAGTACAGTCAGGAGATGTCATAGAGGCTCTGAAGATGGCGATGGTCAATGGTTAGAGTCATTCAGTCTTTGAGGCTTTGATAGCCAACGGAGCAATCTTTGGGGATGAAGGGTGATTCCATAAGATCAACTTCTCTCATTCTGCCCATCGTGAGGCCATCCCATTACTCAAGCTAGGCTTTTGAACACAAGGATATTCGAACTAGGGTTGAACAAACACTACTTTCAACCCCAAGGCGACCTCTAGGCTTAGCCGATCGCGGAGAACCCCAAGACATCGTCTGAGTAGATTACGCTTTCAACCGTTAACGACATAGGCGCTTTTCTGGCGATACTGTCTCATTTTTAGCCGTTGGCAGCTAATTGAAATCGCGAAATATCAAGACTCAATTCCGCAGACAGCGCGATCGCCCCTTCGCAGATCTCAAACAAATTTCAAACAGACCTCAACAAGGCATTGCCTCGCGTCCGGTCGCAAGGTCAACTGTCTATTTTGCAGCCAGAGACTAAATTGACTGTAAGACCTACGACTTTTGCTTGACCCACAGCGGTGGTCATAGGAAACTAACGGGCAGAATTACGTATGAGTGGTTATGTAAAGTGCTGTACATTACTTCTTCATAGATTGCTCACTACAGTTCAGGCAATCACCCCCATGCCTGCTCAACAGCACAAGCGTCCATCACCCTATAGCTCATATGAGCACTGGTTTCCGATCGTATGCTCTACAGAAAGTTGAGGGGTTTCTTACAGCCCGTGGCAAAGTTAATTGCCAACTTGGCCTGCCGTATGGGGGGAATTCCCAGTATCGAGCAGCTAGAAGCTCAGTTGCAAGATAGACACTGCCAGCTTAAAACCATTGATGCCCAGCAAAAAGCGCTCTATCGGGTGATTAGCAAGATTCGGGCATCTCTGGATCTAGATATGATTTTTCGCACCACGACGAAAGAAACCTGCAAGCTGTTGCGCGTTGAGCGAATTGCCGTCTACCGTTTTTTTGATGACTGGGGGGGCGAGTTCGTCGAAGATTTTGAATTTGCTGAACCCGGCTGGGATTTCGGCGCGCTAGGGCAAAATACTATCTGGAATGATTCATACTTGCAAGAGCATCAGGGTGGCCGATATCGCTCTAATGAGTGCTTGATAGTGTCTGATGTTCACACCGAAGGGCTGTCGCAATGTCATCTAGACGTTCTAGAGCAATTTCACATTCGAGCCTATGCCACAGTACCCATTTTTATTGGACAAAAGCTTTGGGGAGTGCTGGCAGCCTATCAGCATTCACAGCCTCACCAATGGCAACATCAAGAAATTCAGTTTTTATCGCAGGTGGCAAATCAGCTCGGCTTTGCCGTTAAGCAAGCTGAGTTTATGGCAAAAACCGAACGAAGGGCTGAGGATCTGCGGCTGATCAATGAGCAGCAAGAAATTTTATTTAATTTGATCGTTGAAATTCGCGAGTCGCTTGATCTCAAAACACTGTTCAAAACAACAGCCCGTGAGGTGCGTAAAGCGCTGCATACCGATCGCGTTGGCATTTTTCAATTTGATGCCGACTCCCACTATACCTCTGGGGAGTTTGTTTCTGAGAATGTATTGCCAGAATACGACTCCGCGATCGCCATTAAAGTGGTTGACCACTGCTTTGGCGCTCAGTATGCGACTCGGTATCGGGAGGGACAGGTGCAGGTTCTCTCAGATATCTCCCAAGCGGGGCTAAAGAAATGCCATCTAGACTTGCTGAAAAATTTTCAGGTTAAAGCGCAAGTTGTAGTACCTGTTATGAAGGGGAACACCCTATGGGGGCTACTCTGCGTCCATCAGTGCGATCGCCCTCGCATTTGGAAACCCACTGAAATCGCCTTTATTAAACAATTAGCGGCTCAGTTCAGCGTTGCCTTACGCCATGCAGATCTGCTCTCCCAATCTGACTCTAAGGCTCAGCAGCTAGACCAAGCCCTTCAGGCTCTTCAACAAGCGAATGAAAAGTTAGAAGAGTTAAGCAACCTCGATTCTTTAACGCAAATCGCAAATCGCCGATTTTTTGATCAGTCGCTCAAAAGTGAGTGGAAGCGATCGCTGCGCGCCGAAAAATATCTATCCCTCATCTTATTTGATATTGATTATTTTAAAACTTACAACGATTGCTACGGGCACTTGGCAGGAGATCAATGCCTGATCGAAGTTACGCAAGCCGCCCAATCTGTCTTAAAGCGTTCCTCGGATGTGCTCGCCCGTTATGGTGGAGAAGAGTTTGCCGTAATTTTACCAGACACCGATCAAGATAGAGCTGTTAAAATTGCTGAGAAAATTCGCGATGCTGTTAAAGATTTGCAAATTCCGAGTAAGGGTACGCAAGTCAATCATCCCTACGTCACGATCAGCCTGGGTATTGCTAGCCAGATTCCCAAAATGGGTCAATCCATTCAGGATGTGATCAGGCAAGCTGATCAAGCGCTATATCAGGCAAAGGCAAAAGGGCGAGATATGTCAGTCTGCTCACCCATCACCCCATGATTGCAATCATTATGGGTCGTCATTATGGGTCGTTATCAAATAGTTGACGAGCGTGCAGACTTTCTTCTCACAGCATTCGGTTATTTAACCGGAGCTGATTTAACTTATGGCTTGGCAATTTTAAGACGAACTGGCGCACCATTCTCCACTCCATCAAAGACAACCACCACTTCATAGTCTGACTTTCTCTCTTTGATGAGGGCAATACCTTCAGCCTTCATATTTTCATAGGCTGGAATCTCGCCTAGAAATTCGATCTGCCCGACCTGACCTGATGCACGTTCACCCGGTATACAGTCTTCACCATTCCAGAAATAGACTTGGTATGAATCCGATCCGTCTCCAACCGGGCCAGCCAAAATCAGGAAGCCATTGTCAACCCTGATGATATCCCGAACGCCGCGCCCGCCCAGATTTACGAATATTAGATCAGCCTCAGTAATGGGGTTTGCAAACTTGCACTTGAGTACAGGCACCCAGTTTCCCCGAAGTACGGGACCCCGAAAGCCAACGTACAGCCGTTCCTTGTAAACGGCTATACCCTCAATATCAATTCCATTCTCTTTGCTGGGTATTTGACTAAAGAGCTTCAATACTTTTTTGCTATCAATAATAGGTTGCAAACTAGTATGTTCGGTGTTAGAAGTTGCATCTAAGTGAAGGCGAAACAAGTAATCTCGTCGTGACTCCGTCTTGATTTTTTTGAGCGCTTTTCGATTGCGATCGTAAGACTCTTCTGGTTTTACCTCCACTCTTTTGCATGAATGAGAACCCACAACATACACATTACCGTTTTCATGAGCTATCCCTTCAATATCAACTTCTCCGTCATCATTGTCGATCGCCTCACCACTACTGAGTGAAATACTCTGTTCAACCTTATAGGCTTTGCCATCATATTTCAGAACCTTAATCGTTCGTCCCTCATCTGCGCCCATAATCAGAAGATCATCAACAACTTCAATGGCGCTAATGTTCTTATTCTCATCATTCTGATTTTCCTCACCGTCATAAACATTACCGACTATAGGGACAACGCCTAAAAATGAGATTGATGTCGTTGATGTCATAGCTCTCCTTGATTTTGAGGCAGAGAATTTTTGCAGCGGACGACCAGAATGCTCTGATGTTTAACCGTTTCTATTTCCTACTAAATTAACTTTCTACATGAGATATCGCTATACTCACAGATGTTAAGAATAGCGCCCACAAAATGCCCTGTCTTGTAAAGACATCTGACCTACAGGTATGACAAGCCCAAGCAGGCTCAGCAGATCGCAAAGTCCTCCTATTTTTTCTAGAAGCTGGATTTCAAAGGCGCGGAGCGCGCCACAAAACCCTAATTTGCGATCTACTGAGGCTATAGAAATGAAAGAGGGTGACTCATGTTAGCTGCAAAGCCCAGGATGCCTTTGTCGTAATGTTGATATAACAAATTTCCTTGGGCATCAAACAAAAAGGTGGCTCCGCGTTGAGTCAGGTAGGCTGAGTTGGGTACATAGGTTTTCCAATGGCTCAAGACTTCCGTCATGTTTCGCAAGCGCAAAGTTGCTAGCTCAAACGGGCGCTGAAAGCCCTTGCCTCCGGCCCACTGAAAGAACGAACCCTTGAGAGGCGGCAGCGGGGTTGCCTGAATGGTTTCTTCATCGGCAATGAGCTGAGGCGCTTGGCGATCGCCCCGATAGCCTCGCAGCACTTCAGCCAAAGTTCCAGGGCTGCCCAGCCCAGCGCACATGAGCATGAGGTTGAGCCAAGCATTTTGACCCACTGACAGAACGGGGAGCTTGAGCGATAGCCCTGGGTACAGATTTAGCTTTTGGTGCAGATCTGCGATCGGGTCTACAAACAAACAGTCAGACGGAAAGCCTGTGTAAGCGCAAAATTGCTGTCCAGAAGCCCGATCGCCAATGCCAACGGCTCGGACAGCAACGCCTTGAGTCTGGAGGCGATCGCTTTCACGCTGCAACCACCAGGCATATTCTAAACTGTCAAAATCTCCAAGCTGCGGCATGATCAGCACCAATTGACGCGTGGCAGCCTCGCAATTGCTGAGGATAGGGGCAACCACGCCATCGCTGACCCGTTGCTGCTGGGTCTGGCTTAACAAGACATAGGGATTCATTCGGCACCTTTTGCGGCTACGGTATCGGGAGGCAAAATCGGCAATTCAACGATGATATGGACTTGTTCACTGCTGCTTTCAGCCCAAATGCGACCCCCCAAGTACATCACCAACTTTTGGATCAGCGCCAGACCCAATCCGGTTCCGCCCTGGTTCCAGCGATCGCTCGTCGGAATCCGGTAAAACTTGTCAAAAACCCGAGCTAGCTCTGCCTCTGCTATCTCGACGCCCGAATTGCTGACCCTTAGCTGTAGCTTTTCGGGCAGAGGATGGGCACTCACCGTAATCGCTTCTCCGGGTGGGGTATATTTGCAGGCGTTAGTCAGAAGTTCTTTCACAATGCGCGTGAAGAGGGACAAGTCTGAGACGAGTAGGGGCAGATTGGGTGACAGGAGCACTTGCAGATGCTGTTGCCTTTGTTGGGCTTGGGCTTGAAAGACATCTGCAATATGGGGCACCCATTCCGTTAAATCGATAGGCATTAGAGCAATCGGGGTTTCTTCTGCCCCTAAATATTGCAAGTCGAGTAAGTCATTGATGAGGTTCAATTCTTGCTCGCACTGTTCGCGCAAAATCTTTAGGTATTGTTCTACCTGCTGCGCGTTTGCATTAGGGGATGTTGCCCCAGAGGATTCTAGCGGAGCGGATGTCCGACGATCTAAGCTGATTTCTAACATCTGAATAGCCATTTTGATCGCTGCCAGCGGCGTTCGCAGCTCATGGGAAACCGTACTTAAAAAATCATCCTTAAGCTGACTCAGACGCTGCATTTCCTGCATCTGACGCTCTATGAGTTGGGTGCGTTGGAGCGCCAAATTGTGCTTTTCCTGAAGCTGGCGTTGGGTATCATCCCGAAAAACGAGTACTGCTCCGGTCAGGTCGCCTTTGTTGTTCGTGAGGCAGGCGACGCTATCGCATATCGGCAGGGTTGCCCCCTCTTTGGTGATGAGCACCACCCGGTAACGCAAATGAAAGATGCCGCTCTGCTGAAAGGCTGTAGTGACAGGATTCTCAAGCGGTTGCCCTGTCTCTTCATCGACGAGATTAAAGACAGACATGAGATTTTGATCGATGGCCTCCTGTTGTTGCCACCCAGTGAGCAGTTCAGCGACTTGATTCAGGTATTTAATCCGACTTTGCCGATCAACTACAATCACGCCATCGCCCATGCGCTGCAAAACGGTGCTGAGAAACTGCTCCCGTTCGTAGCGGTTCAGGGCTGTTTCGATCGCCACATAAAGCTCTTGCTTTTTCACAGGTTTGAGAATGTAGCCAAAGGGAAACGTGATCTTGGCTCGATCGAGCGTGTTTTTATCAGAATGACCCGTGAGGTAAATGACTGGAATTTGCAGCAGGTTCCAAATCTGCTCGGCAGCATGAATGCCATCTCTTTCGCCCTGAAGCCGAATATCCATCAGCACGATATCGGGCTTTAGCGCTATGGCTTTGTCGATCGCTTCTGCGGCCGAATCGGCAACATCTAAGACGCTATAGCCCAGTGACTCCAAGTTTTCTTGTAAGTTAGCTGCAATGATGTATTCGTCTTCTACAACTAAGATTTGGGTCACGCTAAAGGAGAGGAGAGAGGCGTTAAAGGATTTTCATCCATAGCTTTTAGCTTTTTTGCCACAGTCCAAGCTCTGGCGATCGCAACTTGGAGTTCTGGCCCTTTCACTGGTTTGAGGATATAGCCAAAGGGATAGGTCTTTCGCGCCCGCGCCAGGGTACTTCGGTCAGAATGGCCAGTCACGTAGATCAGCGGAATTTGCAGCTGATCCCAAATAAACTCGGCGGCCTGAATGCCGTCTAATTCACCTTGAAGTCGGATATCCATCAGCACAACGTCGGGGCGGAGCTTTGCTGCCTGCTGGATGGCCGCTTCTGCTGAATCGAGCCTATCGATCACGTCGTAGCCTAAAGATTCCAGGTTTTCCTGCAAGTTGGCCGCAATAATGAAATCATCTTCGACGATCAAGATCTGGGGTTTGGGAGGGAGAGTCGTGCTGGGTGAAGGTTCGCGATTCATTTCCACTGGATTAAGCTCTGTTTAGGCTATCGGTTGAGGTTGATGGTAAATGTAGTCCCCTGTTGAGTATCCACGTCTAGCGTTCCTTTCAGCTGTTTGACCAACCCTTTTACCAAGGTCATACCCAAGGTTTTTGTTTGCTTGAGGTCAAAGTCTTGAGGAAGCCCAACTCCATTATCTCGCACAATTAGAGCCATATGATCTGGATTTTGCTGAAATATCACCTGAATTTCACCGATTTGGGCATTGAAGGCATATTTCAGCGCGTTAGACACTAATTCATTAATGATTAAGCCGCAGGGGACAGCCGTATCAATATCCAGGGCAACGGGTTCGATCTGAGTCGTCAGCGTGATCTGATTGGCGTGGGTGTTGTAAGAGTCGAACAGGTGAGCCGTCAGATCGGCAATGTATTGCGCAAAGTCGATGTTGGCCAAATCTTCAGAGCCGTATAGCTTTTCGTGAACCAGCGCGATCGATGCAATCCGGTTCTGGCTCTCTTTTAAGGTCGTTACGACCTCTGGATAGGACGATCGCCTAGACTGCATTTGCAGCAGCCCATCGACAATGCCTAAATTATTCTTAACGCGGTGATGAATTTCCTTCAGTAAGACTTCTTTCTCTCGCAATGACACCCTAATTTGCTCAGCCGCTCGCTTCTGCTCTGTAATGTCTTGCTGCACCGCCACCAGCACGGTGCCATGCTCAGAATGCTGGAAAATCGACGTGGTTGCCCGACACCAGATGGGAGTACCATCTTTTTTGACATTGTATACCTCATAGGTCGCTTCACCCTGCTGAGTCACGGCTGTCTCAATCTCGTGGTGAATCTCTTCGGCACTCACTTGCTCATCGGCGTAATTAATGATTGACACATGGCGACCTTTGAGTTCTCCTGGCTCATAGCCAAATATGCGCTCAAACTTCGGATTGGCATAGACAATAACACCGTCATCGATCCGCACCATGCAGACCCCTTCGGCAATGTTGCTAACAATGAGTCCTTGAAGCTCTAGCTCCATTTCAGTCTGCTTGAGTCGGGTGATATTTCGCAGACTGACGACGACCCCTGCTGGGGTTTGCTGGGCATCAAAGTAAGGATCGTAAGTAATGCTCAAGAATTGTGGCCCCAGAATGGGATAGTTAACCCACATTTCGTATTGGATTGCCTGTCCCGTGAGGCATAGGTCTAAGCGGGGCTTGATCTCCTGCTCAAACAGCGATTGGGGAAGCAGCGTGCTGATGGGATAGCCAATGACTTCATCTTGCCGCTTGCCATACCAGTTGAGATAGGCTTGATTGACCACCTGATACCTGTAATTGCGATCGAGCAGCAAGATGGCATCTGTGGTGGCCGAGACAATGCGCTCATAGCGACGGAGGGTTTCTTCGGTGCGTTTGCGATCGCTAATATCTCGCACAATCAGCAAAACTTCATCGGCTCCGCAGGGAATTAAACGGATCTCTTCGTCCTGTAGCTCTCCGTTTTTGATCAGTTGGTGTTCCCAGATCTGCAATTCTCCGGTCGCCAGAGCCTGGTCAATTCGCGCCATCTGATGCTGAAGCAAATGGGGAGGTAGCACTTCCGAGATGTGGGTATGAATGGGAATAAAGGAACTCGCCTGGGAATGGGCGGGGGCGATGAAATCTAGGCAAGAGCCATCCCGTCTGATCCTTAGCAGCAAATCAGGAATGGCAGCCAGCATAGCCAGATTTCTGGCTTCGCTTAAGCGAAGGTTTTCCTCAGTTTGCTTCAGGTCGTTAATGTCTAGCCGAATGCCATCCCAGATTACCTGTCCATCGGCCAATTGCCGGGGCGTCGAACACAACTGCAACCAGTGAATCTCACCGTTTGCCAACTGTTCCCGCACCTGAATATTAAACACAGACAGGTTCTGCGCTGAAACTTCTGCGGCTTGAAGGAGGGCAGGAAGATCTTCTGGAACTACGAGATTAAACATGAGACTCGCATCTGCCAAAACGGCTTCTGGCTTGAGTCCGCTGACTCGCTCTAGGCCAGCGCTGACATAGGTGTAGCGGTAGGCACCCTCCGGTTCGCGGATGACCTGATAGAGGTAGCCATTGGGAATGTTGTCCCCGATCGCCCGCAAAAAAGCCTCTCGTTCGAGTAGCGCCTGCTCGGCCTGCTTGCGATCGCTGATATCCACCAAATAGCCAATCATCTCAACCGGATTGCCCGCCCCATCGCGCATGAGCTGGAGTTGGTTATACACCCAGCGGTAGCGGCCATCGGCATGCAGAAAGCGATATTCATGGGCATGGTGTCCGGTGACAAAAATTTGAGGGATATCGGCAAAAACGCGATCGCGATCGTCTGGGTGAATGTGGGTTGTCCAGAAGCTAGCATCTGCCAAAAAATCTTGCGGCGCATACCCTAAAATGGTTCGGATGTTTTCACTCAAAGAGGTGGCTCCATAGTCCCCCTCTGCCTTGCAGCTAAAGATGACTACCGGGGCGTTTTTCAGCAAATATTGCAGGCGTTCATTGAGCGATCGCAGCTGTTCTTTGACCTGTTCTTGCTCTGTAATGTCAACCGCGACCGCTCCTACGACAACCTGCCCAGACTGCTCGCTAATCGGAAATTTATACACCAGAAACTTACCCAGGGTGCCATCAAGTCGTGGCGCAACTTCGATGGCAGATATCGATCGCCCGGTTTCAAGCACCTGTTGATTGTTGCGATAAAACTCCTCAGCAATCTCTCGCTCAAATAGGTCAAAGATGCTCTGGCCAATCGCAGAGTCTGAAATCTGAACCATCCGAAAGTATGTTTGGCTCAGGTAGAGGATTTTTCCCTCGGCATCGGTAATCCAGGAGGCGGCTGGGCTGTTGTCCATGAAAGTTTGAAAGCGGGTTTCACTTTCTCGCAGCGCCATTTCTGCCTGCTTGCGTTGGCTAATGTCGCGGGCAATCTTGGAAGCCCCGATCACCTGTCCGGCTGCATCTTTGATCGGTGAAAGAGTGGCTGAAACATCGATGCGTTGACCCTCTTTGCGTACCCGCACAGTTTCATAACGCTCAATGGTTTCGCCCTGCTTCATCTGCTCCAAAATGTGCGGCAGCTCATCGGCACAGTCGGGAGGAATCAGCAGCGCAATCGGCTGCCCAATGACTTCCTCTGCCCTATAGCCAAACAGCCGCTCGGCGCTGGCATTCCAGCTGGTAATCACGCCGTCTAGAGACTTGCCAATAATGGCATCTCCTGAGGATTCGACGATTGCCGCCAGTCGCGTCATCGCCAACTCAGCCTGTTGACGCTCTGCTTCGCTGCGCTTGCGATCGCTAATATCTGTGACCCGCACCAGGTTGATTTGCCATTCGGCTACGGTAATCGGCTTGACTGCAATATTTCCCCAAAAGAAATTGCCCCGGCAGGTGACATATTCAATTTCTCGACTCCAAAATCCTTGCGATCGGATTTCGGCAACAATCTGGCTGATCTCATCGGGCGAAAACTGATAGCGTTGCAGCACATGCCCTTCGATGCCCAGTAAATGGGTTTGGTCATCGGCTTCAAACAGCTCTACCGCTCGACGATTGCAGTCAAGGGTAAGCAACGTTTGTGCATCTACGAGAAACAAAGCATCCGCAGACTCGTTAAAAATGGCTTCCCGCAGATCTCGGCTGCAAATTAGCTCTTGGGTGATACGCTCGCGCTCGGCCACTTCCTGCTTGAGCGCCCGATTGGCTGCCTCTAGGGCTGACGCACTGGGCAAGGCCAGAGCTTTGGGAACGATCGACACCAGACGAATGGCGGTTGCCACTGAGACAGCGGCAGTCAAGAGTTTGACGCTGCCCAATAGCCAGTAGGTCGGGTACCACAGCGTCCAGATCTCCATCAGGTGTGTGGTGCCACAGGCAACAATAAAGACGCTAAACAGCAGAAAGATCCAGTTGAACGGCAAATCGGGGCGATGACGGACAAAATAAAACAGCGTTAGCGGAATTGAGTAGTAGGCCAGGGCAATCAGCGCATCTGAAAAAATATGCAATCCTACCAGCTCTGGATTCCAGAGATAGCAGTGCCCGTGAGGTATAAACAGGCTGCTCCCCAAGAGAGGGTTTATCAGATTCAGCATCATGTGACTCCGCTTCTGCTCCGTTCGATTAATCTGCTCTTTCTAATAATCCCCAATCTCCGCCCCCTTGCTGAGCTTTCTGCTTGCTAAGATAAACCTGACAACCTATCCGTAAAAGTACCAACGTGGTCGTTAAACCAGAATGGCTGCGCGTCAAAGCGCCTCAGTGGGAACGAGTCGGCAGCGTTAAAGAAATCCTCAGAGACTTGGCGCTTAACACCGTCTGTGAGGAGGCTTCTTGCCCCAACATCGGGGAATGCTTTAGTCATGGCACCGCCACTTTTTTGATCATGGGGCCTGCCTGCACTCGAGCTTGCCCCTACTGTGACATTGATTTTGAAAAAAAGCCGCAGCCGCTCGACCCCACTGAGCCAGTGCGGTTAGCAGAAGCGGTGCGCCGCATGAATCTCAACCATGTGGTCATCACCTCGGTCAACCGCGATGACTTGCCCGACGAAGGCGCTTCGCAGTTTGTCCAATGTATCCAGCACATCCGATCGGCCTCCCCGCAGACGACGATCGAAGTCTTGATTCCCGATCTGTGCGGCAACTGGGAAGCTTTGGCGCTGATTTTGCAAGCCCAGCCCGAAGTGCTAAATCACAATACCGAAACGATTCCTCGCCTCTACCGTCGCGTTCGACCCCAAGGAGACTATGGGCGATCGCTAGAACTGCTCCGCCAAACGCGCCAGATTTCTCCTGCCACCTATACCAAATCGGGCATTATGGTGGGCTTGGGCGAAACGGATGAAGAGGTGCGGCAGGTGATGCAGGATTTGCGATCGGCAAGCTGCGATATTTTGACGATCGGGCAATATCTTCAGCCCAGTCAAAAGCATCTGGGCGTTCAGGAGTTTGTCACGCCTGAGCAGTTTGATGCATGGCGTCAGTTCGGCGAATCTATAGGCTTCCTTCAGGTCGTCTCTTCTCCGCTGACGCGCAGCTCCTACCATGCCGAGCAGGTTCGAGAGCTAATGCAGCAGTATCCCCGCTGATGGATTAAATAAAACCCAATAGAAATTTGGAGGTGCCGCGCGAAGCGCGGCACCACCAAA